>JBMNNW010000105.1:0-17364 GCA_050942735.1 Armatimonadota bacterium
GCGAACTGGTCATCCCCGGGCCCGTCGTCATCAGCGACAACTGTCTCGGCGGGGCGATCCACTCGGGCGCGCCACCATCGCTGGCGACCCGAGACGGCCGCACTCACATCGTCTGGGGCGAGGTCACCGACCCCGAGGACCCGGGCGTGCCGACGTACATCGCCACGTACGACCACGCGACCGGCGAGCTTTCGGAGAAGGTCTTCATTACGTACGCCCCGCCGGTCAACGACGTGCACAACGTCCCGGCGGTCGTTCTCGACAGCGAGGGGATCATCCACGTGGTGACCGGCGCGCACGGCGACAACTTCTTCTACGCGCACTCACTGCGCCCCAACGATGTCACCGGCGGCTTCACCGAGCCGGTGAAGGTGCATGACGCCGGATGGGTGGATCAGTGGACCGACGAGGATGGTCGGGCGCGGCAGACGTACATCGGCCTCGTCTGCGATCCGGATGACACGCTGCACATCGTCTACCGCGACAACCGCAGCGGCATCGACGAGTACCTGTCGGACTTCACGTACTACATGGGCCTGTCATATCAGCGCAAGCCGAAGGATGGCGAGTGGGAGCCCGCGCGGCCGCTGGTGATCCCGCCGGTCGGAGGGTACTCGATCTACTACCACAAGCTCAGCATCGACAGGGCGGGGGCGCTCTACGTCTCATACTCGCACTGGACCGATCACGCATACGCAAAGGACTTCCCGGGCCTCTACCACAACCGCGCGATGATCACCTCGAAGGACGGCGGGGAGACGTGGACGCTGGTGGAGACGGAGGACTTCGTGGAGGCGGCTGCCGGATACGAGCGCCGGTGATGCCGCGCCCGGCCAGACGCCGGAAGGCTTCGGTGCCAGGGGGCTCGGCCGTGCGCGCTCATTGCTCCGCGCGCATCTCGTCGAGGTCCACGAGGATCGTACGGTCGGCGTGGTAGTACGCGAGCCCCGGTCGGCCCCGGCGCGGCTTGTTGACCTCCCGGGCGAGCGCCGTGTCCACCTCCACCTTGCTGTCGCGCCGCTGGCTGCTGAGCGCCGCGGCGAGCCGGGCGGCCTCGAGGATCGCCTCCTCAGGGACGTCCTCAGGGCGGCCGTCGGCGCGCAACACCACGTGCGGGCCGGCCGCGCCCTTCACGTGAAACCACAGATCGTCCGGCTGCGCCGCGCGGAGGACCGCGTCGTTCTCGTGGCCGCTCTTGCCGTAAAGCAGCGGATAGCCCTGTGAGGTCTCCGCTCGCCGGGGGCCCCGGCGCTCCCTGCGCGGACGCGCCCGGTCGGCCTTCTTCTCGCTGAGGTAGTCCTCCTCGACGAGTTCCTCCTCGATGGCGCGGAGGTCATCGGCGGTCTCGGCCACCTCGATCTGCGTGCGCACCTGGTCGATGTAATCCAGCTCATGCCGCGCCGCCGCCAGCAGCTTCGGCGCCATCTCATTGAGCCGGGCGCTCTTCTTGTAGCGCTTGAAGTACGCCTGCGCGTTCTCCAGCACCTTGAAGTTCGGGTCGAGTTCGATCTCCATCTCCCCGTCACCGTCGAAGCGGGGCAGGGTGACGGATTCCGCCCCGTCGGGTACCTGGTGGAGGTAGGCCATCAGCAGTTCGCCGCGCTCGCGGTTCTTCTCGGCCTCCGAGGCCTCCCGCACCGCCTCCCGCCGCCTGTCCATCGTGCGGGCCGCCTTCTTCTGCGCCTCCCGCACCGCCCCCATCAGCCGCTCTTTGAGTTGACGAACGCGCTGGTCGGTCGAGATGCGCGTCTGCACCTCATCGATCGCCGCGCTGAGCGACTCGCGCCGCTCGCGAGGGCTTTCGGGCATATGCCACAGCTCCAGCGGGTAGGCGAACTCGGGCGTCGCGCCATCCTCGGCGAGGTAGATCCATGCGTCGCCCGGGGTGCCCGCCTCTCGCGGGATCGCGCGAAGCTGCTCGGCCAGCGGAGTCTCCCAGCCGCCTGGAAGCTCGCGCAGGGCGCTGTCGGCGTCGAGCCCTGCGCGTGCGCAGACCTCCGCCACGAAGAGATCGCTGCCGCCGTGCCACGTCGAGCGGACGAACTTGTCGAGCTTCTGGTCGAGCACCGCGGCGCCCTTCTCCGCCACCTGCTCCTCCGTGGCGTCGTGCGGCGGCACGCGGCCGAACTCCGGTGGCGGGACGTAGGCGAGGCCCGGAAGCGTCTGCCGGTAGCGGTTCACGCGCACGGTGACATGCTTGCCCGCCTCGATGATCCGCTCGTCGTCATCGAGCAGCACGGCGTTGGAGTGCCGCCCCATCAGCTCCGCAACGAGCACCCGGCGGCACTGCGGGCCAAGCTGCTCGCAGTTGCTGAACTCGATCTCAATGAGCCGGTCGAAGTCGATCTGCTCGATCCGTTCGATGCGCGCGCCGCGAAGCTGGCGGCGGAGTGCCCCGCTGAAACGCTGGTCGCGCAGTCCCGGCTCGGGCATCTCCTCGGCCAGGTGCAGCCTGCCGAACTCCGCCGACCAGTCGATGACGAGGCACTGCCATGGGCCCGCTCGACCGAGTTCGAGGGCGAGCAGGTCGTGCCGGGGCTGGATCACGCGCCGGATCACAAGGCCGAGGGCGTACTCCCTCGCCTCGGCGACGAGCCTCGCGAGGCATGTGCTGTCTACGATCATCCGACCGCTCTCCGTTCTTCGGTTTCGGTGGGGCGTCCGCGGTGCGATCAACGTGGGCGAGCAGCGAAGCTCGCCCCTCCTGTGTGCATGCGCCCGCTGTTCGCTGCGGTCAGATATCTGCCCTGATGCGCATCAGTTTCGCGGTCCCTGTCGCCACAACGCGTCCACCGGCGTCGGTGATGTCGCCCGCGGCCTCCCACAGCGGCGGGCGTTCGCGGGTCATCCACGCCCGGATCTGCAGCGGGACGCCAACCCTCGCGGGCTCTTTGTAGCGCACACACAACTCAGCGGTCGCGACCGGCTCACCGTTGCGGCTGAGCATGTCGTTCATCGCCTCATCGAGCAGCGTGGCGAGGATGCCTCCATGCACGATCCCCTCCCAGCCCTGATGGTAGCGCTCGGGATTGAAGTCGCAGACGTAATACTCCCCCTCCTGCCGGAACTCCATGTGAAGCCCCCGCGGGTTGTGCTCGCCGCAGGCCATGCACCAGCCGTCATCGGTCCAGATCATCTCAGCGTCTGACATCAGGATACGCCTCCGTGTTTTCGTTGCGGCGGGGGCCCGCCGACTGCGCGTGCGTCCGCAATGCGCCATGGCGAGCGGAAACTGAGCTGCCAACCCGGCCCGCCGCGACTACGAGCGCCTCAGCCACCGCTCCGCCTCGACGAGGCACTCGTGGAAGGGCTCCACGACGATGCGGCAGTCCGGGATCGACGCGAAGAAACGCTGCCCGTAACGCCGCGTGATGATTCTGTTGTCCAGCACAAAGACCACGCCCGAGTCCGTCGCCGAGCGAACCAGCCGGCCGAAACCCTGCTTGAACGCCAGGATCGTCTCCGGGATGTAATAATCACTGCCGCCGTCCGCGCGGCGCCGGTCGGCAAGCTCGCAGCGCGACTGCACGATCGGGTCGGTCGGCACCGCGAAAGGCAGCTTCGTGATCACCACGCAGCGGAGCGCCTGGCCGGGGACGTCAACGCCCTCCCAGAAGCTCTTGAGCCCGAAAAGCACCGTGTTCTCACGCTCGCGAAGCTGCTGCAGCAACCAGTTCCGCGGGCCGGAGGTGTACTGGCAGACCGGTGAGAGGTCGATGTCCGCCAGGCGTCCGCGGATAGCATTGAACGTCCGGTCCATCTGCGCCCGCGAGGTGAAGAGCAGCAGCACGCCGCCCCCGGCGGTCTCCGCGATGTCCAGCAGCGCGCCGGCGAGTGCCTCCTCCCGGCCCTCCTCGCCGCGCGTGGGAATGTCGTGCGGCACGCACAGCAGGAGTTGCTCGGGGTAGTGAAAGGGCGACGGAACGACCTGCTCGCGCGGCACCGCGTCCGGCCCGTCGAGCCCCAGCCGCTGCTTCATGTATGCGAACGACCCGTCCACCGTCAGCGTCGCGGAGGTCATGATGACACAGTCGCGCCGATCATACACCGCCCGCTGCAGCGCCGGACCGACGTCGATCGGCGCGGCCGCGAGCCGCCACAGCTCGCCCCAGCGCCGCCGCACCGTCTCCGCCCACAGCACGTAGCCCGCGCCCGCCTCATCGTCCATCACCGTGCCCAGCGCCGAGGACAGCTCCGCCACCTGCACCCGCGCGCCCGCCGCCTCCAGAGCGATGTCGCTCTCAGGCGTGCCGCGCTCTGCTCCCTCGGCCATCGTCTCGGCGATCTCGCCCAGCGCGGCCGCGGCGGTGTCGAGCCGCCTCCTGACTGCCGCCACCGCCTCGCCGACGCTCTGCCACTGCCCGGTGGCGTAGACGTTGCCGTCGAGCCGGATGCGCGCGCGGCCCGCGCCGGCCTCGCTGTCGAGCGCCACGCACAGGTCGATCACCGCCGCGCCGAGCGCCTCACCCGCCCCGTCCATCGCCTCCGCCGCGGCGGATAGTCGCGCGCGCGCCTCTGAGATACCGGCGGCCTTCTCCGCGGAGGTTTCCGGCAGGCGGTTCGCGAGGCTGCCGAGGAAGCCCTGATTGCGACTGCCCCCCGCGACCGTCCGCCGCAGCTCCCGGAAGCTGAAGTTCGAGACCTCGTAGCCGAGCTGGTCGGTGGCGACGTTCTCGAGGTTGTGCGCCTCGTCGAAGATCACCCGGCCCGCCTCGGGCAGCACGTCGAACTGCGTGTCCGCGAGGGTCAGCGCGTGGTTGGAGACGACTACATCGGCATTGCGGGCGGTCGCGCGGGCGACGCGCAGCGGACAGCGCGTGGCGTGCTCGCAGCCGCGGCCGAGGCAGGTCACGCGGTCGGAGCGCACCTGGCCGATCAGTCGGCCGAGACCGGGGAAGACGGCCGTCGCCTCCGCAGGGATCATGTCGAGATCGGCGCTGCGGGAGGCGGCGAACCACGAGACGAGGAAGGCGGCTGCCTTCCGGTCATCGGGCATCATCGAGAGCATTGCGTCGCGGATCTGCGAGACGAAGCGGCGGACGCAGACGTAGTTCGTGCGGCCCTTCAGCAGCGCCGAATGGAACTCAATCCCGAGGCTCTCTCGCAGCAGAGGCAGGTCCTTCTCGATGAGCTGCTCCTGCAGGTTCTTGGTGTTGGTGGAGACGATGACGGGCTGCGCGTTGGCCCGCGACCACAGGATCGCGGGGACGAGGTAGGCCAGCGACTTGCCGACGCCGGTCCCCGCCTCGACCATGAGAATCTCCCCGTCCTCAAGCGCCGATCCGACGCCCTCGGCCATCTCGATCTGCCCCGGGCGATGCTCGTAGCGCTCCAGTGCCGTGGCGACCGGCCCGTCCTCGCCGAGCAGGCCGGCGGCCACGCCCGGCAGCGGCGCCTCCATCGGCAGACGCTCGCGGCGGCGGAGAGCGGGGGCCCCGGGCCGGGCGGCCAGCAGCATCTCCAGCGCCGCGGCCTCCAGCGCCGGCATCTCGATCGCATCGACCTGCAGCCACGCAAGGTCGGCGTCGGAGGCGAGCAGCTCCCTGATCAGCGCGAGGACCGGCGCGGGCATCCGCCCGAGGCGACGGTGCAAAGCGCCCACCACCCGGTGGCACAGCTCGGCGCCCTCCGCCGGATCGGAGATGATCGCGGGGGTGTCCTCATCGGCGACGCCCAGCTCGCGGGCGACGGCGGGGAGGGAGAGGTCGCGCAGCGTGGGGCAGAGCAGCAGCACCCCGGCCATCACATCACGCAGACGGGTGCGAAGGCTCGAGGTGGCGTGAGCGATCGACTCCTGCGAGAGAAGGGCGGCGGGGAGGCGCGCGTCGTAGACCATTACGCGATCGGCATCAAGCTCCTCGACGAGGCTGAGGAGCTGGCCGTCGATCTCACCGGGGCGGGCGGTGGATCTCCAGGCGACCGAGGCATGGCAGGCTCCGGTCGCGGCCACGCGGGTTCCCGCACCGTCGGTACACAGGTGCAGGTAGGCCGCTTCATCCGCCGCTGGTGTGCTCACCGTGTCGCTGATCTGGGTTGCCCCCAAAGAGATCGGCAGCCCATGGTGCGGGCTGCCGAGCCGCCATCTTCGCACCTGGCGCGGTCGATCGTCAGGCCTGCCCGGCGACCTCGACGCTGTCGAGGCTGGCCGGCGCGTCATCGTCTTTGATGGCCGCGTGAATCATCTCGCACGCCTCGAGCAGCAACTCTTCGGTCCAGGCGTCGCCCTTGAGGCCGGACAGCTCTCCGGCCTGGTCGGCAAGGCTGCCGCTGGTCTTGCGCATGTACTTTGCCTTGACGATCGTCATGTGCTCGCGCGCGCCGTGGCTGTTGTAGCTCTCTTTGTTCAGCGTGCCGACGATCATCAGGCGAGTGCCCGCCTCGACGTTCTCCATCACCCACTCGCCAAGCTCCTGCCACGCATCGACGAGGAAGAGATCGGAGACAGACTCTCCGTTGGCCCGCAGGAACGGGCGATCCACCTCAAAGCTGAACTCAGCCTTGACCTGGCCGGATGACTTCTGCCTCAGGGCGGGCTCTCGGGTCGAGAATCCCGTCAGTGCCACGAAGTTCAGATCCGCCAATACTCACACCTCCCACCATGTACGAGGGACTGGCTCACCAAGAGGGGTTCAATTCAGTTCCGCCACCAGGGCCGACGCACAAGGAGTCATTTGACGTCTTACGACGGAAACTTGCAGTCCAAACCGGCGCCCCATTGCCACGCATGATAGCATACTGTCGCGCAGAGTCAAGCAAACTCGGTGATCATACGCGGAGGCGCTGACCGTTGACTCCGCAACAAGTCACGTTCGATGACGCCCGTGGCGGTCACATTGTTCGTATATTAAAGTTTGTTGTTTGCGAGTAGTCGGCGGTAGAGTTCCTCGGCCCTGCTGACCATGTGATCGAGCGTGAACATGCTCTCCGCGCGCTCCTGCCCGCGCCGCCCCATCTCCCTGGCGAGGGTGGGGTTCTCGAGGATCTGCCCGATCGCTCCGGCGAGCGCCTCGGCGTCTCCGGGCGGCGCGAGCAGGCCGGTGCTGCCGTCCACGAGCGCCTCGCGGATGCCCGGTGCGTCGCTGCCAACGACGGGCTTGCCAACGAACGCGCCCTCGATGAGCGCGATGCCGAGGCCCTCGATGGCGACCGATGGGAGCACGACGACGTCCATCGCCATCATGATCCGCCGCGCGTCGGGCCGGTAGCCTGTGAGTCGGACGTGGTCCTCGATGCCCAGCTCCGCTACCCGGGCCTCAAGCGCCTCCCTGTCCTCGCCCTCGCCGACCAGCAGGCAGATCAACGCCGGCCAGCGCTCCAGCAGCCGGACGACGGCGTCGAGCAGGTGAGTCTGCCCCTTGCGCGGTGAGAGGTGAGCCACCTCACCGATCACGGGCACGTCATGCGGCAGGTCCAGCTCGTCACGGACCGCGCGCTTTGGCGGGATATCCTCGAACTGCCGGGGGCTGAGGCCGTTGTACATGACCTCGATCCGTTCGCCCGGGATTCCCTGTGCGATCATATGCTGACGGACGCCCTCCGAGCAGGTGGCAAGCATGTCCGAGTAGACGTAGCAGGTCTTGATGTTGAGGGCGTGGACCGAGGCGATGGTGGGGATGCCGGTGAGCTTCCCCGCGACCGCGCCCCAGAGACTCGCGGTGGACAGGTGGGTGTGAATCACGTCCGCCCCCACCCACTCGGCGAACCACGCCAGCAGGAAGGGAGCCATCAGATTACCTTTGCCGGAGATCGGGAGCGGATGGGCCTCGATCCCGCGCTTCTCCAGTGCCTCGAGGAGCTGCTCGTTGTGCTTGCAGGCGAACACGACGCGATGGCCGCGGCACTGCAGACCCTCGGCGAGGTAGACGGCGACGCGCTCGGCCCCGGAGTACCGTGCCGGTGTGATGATCGTAAGCACGGTCAGGGGGCTTTCGCGTTCGGTTGTGCTGTCCTCTCCCGTCACCATCGGCACCTCAGACAAGTGATCGCAGGAACTGTGCGGCCCGCCTGATATCCTCGGTCGCGTCGCCACGGGTGCGGCATTCGAGGGCCATGTACCCATCCCAGCCGATCTCGTCAAGCACGGCGAAAGCGGCCGCGAAGTCGGTGTGCCCGTGTCCGGGCGTGACGCGGTTGCTGTCGGCGAGGTGGATATGCGCGACGTAGTCGGCGGCGTACTCCCGCAGCGCGTCGGCGATGGTGTCCTCCTCGATGCTCATGTGGAAGAAGTCGGCCATGATCCGGCAGCCCGGCCGGTCAACCCGGTCGCAGAGGGCCGCGCCGTCCGCGAGACGGTTGAACCACCACTGCTCGTAGCGGTTGAGCGGCTCCCAGAGCACGCAGACGCCCTCGCCCTCGGCGTGCTCGGCGATCTCCGCGCCAAGCTCGGCCAGCAGCTCCATCTCCAGCTCCTCACGCCCGCGCAGCGGGGAGAGGTCGGGCAGGCGCGTGTACTGATCGGGGTTCATCAGCACCGCGATCAGCGGGGCGTAGATGACCCCGACCGCGCCGATCTGCCCGGCGGCGGTGAGGAAGTTCTTGAGGTCCTCCATCGCGATCTCGCGCTGGTCGCGCTCGGCGGCCATCAGCGCGCCGCGCCCGCCGCTGCAGATCGTGCTGACCGCGCAACCGGTGTTGCGCGAGGCGGCGGCGATCTCGTCGGTGACCTCGAGGATGTCGGGGCGGCCGGTCAGCTCGATCGCGTCGTAGCCGGCGTCGATCATGTACTGCATCTTCTCTTCGTAGCTGTCGCCGCGGCTGAGGTACTCGCGGGCTGAGAGCTTCAGCTCCATCTTCGATCCCCTCGCATCTGTCTGATTGAGTTCACTTCGCGACTACGCCGGTGGTCCGCACAGATCGCAGGGCCCCAGGCCCTGCGCCTTCGCCTGAGCCAGCGTGACTTCCCGCGGATGACTCCGCGCCAGCGCCGCACACTCGCGGCGATGGTAGCGGGAGCCCGAGTCGGTGATCCAGACGGCGATCGAGCCGCTCGGTTCGCCGCGGAGTTCGAGCTTGATCAGCCACGCGAGGAGCGCCACGCCCGCCGCGCACAAGCCTGCGATAATCAGCAGCCGGCCGCACCCGCTGATGCGGCCACGTTCGCGCTCCGACATGCCGCCGACCCCTCTCGCCGTCCTCGCTCGCCTGTCAGCCGCCGCGCCCTCTGAGGGTTCTGCGCCGGAGAGTCTCCGGGAGGTCCGTGCGGAACTTCGCCAGCGCCCTGCCCCGATGGCTCACCGCGTTCTTGGCCTCCGGCGTCATCTCCGCGAAGGTCATGTCCGCGGGAGGGTAGTAGAACACCGGGTCGTAGCCGAAGCCGCCCTCGCCACGGGGGTGGAGCGTGATCACGCCCTCGACCGTGCCCTCCCAGCGGCCGACCTCCCCCTCGGGCCCGCACAGCGACAGCGCGCAGACGAAGCGGCCGGTGCGGCCGGCGGGCTCGACGCCCTCAAGCTCGCGCAGCAGCCTGTCGATCAGCGCCTGCTGGGTCGAACCCTCCCCGGCGTAGCGCGCGCTTCGGACGCCCGGATCACCGCCGAGGGCGTCCACCATCAGCCCCGAGTCATCGGCGAGGCACAACTCGCCGGTGGCGCGAGCGCAGCCGAGGGCCTTCTCGCGGGCGTTTTCCGCGAAGGTCTCGCCGGTCTCGGTCAGCTCCGGCGGCTCGTCAAGCTCGCCGATGTGCGCGACCTCCACGTCGAGGTCGGCCAGCAGTTCGCGCATCTCGCGGACCTTGTGTTCATTCCCCGTCGCAAGCATCAGGCGCGCCGTCATCGATCAACCGCTCCGCGGACCTGCCGTCGGTCATCCCGTCAGGGAAGGACGTCGCCCAGCACCTCGCGCTGCAACGCGAAGAGCGTCTCGCAGCCCTTGCGCCCCACAGCGAGCATCTCCATCAGTTGCGTGTCGGTGAAGGGCGCGGCCTCGGCGGTGCCCTGCACCTCGATGAGCCGGCAGTCGCCCGTCATGACGATGTTCATGTCCGTGCCTGCGCGCGAGTCCTCGGAGTACGCCAGGTCGAGGAGCACCTCGCCGGAGACCACGCCGACGGAGATCGCCGCGACCTGGCTGCGCAGCGGCCAGCGTTTGAGGCCACGGTTGTTCATCAGCCAGCGGCAGGCATCGGCGAGGCAGACCCAGGCGCCGGTGATCGACGCGGTGCGGGTGCCTCCGTCGGCCTGGAGCACATCGCAGTCGAGCTTGATGGTGACCGGCCCGAGGCCCTCGAGGTTGCACACCGCGCGCATCGAGCGGCCGATGAGCCGCTGGATCTCGTGAGTGCGGCCGGAGATGCCTGTGTCGCCGGCGCGCCGGGTGCGTTCGCCCGTGGCGCGCGGGAGCATTGAGTACTCGGCGGTGACCCAGCCCTGGTCGGTGTTGCGCAGAAAGCCCGGCTGGTAGTCCTCGACCGACGCGGTGCAGTGGACGCGTGTATGACCGAGGGTTATCAGGCATGAGCCCTCGGCGTATTTGTTGATATTGCGGGTAATGCGGCAGGTACGCAGCTCGTCGTTGGCACGTCCGTCCTCTCGCAGCACGCTGAAAGACCTCCGTGGGGTCGTCGATCCGGTGGTTGTGACAGGGCAATTCGCCCCGCGCGAAGGATAGTCCTTGCTGGCTTCAGAAGTTGGTCCACGAGCTTGCGTCGTGGAGCGCACAGGCGTAGACTGGCGACCGACCGGCGGCGGGCTCTCGATTCATGGCACGGGGAGGTATAAGTTGTGATGCCTGAGGCAGCGGAGATCCTCGACCAACTGCAGACCGCGGCGGACCAGGGTTGGCCCCTGGCGGTCGCATGGCACGCTGTGATGCTGGCGGCGGTCGTCGCCCTGGTGGTCGGATGGCGACCGGATCGGCGGCTGGCGGGAGCGCTGCTCGCAGCGCCGTCGGCTTCCGTGTCGGCAGTGGCGTGGCTGATTGGCAATCCCTTCAACGGGGCGGTCTTCGCGGTGCTCTCGGCGGCGCTGGTGATCCTCGCGCTGAGACTGGCGCCACGCCCGGTCAGTTCCGGAGCGATGTGGGCCACTGCCGCGGGCGCGGTGATGATCGGCTTCGGATGGGTCTATCCCCACTTCGTGAGCGTGGAGAGCACGCTGGCATTGCTCTTCCGATCGCCCTTCGGGCTGATCCCCTGCCCGACTCTGTCAGTCGTGATCGGGTTCGCGCTGCTGGCAGACGGTCTCGGCAGTCGCGCATGGAGTCTTCTGCTCGCAGGCACCGGCCTGCTCTACGCGCTCATCGGGACTCTTCGCCTCGGCGTGCAGATCGATCTCTTCCTGCTGGCAGGTGCCGTGGCGCTCATCGGCGTGGCTGTCACCAGGCGCAGCGCTCAATAGGGCGGGGGCGGTCACATCCCCAACGCGGAGGGCTCGGGCGCGCTGCCGGTGCCCTCGACGTACTGTCGCAGGCCCTCGAAGATGGCGTCGGCGGCGGCGGCGCGCACCTCGGGCTTCTCAAGCAGCGCCTCCTCCACGTCGGAGTTGAGGAAGAGCAGCTCGACCAGCACCGCCGGCATATGCGACTCGCGGGTGACGCAGAAGTTGGCCCACTTGAGCCCGCGGTCCGCCCGGCGCATCGCCTTCACCAACTCGTGGTGGATCACCGCGCCGAGGCACATGCTGCGGTCGTGGTAGTAGAAGGTCTCAGTCCCGTGCCCGGTGTTGCGCTTCGGCATCGCGTTGGCGTGAATGCTCACGAAAAGGTCTGCGTCGATCCGGTTCGCCAGCTCCGGGCGGTCGTAAAGGCCGACGTAGACGTCGCCCTCGCGGGTGAGGACCGTCTGTGCGCCGATCGCCATCAGCTTCGCGGCGACGCGCCGCGCCACGTCGAGGTTCACTTCCTTCTCCAGCAGCCGGTTTCCGCGCGCGCCGGAGTCGCGGCCGCCGTGGCCGGGGTCGATCACCACGCGCTTGTCCGCGAGCCTCCCGCGCTTGAAGATCAGCGTGACGGCCGCGGGGTCGTCGGCCTCGTCGATGTCGAAGTGGATGAGCTGCTTCATCTCGAGGATCAGCTTCGCGCCCGGCGCGCCGGCGACACCCTGAAGGCGCAGCGACTCGACGAAGGGTCCATCGACCGCAAACGGCGCCAGCGGCGTCTCCGGAGCGGCGTCGGGGAAGCTCATCGTCACGCGCGGCGGCTGGCGCTGCACGTGCAGCTTCGTCGCCGCCGGATCGGACAGCTCAACACGAACGAGGGTCGTGTTCCCGTCGGGTGTGTTCGTGCGGACGCCGGTGATCCTCGGCACGCGGCGCTCAATCATCGGCGCGTCGGGTGCGGGCTCGCCGATGACCATCGCTCCTCCGAGGCCGTCCGGGTGCGGAGCCCAGCGCACGTCGGCGGGCCGGCGCAGGTCCATCACCACCCGCGCGACCGGCGGATCGCTGGCGAACTGCCCCCACCGCACGCGCGCGACGCCGCCGAGGCCCACGAGCGTGTGCTCGTGATCGAGGCTCACGGCCGCTCCGGGGATGTCAACGTAGGCGCGCTCGGGGTCGGAGACGCGAACGAGCTTCGCCGTCGAGCGCAGCGGGGTGGACACCTCCACGCGCGCACCGCCCTCATCGGCGAAGACGCGGATCGAGTCGATGCGCGTGCAGATGTCGAGGCGGTTGAGTTCGGGCTTCCAGCCGACCGCCGCGCCGATCGCCTGCAGGACGGGGCGCAGGGGGCTGATGAGATGATCTCCGGCGAGGAACGCGGCCTGCGGCATCCTGACCGCGACGCCATCAACCAGCAGCGTGTCACTGCCGGCGGTGATGATGATGCGCCTGTCGGCGGGGGTGACGATCAGCAGGCTGTCGGTGCCCTCGCGCATGAAGCGGCAGCCGAGCTTCCCCGCGATCGGGGCGGGTGCGCCCAGCAGAACACCCTCATTGAGCTGGGGTGCTGGGGAGATCTCAGCGGGCTCGCCGAGGATGTACGTGTCAACCGCGGCCATCGCGGGCGCGCACAGAACAAGTGCCGCGACGATGACGGTCAACCGCTGCCGGACATGGGTGGTCTGCTGCATTGGACGCTGCTCCTCATCTGCGTGTGGCGGCGGTGTGTCGATTATACGCCGCCGTCAGCACTTCATGCAAGGACGCAGCGGAGCGGTGCGTGGTTCACTCGCTGAGACGACGGAGGCGCGGAAGCGACCACCGCGATCCGTGACACGACACTCGCCCCGGCCGTCACTCGAACAAGCGCCCCGCGCTCTCGGCGGCCCTCGCGTAGATCTCCGGCAGGTCCACCGTGAGCAACTGGCGGTCGCGCATGAGGACCTTCCCGTCCACGATCGTCGCCTTTACATCCTCCGCCTGCGCGGAGTAGATCATGTGTGACACGAGGCTGTGGCGCGGGTGCATGTGCGGGGCGTCGAGGTCCACGAGGATGCAGTCGCAGCGCTTTCCCGCCTCGAGGCTGCCGATGCAGTAGTCGAGGAAGATCGCGCGCGCGCCGCCGATCGTCGCCATCTCAAGCGCCGCCTCCGCCGGGACGGCCGTCGGGTCGCCGGTGTCCACCTTCGCGATCAGCGCCGCCAGCCGCGCCTCCTCCAGCAGGTCGAGGTTGTTGTTCGAACCGCTGCCGTCGGTCCCCAGCCCGACCCTCGCGCCGGCCGCGAGCAGATCGCGCGTCCGGGCGATCCCGCTCGCGAGCTTGAGGTTGCTGCCGGGGCAGTGCGCCACCCCGACGCCCCTCTCCGCGACGATCTCGATGTCGCGGTCATCGAGGTGGACGCAGTGCGCGGCGATGACCTTCAGCTCGAAGAGACCGATCTCGTCCATCGCCTGGATCGGCCGCTTCCCCCAGTGCTCGATCGACGCGGCGACGTTGCTCTCGGTCTCGGCGAGGTGAATATGCACGGGAACGCCGATCTCCCCGGCCGCCTCGATTACGCGCTGCATCATCTCACGGGGGACGGTGTAGGGAGCGTGCGGGCCGAGCATCGGATGGATGCAGACGTCCGACCGGCGGGCGAACTCCCGCGTGAAAGCCGTCGCCTCCGCGAACATGTCCTCCGCGTGCGAGACGATCCCGAGCAGCACCCCCGACGGGCACATGCGGATACCCGCGTCCATCGCGGCCCGGGTGCCCGCCCGCGGCATGTGATACATGTCGGCGAAGCAGGTTACGCCCGCTCGAATCATCTCCGCGCAGCCCAGCAGGCTGCCCCAGTAGACGTCATCCTCGGTGAGCCTCGCTTCGACCGGCCAGATCTTCTCATGCAGCCACGGCTCAAGCGGCATGTCATCGGCGCTGCCGCGGAAGAGCGTCATCGCCGCGTGCGTGTGCGTGTTGACGAAGCCCGGCATCAGCAGGCAGCCCGAGCCATCGATCAACTCCTCGGGCTCCCCCGCCGGCTTGAAGTCCTCCACGGGTCCGACGTATGTTATTGCGCCATCGACAGCCTCGAGCACCCAGCCCTCGCGGACGTGGGTGTCGCCGTCGGCCATCGTGATGATCTGTGCGCCCTCGATGCGAAGAATCCCCATGAAACGCCCTCCCGGCTCGCTCGCAGTGCTGTCATCGGCGCGCATTATACAACACGAGCACGGGGAAGGCGAAGCCCGCACCGTCCGCAGGGGACGCTTGCACCGATCTCTCAGGTGTGTACAATCGAAGCGCTCGTGTCGCCACCCTCGCCATCAGGAGGCGGATCACGTCGTGACCACGACCTACCTGCGCCGGATCTCCCGCGAGGAGGCTGAGACCGGGCGCTTCATGGTCCTCAAGAGCGCGCTGGCATTCTTCCCGACGGTGGGGGAGACGTTCGTGGTCTCGGACGGAGAGACCGTCCGCGAGACTGCTGTCGAGGCCGTCCCCTGCACCTGTCGCGGGCCCGAGAAGCCGCATGAGCATTACTTCGTCCCGTGGCCCGGGCTGACGCGGGGCGCGGCGATCGAGGTCGCGCCGGACTTGGAGCCCGGACGCTACGTGCTCACGACGAGGGAGTAGTGCTCACGCCCCGGCGGCATCGGGCCGGGGCCCTGGCGGGCCCTGACCGGCGCTCGCCTCACTCGGCCAGCTTACTCGCGATCGAGGCGACGCGCTTGCCGAGGAAGCGGCAGATGGCCGCCTCGTGGTCATCGACGGGGCGGTCGGCGGTCACGGTCGCGACGTGCGACGGCCCGTAGGGTGTGCCGCCCGACTGCGTCGTGTTGAGTTCCTCCAGCGTGTAGGGAATGCCGACGATGATCATCCCGAGGTGGATCATCGGCGCCCACATCGTCAGGTTCGTGACCTCCTGCCCGCCGTGGATGGTCTGCGTGGAGACGAAGGTGCCCGCGGGCATGCCGTCGGTCTCACCGCCCACCCAGAGCGGCCCCATGCTGTCGAAAAAGTTCCGCATCGGCGCGGCGGCGTTGCCGAAGCGCGTGGGCGCTCCGAAGCACGCGCCCTGCGACTCCGCGAGATCGTAGATGTCGGCGAGCGGATACTGCTCCAGCAGGCGCTCGTGTGTCTTCTGCCAGCGCTCGTCCTCCGCGCGCACCTCATCGGACGTGCAGGGGTCGCCGGTGAAGGCCAGCATCGCCTCCGCGCCCTCGACCTGCTCGACACCCTCCGCAACAAGCTTCGCCATCTGCTCCACGTTGCCGTAGCGGCTGTAGAACGGTATGTAGATTCTCACGTTTCGTCCCTCTCTCCGTTGCCGTCGCGAGCGCGCGTCGGCTCGCCCGGCGTGATGCGAACCCTCAGTTGGGGGTTCGCGCCGGCGAGGCATCCTCCTGCCACGGAGAGTGCATCCGGCGGCCAACGCCGCCCGCGCTACGGTCCGCCCGCGCGGACGGAGCGCTCGGGGCGCAGGGCCATGGCGGGCTCGATCTGCAGCGGGGCGACGGGCAGTCGGCAGGCGAGGCCCGGCCGGTCGTCGAGCACCTCGAAGGTGCCGCCATGCCGCTCGCTGATGCGGCGCGCCGCTTCGAGAGACAGGTCGGTCGCCGCGAGGCCCCCGGTGCGCTCGCGTAGCCCGGGGTCATCGGACTGGAGCACGACGGAGAACTCAATCAGGCGCTCGCCCGCATCGCCGCGGGCGTCCTCGAGGCGCGCGACGATCCGCTCGCCGCTGCGGGCCACGGCGATCACGGCGCGAAGCGCTCCCGTGACCGCCTGCTGCAGCGGCTGATGATGGCCGATGACGGGCGACACCGCGCCCGCTGTGTCGAGCACCAGCCACGCGCCCGCCGACTGCGCCTCCCCGGCCAGCGCGCGAACCGCCTGGCGGGTGATCTGATAGATGTTGACCGCCGAGACGCTTCCGCCCCCTCCGGGGTGGGCGCTGGAGACGACGAGGAAGTCATCAAGCAGCCCGTCGATCCGGCAGGTCTGCTCGGCAATGATCCCGAGCATCTCGTCCCGCACCCCCGCCTCGGGGTCATGGTGCAGCAGATAGTCGGCGGCCGCCCCGACTGAGGTCAGAAGCGATCGGAGCTGGTGCGCGAACCGTGAGAGCGTCTCCGGCTCGATCTCCACGGCCGTGGCCGGTCTCGGCGGCTCCATCATCCTCGCGCCGGTCGGCCTCCTGCGTGTGTCACTCATTATGCAGATAACCTCCTGTGCCTGACTGGCCCTCATCCCAGATTAACGGCGCCGGGTGCGCGAGCTTGAGCGAGTCCGCCTCTCGACAGCGCGGCAGTGCGTCTGAGGCAGCACCCTGTGCGGTGTGTCACCTCAAGGCCGCGAGCACTCTCGCCGATACTGCATCTGCCGCAAGTCTCCTCCGCGCCCCCGTCTCGCCGCGGGCGGGGGGAGATGCGCCGGACGGCCGGACGCGAGTTCGGCCGCGGGCGCACACGACACTCACCGGCCCGCATTCGGGTCCTTGCAGGGGGCAGGCGCGGCACACGGCGCCGCGCCCCCGCTCACGCAGTGAAGGAGGAACGCAGATGTCCCTGACACGCATCAATCAGAACATAAGCTCGCTGAACGCGCAGCGGAACCTCGAGGTCAACTCGGGCCGGATCGGCCAGTCGATCGAGCGGCTCGCCAGCGGTCTTCGGATCAACCGCGGCGCGGACGATCCGGCCGGTCTCGTGATCTCCGAACTGCTCCGCGCGCAGGTCTCGGGGCTCGACGTGGCGCAGCAGAACGCCTCGCAGGGGGTGAACCTGATCAAGACCGCCGAGGGGGCGCTCAACGAGGTCTCAGGCCTCCTGCGGCAGATGCGCGACCTCGCGGTGGACGCCTCGTCGGACTCGAACAAGAACGCCGACGCCCGCGCCGCATTGCAGGCGCAGGTTGACTCGGCCCTGACCACGATCGACCAGATCGCAACCAACACGACCTACGCCGGACGGGCGCTGCTGGACGGCTCCGCGGGCGCCTCCCGCACGATCCTCGACCCCACGGCCGTCGCCGGGCAGAACCTGACCTCCGTTGAGGGCAACG
>JBMNNW010000145.1:0-10238 GCA_050942735.1 Armatimonadota bacterium
CCGCGCTGTTTCTGACCATACACCGCCTCAACACGAACTGGGCGAACAGCTCGTGGGCGCGCCAGATCGCTCCTCTACTGCAAAACTCAACCCTTAGACTTTGATACAGAGCCCTGAAGGTCGCGACCACCCTCCCGGCGAAACTGCGGCCCAAGCCGACGCGCCCGGCCGAACAACTCAGCGCCCGCGGTGGGGACGGGCGCCGCAGACGCGCCGGACCGAAGGAGAGAGTGTTCATGCGCTCAGTCACTGCCGCGATCCTCGCCGCCATCGTCATCACAGCCGCGCCCGCGCTCGCCGCAGACACCGACGGCGACGGCATTCCCGATGAGATCGAGGCGATCCTCGGGACCGACCCCGGCTTCCCCGAGGCGCTCACCGTGATCTATCAGAGCGCTCCGACGCCCGAGGACCAGCGCGGCGAGGGCTACGATCCGTCGAAGGAGATCGTCCTGATCGAGTTCGGCCACGTCGCCGGCGACCGCTTCATCTGGCGCACCACCTTCGCCGCCCCGCCGAACCTCGATGACACCGTCTTTCACATCTACCTCGACGCCGACGTCGATCCGAGCACCGGCCGCGAGGGTCTCGGCGTGGAGTACATGCTCAGCCACAGCCGCGGCACCCCTCGCGCCACCGCCTACGCGCCCGACGGCGCGGCGGCCGACGCACCGCCCTTCGCCTTCGCAGCGCATGAAGATCAACTGCTGGTCACCGCCGACCTCGAACTGGGCCGCGACGAGGACGGCGTGCGTTTCACGACGTGGGCGCTGTGTCACAGCGCGGTGACCGACGAGCACCCTCAGCCACTGATGACCGACAGCACCGGGCGTTTCATCGTCGAGGCAGTCGCGCTCAACGACAGGGAGAAGATCATGCGACCGGGAGATGTCACGGAGAGTCAGAACGTCGTCGGGACCTTCGGGCTGGATGTCATTCGACCCACCCTCGCCGACCAGCGCAACGTCGTCGTCAACTACGATGACCTCGACGCCGACGGCTTCGAGGTGGACATCCTCACCCAGCGCCGCTTCGGGCACCTCACCGCCCGCGCTCCGGGAGCCCGCGCCTCGCACACCGTGCAGACGCCGGGGAGGTACTACGTGGGCTTCCTGATGTACGACGACGGCTCAGATCAGCGCGTCGTGATCCGCATCAACGACGAGGTCGCCGGCGTGGCCGTCCTCGACGCGGGCAACCGCCGCGAGTGGATCCACCATCTCGACGAGCCCCGCGACCTGCAGGCCGGCGACGTGGTCGGCTTCGAGGCCGCCGGCTCCACCAGCGGGCGGAACAACCACGGCCTCGCGAAGGTCCTGCTGCTCCACGAGGCCCCGGAGGCGCGTGAGATCGAGTACCACGTCCGCTACACCAACTGGACCGCGCCGGTGAACACCGAGGGCGACGCGTGGATCTCATGGACCACCACCTGGCCCTCCTCCAGCCGCTTCGAATACGGCCGCACCACCGACTACGGCGAGATCGCCGAGGAGGACTGCACCCGCCTCGTCCATCGCGCACGACTCAGCGGCCTTGAGCCGGGCGTCACCTACCACGGCCGCGGCGTGGGGATCGCCCCCGACGGCACCGAGTACTTCGGCCCCGACATTACCTTCAACGCCGAGGGCGCCAGCGCCCCGCCGACCGCCGAGGGCGTCACCCAGGTGCCGCTGACCGTGCGCAACTGGCATGACGTGGATGCGGTGGGCTGGCCGGTCACATCCGGTGTGCCCTTCCCGCGCGGCGTGCTCGGCGGCGTCAACGACCTTCGCCTCATGCATGGCGGCGAGGAGACCCTCGCGCAGTTCCGGCCGCTGGGCACCTGGCCCGACGGCTCGATCAAGTGGGTGCTGGTGAGCATCCTCGCCGACGTCCCCGCGGGCGAGAGCGCGCAGTACATCCTCGAGTTCGGCCGCGACGTGCGGAGCGGAGCCGACCTCGCGCCGCTTGCGGTGGAGCAGGGCGGCGAGATCGTCATCGACACCGGCGCGATCGAGCTTCGGATCGACGCCCACGGCCAGCTTGTCGGCCCGAACGGGCCGCACGTCACCGAGCTTGTTGAGGCCGCCCGCGGAGCGTTCTCCTCCGCCTCCAGCGAGGCCGAGCGCGTGATCGTCGAGAACGGGCCGGTCCGCGTGGAGGTCCGGACCTTCGCTGACCTCGTCTCCGAGGACGGCTCGCGGAGCTTCCGCGTCGAGCAGCGCGTCGAGGCGTGGCGCGACCGGCCCTTCGCCCGCGTGCAGCACACCTTCACCAACACGCTGCCCGACGACGTCTCCAGCACCGCGCTGCAGACCCGGCAGACCGATCAGTTCGCCGACATCGAGCGCATCAGCTACGTGGTCCCGGCCGGGCCTGCCACCTGGCACGCGCCGGTGGTGGAGGCCCAGCCGCTCGCGCTGGGCCCCGGCGGGAGCGTCTGGCAGCGCTTCGATGACGAGTTCGTGCCCGCGGGCGCCGAGCCCGTCGAGGGCCGCATCATCGGCGGGCTTGTCGCCGAGGGCGGCGGCGCGGCCGTCTCGGTCCGCGACTTCTGGCAGAACTACCCCAAGGGCTTCGCGGTCTCCGGCGACGCCGTCCGCGTGGACCTCGCCCCCGCCTTCGAGGCCGGTCTCTACGACGAGTTCCCCTTCGAGGAGCAGGGCCATCAGCTCTTCTTCTACCTGCGCGACGGCACATACACGTTCAAGCGCGGGATGGCGAAGACCCACGAGCTTCTGCTCGACTTCGCCGACGGCGCGGCCGAGCGCGCGCAGATCTTCCAGCGACCGCTGCTGCTCACCGCCGAGCCGCATTGGTACTGCGACAGCAAAGCCTTCTACAACGTCGCCCCGCGTGATGAGGAGGCATTCGCGGCCTACGAGGAGGGCATCGACCGCAACATTGAGAACTTCTACGCGACCCGCGAGCGCCAGCGCGACTACGGCCTGATGCACTACGGCGACTGCTACGGCGAGCGCGGCGTCAACTGGACCAACCAGGAGTACGACCTGCAGCACGCCATGCTGCTGGAGTACATCCGCTCCGGCAACCCGGACGCGTTCTTCGCCGGCGATGCCGCCGCGCTGCACTACCGCGCGGTGGACACCGTCAACTGGTCGCCCGATCCGTCCGGGGAGGGGCTCGTCTACATCCATCAGATCGGACACGTCGGCGGGTATTACGATGAGCGGCCTGAGGGCTCGGCGGGGATCATCGGCTCGGGCGGGGCCGTCTGTCATTCGCCCGTCGAGGGGCTCTTCGGGCACCACTTCCTCACCGGCGACCCGCGCTCGCTTGAGGCCGCGATGATGATCACCGACTACTGGACCAACCGCGAGCTGTCGATCCCCTACGACCGCCACCACGCGCTACGCACCGCTGGCTGGCACCTCATCAAGCTCGCCGCCGGCTTCGCCACCACGAACGATCCCTACTACCTCAACGCCGCGCGCGTGATCATCGACTGGGCGCTGGAGATGCAGGACACCGAGCCGCGCGAGCTTCCCGACTACCAGAAAGAGCCCGGCCGCACCCATCAGCACGGCGGCTGGACGCGAATGATGCTCCCGGGCCACTGCCTCTGTGAGCCGCGACACCAGGGCAACGCCGGCTTCATGGTCGCGATGCTGCTCACGGGGATGACCTACTTCCACGACGTCACCGAGGACCCGGCGGTGAAGGACGCCGTCACCCTCGGCGCTCAGTACGTGATCGACGACTTCTACTCCGACGAGATCCACGGCTTCCGCTACACATCCTGCCCCAACATGCGCTACAGCCCCGGCGCCTCGCCCCGGATGCTCGAGCACATCGCCCGCGTCTACCGCTGGACCGGCGACGAGCGCTACCTCGACGCGCTGACCAACGGCCTCGCGCTGGGTGCGGGCGGCAGCAGCTACGGGAAGGGCTTCGCCAGCTACTACCGCAACGCGCCGCGCCTTCTGGGCGACCTCGCGGACATGGGCCTGTCGCTGGGGGAGGCCGAGGTGGCGACGACCGTCCCTTTTGAGATGCCCGACTGGATGGCCGCGCTCGGCGACGACCAACTGGTCGTCATCCAGGCCGAGGGCTTCGACCGGCAGGGCGGCGGGGAGGTGGCGGTGCGCTCCGACAGGCACGGCATCTGGGGTGAGATGATCACCGAGTGGCACGCCGACCTCGGCCACTGGCTCGAGTGGGACTTCGCAGCCCCGGTGGCGGGCGACTACCGCGTGATCTTCCGCTACGCCACCAGCAGCGAGGATCCGCGGCGGGAGTTCACGATCAACGGAGAGCTCCCGCACGAGTCGGCGGCGGAGATCGCCTTCGCTCCCACGGGCGGCTTCGGCGGCCATCCGCGCGACTGGGAGTACCTTCCGCTCACCGATGCGGCGGGCGAGGCGATCCTGCTGAGCCTCCCCGCGGGCGCGCACACGATCCGCATGACGAATCTCGGCGACGGCCTCGGCCTCGACTTCATCGCGGTGGTGCGCGAGGACTGAGGCCCGCGTGGGGCAGGCACTCCCGCTTCCAGCCTGCCCCCCTACGCCGTTCGTGGGCGCCGCCGTACGCCGTCCCGCACGCCGTTCGTAGGACAGGCTTCCGGCCTGTTGCCGTATGCGGTTCGTAGGCGCCGCCGTACGCCGTCCCGTACGCCGTTCGTAGGACAGGCATTCCAGCCTGTTGCCGTATGCGGTTCGTAGGCGCCCCCGTACGCCGTCCCGCACGCCGTTCGTGGGGCAGGCATTCCAGCCTGTTGCCGTATGCGGTTCGTAGGCGCCCCCGTACGCCGTCCCGCACGCCGTTCGTAGGACAGGCATTCCAGCCTGTCGCCGTATGCGGTTCGTAGGCGCCGCCGTACGCCGTCCCGCACGCCGTTCGTAGGACAGGCTTCCAGCCTGTCGCCGTATGCCGAACGACACCGACGGGCTGGAAGCCTGTCATACGAGCGACAACGACTGTTGCTGACGTCTCCGCTTCCCGGCTCCGCCGTCCCCCAACGAAACTCCGGCGCCGCCAATCTGTCAATAGATATGCAGATGGAAGTCAAAACACACTGAAGCGGAGAGACGCGCAGTGATCCGACCCGGTCGCATTGCCACGCAGGCGCTGCCGCTCATCGCGGCGGCCATCCTCATCACCGTCAGCGCCCCTGGCTGGTGCCGGTCGGCGGCGCAGGAGGGTCCGGTGGTCGCGCTCGCTCGCGCCGAGAGCATCATGACCACCGAGGGACTGCTCAACCCCACATGGCTCTATCCCGAGGGGCGCATCGACTACGGCGTCATCCAGTGGCTGGTCAGCGAGGCCGTCGCCGGCTCGCTGGGGGCCGGCAGCGCCGATGAGGCCTGGCAGACGGTCATCACGCCCAATGACCGCGTCGGGATCCAGGTGGACGTGGAGGGCATTCAGCCGCATGACCCGCTCCTCGACATCGTCATCCGCCAGATCATGGACCGCGGCGTGCCCATGCGCAACATCCTCATCTACGCCGGTGAGGAGAGCGCGCTCTTCCGCGCGGGCTACGACGTCAGCGGCAGGGCCCCCGGCGTCACGGTGATGTCCAGCGACACGCAGGGCTACCGCAACGGCCTGACCCGCATCGCACTGAGCTACTGCACGAAGATCGTCAACATCTCGCGGCTGCGCGTGGACTCCGAGGTCGGGATGCACGGAGCGCTCACCAACTGCCTCGCCGCGGTCCCCTATGTGGACCGGCGGCGGCTCATGACCAATCCCGAGCAACTCCCGGAGGCCGCCGCGAAGGCCACGATGCGCCGCAAGACCGTCCTGCACATCGTTGACGTGCTCAGCCCGGGCTTCAGGCCCCGCGACGGCGCCGGACGCTTCGACACCTGGACGTACAACGGCGTGCTCGCGTCGGTTGACCCTGTCGCGGTGGACGCAATCGGAAGGCGCATCCTTGAGGAGAAGCTCGTCGAGGAGGCAGGTGCCGCCGAGTGCCCGCAGCTTGAGGTGCCCTACCTGCTGCCGGCGGCCGCGTCGTTCCGCCTCGGCACGGCCGATCTCGAGCAGATCCGGCTCGTCGAGATCGGCCCGTAGCCCGCAGCTGGGCCACGAGGGGCGCGGTTGGCCGGCCCGCCCGGCAGCACCCGAAAAAAGGCCGACGATGCCCTTGACACCACACCCCCGCTTTGATATTATATCTACCGCGTCGCGCGGTGGAGCAGCCCGGTAGCTCGCAAGGCTCATAACCTTGAGGTCGGAGGTTCGAATCCTCCCCGCGCTACCAATTCTTTGAGGGCCGGGTCCTGAGGGATCCGGCCCTCCGTCATGTACGCACACCCCGGCTGTCGTACCCACCGTCCCCCGCCGTCACGCCGGTTTTCCCTGCCGAGCTGTTGACTCCCGACCGATCCGGTGTAGAATACCAGTGCACATGTCCGCCCCGCGACACTCCGCACCACGGCTCGCGGCAGCGGCTCAGTCCGACAGCGCAGGCCGCCGTGCGCCATCTCGCCGACTCCGCCGGGGCGCCATCAACAGGAGGGGTCTGCCATGAGAACGCCGGGTCGTGCCGTCATACTATCTGTCTGCTGCATGGTCGTGCTGGGAGCATCGTGCGCACTCGCACAGGACTGGCCGCAGTGGCGCGGTGAGAGTCGCGACGGGACGGTCGCGGGGGTCGCGCAGCCCGCCGCCCTGCCTCCGGCGCTCACGACCATCTGGTCCGTCGAGGTCGGCGAGGGTGCCGCGACGCCCGCGCTGGTCGGCGATCGGCTCTATGTCTTCGCCAGGCAGGGCGGCGAGGAGGTCGCTATCTGTCTGAGCGCCACCGACGGGATCGAGCTGTGGCGCAACGCGTACGCTGAGGAGCCCCCCGATGGCCCGTCGGGCCGCCATCCCGGCCACCCGCGAAGCTCGCCCGCAGTCGCCGACGGGATGATGGTCACGCTCGGTGTCCGCGGCGTCGTCTCGTGCCTCAATGCCGAGACAGGAGAGGTCGCGTGGCGCACCTCCCCCTTCCCGGACTCCGCGCCCCGCTTCTTCACGGCCACCTCCCCGCTGATCATCGACGGCCGTGCAATCCTGCACCTCGGGTCCGATGACGGCGGCGCGCTGATCGCCTTCAGCCTCGCCAACGGGGAGGAACTCTGGCGCTGGGACGGCTCGGGGCCGGCCTACGCATCTCCGATGCCGCTCACCATCGGCGACGACACGCAGATCGTCACGCTCGGTGCGGAGGGCCTTGCGGGCGTCTCCCTCGACGACGGCTCCCTGCTGTGGGAGATCGCCTTCCGGCAGGAGGGTCGCGCCTACAACGCCGCGACGCCGATCATCGAGGGGCAGAGCGTGATCTACTCGGGGCTCGGCAGGGGCACCCACGCGGTGCGGATCGTCGCGGCCGATGACGGCTTCGCGGTCGAAGAACTGTGGAGCAACACCGACGTCGCGGTGCAGTTCAACACGCCAGTTCGCGTCGGAGACCTTCTCTTCGGACTCTCGGGCGGCGGCAACCTCTTCTGCCTCGACGCGCAGACCGGCGAGACGAAGTGGGTCGCCGATGAGCGGCTCGATCGCAGCGGGTTCGGCGCCACCGTCGGCGTCGGCTTCGCCGTGCTCGCGCTGCCCTCCAGCGGCGAGTTGGTCGCCTTCGAGCCGACCGACGCCGCATACACCGAGCTGGCGCGCATGCCCGTCTCGGAGACGCCGACCTACGCTCACCCGGTGCTCTCAGGCAACCGGCTCTTCATCAAGAACGAGCGCGCGGTCACGCTCTGGACGATCCAGTAGCGCGCGTCGCCGGCGACACGCCACACCACGGGGCCGGGCCGCCGTGCCGTCGCTGCTCCGGGTCGGGCGAGCCAACTCGATGATCCGACATGCTCGCCCGATCCGGCTCCTGAACGCCGCCCGCCGTCTCGCCCCGCTCAGTGTGTCGGCACGAAGCGCGATTCGACCCGCTCGCCCTCGACATGCACCACCAGCGCGCCGACCGGCTCGCCTCCCGAGTTCCAGTTCACCGACCGCACCCCGTGCACGGGCACTCCGGCGATCTCAAAGTCCATCTGCCGGTGCCGGTGGCCGAAGAACAGCGCGGTCGGCCGGCTCTCCGCCACCAGCTCATGCAGCCATCGGGAGTCATTCTGCGCAAGCGTCATGCTGTTCGCGCCATTCTGCTCCTCCGGCGGGATGTGCCCGTACACGAACACATGCCGCCAGTTTCCGCGCCCCGACAGCAACTCCTGAAGCCACGCCAGTTGCCCGGTGGACGGGGTGATGTGCTGCGACTGGAAATGACCGACGTGGTCGCCCGGAATCGCCGTGCAAAGCGCGATGAAGAGGTCGTCGCCGCGCTCGAAGGCGTAGTAATCCCGCCCCTCGAAGTCCTCCGGGAACATCTCACGCAGCATCTCTCGATGTGTGCGATTCTCGTGGTTGCCGTGCACCACGTGCAGCGGCAGCGCGATCTCCGGCAGCAGCTCCTCGAGCTTCTCGGGGTGGATGTCTCCGAGGACGAGCCCGAACTCCGCCTCCGGCGCCTCCTGCTGCAGCTTCGCGAGCAGCGCGCGGAACTTGTCCACGCCGGTCGCCTCTCCCTCGCGGTCCTCACGCAGATGCGGGTCGGCGATCGCCACGAACGTGTACTCCGCCGCGCCGACCTGCTGGGCCACCCCTCGCAGCCCGCCGAGGAAAACACCGGCCGTGCCCAGCGCGCTCACGGTGATGAACTGTCTTCGATCCATCGGTCTGCCCACCTGCTCTCACAACAGCCACCGTCGGCTCTCGTTGCCCCCGCGCGAACAGGCCGGCGACGGCGGCAGATTTCCCGGTCTCCCGGCAGGAACCTGCCCGCGGGTCGCGAGGTATTCGTGGTATCCGCGCGGAACCTGCCTCCACAGCCAGAGTCGGGAGGGAGCGATCGAGATGAGCGACACACGGATAGGCTTCGGCGTGGCCGGACTCGGCATCGGCCGCAGCCGCGCGAAGATGGTGGCCGCCTGCGAGGATGCCCGTCTCGTGGCGGTCTCGGATGTGCGGCATGACAGGCTCCGGGCGTTCGCCGAGGAGATGGATTGTGACGCGCACACCGACTACCTCGAGATGGCCGAGCGCGATGACATCGACTGCGTGCTGGTGATGACCCCCTCGGGGATGCATGCGCAGATGGCCGCTGAGGTCATGCGCCGCGGCAAGCACGTGGCGACGACCAAGCCCGCGGACGTGCGTCTGGATACCATCGACGCCGCGATCGCAGTCGCCGAGCAGGCCGGGCTGACCTACGCGGTGGACTTCGGCCGCCGCTACGAGGATGAGCCCCGGAGGATCGTCCGCGCGATGCGCGACGGGCGCTTCGGCAGGCCGCTGCTGGCGACCATCGAGATGAAGTGGCATCGCCCGGAGGAGTACTACGCCAACTGGCGCGGCACCTGGGAGCTTGACGGCGGCGGCTCGATGGCCAACCAGGGCATCCACCAGGTGGACCTGATGCAGTGGGTGATGGACGGCGTGAAGCGGGTCTGCGGGCACTACGCGGTCGTCGGGCATCAGAACTGCCACACCGAGGACCTTGCGATGGCGATGCTCGAGTTCACAAGCGGTGCTCGTGGCTCGATCGTAACCACCACCACCTACTCCGGCAGCGCGCAGATCACGCGCGTGGGCTTCCACGGCACGCGCGGCGCGGCGCTGATTGAAAACGAGCAGTTGTGCGACTGGACGGTCGGCGAGGATGCCGATCCGCTCCCTGCGGGCCCGGCGAACATCGTGGAGGACATGGTCGGCTGCATCCGCGGCGAGCGCGAGCCTGCCTGCCCGGCCTCGGAGGGTCGCAAGTCCGTCGCGATCCTGCGCGCGGCGTATCTCTCCGCGGAGCGTGGCGGCTGGGTCGATCTCCCGCTGCACGAGGAGCCCGTGGCCGTCCGCTGACGGCGCATTTGCCGTCCGGAGCGACGCATGTGCCGTCTGCATGCATCGGCCGTTGCAGTTGTCGCCGCCGTCCCGGAGCCTGTGCTCTCCATCCAGCGGCACCGACAAACGGCGTGGGCGGGCAGGGCCGGCTCTCTGAGCTGCGCCCGCCCCTCCTGCACGGCATGCCGCCCCCGTGTTGGAGCGCATTGACGTGTCCGCAACGGACTCACGCAGAGGTCGGCGGCGATCTCCGGGGCTCCGATCCCGCCGGTGCCGTCCGCCGGCAGGTATTCAGTTGTCAAAGAGCACGCCCGCGAACTCGCCGCGGAGCCGCCCGGGCGGTCGCCCCCACTGATACAGGCATGGGTGGCGCATGAATCTTGCATCGAAGCGTGCGGTTCACAAAG
>JBMNNW010000146.1:0-10233 GCA_050942735.1 Armatimonadota bacterium
CGCCGGTGCGCGACTTCGGCCTCACCGGTGACAGCGTGCTCTTCAACGGGGACTTCGAGCGTGGCGGGTCCGGATGGTCACTGCCTGCGAACTCCCAGGGTGAGATCACTGATGAGATGGCGGCGGTGGGCGAGCGCGCGCTGAAGATCATCGACGACAGCGATACCCGCGGCTCGAACGTAACGTCCGCGCGGATCACTGTCGATGGCACCGGCTCATGGTTGCTGCGCGGACAGGTGCACCACGTGAGCGGGTCGGGGATCGGGATGTACATCCGCTTCTACGATGAGGCCGGTCGTCAGCTGAATGAAGCGGATGCGCGGGGCAACATCGCGGCGGTTGGCTCACTCGACGGAGGCGTGGGGGAGTGGGCGCCCTTCGAGTTCACGTTTGAGACCCCGGAGGGCACTGCGAGCATGGAGCTGTGGATTCACAGCTTCAACGCCGCGCGGGTCACGGCGTTCATTGACGGGCTGGCGATCGTGCCCGCGCAGTAGGGGACTCGACGGAAGTGACAACGGCAGCGGCGAGGTTCTGCCGCTGCCGTTGGACGCTGCGGGGGGCAACACGACCGGCCCGCCGAATCTACCCCGCGAGCCAGCCCTCTACCCTTTCGCGCACGCGGGCCGCGAGCCGGTTGATCTCCTCGAGATCGTCCCCGCCGAGACACTCGACGGTGACCGGTCCGCTGGTGAAGCCACCGGCCCGGAGTCGGTCGAAGACCTCCTCGAAGGGCACGTCGCCGGTCCCGGGCTCGATCTCGACCGAACCGCGCTCACCGCCGGTCTCGTCCTTGACGATCGCGCCGACGACATGCGGTGCGACCTCGTCGATGCCATCCAGCGGGCTTTCGCCGGTGAAGTAGATCACGTTACCCGGATCGAAGTATATCCCGAAGTTCGGGTGGTCGATGGTCTCGACCATGCGCACGAGGTCGTGGCAGGTACCCGCCGGGCCGCCGTGTGATTTGATCGTGACGGTGATACCCAGCTCCGCCCCGTACGCCGCCGCCTCCCGCAGGACGGTGAAGAGCGTCTCACGAAGCGACTCTTCGGGTGTGCCGCACGAGATGTAGTAGGGGACCCCGACCGCGTCCATCACGTCGAGCTGCCCCAGCGCCTCAGCAACCGCCGCCTCAGTGCCGAGGTGCAGCGGGCAGCGGCCACTGTGATGGAGGGATATCTCGGTCGTGGGCGTCAGGCCGTGATCGGCGAGGGACTGCTTGATCTCTGCGATCCTCTCGCCGCTGAGCCCCGGAAGAAGCTCATGGCCCTGGTGGCGCATGAAGCCCATGTAGCGGTAGCCCGCACCCGCCGCACCGCTGAGGAACTGCTCCCAGCTGAACCGCAGCCACGGTCTTGCGAATGCGCCGACCTGATAGCCCTCCATCATCGCAGCCTCCCTCACTGTGCGGCTCAGTCGTCGTCCAGACCGTCGAAGCGGAAGTCTTCCGTGATCTCAACCGCGTCGGTGGCGTAGGGCCAGCCGATGATCTCGCTGAAGAGCTTGCGCTGGTCCGCGCAGTAGTCCATCAGCCAGTTGATGCCCTTCATGTCGGTCCACGGCACCTGCTGGACCCTGCGCGCGGACGCGTAGGCGCCGTCGATCAGCAGCGTCGCCTTCACGGCCTCCTCGGCGGGCGCGTGCAGCTTCGTTGTCTCGCCGCGGATCGCCGCGATAAGATTCTTGTGTATCTCGTCGCGATCGGTTGGCTCCTCGAAGACGATCGGCTCCTCCTCACCATCGAGGTAGACGACGGCCCTGTCGGTGTCCCACTCCGCGCGGCCCTTTGTGCCGTAGATGTCGAGGTCGGTGCGGTAGCGGTCATCGCAGTTGGTGGTGCAGTAGAAGTGCAGCGTGGCCTCGCCGAGATCCGCTCGGACGGCGGCGAGGTCCTCGACCTCGATCTTCGGATGAGCCTGGTACAGCTCAGCCTGCACCGCGCGCGGCATCGCATGGTCCTCGACGCGCGAGCCCATCTGCAGCGCGGTGTTCATCAGGTGCACGGCCTGATTCATCATGACACCGTCCCAGACCGGCAGCCCGTCTGCGTAGCGCTTGCCCGTCCAGTGGCCGCGATCGTAGTACTCATCGGTGCGCTTCCACTGCATGACCCCGATGACATCGGTCAGCTCGCCGAGGCCGCCCTCGGCGATGAACTCCTTGAGCCGATGCGAGTGGGGGAATGCGGTGTACTGGAAGTCAACCGCGACGTGCAGCCCCTTCTCCTCCGCCAGCTTCACGACATCCCATCCGTCCTGTGCGAGGACCGTGACGGGCTTCTCGACCAGCACGTGGATGCCGCGGTTGAGGCACTCGATGGCGTAGGGCGCGTGCCAGTGATGCGGCACCGCGAGCGTCACGTAATCAAGATCATCGGCGTACTCGTCGAGCATCGGGATGATGTCGTCAAAGAGCGGCACGCCCCACTCCTTGACCTCCCCGACGTGGTCGGCGACCTTCTCGCGGTCGGGATACTTCTCGACGGCAGCCACCAGCTCGACGTCGTCCAGCTCGTGCATGATGGTTCGGTGGTACCGCCCGATGCCGGAGACTCCGACCACGGCGGCCTTCAGTGATTCCACAGTACGTCCACCTCCGAGTTTTGTGCGACAGTTCGCGACGGATAACGACAGCGACACGACACGCGAAGCGGCGACCCAGGTTGCGCCAACTCAGCCCTGATCCTCGGCCATCACTGCCAGGATGTCCTCGAGGACCTTCGGCATGGCCTCATGCAGGAACACCTGAACGATGATCTGGTCGGCTGCCTCGTGTGACGGTCGGTAGAGTTCGATCAGTCGCCCCCGAATCTCCTCCCCCGCGCGCTCATATTGTTCGGCCGTCATCGCGCGGGCGATCGCCAGCAGGTCCACGATCTCCTCCTCGCTCAGCCCCAGTTCCGGCTCGGCAAGTTCGGCCGCCAGTGGCGGGGCCTCCTGCTCGAAGGCGGCGTCATCAAGCTCCCTCACCCACTCAAGCAGTTCGAGGACCTGCCGCCGCGCCTCCTCCCCGCCCGTGATGATGGAGACCTGAGGCTCGGTGAGCATCTCGCGCACGATCCGGGCATGGGGCAGAAGGACCTCGTCGAGTTGCATGTCGATCGTGATGAGCTGGTTGTTGATCGCTGCGATCTGCTCGGAAAGCTCGTCAGAGATCGGCTCATCTCGAAGCACGAGTGCCCGCTGCTGCTCCAGCAGGGGCTTGAGACGCTGAAGTACCTCCACGCGCCGCTGCTCGTGCTCGACGGCGGCCGAGCGCAGACTGGCGACCGCGGGCATCAGCTCGCGAATCTGGTCGGCGCTGAGCTGCAGGGTGTGCATATCCTGGATCAGCGCGATCTCAGCGTCGAGAGCATCCAGTTCGGCGGCGATCTGAACCAGCTCGGGGCAGAGTTGGGCGCGGGCGCAGCCGGTCGTGATCGAGAGAGCGACGACGGCGGTGACGGCGACTGTCATGGCGAGACGCCCTGATGAGCGCATGGTGATTCCTCCAGCACGGCGCGGTCCTGCAAAGCACGTCTGATTGTACAACGTGGGGGCGGAAGCTGCAAGTGGAGAGGGCCACTTCGCGTCTGGCAGGGGAGGCATTGGAGCGAGGCGCAAAGACCGACTGTACCGTCAGGATGCGGGCCTGTCGGCGGGCCTGTAGAACGCGATGTATCCGTCGAGTATCTCGGTGGTGCCGAGGATGCCGGAAAGGTTCGAGAGCAGCATCAGTTCGCGGCCCTGCCGGACCGCAAAACCGATGTGCTGAGAGCGGTTGGGGCCGTAGGTGAAGGGCCAGACGAGGATGTCGCCGGGGCGCGGCAGACCGTCCTCGCGCGGTACGTAGCCGACCCTCGGGAGGCGGGTGGCCCACTGGTGGGCGTCACCGAGGCCCCAGCCGAGCGCCTCGCGCATCGTGGCTGCGCAGAGGTTCGGACGATGGTTGACTTCGCCGGCGAGCATCAGCCGGACCGCCTCCGAGACGTCGCCGTCGGTTGGATAGGTGATGCAGGTGCCGTCATCGAGGACGGCCGTGGCCATGCCGTCGATGTATGTCCGTCGCCACTCGCCCAGCGCCGCAAGCCTCTGTGCGCCCTCGTCGGGCCCGGAGCCCTGCTCGGCAAGCCTGTCCATCGGTTGCAGGCGCAGGCGGCCGGAGAACTGGGAGTCGAGCGGCTCACTGGGCCTGGTAGCGCGCCGGACGTAGAGTTCACGCGGGGCGATCGCCGGGAATATCCGCGCAAGGCGCAGATCGGTCTCGGCACTGCGCGGCGGACGCATCGCGGGCTGGAGCGACTGCGCGGCGATCTTCTCCTGCCCGACGCCCGCCTCCAGCGTCATCCAGCGCAGGGCGAGGTAGGCATCGTTGGCGAAGCGGCCCGACTGGCAGACCACGAGCAGGCTCACGTCGGCCTCATCCGTCCCGGCGACCGGCTCGATCTGAGCCACCCATCCGCCGAATACGGTGTCGGAGTAGTCCTCGAAGTCGATGGTGACGGAGCGCCCGATGGGGAAGTGGGGGAGATCGGTGATCGCAACACGAGCCGTCACCTGTGCGAGTTGCAGATTGGAGACGCGCAGCAGTTCGTCTCCGACCTCGACCGTGCCGCCCTCAGGCGCCAGCACCTCGCTGACAACGCCGGGGCTCTCGGCGCTGAGGTCCTCCCAGCGGGGCGCGGCGAGTTCGCGCGCTTCCTGGTTGATGCGATGTACGCGCACCAGGTCGCCCTCGGCCTCGGCCTCCGCGGCCACGGTCGCGCCGCTCTCGCCGGCCCCACCGGGACCGGGATCGGGTTGCCGCCGCTCGAGTCTCACCGTCGGAGGCTCCGGAGCCGTCTGCTCGGAGAGCTGCCGCGCTCGCGCCTCCTCACGCTGAGCGGCGATCTCTGCTCGCCGGGCCCTGGCCTCGCGCGCGGCCTGGATGCGCTGATGCGCCGCCGTCGCGTCGCTCTCGAGCGCCCGGATCCGGTCGGCGAGCCGGTCGTATCCCTCCTGCGCCTCGACAAGCACGGCCTCGGCGCGCTCATAGGCGGTCTTCGCCTTTGCGACACGCTCCTGCGCGGGTCCGAGCGCCTGCTCCGCGAGCACCCCCTGCTCAAGCAGGCGATGGCGATTGGCCAGCTCGTCCTGAGCGGCCCTCAACTCCTCCAGCGCACCGCTGCACTGCTCGATGGCCGCGGGGATGGACATCGCAGCAAGCTCAGCCTGCTCCTTGAGCTGACTCTGCTCCACCTGGTTGGCTTCGAAGTCGAAGTCCGGGATCGCGACCGGCTCGGCCGCCGAGCGCGGCTCGGGTGGGCTGGCGGCCGCCATGTTCCGGGCAACCGGAGCCTCCGTGGCGGGCGGAGCGGCGGCCTCGATCACAGGTTCAGCATCTTCCGCGGGCGGCTGCTCCGGTGCCCTGCGCCTCGCATGAGCGGCGATCGTCAGAGGCGAGACCTCTTCGGAGAGCATCCGCTCACGAGCGCGTTCGAGATCGGCGAGAAGCTGGGGATCGTAGATGCGGGCAAGGTGATCTCCCCGTCGGAAGAGCCCGTGCGGGGGAAAGACATACTCGACGATACCCGCCCAGAGCGAGCGGATGGTGTATGAGAGCGAGGAGTTCGACGCGCGGCGCATCAGACGCTCCTGATTCGCCAGACCCGGGCCAAGGCGAATCTGCGCGCGGGGGGTGAGCATCCGGCTGATCAACTCGTCGTGTGCGGCCATGCGCGCGGCCACTTCGTCGGCGGCTTCGGCCACGGAGGGCGTGTCGGAGGGAGGGTCCTCAGGCAACGCGGCATGACACGTCGCGGCGGCCAGCAGAAGCGCCAGGCACCATACCGCGAGGGCTCGCGAGGTCAGTTGTGTGATGAAGTGCCTCATTGTCCGCGAGTTTAGATACGCTCCGCGGCCGGAATGTTCAGGGCCGCAGTGACCGATATATGCAGTCCGAAGCCGCGCCAACGCTGTCTTTGTGCAAGTCATGGTAGCTGATTCGGCCGGGCAAGTCAATTCACAGCGCAGATCGGACGACGGCGCCTTTGTGCTGAATCTGTGCGAAACGGCCGTTCTGGTGGCTTCCGGGAGGCGCCGAAAGCATGACCTCAAGTCGGACTGGATCGCTTCCGGGAAAAAAAGCCCGCTTAACACTTTGCAAACTTTCCGGACTGTGGTATAATCCCCAGTGTAAGAACAGCCGTCCTCGTGCGGGTAACACTGTGCGAGGCACTGGGTCAGCGAAGAGTCCTCCCCCCCCGGGACGAAACGCTGACCCTTATCTTTTAAGGTGCCGCGCCGCCCGATTCTCATTCAGGGGAGATGTCCCCCTCGATCCCACCGTCGTCATCATCACTCGTACGGAACTCTCGGTGCCGTCGCGCCAGTTCGAGCAGCCGCCCCTGCACGGCAGCCCCGACGGTCCCCTCGGGGAAGCTTGCGTCGTCGTCGGGCCCACCCATCGCGCGACCGGTGAGCAGCTCGATCGCCTCGTCCACGGTCGCGACGGAGTATACATGAAACTCTCCCGCCTCGATCGCCTGTATGACGTCCGGGCGCAGCATGAGATTCCGCACATTCGCCTGCGGGATCACAACGCCCTGGCTGCCGGTGAGGCCGAAGAGCCGGCATGTGTGAAAGAACCCCTCAATCTTCTCGTTGACACCGCCGATCGCCTGGATCTCGCCATGCTGGTTCACCGAGCCGGTCACCGCGAGGTCCTGTCGCAGCGGTACCTCGCCAATGCTCGACAGCAGCGCGTAAAGCTCGGCGGCCGAGGCGCTGTCTCCCTCGATCTCCTCGTAGACCTGCTCGAACGCCACGGTCGCCGTCACGCTCAGCGGCTGATGCTGGGCGAACTTCTCACCGAGGTAGCCCCCGAGGATCAGCGTGGCCTTGTTGTGGATGGGACCGGCCATCTCGACCTCGCGGTCGATGTTGATCACTCCGGGCTTGCCGAGGAAGCTGCGGGCGGTGATCCGCGTGGGCTTGCCGAATGCGTAGTCACCAAGCGGCAGCACCGCGATCCCGTTGACCTGTCCGATGCGCTCGCCGGTCACGTCCACCATCAGCGTCCCCTGCTCGATCAACTCCAGCAGGCGCTGCTCGATGCGATTGGAGCGCCAGATGGCGTCATCAACCGCGCGTCGCACGTGCGCGGCGGAGACGACCTCACTGTCGCCCTGCCTGCACCAGTATGCCGCTTCGCGGACGAGGTCGGCCACCTGCAGGAAGCGGACCGTCAGCTTCTCCCGGTCGCCCGCCAGCCGCGCCCCCTCCTCGGCAACCAGCGCCACCGCGTCGGGCGCGAAGTGTGGGAGACCCTCACGGTGGCAGCAGGCGGCGATGAAGTGCGCGTAGCTCTGAACGGCGTTCTCCCCGCGGTCCATGATGAGATCGAAGTCGGCCTTGACCTTGAAGAGCTTCTGGAAGTCCTCATCGTGCTGGTAGAGAAGATAGTAGAGCATCGGTGTGCCGATGAGCACGACCTTGAGATCGAGCGGGATCGCCTCCGGCTCGAGCGAGACGGTGGAGATCAGTCTCAGTTGCTCGCGGACAGACTCGGGGCGCACCTCCGACTCCTTGAGCGCCCGCTTGAGCGCCTCCCACGCGAACGGACGGGTGAGCAGCGCAAGGGCCTCCAGCACCAGGTAGCCGCCGTTGGCTCGGTGCAGCGCGCCCTCCTTGATCATCGTGAAGTCCGTCAGCAGCGCGCCCATGTATGAAAGGTGCTCAATCTCGCCGGTAAGGTTATCGATGGTCGGGTTCGTCTCGAACTCGACAGGCGCGCCCTCGCCCTCCGTGTGGGTAATCAGCACATTCACCGCGTAGCGGGTGTACGGGCTCTGCGGCAGCCCGTCCTGCGGGCCGAACATCGGCGGCTGACGGTGCCCGCCACCCATCATGTGAAGATGCTGCTCCGCGGCGGCCTGATCGGCGCGGAAGATCTCGACGTTGTCAATCACATCCCCGCGCACCTCGTCGATGTACTCCACCACCGAATCGATCTCAGCGTAGTGTTCCTTGAGTTCGTCGAAGAGGCTCCCAACCGCGAACTCCGCTACCTCACGGTCCAACTCCGCGACCTTCTTACGGGCCTCTTTCTCGAGTTTCTGGCCCCGCCGAAGCTCGTCCTCGAGCTTCTCCTGCATCTCCTTGCGCCTGCGCTCGATCTCCTCGCGCTCCTCGGGTGGGAGTTGCTGGTACTCCTGCGGGCTGAGCACCTCGCCGTCCTGCGCGGGCGCGACGATCAGCCCCGTCGGGCCGCGACCGATCGCCAGGCCCTTCTCCTGCACCTCGCGCTCAAGCTGCTGCAGCTTCTCGCTACGGTCCTCGCGGTACTCGCTGAGCACCTCCTCCCGGCGTTGCTGGTACTCGTCGCTCTCGAAGCTGCGCGTGATCTCCCGATCGACGTCCTCGATCAACTCCTCCATGTCCGCGCGGAACTCGGGGGCGTGTCCGGGAGGGAGCTTGATCGCCCTCGGCCGGCGGGGCTCTGTGAAGTTGTGCACGTAGCACCAGTCGCTCGGGGTCGGCATCTCCCGTGCGTGGCGGCGCAGAGTATCCATCACGATCGAGCGGCGCCCGCTTCCGGGTTGCCCGAGCGCGAAGACGTTGTACCCCTCGCTCTCGATGGACGCCCCGAACTCCAGCGCATGTGTCGCCCGCGGCTGGCCGATCGGTTCGGCAGTCTCCGGCAGTTCGGCGGTCGTCTCGAAGTCAAACTGCGCCGGGTCACAGCGCCAGCGACATTGCTCGGCGGACAGTCGGTGGGTATCAGTCATTGCTATCTCCCTCGCGGCCGCGGCGGCCAGATGCTGAAAGGTCCTGCGCCCCCCGTGGAATAATTGCCCGCCTCGGGACGGACTCCTGCCGGCGATTCCACCCCGAGGAGAGCGTGTCGCCCTCGTGTCGGTACAATGCGACGGGCCGCCCTGTCGCGAAGGCGGCCCGTCTGTCGCGTCCGTTGGGCGAATCTGCTACTGCTCTTCGCCGCCCGTCATCGGGACAAAGATCACATCGGCCAGTTCGGTCTTCTCAAGCTCGGCCCCGTTCTTCTTCAGAAGGTACAGCTTCTGGGCCCAACCGTCCTCTGCTATCGGGATCACCATCAGCCCGCCGTCCTTGAGTTGATCGATCAGCGCCTGCGGAATCTCCTCAGGCGCGGCGGTCACGATGATTCTGTCGAACGGCGCCTGCTCCGGCCAGCCCTGGTAGCCGTCGCCGTGCCGAACGGTCACGTTCGTGTACTCCAGATCGCGCAGCCGCGTCGTGGCGCGAGTGGCCAGCGGCTCGAGGATCTCGATCGTGTAGACGTGCCGAACCAGCTTCGCCAGTACCGCCGCCTGGTAGCCCGAGCCGGTGCCGATCTCCAGCACGCGGTCGGACGCCTCCGGCTGCAGCGCCTCGGTCATCATACCGACGATCGAAGGCGCTGAGATTGTCTGGCCCTCACCGATGGGCAGTGGCGCGTCGTCGTAGGCTGAGCCTGCCTGTCCCTGCGGCACGAAGAGATGCCGCGGCACGGCCTTCATCGCCTCGATGACGCGGGCATCGGTCACGATGCCCTCCCCTGCGAGCGCATCGACCATCGCCTCACGCCGGGCCTCATAATCGTCCTGCGCGGACGCTGGCAGTGCCCAGACCGCACCCAGCACCGCCGCCAGCGCTGCGCTGCGCGCCAGTCGCCTGGTCAGCCTCATCTTCCTCACACCCCGGACGCCCGTCTGTCATCCGTCAGGAACATAGACGTGCGCACAGCCTCGTCCGTTCCATGAGCTTCGTGTCCATGAACAGATTTGCGCTCCCGGGCGGAAAGGTTACCCACGAGCGCCCATTCAGTCCCGTTGCGCCACCCACAGCTCGTTGAGCGAGGCGAGCGTGGTGGTGGCCGAACTCTGCAGCCACTTGGAGTGGCCGTCCACGAAGGTGTAGTTCGAGCCACCGTTGTGCCGGTCGTGGGCATTGCGTTCCAGCACGTAGGTGTCGATGAATGACTGGTTCAGCGGCGCGTAGATCGTCACGCGGTTGAGATCGGTCTCGCCGACCATGATCGTGTCCGCCGGGTTGGTGACGTCCGCGAGGAACGCGGCGGCAGTGGCCTGCGTCCCGCCTCGACCGGGCCACCCGAGGAAGTTGTAGGGTAACTACTCACGTTGCGGCTTGTCTCGTGGGTAGAGTGTACCCCCCCCGCAAGATTGTCAAGGAAAAGACGGAACTTATCGCGCAGAGATCTGTCTTGAATACCAAAGCTTACACTCGCAGCCAC
>JBMNNW010000036.1:0-40688 GCA_050942735.1 Armatimonadota bacterium
TCCGCCACCTACGGTGAGTTGAACCGCCTCGTCATCTCCAGCAACGGAGTGGACGAAAACGGCGACGGGCAGTTCGACCCGGACGTCGTCGCCGATTCATTTAACCTCTGGCTGATCCGTGTGGATGACGCGTTTGCCACACAGCTCACCAGCGGGCCCGGCGACAAGCTCCACCCGAAATACAGCCCCGGTGCGCGCCTGATCGCCTTCTCGGCGAACATGACGGGCACCTGGCAGATATACACCGTCGAGGTGCTCACAGGCACCATACGCCAGCTTACATTCAGCCCCGGCAACAAGTATGAGCCCACCTGGTCGCCCGACAGCAGTTGGATCGTCTTCAGCGGCGACGCCGCCGGAAAGCGCGACCTCTACAGGATCCCGTCCGACGGCTCAGGCCTGCCGGTCCAGATCACCAACAGCCCCGACGATGACACCCAGCCGGACTGGGCCGTCGTCGGCGGCAGCGCCAACCCCATCATGTTCACCCGCTCGGGCGTCGGCACCGGCAGCCGCGTCTGGCGCATCGGCCCCGAGGGCACCAACGAGGAACAGGTGACCACAGGCGGCGGCGACCCCGACGCCAACGACACCGACCCGGCATGGCGGCACAACGGACAGATGATCGCCTTCGCGTCGGATCGCTTCACCGACCCCCTCGATACCAACCGCGACTACAACATCTACACCGTCGCCCCGGTCGGCGAGAACGGCTCCGAGGCGAGGCTGCGCAGCAACCTCGACCACGAAAACGCCCGCGACGACCGCTACCCGACATTCAACCCGGGCCTGAACCCCCGTCAGCCCGTCCGCATCTTCTTCAGCTCCTGGCGAGCCGGCAACCAGCCGGATATCTGGCGCTTTGAGGTCAATGACCCGGTCCCGCCCGAACTGGTCCGACTCCCGTGGGTCGACGCGCCCCGGCGCTTCACACCTCCCGGGACGGACATCACCATCCACGCTGAGGTCTTCGATCGCGACAGCGGCGTGGCGCGAGTCTTCGCCGAGATGAAGGACCCCGATTCGGCTGAAGACGACAGCCAGGGCATCGACCACAAGCAGTTCGTCCCGATCACCACCACCCTCCAGTCGGGCGTCACCGACGCCATCGTCTACCGTGAGGTGGACTGCGACACCGTCGCGCAGATCGAGCTGTTTGACGACGGCGACCCGGCCAACGGTGACGAAGTGGCCGGCGACGGCATCTTCAGCGGCGTCTGGACCACCCCGACATCGCCCAGCGACTACATCATCGACATCCATGTCGAGGACAACGCGGGCAACACATTCGAATACGACGACATCTTCGGCTTCACCACCCAGCAGTTCCAGCCGCAGACCAATGTGCTGCTGGTCAACGACTACTGCGAGGGCCAGGGCTTCATCTACGCCGCCAGCGGCGCCAACAACGACTTCCCCACCCAGTTCCCGGTGGAGAGCTACTACACCACCAACCCCGGCGCGGGCGGCTCGCGAAACACCATCCGTGACGCCCCAAAGGGCACCGGAGAACCCTACGATATCTGGCGTGTCATCTGCCGGGGGCCCATCACCATAACCGACCTCGTCTACTACCTCCCCACCCGGGAGACACAGTTGACGGTCCCCGACCTGACCGACACCCGTGAGGTGCTCGTCGCCGACCGTGCCGTCGTCTGGGCAGCCCCCAAGACCGGCACCACCTGGGTCGGCGAGGGCAGCATCGTCAGCGCCACAACGCAGGCGACGCTCTCCACCTTCCTTGACCGTGGCGGCCGACTGATGATCTCCGGCCAGGACATCGGCTTCGCCCTGACGCTCGACGGCACAACCACCAACAACTTCTACTCCAACTACCTGCACGCCTCATTCGTCAGGGCCGACCACAACGGCGGCGCCAACGGCGCGGTTACCGACGACTTCATCAACGGCACCAGCGGCGATCCCGTCATCGCCCACCCGTTCAGCTTCTGGCCGCCGGAGGCCGTCGAAGTACCCGACTCCAACGCGGCCATCGGCTGGTGGGTCAGCGGCACCACGCTCTACCCGCAGGACTGTGCGCACTTCACCGTCTGGCCCGACGTGATCGAGGCGGGCGCCGGAGCCGTCGTCACCCACTCATACACCAGCGGCGCCACCGCCGGCCTGCGATACGAGCAGCCCGGTGGCGGCTACCGCGTCGCCTACTACGCATGGGGCTTCGAGCAGACCCACAAAGTGTGGGGCGGAAGCCCGGTCCATGCCCTCAACTACCGCTCCAAGTTCATGCACAACACACTCTGCTGGCTGCGCACAGGCGGCTTCCAGGGGCGCGTGCTGTCCATCAGCGACGGCAACCAGCCCATCAACGACCCCCCGCCGATCGTACGCGTCTTCAGCGGAAACACCATGATCGCCGCGGTCCGGTGTGAGGAAGACGGGCGCTTCGTGCTCGGCGGCATCCCGCCGGGCAGCTACTCGCTGACCGCGACCCGCCCGGGCTTCGACATCGACCACTCCACCGCCCGCGCAACGCACGGCGGCCTCACCTACCCGGTCGTTGACTTCGCGATCGCCCGCGCCGAACCCGGCGCGATCCGCGGAATCATCACCTCGCTGGCCACCGGCGAACCGCTGGCCGCGGTGGAGGTATGCGTCTACGCCGCCCTCATGCCAACCGATGAGGACGACGAGGACCTCGACAACGGCGACGCACAGGTCGCGCAGGTCGGGCAGGAGGAGTACGAACTCGGCGACCTCATCGGCTGCACCACATCGGCCGCCGACGGCAGCTACCAGATCGGCAACGTGCCCCCGGGCCAGGTCGTTGTCGTCGCCAACGGCGAGGTCATCGGATACGGCTCCGCCGAAGCCCTTGTCCTGGTCACCAGCGGGAACACCACGCAGGTCAACCTGGCCCTCTCGGCGGCGCCCGGCGTGATCGCCGCAACCGTCGTTGACACCGAGGGCACGCCGCTCGCCAACGCCACCGTGGACGTCCTCGACAACGGAACCGTCGTTGAGAGCGCCACCACCGACGCCAACGGCGAGGCCCGGATCGAGGTCCAGCCCGGCGGATACACCGTCGAGGCACGGCGCGCCGGCTTCGAGCAGTCCGACGCCCAGACCGTTGACATCGCTCCCACCGAGACCGTCGAGGTCACCCTGACACTTCAGAGCGAGCCGCCCGGCAGCATCTCCGGCCTCATCACGCGCGGCATCACCGGCGAGCCTGTCGGTGGCATGACCGTCGAGGCCCTTCTCGACGACGCGGTGATCGCGACAACGACCACCACCGACACCGCCGAGCGAGCCGCGGACGGCAGCCGCTACAACTTCCGCTTCCCGGATGTCCCGACCGGGCAGATCACCGTCAGGCCCGACCCGACCGGCTTCAGTGTCACGCCGGCACAGCGGATCGTAACCGTCCAGAGCGGGCAGACAACCACCGGCGTGAACTTCGAGGTCAGCAGCATCCGCCGCTTCCCGGCGGGCCTGCAGCTCATCTCGCTGCCCTACGACTACCCCAGCGCCGACCCGGCGGAGTTGCTCGGCGCGAACCCGAGCACCTTCAGGATGGCCGCGTGGGAACCCATGACGGGTCAGTACGCACTCTACCCGTCAACACCCGCCGATCGCTTCCGCCTCGGCTCCGGCTACTGGATCAGACTCGACGTCGTCCATGAACTCACTCGCGAGGGAATCACCGCCAACGACACCTTCGAGCTGCCGCTCAGTGCCGGGCAGTCCGGCTGGAACCTTATCGGTGACTTCTTCCTCGAGCCGCTTGACTTCTACTCGCTGCAGGTTCGCGACCGCACCGGCACCGTGCGCACGATGCAGCAGGCCATGGCCGCCGGTCTCGTCCGCAGCCCGCTGTTCGCCTATCAGCTCGGTGGCTACGCCACCTCCGCCGTCGCTGAGGCGTATATCGGCTACTGGCTCAACGTCGGCGCCGACGTCACCCTGATCGGCAACAGGTTGACCGACACTTTGTCGGTCGGTGAGGAGGGCTCGGCCCCCGCGGTAGCGAAACCCGAGGGCGGATGGCTCATGCCGCTCGTGGTCAGTTCCGGTCAGATGCTCGACGCATCAACGTGGATCGGCTGCGCACCGGCCGCCACCGACGGCTTCGACGCAGGCCTTGACATGCTCAAGCCGCCGCCCGCGGGGATGGACGGAATGATCTACGCCGCCACAGAGGGTCAGTTCGGCGCACAGGCCGTCGATGTGCGCGCAGCGGACGCCGGAGCGTCCTGGACGTTGAACGTTCAGGGCCCCGTCGGCGAGACCGTCGTCGTCCGCTGGCCGGACATGACATCGGTCCCGGCCGACGTGCGACCCGTGCTCGTGGACACCGCGACCGGCCGCGAGATCTACATGCGCACCGCGCAGAGCTACGAGTTCACCGCCCGCGAGGGCGCCCGCGAGCTGCAAATCCGGCTCGCCGGAGGCGACGGCGCACTCACCGTCTCCACTCCGGCCGCGCGGGCAGCAGGAGCGGGCGCGGAGATCAGCTACACACTGTCCGCCGACGCCCAGGTCGAGGTCCGAATACTCAACATCGCCGGCCGCGTCATCGACACCGTGCTCGAGGGCGACCTGCAAACCGCCGGAGTCCAGCGCGTCACATGGGACGGGCTCTCCGCGCGAGGCACCAGGGCGCCCGGCGGCACCTACCTTGTCGTGGTCTCGGCGCGCAGGGCCGACGGCCAGCAGACACAGGCGATCGGCACAATGTCGCTCGGACGATAGTCACGCTCTCCGCGGGGCTTCCGGGCGCCGCGGTTTCGGTAGACACACTGTTTGCGTGCGCATCAACCGGCGCTACGCGTCCTTGAGCCGCATGCCGGGAGGAGCAACGAGATAATGCATCGACTACACGCGAGCCGCACCTGGAGATTCGTCGCACTCTACGTTGCTGCAACGATGGTCGTACCCTATGCAGTGATTGGCTTCCCGGTGGATGCAGAGGCGCAGGCGCAGCCGGTCGTCGGAAGCGCCTCCGTCATCGTGCTTCCCATCCAGGACCTCGAGGGCTCGGTGAATTCCGTGCTCAGCCAGAAAGCCACCGACGCACTGGCACTGGCCATGGAGGGGTCGCGTGAGTACATGGTGACCTCGCGCATGGACCTCCAGCGCGAACTCAGCCAGCTCAGCCTCACCCCGCCACTGTCCAAGAGTGAGCAGGTCAGACTGGGCAACCGACTCGACGTCGATGAGGTGGCCAGCGGCCAGATCACGCGGCTCCGAGTCGACCCGAACACCGGCCAGGTCGAGATCGGCCTCTCGGTTGCGATGCTCAACGTCAATACCGGTGAACATCTCAATGGCGCCAACGTCGCCACCACCACCAAGGTCATCCCCGGGTGGGAGGGCGAGGAAGCCCGCGTGATCAACGATGCGCTCCGGGAGATCACCGCAATGGCGGTGTCGGAGATCCTCGTTGGTCGCATCACAGAGGGCTACGTGACCTCGGTCAACGACTTCGGCGTCGCGACGCTCAACATCGGGCACGACGACCGGCTGCAGCCGGGCATGGAGATGCTTCTGCTCCGGCCCGTGTGGCAGCGCGACCTCGAAGAGATGATCATGGTCAGGGTCGGACGCTACCACGTCACAGAGGTCAGCGCACGGTCATCGAAGATCGTCTCGCTCGGCGATGAAATCGGGCGCGCCCGCGTGGCCGACCGCGCCTTCCGACTCTACCGCGGACCTGAGCGCATGGAGGCTTACCACCGAAAGGCCTCTCACCAGCAGACGATCACCACCGCAGCCGCGATACTCGCGCTGCTCGGCGTCGTCGCAGTTGCGGGCGGGTCCTCCACCACCGATGCGCCGAAGGCTGTGCAGTCACATCTCTATCAGCAGGCCCCCGGTGACCAGGCTGTGATCCGCGTCTCGGTCGGTCAGTCCACGCTGCCTCTCAGGGACCAGATCTTCGCCTGGCTGTTCTTCCGCAGCGATGGGCAGCCCGTCTTCAGCCTCATGGCCCAGAACCTCGTGGGCGCCGTCTTCGAGGCCAGACTGCCCGGCGGCATCTGGGATGACAGCCCTGAGTTCCAGTCCTACGAAGTCGAGCGCGACTTCACCTGGATCGGGCCCGCCGGAGACGAGGAGGACGGCTCAATCGAGCTGCTCTTCCACGCCTTCGCCCTCCAGCCCGGGCATACATACTATCACCGGGTGCAGAGGGTCGTTGAGCCGCCCGCACGCGCAGGAAGCGGCGCTCCGATCGCTACCGGCCAGGTGTCGCCTGCGCAGGTCGTTCTCGACGATCCGGAGCTTGTCGTCGATCCGCCCTCGGCACGCGCAGAGGGCAGCAAGTCCACCGCGGGCGTGACATACTTCACCCCGCCGGTGCTGCAGGGGCCCGAGGACGGCTCCCAGAACCAGTCAACAAGCTCGATCACCTTCACCTGGCAGCACACGACCGGCGCAAACGAGTACATCCTGCAGGTCTTCCCGGAGGATGACCCCGACGGGGCGCGCGCGCCGCGCTACCAGGCCCAGGTCCGGCAGGACACCAGCGGGACGATGTTCCACACCATCAACGACACATTCGCTTCGAGCAGCCGCTTCTACTGGAGGGTAGGGGCGCGCCGCTCCGGTGAGGCGCTGCCCGAGAACGGCCGCATCGGCCGTGGGTGGCTGTTCAGCAACATCCGAACCTTCACGACGGCTGCCGCCCCGCCGCCACCGCCCGGAAGCAATGCCGCCGGCGTCACATCCGACGGCGGACGGGTCCAGGGCGGTTCGTTCGGGCAGGGCCGCTATCTGCGCCAGGCACCACAGGCGCAGAGCCGGGGCATCCGGTAGTCGCCGAAACCAGGAGCCGCAGTGCGGAGCAAACTATGCGGACACGAGGGCGGTGCGGTGCAGCGACGTTGATGGCAATACTCGCCCTTGCGGCGGGGCTGCCCTGCACCGCCGGAGCTGAGAGCTGGACTCTCATGGCGCTCGTATGCGCCGACGGCGATCTCAGCACGATCGGCCCGCAATACGCGCAACGGCTGGTGATGGCCGCCGGAGACGTCGAGTGGTCACTCGCGCTCCAACTTGACAACGGGGACGAACTCCCGACAAGACGCCTGCTCAGGCGCGGCTCCGAGATCCGCGTCGAGCCGCCCCGAACCATCGGTTCGGAGGACATGGCATCCGCCCGAACGCTCGGCGATTTCTTCGCCTGGGCGGCGGAGAATGCCCCTGCCGATCGCTACGCGGTGGTCGTGTTCGGCCACGGAGTGAGCGCATCGGGTCGCGGTTGGGACGGTTCGCTCGTCGCTCCATGGCCCGCAGTGGCCATCGACGCCGGCGCCGGCGGCCGGCCGCTCAGACCACGCGACCTCGCCGCGGCGATCGTCGAAGGCACGGGGCGTCGCGCCGATCTCGTCGTCCTTGACAGTTGCTACGGGGCAAGTCTGGAGGTGGCATGGGACCTGCGTGATGCCACCGACCTGGTCATCGGGTCGTCCGGACGCCTCCCCAGCAGAGGTCTGCCGTGGGAGGCAATGCTGCAGGCGGAGGCGAATTCGATCTCGCCGGCCCGCATTGCGTCCGGGTTGATCGGCGCCGCCGATGAGGCACTTGCGCTGGTCCGCACCGACGGACTCGAGGAGCTCCGCGACGAGATCGCGGTCCTCACCAGTGTGATCGGCACAGAGATCGCGGAGGCGGCACCCGTCATTACGCAGGCGAGGAGCCACTGCGCGACCTGGGGCAGCGAGGGCGAGATGATCGACGTCCGGTCATTCTGTCAGGAACTCGCGCTACGGGGCCCGGCCGCCCCGCGCGAGGCAGCGCGGAGGGCCGTTGAAGCGATTGACAGGTGCGTTTTCATGGACGGCGGACCTGAGACCGCAGCGGTCACGCTGCCGTTCCCCGCAGGGCTCGCGCAGTTGCCCGCGGTGGCGTCCGACGGGTTCACGGAAACGAGCGGCTGGGGCGGGATGACGCGAGTGTATCGCGACCGGCTGCAGACACTGATGCGCAGAACATTCGATGCTGGGCGGCACGACGAGACGGCCACGTAGCCGGTGCGTCGTGACAACGCAGAGATGAATGCAGCAAGCGCTCCAGAGCTGGCCGATGACGTCTGGCGGCCAGGAGGAGGAGTCAAAGTGAGTCGGCTTTGCAATGCAACAGCCCCCGCGCGCGGCGTAATCCTCGCGGTGACAGCACTGCTGATTATTGTATCCAGCCCGAGCTGGGGCGCGGCTGGCTACGACGACCTTGCCGGGCCCCTTCGCGGCATCGCGATGCAGGCCGAGCAGGGCGTCGGCACCATGCCCGCAGGGCAGGATCTGCTCGTGGTCGTCCAGTTCAAGAGCCCGATGGCCGCCGCGGCAAGCAACCTCGCTGCATACGGCGCGAGGGTGCGCTTCCGCTTTGAGGAGCGCGTTGAGGCGTTCGTCAGCCCCAACCGGCTCCTTGACATCGCGAGCCTGCCCGAGGTCGCGCAGGTTCGCCCTCCCATCTACGCCAACCCGACGCAGGGCTTCGGCGCCACCCGGAGTGAGGGCGTCCGACTCGTCGGAGCCGTCCCCTTCCACACCATGGGAATCACCGGGCAGGGCGTGACGGTCGCGATCATCGACGCCGGCTTCGTCGGATTCGCGGGCGCAGAGATCCCGATTGACGCCGCCGACCCCAACAGCGTCGTGTCTTTCCGGGCCGATGGGGGCATGGGTAACACCGCTCACGGGACCGCCGTCGCGGAGATAGTCGCAGACATGGCACCCGGCGCGGACTTCGTCCTTATCGCCGTTGATACCGAGATGTCCGTGCAAAGCGCCGCCGACTACGTCGCCAACCGCGGCATCGACGTCGTCTGCATGTCCCTCGATATCCTCGGCGGGCCCTACGACGGCACCCACCCGCTCTCGCGCAAGGTCAACGAGGTGCGCGAGCGTGGCGTGTTCTGGGTCAACGCGGCCGGCAACTCGGCCCGGCGCCACTGGATGGGCGAGTGGAACGACCGCAACCGCAACGGCTTCAATGAGTTCAGTGTCGGCGACGAGAGCATCGACGTAACGCTTCCGGTCGGAACATACCAGGCATACCTGAGCTGGTTCGAGAGCGCCGGAACGCTCACCAATCGTGACTACGATCTCGTTCTCTACGACGCGAGCGACAACGAGGTCGCACGCTCGGGGTTCACTCAAAACGGCGACGACCCGCCACTCGACGTCCTCAACGCACAGATCGATACCGAGGGCACATACCGGCTGCGCATCCAGCACATGGGAGGTCCGCTCGAGCCGGCAGACAGATTCCAGCTCTTCTCCGCCATGCGCGACATCGAGCGCACGCACCAGGTCGCTGAATCCAGCCTGACGATCCCCGGCGACGCGCGCGGAGCATACACGATAGGCGCGACCCGAGGGGCTCTGATCGACGATCCAGACGATCCGATGCTGCCCATCGACACCCTCGAGGGCTTCAGCTCACAGGGCCCACCCATCGGGCGGCCCGCTCTCATCAAGCCCGATCTCGTCGCGCCCAACGGCGTCAGCACCAGCCTCGCAGCGGAGGGCTTCTCCCCGTTCCTCGGGACCTCGGCCGCAGCGCCCCACGTGGCGGGAGCCGCCGCACTGCTCCTGTCCGAGGACACTCTGCGTACGCCTGATGAGCTCGTGAGGATGTTCCAGACGCTTGCCGTCCGCATCGAGCAGCCGGTGCCCAACAACCGCGTCGGCTGGGGCCGCCTTGCGATGCGCGTCGGCGCCGACAGCCGCCCGCCGACGATCAGAATCTCCTACCCGGAGAACGGCTCGAATATCACCACGCGAGTCCCAACGATCATCGCGTTCATCACCGACGACGGGTCCGGAGTCGACCCGACATCAATCACGGTCGAACTCAACGGCGTCCTCGTCTTCGATGGCAGCGAAGTTGACGATATCAGCGACTTCTTCGACACCCGAACCGGGCAGTTCAGCTACCCGGTGCAGGACGCCCTCGCGCGGACGAGCCACAGCGTGCGCATTCAGGCCGCCGATAACGTCGGCAACGTGGCCGATCCGGCCGTGACCAACTTCCGCGTCTCCGCGCCGACGTTCCCGGCCGGCGTCTCGATGGTCTCGTTCCCGTATCGCGACCTGGCCGTCACTGATCCCAGCGCCATCCTCGGCATCCCCGCATCAGAACTCGCGATGGTGCGCTGGTGGCCGCTGAACACGACGGCCAACAAGTACCACTTCTATCCTGACGCCCGCGCCAGCCTCGTCCCGCCGGACACTGAGCAGTCCGATCTCGCCGAGCGCACGGTGCCGTACCCGCCGGCGGGCCTCGGATACTTCCTCAGCATCCCGCGCCAGGCGGTGCTGGACATTCAGGGCCAGTCGCTGCAGGATGTGCCGAGCACGCATATCCGACTCTACCGCGGCCAGCAGGCCCCGAGAGGCTGGAACCTGATCGGCAATCCCTACGACGAGCCGGTCGGCTGGGGCACCGTCGAGTTCGAGTTCGACGGGCGACGATACGATCTCAGTCAGGCAATCGCCGAGGGCATCACCGAGGGCGTGCTGTTTGAGTTCGTCCAGGGCATCGGCGACAGCCCCGGCTACTATAACTTCAACCCGACCCCGGCCGCCGCGATCATGGAGGCGCGCAAAGGGTACTGGGTACACGTCAACCGCGATGTCCGCGCGAGGATCTACTCGACCGGCATCGGCGTGGCCGCCGCTGAGACTGACGGCGAGTCGTCGGCGGCCGCTCAGGACTCGTGGATGCTGACGCTCCAGGCCCGCGCTGGCGATCACATTGACCCGCGCAACATCATCGGCGTCCATCCGACCGCAAGCGCCGGGTACGACCCGCAGTGGGATATCCCCGAGCCGCCCGCCGTCACCGACGGCCTGCGCGTCTCGATGATCCGCGACGGATGGGGCGAGCACTCCGGCGCCTACGCCCGCGACGTGCGCGGCCCCGGCGATCCCGCCGAGTGGGAGGTCCGGGTCGCCTGCGCGCTGCCCGACACCGAGGTCGAACTGGCGTGGCCGAACCTCAACGCGGAGGTCCCGGCGGGCGTTCGCCTCATGCTCGAGGACTTGGAGACCGGGAAGACCGTCTACATGCGGACCTCATCGGGCTTCCGCTTCCAGACCGGACCGGACGGGGCCGTCAGGCACCTGAGGATCTGGGCGGCCGACGGCGCGAACTCACTCGCCGTCAGCACCATGGCCGCACAACCGACCACCGGCGGCGCGCAGATCACATACTCAGTCTCGGCGCCTGCCGAGGTCCAGGTCGAAGTGATCAACATCGCGGGCCGGCTCATCAAGCGCTTCGCGGCGCGCGATGTTGACGGCGGCACCCAGGAGACCCTCTCCTGGAACGGCGTCAGCGACCGGGGCAGCGCAGTCCCCTCTGGCCGCTATATCGTCCGGCTGACGGCGCTTGCAGCAGACGGGCAGACCGTTCAGGCGATACGGCCGTTCAGCATTGCACGATAACATGCTCATCGCGAGAGGAGCTGACCCTTTAGTGGAGCGGCAACGGATGCTGACAGCAATGCGGGCACTCGGGTACGTGGCGTGTGCAGTCTGTCTGCTGGCCATCACGATCGGGCCGGCCATGGCACAGAATGTTCGCACCACCGTCCAACACCCTGCGGGTCTGACACGGATGCTCGTTGACACGCCCGCACTCATCCAGGTGGGCACAAGCAATAACCTGCCCACGTACGTCTATCAGCCCGCGGGCAGGTTCCAACTGTGGACCGGCTCCAACTCACCCGCGGGAGGCAACCCGCTGGTCTCGGGCGACGAGAATCGCCCGATCGCCAGCGTGGAGACCACCCCGGGCACCTGGGATCTGACACAGTTCACGTCGAAACTCACCGTCTCCGTGGACGGTCAGACCTTCGACCCCTACATCAAAATGTTCGACCAGACCGCGGACACGGCTCCCGCTAACCTGCCGGTCTTCTGGACGATCGACCCGGTCGCCGGCGCCCGGGACGTCCTCGGCGAGGTGCTCATACCCCTCGTCTCCGACGTGCCGCAGGACGGCCAGCCGAACGTGCGCCTGCGCATGAACTACCAGCTCGTGCACGACGGGATCATGCTCGAGCACATCATCTACAACGATGACACCTCCGCGCACAATATCGGCTTCCGCGTCCTCATCGACGCGCTCTTCGGCCTCTCGACGCGCGACGGCTCGTCGGTCATTCTGGATGACGGCACAGTCCTGACGGCGGAGACCCTCATCCCCGACCCCAACAACCCGCAGGTCACGATGCCCCGGACGTGGGTCTCCCACGACAACCCGCGCGATCCGCTCGTGAGCGTCAGCGGCACCATCGATGGCGCTGAGGTCCGTGATCCCGGTATCGCGTCACAGGCCGGCGGTGTGCCCGACTCGATCGCGTTCGGCCAGTTCCGCAACCTCGGCGCGAACGGCCAGTTCGACTTCCGGCCCAACCCCCGGGCGTCGCTCACCGACGAGGACTGGGCATACGCCGTCCGGTGGGACGAGCGCACGCTTCAGCCGGGACAGAGCCGCCGCTACGTCACCTACTACGGCCTCGGCGCCGCCGCGGTCGACTACGACCCGCCCTACGCCCTCGCAGCCTATGCACCTGCGTCCCTCGTGGTGCAGGAGGGCGATGATCCGGAGACGCCCGAGACCGAGAGCTACCATCTCACCGACCCCGACGGCAACTCAGTCTTCGAGGTCGTCGCCGCTCTCGACAACTTCGGCACCACGCCGCTGAGCAGCGCAAGCGTGCGGATCAGCCTGCCGCCCGGCCTGGAGTTGTACCCTGAGACCCAGCCGCGGACCATCGCGGTCGGCACCGTCGTTCGCAACCAGGCACCACTGCCGATGGCCCGCTGGACGGTCCGTGCCGAAGCCGCCCGACCAGGAACCGCTGAGATCGAAATCACCGGGCCGCTGGGCAAGACCGTCCGGCGCCAGATTGAGATCCCGGCCGTCCCCATAATCCCGGCGCGCGACTCGGTGCTCGGCCTGGAGATGCTCTCCATCCCCTACACCTTCGTGAACTCGGACGCCACAAACATCTTCGGTTCGCTCAGCGACTCCGTCCACCCCGGTGGACCGGTTGCGCTGTGGCGCTGGGACCCCGATCGCCGGGAGTACAAGACCTATCCCGACACATTCGCCGCGAATCTCGAGCCCGGCAGGGGACTTTGGCTCCTCAACCAGAACCGCGAGACGATCATCCTCCCGGATGACGCCCAGCAGATCTCCGAGATGCTCGCATTCAACGTCCCGATCAAGGCGGGCTGGAACCAGATCGGCAACCCGTTCGTCGTGCCCCTGAGGTTCGATCGGGTGCAGGTCATCGCCCCCGACGGCTCGCAGTGGACCATCGGCGAGGCCAGCCGGCGCGGACTCGTCCTCCCGGTCCTCTATGCATACGACCCGGGTCAGAATGAGTACACCTGGGAGACGTCGATGCAGGCCGCCGACGTGGTTCCCTTTGAGGGCTACTGGTTGCTGGCGTATCGCGACGTGACCCTCGTCTTCCCGCCGCCGCGGCTTGCGACGGTGGCCGCCGCCGCACCCGCGCAGTCGGTTGCGTCCGAGGGCGGCTGGCAGGTCGGCATCGAAGTCCAGGCCGCCGGTCAGAGCCGCTCACCGCGGTACATCGGGACCTCGGCCGCGGCCAGCGATGAGATCGATGTGCGCGACATTCCCGCGCCGCCATCGCTGCTGCGCGCCGGACCGGCGCTGGACGCGTGGTTCACGATCGGCGACGAGAGTGCTCGCTACCTCGTGGATACGCGAAGCGCCGACGCGCCGACGCAGACCTGGAACCTGAGCGTGCTCTCCGAGGCGCCCGGTGCGCCGGTGACGGTCCGCTGGCCGGACCTGTCGCAGACCCTGCCCGACGAGCTGGTGGCGACGCTTGAGGATGTTGCGGCCGACCGCCGGGTCTACATGCGCACGAGCGAGTCGTACACTTTCACTCCGCAGAGCGCCGGGACTCGTGACCTGAGGATCACCGTCCGTCCGCGAGCCGCCGCGACCCTCGGACTGGCCGCCAGCACCCGGTCGCTCGGTGGCGCGGGACTTGAGATCGCGTACACGCTCAGCAGTGACGCGGCCGTGGACGTGGAGGTCCGCAATATCGCCGGTCGGGTCGTTCGGCGAATCGCGGACAATCGCCTCGCCACGGAGGGCCAGAACACGCTCGTGTGGAATGGTCTGAGTGCGGCGGGTACCGCCGTGCCGAACGGCACATACATCGTGCAGGTTACTGCGCGCTCGCCGGAGACCGGTGAGCAGATGAGCGTGATCCGCACCGCGACCATTGCGCGGTGACCCCCGGGTCACCTCTGGTAGCAAGCAGCCGACACGCGGAAAGATAGGAGAATGCAATGATGACGGCAATACGATCCAGCAAGCTGGTCGGTCCTGTCAGCATCATGCTCACGATGGTGATGCTGGCGCTCCTGGCGCCGACGAGCGTTTTGCCAGTCGCTGAGGCACAGGGGCAGAACAGGCTGCTGCTGTTGTTCCCGGTGGTTGACGATAGCGCAGCGGGCTACGACGATGTGGCCACGCGGATGACCGACTACCTCCAGATGGCCCTCAACCAGAATCTGGACATGAGAGTCGCGGAGTTCTCCCGCACCAACCCGCTGGTCTTGCGGGCGGTGCAGGAGGGGCAGATCCGATCGGTGGATCTCGAGACCGAGGTGCGCGACCCGATTACGGCCATCCAGATGGCCTACGCCCTCAACGCCGATGAGATCTGCATGGCCACCATCACCTCCATCCAGACCCAGGAGGACCCGCTCCGGGTCGAACTGCTCCTCAACGGGCAGTGCTACGATGTGATGGCCAACATCGACGAGGACACCATGCAGGTCGCCGAGCGCCCCGTCCCCAGTAACACTTTCGGGGTCTCGGGCTCCAGCAACGTGCGTGAGGGCTACACCGGCGCCGTCGGCCCGCTCCTGCGCGAGGCGATGAGGGATGCCGCCGCCGCAGCAGCCAGCGTGCTCTCCGGGGAGCCCGCCGAGGAGGCCGCGGTGAAGAAGCCCCGGCGCGATGACATGAGCTGGCGTTGGGTCGTCGCCGCGGCGCTGATCGCTGGCCTCGTTGTCGCCACCAACGGCGGCGACGGGGGCGAGCCGGGCCCGGCGCCTCAGGCGCTTGCCCCGCAGCCACTGAGGCTCGAGATCGAGCCATCCGCCATCGAGTTGTTCTGGGCGCCGCCCAACACAACCCTGACCCTCCTACGCTATGACCTGCAGCGCTCCATCGACAACGGCGCCACATGGAACCCGGTTCCGGGCTCGCAGGGCAATGTGCTGCCCGACCACACCGTGTTCGCCGACTTCGCGGTCGTGGCTGGCCAGTCGTACCGCTATCGCATCAGGGCTCAGTATGCCACGACCGGTCCGTCGGCGTGGGCCCAGTTCGATGACGTGCAGTTCCCTGGATAGGCGGTATCCCGCCGAGTTGATGCTCATGACTGCCTGTAACGACGGCTGCCCGCGGCGTCGAGTGCGCCAGCGGGCAGCCCCTGTTAAGTCCACCATCATTCGAGCGCTGACAGCGCTGGTGGCCCTGCTCGTGTGCGCGACGGCCTTCGCACAGGCCCCACGTGTCAACGGCGTTCGCCTCAACCTCTGGCCCACCCCAAGGGTGGTCCCGGCCGACGGCAAGACTGAATCGACGATCCGTGCTGAGCTGCGCGATCAAAGCGGGCTCCCGGCACCGGACGGCACCACGGTCGTCTTCAGGGTGGAGGGTGGGGACCTGAGCCTCGACGGCAACGAGCGCCGGCAGGTGGTCTCCACCGAGACGGTCAACGGCGCCGCCACCGTCTTTGTCACCAGCACGGAGACAGGCACCGCCACCATCTACGCTGAACTCACCAGCGGCGAGGGGCAGAACCGCGTCAGCATCGCCTTCGTCGAGGAGGGCAGCTCGCTGCTTGGCGGCGCGGGCGTGGTGCATGTGCGGGGGAACTGGGTCGGCTACGCGGTCGATCTTGGGATCGTTGAGGCGCGCGACGATGCCGAGGTCGAGTTCGCCGGGGTCAGCATTGTGTCCCCCGACGTCATACAGGTGGACGTCAACAGCCTCACGGTCAAAGCCATGAATGCGGCGGTCGAATCGCCCGCAGGATCGATCGAGGCGGATGAGATCAGCTACAACCTTCTGTCCGGCCAGGGAACGCTTCGGCGCATGGGGGAGACCGGCTACGAAGAGTTGTGCTTTGACTGCTTCACCCTCCAGCTTCGCGAGCCCGACTTCGACCTCGCAACCGAGACATTCCGCCTCGACACCGGCGCCGCCGCGGTGTGGGCGGTGGCGCGCGGCGTCTCGGTGCATCCTCAGGAGAAGATCGTCCTCAGGCACGCGACCCTCTACGCCGGAGGGCGCAAAGTCACCTCCCTCCCGAAATACTGGATCATCGCGATGCCCGGGTACGCCGGCACCACGCACTCCCGCGTGCTTGGCGTCAACTCCAGCGGTGAACTCGCCGTGGACTTCCCCTACTTCTACCGCGTCAGCGAGACGCAGACCAGCGCGATCAAGCTGCAGCACGGCGCCTCCTCGGGGCGCGTGATCGCCCGCGACGACTGGTCGCTGGCGCTGGAGGAGAGCTACGACACCGGTCTCGCGCAGGGCAGCGTGTCACTGGTTGGGCTTCCCCGCAATGACTGGGGCCTCGAGTGGCGCGACCAGCGCAACCTCGGCGGCCGTCGCGACGGCTACTTCACCGTCTACTCTCCCGACCACGAGAGCTGGTACGCAGACGCCAACGTCTACGAGATCACCGGCGATCGGCGGCTGAACCTGACCGCCACGGTGCAGAAGCCCGCAAGCGCCGACTTCTCCTACGCGGTGGGCGCCGACTGGCTCTCGATGAACCGGCCGCTGGGGATGTGGAACGCCAGCTACCGGCTCGGGACCTCGGCGGGCCTCCGCCACATCGACGGGCTGGACAGCGGGCTCGTCGCGGAGAACCAGCTCTACGCGGCGATCGATCTCCCGCGCCGGCACCTCAGCGAGCGGGCGTCGATCACGCCCGCCTTCAGCAACCTTTTCACCTGGGACACCTCCGGCTACCGCTACAACACCCTCCGCGGTGAACTGAGACTGCGCCAGATCGTCAGTAGTGACAAGTCGCTTTCGATGTCATACCGCGCGGACTTCTCCAGCGGAGACAGCGCGCGGGGCTACCGGCACTCCGCCAGCCTCGACCTCCGCGCCTACCACGGGCGGCGCCTGTCGGGCTACGCGACCACCACCTACGACCTCAGCGACTCGCGGTTCTACGGGTTCGGGCTGGTTGACTACACCATCGATGACATGTGGCGCCTCGGCCTCTCAGGCACCTACTACGATCTCGCCGAGGGCAGCTACGATGACATCCAGGTGAGCGTGGCGAGGAAGCTGGGGCCGACGGAGATCGGGCTGCGCTGGTCAGAGGCCAGCGGGCGGGTATCACTGGAGTTGGGCGACTTCACCGGCCTCGGGATGTGACGACCAACCGGCGTTCCCCCGCACGACTCTCCCGTGACTTTGTGCTATCATCAGATTGCATCACGGCGCACCCGCGAGACGGGCGCGCCGGCGTGGTTACCACCGGGTGGGCAGCATATGCGCAGGCTCGAGGTCGTATCTGAATTCGAGCCCACCGGCGACCAGCCGCAGGCCATCAGGGCGCTGGCGGACGGGATCCGGGAGGGCATGACGCACCAGGTGCTTCGCGGCATCACCGGCTCGGGCAAGACCTACGCGATCGCGAAGGTGATCGAGGAGGTGCAAAAGCCCACGCTGGTGGTCGCGCACAACAAGACCCTCGCGGCCCAGCTTTGCGCCGAGTTCCGCGAGTTCTTCCCCGGCAACGCCGTCGAGTTCTTCGTCAGCTACTACGACTACTACCAGCCGGAGGCGTACCTTCCGACCACCGACACCTACATCGAGAAGGACTCGCAGATCAACGAGGAGATCGATCGCCTCCGGCACTCCGCCACCCAGGCCGTGATGGAGCGGCGGGATGTCGTGGTGGTCGCGTCGGTCTCGTGCATCTTCGGCCTCGGCTCGCCCGAGCAGTACGAGGAGATCACGCTGCGCCTGACAAAGGGGCAGACGGTCGATCGTGACGAGATCCTCGAGCAGCTCGTGAAGATGCAGTTCGGCCGCAATGACTACGAGCCGCGCCGCGGCACGTTCCGCGTGCGCGGCGATGTCATCGAGATCACGCCGATGGACGAGGACGAGGTCGTGCGTGTCGAGATGTGGGGTGATGAGGTCGAGCGCATCATGGTAATCGACCAGCTCAGCGGTGAGATCATCGAGGACAAGGGCACTGCGGTGATCTTCCCTGCCACACACTTCGTGGCCTCGCGCCAGCGCACCGAGAACGCGCTCGCGGCCATCGAGGCCGAACTGCACGAGCGACTGGCATACTTCCATCGGGAGAACATGCTGCTGGAGGCGCAGCGCCTCGAGCAGCGCACGATGTACGACCTCGAGATGATCCGCGAGGTCGGCTACTGCACCGGGATCGAGAACTACTCCCGGCACTTCGACGCCCGCCAGCCCGGCGATGCGCCGTTCACGCTGATGGACTACTTCCCCGAGGACAAGCTGCTGGTGATCGACGAATCGCATCAGACGGTGCCGCAGATCCAGGCGATGTACCACGGCGACCGCTCGCGGAAACTCAGCCTCGTGGGGCACGGCTTTCGCCTGCCGTGCGCACTGGACAATCGGCCGCTGACCTTCCGGGAGTGGGAGCAGCGGGTCGGCCAGGTGATCTTCACCTCGGCGACGCCGAGTGATTACGAGCTGGAGCGCGCCGACAAGATCACCGAGATCGTCATCCGTCCCACCGGGCTGATCGATCCTGAGGTGGAGGTGCGCCCGACGAGGGGGCAGATCGACGACCTCATCGGCGAGATCCGCAAGCGCGCGAGCAGAAGCGAGCGAGTGCTCGTTACCACCCTGACCAAGCGGATGGCCGAGGACCTGACCGACTACCTCGCCGAACTCGACATCCGCGTGCACTACCTGCACTCGGACATCGACACGATGGAGCGGACCGAGCTGCTCCGCGACCTGCGCCTCGGGACATTCGACGTGCTCGTCGGCATCAATCTGCTGCGTGAGGGCCTCGACCTGCCCGAGGTCTCGCTGGTGGCGATCCTCGATGCCGACCGCGAGGGCTTCCTCCGCTCCGAGACGTCGCTGATTCAGACGATGGGCCGGGCGGCCCGCAACGTTGAGGGCAGAGTCATCATGTACGCGGATCAAGTCACCGACTCGATGCGCCGGGCGATGGATGAGACCGATCGCCGCCGTCAGAAGCAGATCGCGCACAACGAGGAGCACGGGATCACGCCGCAGACGATCCGCAAGAAGGTCCACGACGTCCTGCGCTTCCACCAGCAGGCGGCGGAGAAGGCCGAGCGGACCGTCCCCGAGCAGATCGCCGGCGAGCTGGCCGCGGCGGACCTCGATGCGCTGATCGCCGCGCTCGAGGACGAGATGCGGTCGGCGGCGGCCGATCTGGAGTTCGAGCGGGCGGCGGAGTTGCGTGATGAGATCGAGGAACTCCGCGAGAAGGCGGCGCGCGGATAAGCCATGCGCGAGCAGATTGCCGAGAAACTCAGGACCGTCCCCAACGAGCCCGGGGCGTATATGATGCTCGACGACGCCGGCGATGTGATCTACGTCGGCAAGGCGAGGTCGCTTCGCAAGCGGCTCCAGCAGTGGTTCCGCGACGATCAGAAGCACAGCCCGTGGGCGGCGACGATGGTGCGCACCGCCGCGGACATAGACTTCATCGTGACGCGCTCGGACCTCGAGGCGCTCACGCTTGAGTACAACCTGATCAAAGAGCATCAGCCGCGCTTCAACATCAAGATGGCTGATGACAAGAGCTACCCCTACCTGCGTTTGACCTCAGAGAACTACCCGCGGCTGACGGTGGTGCGCGACCTGCGGCCCGGCGCGCAGGTGGACCTGCCGGGGCGTTACAAGCAGGATCGGGGCCTGCACGATCCGCACCGGCAGGAGGTGCTCAGCCTGCGGGAGGGCCGCCTCTTCGGCCCCTTCCCCAGCGCAAGCGCGATGCGCAGGACGATGCGGGTGGTCCAGCAACTCTTCGGGCTGCGAAGCTGCCGGCGCGCGCTCACGGGCGAGGCGTGCGGGCGACCCTGCCTGAACTTTCACATCGACCGCTGCGTCGGGCCGTGCACCGGCAGGGTCTCTCCGGAGCAGTACGCCGAGATCTGCAACGAGGTCGCACTCTTCCTCGCCGGCAAGTCAGATGAGGTGATCGACCGGCTCGAGGCGGAGATGAGGGCGGCGGCTGAGAGGCTCGACTTCGAGCGCGCCGCGCAGCTTCGTGACCGCCTGCAGGCGGTGGAGAAGGTCACCGAGGGGCAGTTGATGGTCGCCACACAGGAGCGTGAGCAGGACGCGCTCGGGGTCGCCGTGGACAACGGAAGGGCGGTCGTGGCGATCCTCTCGGTCCGGCGCGGGAGACTGCTGGAAAAGGAGCAGTACACCATCGAGGGCACCTCAGGACGCCGGCCCGGCGAGGTCCTCGAGGAGTTCCTCGGCAGGCATTACTCCGAGGCGCATATCCCGCGCGAGGTCCTGCTCGGCCACGATGTTGACGACCCCGAGGGCTGGGCGGAGGTGCTCTCACAGATCCGCGGGCTGAAGGTGCGGGTCAACGTTCCACGGCGCGGGGAGAAGAAGCGTCTCGTGGAGCTGGCGGTGCACAACGCTGAACTGGCGCTCGAGGGCGCCGGCGCCAGCCCCGAGGAGCAGCGGGCGCATCGTGCGCTCGCGGAGATCACCGAGGCGCTGGACCTCGACGAGCCGCCCGCCCGCATCGAGTGCTACGACATCTCCACCACGCAGGGCCGCGAGAGCACCGGCTCGATGGTCGTCTTCGCCGACGGGATGCCGGAGAAGTCGTCCTACCGGCGCTTCCGCATGCGGGCGACCGAGGGCAAGCCGGATGATTTCGCGATGATGGAGGAGATGCTGCAGCGGCGGTTGCGGCGCGCGGCCGAGGGTGATGAGAAGTTCCTCCCGCTCCCGGATCTGCTGGTCGTTGACGGTGGCAGGGGCCAGCTCGGCGTCGCGGTGAGGGCGCTGGCGGCGTGGGAGATCGACGAGGTGCCGGTGGCCTCGCTCGCCAAGCGCGAGGAGGAGGTCTTCGTGCCGGGGCGGCCCGAGCCGCTGGATATGAGCGACTACGCCGAGGCGCGGCGGCTCCTCCAGCAGTTGCGTGACGAGGCCCACCGCTTCGCCATCACACACCACCGCGGCGTCCGGGAGCGCCGCCTGACCGAGTCGGTGCTGGAGGACGCTCCCGGGATCGGTCCCGCGCGGCGGAACATGCTGCTGACGAGCTTCGGCTCGATCGACGCGATCGCGCGGGCGTCGGTCGAGGAGCTGGCTCGGGTGCCGGGGATGACGGAAAGCGCCGCCGAGGCGGTCGCGGAGTTGCTGCGCGACTACGACGCTGGCGAGGACTGAGCCGTGCCCCGGAGGCGTACATGCGCGCGGGGCGCCCACGCCGGGCGCCCCGCGCCGATTCGCGCTCCGCGCGCCTACTGCGCCTCGCGCCGCCGCCGGATGTGATTGAGCCGCCCGCCCGCGAGGACGATCTCGCGCTCACGCTCGGAGAGGTCGCAGGTCAGCTCGATCGTCGCGCCGGTCCCGGTGACGGTGGCCCGCACGGGCTCGCCCGACGCGACCGCCTCGCGGACGCCCTCGAACTGCAGGACCGCGCCCTGCTCGATCGCCTCGTAGCCCTCCGGAGCGATCTCAAGCGGCAGGATGCCGAAGTTCACGAGGTTGGCCTTGTGAATGCGCGCGAATGACTTCGCGAGCACCGCCTGCACCCCGAGGTGCATCGGCGCGAGCGCGGCGTGCTCCCGCGATGAGCCCTGCCCGTAGTTCTCCCCGCCCAGCACGATCCCCGGCTGGTTGGCCTCGGCCCGCCGCGCGAACTCCGGGTCGATCCCCGCGAAGACGAACTGACTGATCGCCGGGATATTGCTCCGCAGCGGCAGAACCTTCGCGCCCGCCGGCATGATGTCGTCGGTCGTGATGTTGTCCTCCACCTTCAGCAGCACCGTCGCCTCGAAGCCTTCGGGCAGCTCACCACGCAGCGGGATCGGCCTGATGTTCGGCCCGCGGACCACCTCGACGTCAGAGCTGTCCTCCCGCGGCGGGATGATCATGCTGTCATCCACCTCGAAGACCTCCGGGATCGCGACCCGCGGCGGCTCGATCAGCCCCGACGGGTCGGTGAACTCGCCGTGGATCGCGACCGCGGCGGCCATCTCCGGGCTGGTCAGGTAGATCCCCGCGTCGGCGGTGCCGGAGCGCCCGAGGAAGTTGCGGTTGAACGTCCGCACGCTCACGCCCCCGCTCGGCGGCGACTGCCCCATCCCGATGCACGGCCCGCAGGCGGGCTCAAGCACGCGCGCGCCCGCCGCCAGCAGATCCGCCAGCGCACCGTTGCGCGCGATCATCTCCTCCACCTGCCGCGAGCCGGGGGAGACCACCAGGCTCGTCCGCTCGTGAACGGTGCGGCCCTTGAGGATCGCCGCCACGGTCATCAGGTCCTTGAGCGATGAGTTCGTGCAACTGCCGATGCACACCTGATCGACCTTCACGCCCTCAAGCTCCGCCACGGGGACCACGTTGTCCGGCATGTGCGGCTGCGCGACCATCGGCCGGACGCCCGCGAGGTCAAGCTCGATCACCTCAGCGTAACGCGCGTCCTCGTCCGCGACCTGCTCCGACCACGCCTCCTCGCGCTGCTGCGCATGCAGAAACTGCCGGGTGATCTCATCGCTCGGGAAGACTGAAGAGGTCGCCCCAAGCTCCGCGCCCATGTTCGTGATCGTCGCCCGCTCCGGCACCGACAGCGTCTCCACGCCCGGCCCGAAGTACTCGAAGACCCGCCCCACGCCGCCCTTCACCGTCAGTCGGCGCAGCAGCTCGAGGATCACGTCCTTCGCCGAGGCCCACCCGGTCAGCGCGCCGTCGAGCCGAACACCGATGACCTCGGGCATGTTCAGATAGAAAGGCTCACCCGCCATCGCGGCCGCCACGTCGAGCCCGCCCGCGCCGATCGCGAGCATCCCGATGCCGCCGCCCGTCGGGGTGTGCGAGTCCGAGCCCAGCAGCGTCTTCCCCGGAATGCCGAAGCGCTCGAGGTGAACCTGGTGGCAGATGCCGTTGCCCGGACGGGAGAAATACACGCCGTGCTTCGCCGCCACCGTCTGCAGGTAGCGGTGATCGTCCGCGTTCTCAAACCCGGTCTGCAGCGTGTTGTGATCCACGTAGCTGACCGACAGCTCGGCCTGCACGCGCTCGATCCCCAGCGCCTCGAACTGCAGATACGCCATCGTCCCCGTCGCGTCCTGCGTCAGCGTCTGGTCGATGCGAAGCGCGATCGCCTCGCCTGGCGCCATCTCGCCCGAGACGAGGTGCGCGCTGATGATCTTCTCGGTCAGTGTCCCTGGCATGTCCGTGCCCCTTTGCTCTCTCTGTGAGCTTCTATCCCGGCGGCAGCCAGCGGTCGAACCAGTCGAACGCCCTCGCCCCGTGGTATCTGTGTCCGCTCTCGAAGACGTCGAGGTCCAGCCGGCCGCGAGCGCCTGCCGCCTCGTAGATTCGCTCAATCTCCGCGTAGGCCTCCATCGCGTAGACTTCCGGCGATGTCCCGTCCACCGTACCGAGTTCCAGCAGCAGCGGCCTCGGAGCGATCAGCCCGAAGACCTCCGGCGTGTCCCCGTAGCTCAGCAGCCCCGGCACGAACTGCGCCGCGCAACTCGAGTCGATCGTCAGGCGCTCGCGGAAAACATTCAGCGCTCCACTCGCCACGGCGCACCCAACCCGCTCGTCGAGGGCCGCGAGATACATCGTCAGCCGCCCGCCGTAGGACAGGCCGGTCGCGCCGATGCGATCGGCCGCCACGTCCGTCTCCGCGAGCAGGTAGTCGAGGCAGGCTCGCAGGTCGCGGATCTGCCCGGCGACCAGGTTCATCCCGAACTGCTGCAGCCGCAGCGCCGCGGTGTCGCACGCGTCGCGGCGGAACCGCTCCCCGTCCCGGCGCGCGCCGAAGTTGCGCAGATCGGGGTTGATGACCGTGTACCCGCGCTCGGCGTAGCGGGCGGCGTACGCGAAGCTGCAACGCTCCAGCGTCCCCCTTGATCGCGCGTCGGGCGCGATCCCGACCGTCTCCCCGTGTACGTAGCCGTGGCCGTGGATGCTCACGATCCCCGCGCCGTTGGGCTCATCCGGCACCAGCAGCCATGCCGGCACGGCCATCCGCGGCTCGGTGCTTATGACGATCCGGTCGCGCCGGTAGCCCGCGAGCTGCTCGGATGAGACGACCTCCGGCTCCGGAGCCACCAGCGGCTCGGTCGCGCCCATCAGCTCCCGGAGCGTCGCGCCGAAGCGCTCCCGCCACTCGAGCCACGCCTCCTGCGACCGCTCCTCCAGGCGCATCTTCGGAGTGCGGTTGCACAGCTCGTTCCACTGCTGCCAGAGCGACATGTTCCGGCCCTCCGGCAGCGCGGCGCGCAGAGCCTCCGTCCCCGTGCGCCGATGCGGGCGAACCTCGGAGACGGTCGCAAGCGGGGAGCGATCGGGAGCGATGAGCCGCGCCGCGAAGCGGGAGTTCACCTCCGCGACCGCAACCTCCAGCCTCAGGTGGTTCTCGCCGGCCCGGAGGGCGACCGGGTGGGTGCCGCCGAATGGCTCGATCCGCGGCGAGCCATCCGCGACGACCCGGCCGCCGAGACGCGCGCGCACCCCGCGCAGCGCGCTCAACTCCAGAAGCGCGTCACACTCTGCCTCCGCCACCAGCGTGCATGACAGCGTGACGACGCCCTCGCGCGACGGCACCTCATCGAGCCGCACCGCGTAGTCGTATTCCGCCTCGACGACGTCCCCGCCACTCTCCCACGCGAGAATCAGGCCGTGGAGCCCGGCCACCGTCTGCAGGCCGCTTCGCTCGTCGGTCATGCGCAGACACCCCTCAAAGACCGCTGCCGACCGGGCGCTCTCCCGCTGAAGGTGATGCGCCCGCCCGCGGGGAATACACATCCTCGGTGGTGCACTGCAGCAGAGACCGGGAGGCGCGTCTTACTCATGGGAGAAGTCACAAAGCTCATCACCGGGCTCGTTGGTGTACTCGTGGGCCTCGCTGCCGGCTTCGGCATATTGACGCTGATTCTCCATCGCGTCGGCGGGGCGTTGTTCAACACGCCCGCGCTGGCCGTGCTGGTGGTGGCGGTCGTCGTCGGGGGGAGTGCGTTTCTCGTCGGCTACCTCGCCCTGTGGCTCACCGGTGAGGTATACCACCGGCGCAAGAAAGCAAAGCGCGAGTCAAAGAAGAACCGCCGCTTCAAGAAGTAACGCGGCCGGCCGCCGCCGGCCGCTCACTGCACCTCTCCCTCCGGCGTCTGCACCTCGTCGCCACCCCAGACACGCATCCCGTCGCCGCCGTCGCTCTCCATGAAGTAACGTCGGATGACCCCGTCGCCCTCCCGCACGTCAACCACCCCGCGCCCCTGCTCGGAGTCCCACTGCACCTGCTCGGTGCGCGCGCCGGGCCGCGAGGCGCCCTCCGAGAGATGCTGGACGCGCACGGAGCCGTAGGGGTCGGCGGGCATCGAGAGCCGCGCGGCGATCATCCCCGCCGCGACCACGAGCGCGGCCGCGATCAGGTACACGAACGCGCGCCTCGGGCCGGCTCCCATCAGCAGCCGGTGGTGGAAGGGAACTCGCGGTGGTGGTGGGAACACTGGCGTCACCGCCCCTGCCCCCCCGGGTTTACGCACCCACGGGCGTGGCCCTCGCGTAGGAGTTCGCAACCTTGGTCAGACGGACCATGGTCGGCTCCTCGGCGTCGGGCGACACCTCCGGTGCATATATTACCAGACCGTCAACGCAGCCGACAAGCCCCATCTCCGGCACACGCAGCAGACCCTCAGGCTGCACCTCCAGCTTGTGCCCCTCGCGCCGCCGCCGGACCCGCCTGAGGTCCCGCCGCGTCTCCCGCGGCAGAATCTCGTAGTGCTCGGGGTTCATCGAGCGCTCGGCCCGCGCGTAAAGCTCGCAGTCAAGCTCCTGCTCCAGCTCATCGACGTACTCGCCGAACGGCCCGATGAACTCCATGATGACCTGCGGGACCCCCAGCACATGGAAGATCCGCGCGTTGTCCTCCCGCACCTGGCGCCGAATCTCCCGCTCCATCGCCGCCGCGACTGTCTCCGCCGAGAGGATCCTGCCGTGACCGCTGCAACACGGGCAGGTCGTCTGCAGGATCTGCGAGAGACTCTCACCGGTGCGCTTGCGCGTCATCTCCACCAGGCCGAGCCGCGTGATGTGCATGATGCGCGTCTTCATGCGGTCTGCCTCGAAGGCCTTCCGCAGCGCCGCGGTCACCTGCTTGCGGTGCTGGCGCTTGTCCATGTCGATGAAGTCAACGACGATGATACCGCCGATGTCGCGCAGCTTGAGCTGGTTCGCCACCTCGTCGGCCGCCTCAAGGTTCGTGCGCAGAACCGTGTCCTCGAGGCTGCGGCCGGTGAACTTCCCGCTGTTCACGTCGATCGTGGTCAGCGCCTCCGTCTGCTCGATGTTCAGCCAGCCGCCGTGCGGCAGCCAGACCTTCGGCTGGATCGCGTTCTCGATCTGCTGCTCGATCTCAAAGTGCGTGAAAACCGGCCTGTCGCCGCGGTAGAGTTCGACCCGGTCGCGCAGTTCGGGCGCGATGTTGTGCAGCAGGTTGAGCACCTTGTCATACGTGATCTTGTCGTCGATGATGAATTTGTCCACCTCGGCCGAGAACACGTCGCGCAGAACCTCCAGCGTCAGGCTCAGGTCCTCGTGAATCAGCGCCGGGGCCTTCGCCTGCTGCGCCCGCCCCTTGATCGTCTGCCAGAGCTTCGTCAGGAAGCGCACGTCGGCCTCGAGGTCCTCCTTCGTGGCTCCCTGCGCGCGTGTGCGCACGATGATCCCGAACTCGTCGGGGCACACCTCGTGGCCGAGGCCGCGCAGCCGCTTGCGCTCGTTCTCATCCTCGATCTTCTTCGACACCCCGACCTTCTCGGACGTGTCGGTCATCAGCACGAGGTAACGGCCCGGCAGCGAGATCCGCCGGGTACCCCGCGCTCCCTTGTCACCGAGCGGGCCCTTGACGATCTGAAGCAGGAACTCCTCGTCCTCCCGGACGACCTTCCCGATCGGCGGGAACGCGCTCATCTTCCGACGCATCTTGTGACGCGGCGGCTCCTCCTCGACGGCGTCCGAGACATGCAGGAAGACATTCTTCTCGAGGCCGCACTCAACGAATGCCGCGTCGAGGCCACGGACAACATTCTCGACCTTGCACTTGTAGACGTTCCCGGTGATCCTCTTCCCGCGCTCGACGAGCAGCTCGATGAGGCGCCCGTCCTCCATGATTGCCACGCGGGTCTGACGTTTGGCGATGTTCGCGATGATTATCTGTGACATAAACTACCTCTCTCTGACCGGCTCCCAGATGCTGTCCATGCGCGACGAGGCGCTGCCCCGGTGTGAGGCCCCTCGCCGGCGTGACGCCGCGCTGAGCGCGGCCTGGCGCCGGTGCGTCAGAATTGATCCTTCTCGCACGGCCCGGCGCCCGACTCTCGGGTCGCCTGCGGCCGGTGCGTCCGCGGCATGCATCCTCCGCGGGCTGCTACTGCAGGTCGAGACGGGTCACGACTCGAACGTTGAGCCTGACGTCCTGACCTGTGAGACGTGCAAGCCGGCGCTCAAGGCACTCAACGACCTCTGACGGCTTCACGAGTTGCTCCTGCTGCAGCGCCAGCTTCATACGAAGCCACGGACCGCACCGCTCATCGGACACGTCCGGTCGCGCTTCGAATACTGTCAGTTCATGGATACCCGGCCTGATGTCAATCTCACGCGTCCGGGTCTTTGTTTCGCGAACGATCCGAAGGTTTCCTGCCTCCAGCACCTCGGAGACCGCGCGCCTGAGATCCTCCGCGTCAACCTGTCCATCGGCCGCAAGCTGCATCTCGTACTCCGCGACCGTGCTTCCTGAGATGTGCTTCCTCTTCTCCCCCGAGACCACCTCGGTCTGCACCGGCTGCAGATCCTCGGGCAACTGCGCGACAAGCGCGCGATGCACCTCGTCCGCCGCCACCGGCCGCTCCAGCTCGATCTGACATAGCTCGCGCTCCCCGGCGACCCCCACCGGCAGCGCATGGGCGTAGCCGATCTGCGCCGACGGGTTGAAGCCCTGCGAATACTTCACGGGCAGGCCCGCACGCCGCACGGCCCGGTCAACAGCCCGGTTGAGGTCGAGGTGGGAGAGGTAGCGCAGCGGCCCGGCCTTGCGGAAGCGCAGCACGGCGAAGTGGCGAATCGGGGGACGCTCGTCGCTCACGGGGCCTCCTCCTCCGAAGCGCTCCAGCGCACCGGCGGGCACTCCGCCACCAGCGCCGTCAGCCCGCAGCCCCGGCAGCCCTCCCCGCGGCAGTCGGGCGTCGGCTCGCCCTCGATCGCGCGGTCAAGCTCAGCCGCGAGGAACTCCCGCGACACGCCCGCGTCGATCACCTCCCACGGCAACTCCGCCTCACGCGGCAGCGTCATGCGCGCCCGCTGCTCCACGTCGAGGCCCGCTGCCGCGAATGCCTCGCGCCACAGCTCGGGCCGGAACTGCTCGCTCCAGCCATCGAAGACCGCTCCCGCCCGCCACGCCCGCTCTATCACGTCACTGAGCGCCCGGTCTCCCCGGGCCAGCGCGGCCTCAAGCTCCGCGCTCTCGACCTCTGTGACGGCGAGGTTGACCCTGCGGTTCGTCAGCCGCTGGTAAAGCAGCTCCCGACGCCGGCTGAGAGTCTCCGGGTCCACCATCCCCGACCACTGGAAGGGCGTGTGCGGCTTGGGGATCAGTGCGTTCACGCTCACGTTAACCCGCAGGCGGCCGTACCCGCCCTTCGACAGCTCCGCACGGCCGAGCGCCAAGACCTCATCCACGAGGTCGGCGATCGCGAGAACATCCTCGTCGCGCTCGCGCGGCAGGCCGATCAGGAAGTAAAGCTTCACCCGCTGCCAGCCCGCCCGGAAGGCAGCGCGGACCGCGTCGAGCAGGTCGGCCTCGGCCACGTCCTTGTTGATGATGTCGCGCATCCGCTGCGAGCCCGCCTCGGGCGCAAGCGTCAGCCCGCTCTTGCGCACCCGCTGGAGCCGGTCGGCGAGGCCGACGCTGAAGGTGTCCACCCGCAGCGAGGGCATCCCGATCGAGACCCGGCGACTCGCCAGCCTCTCATGCAGCGCGTCGATCAACTCCGCGATCTGCGTGTAATCCGCGCAGTTGAGCGACAGCAGCGAGAGTTCATCGTAGCCCGTCGCATCGATGATCTCCTCCGCCTGCCTCACGAGCGTGTCGAGGTCGCGCTCCCGCACCGGCCGGTAGATCATACCCGCCTGGCAGAAGCGGCAGCCCCGAGTGCAACCCCGCGCGATCTCCACCTCCGCGCGATCGTGCACCGCCTCCGTCCACGGCATGACCGGTCGCGTCGGCCACGGCTGCGCGTCGAGGTCCAGCACCACCCGCCGCGTAACCCGCTCGGGTATGCCCGGCTCGCGGGGCTCTGCGATCAGCAGGCCCTCGGCGCTCTCACGCGTGTCGTAGAGCGAAGGCACGTAGACGCCGTCGATCCGCGCGCACTCGCGCAGGACCGCCGCGCGGCCCTCGCTGGAGCGGCTCGCGCGGTCGGCCAGGTCGGCGGGAAGCCCGGCCATCAGGCTGATGAGTTCGTCCAGCGCCTCCTCACCGTCGCCGATCACGATCAGGTCGAAGAAGTCGGCGACCGGCTCGGGATTGAACGCGCACGGCCCGCCACCGACGACCAGCGGATCGCTCCCGCGGCGGTCGGCGGCGTGCACCGGGATCCCCGCGAGATCGAGCACCTCGAGCACGTTCGTGAAGGTCAGTTCGTGTTGCAGGGTGATCCCAAGCAGGTCGAAGAGCCCAAGCGGCGTGGCCGTCTCGTGCGTCGCGAGCGGGATGGACTGCTCCCGCATCAGCGCGATCGCGTCCGTCCACGGCAGGAACACGCGCTCGGCCGCGGCGTCGTCGCGACGGTTGACCGTCTCGTAGAGGATGCGCAGGCCCGCGTGTGACATCCCGACCTCGTAGCTGTCGGGGTAGCACAGCGCCACGCGGACGCTCACCTCATCCGGCGGCTTCACCACCTGGTTAAGCTCACCGCCGACGTAGCGCGCGGGCGTCTCGATCCGGTTGAGTATGTCATCTGGCAGCATGCAGATACCTGAAGGGCCGATGCCATCGGCCCGCTGGCGCGAACGAAAAAATCAAAGCGGCCCCAGCCGGTCGCTGGAGCCACGGGAATGCGTGACAGCAGGTTGGCCGTCGTAGTGAGATGATAGGCGTCGGAGGGGCATGCTGTCAAGTCAGCGGGCGCGGCGACGTGAACGTATTCCCCCTCCCGCCGGAGTTCGCACAGCGAACTCACAGGGAGGGGGTGCCCGAATGTCGTGTATGAGGGCGGGGGAGGCTGTCGTTGCCGCACCGGGCCTGCGCCCCGGCAGCGACGTCCGGGCCGTCGCGCGAAGTTGCCACGGGCAGCGAGTCTGATGCAGGCGCCACAAGAGCCGCTGGAGAATGTCTCAATGAATGCAGGCTCCGCGAGACGCGGGATATCCGTTCGGAAGTGGCTCTCAGTCATGGGAGGTAGCCCCGTGAGAACACGAAAGTCAGTGGCAATCGTTGTGGCACTCTTGATCGTTGGCGGCATCGTCGCGGCCCTGCAGATGTCGGCGGCTCAGGACACCGGGGACGTGACGAGGCGCACGGCCGTGGCCGCGGTCGCCTCCGAGTCGGTGACTGAGTACGAGCCCGACCCCTTCGAGCCCGAGCGCCTGCGGTCGAGCACGGTCAGGGTCAGGCGCATGGCAATCGTCTACTCGGACGGCTCGGTCGAGGTCAGGCGCGTTGACTGACCGTCCGGGATCAACACCAACACATGCGGGAGGCGGAATGATGGCGAAGACGGATATCGCGTTCATGGACCGGTTCGACCAGTTCTGCGATGCGCTCTCAAGTGGCGGCTCGCTGCTGGTCTCGCTCGATGACGAGGGCGTCCCCAACGTCATGACGATCGGCTGGGCGATGCTCGGGATCGTCTGGCGGCGGCCGATCTGCGCCGTCTTCGTGCGGCCGTCGCGGTACACCTACGGCTGCATGGAGGCGACGGGCGACTTCACCGTCTGCGTGCCCGGCGAGGACCTCAGTGACGAGGTGCTCTTCTGCGGCACGAAGTCAGGGCGGGATTTCGACAAGTTCCAGGAGTGCGGGTTCACCGCGACCGAGAGCAGGCACGTCAGGTCGCCCGGAATCGACCAGTGCCGGATGATCTACGAATGCACGATCGTGCAGAAGAACGACGTGATCCCCGAGCACTTCATCCCGGATATCGACGACACGCTCTACGCGGGCGGCGACTACCACCGGGTGTACTACGGCGAGGTCCTCGCGAGCTACGCCGACGAACGCTGACGGGCACCGCCGCGCTCAGCAGGGGAGGAAACCGCGCGCTCGGGCGCGAAGGTAGGACGCGACGCATCAGGGCAGTCACACATACCAGGGAGGTTCGGGGACAATGCCGACGGTTGTCACCTACGGAGAGATCATGCTGCGACTGGCCCCTCCGGGGTTCCAGCGCTTCACACAGGCCCAATCATTCGACGTGATCTACGGCGGCGGAGAGGCGAACGTCGCGGTCAGCCTCGCGAACTACGGGATGGACGTGCGCTTCGTCACCGCGCTGCCGCCGCACGACATCGGAGACGCGTGCGAGAATTTCCTGCGGCAGTACGGCGTAGACACCTCGTACATCCTGCGCCAGGGCGACCGGCTGGGGATCTACTTCCTCGAGATGGGCGCCGTCCAGCGCGGCTCGAAGGTCATCTACGACCGGGCGAACTCGGCGCTCGCGGAGATCGAGCCCGGCGACGTTGACTGGGCGAAGGTCTTTGACGGCGCCGACTGGTTCCACTGGACCGGAATCACCCCCGCGATCAGCGAAGGCACCGCCGTGGTGCTCCAGGAGGCCGTGGAGGCCGCCGCCGATCTCGGCGTGAAGATCTCCTGCGACCTCAACTACCGCAGCAAGCTGTGGAACTGGGGCAAAGAGCCCGGCGAGGTGATGGCCGACCTCGTCGAGTACGTGGACGTCGCGATCGGCAACGAGGAGGACGCCGATAAGGTCTTCGGCATCAAGCCCGAGGGCGTGGACGTGGAGGCGGGCGAACTCGACGCGGCGGCGTATGAGAGCGTCTGCAGCCAGCTCATGGCGCGCTTCCCGAAGATGAGCAAGTGCGCGATCACCCTGCGCTCGAGCGTCTCGGCGTCTCACAACCGCTGGAGCGGCGTGCTCTACGACGGCGAGACACTCTACGAGGCCAAGGAGTACGACATCACGCACATCGTGGACCGGGTCGGCGGCGGAGACAGCTTCTGCGGCGGCCTCGTCTATGCCCTGCTGGCCGGCAAGTCCGACGAGGATGCGCTGGAGTTCGCGGTGGCGGCAAGCTGCCTCAAGCACACCGTCTACGGCGACTTCAACCTCGTCACCGTCGATGAGGTCGAGAAGCTCGCCGGCGGGCCCGGCACCGGCCGCGTGCAGAGGTAATCGGCGGACGGCGCACCCCGCGCCCGGCCGATCGGGCCGTCTGATGGGATCACGCATGGCGGGGCCTCCGCGCCCCGCCATGCCGTTAAGGCCGAACGGGGCTGACCGTATTGTGTAGGTTGCCGGCGCCACGGGCTCACGTCGGCCTCACCCCGACCCGCTCGCTGCGCTCGGGGTTAGCCCCTCCCCATGAGACGCCGCGCTGCGCGCGGGTCCTGCGGGAGAACACAATCGTGAGTGGAGATCCGAAAGAGCTTTGACAGGCCGGAACGTGGGGCTCATTCCCCCTCCCGCCGAAGTTCGCACAGCGAACCCACAGGGAGGGGGTGCCCGAACGTTGTCTGTGAGGGCGGGGGAGGTCGTCGTTGCCGTCACCCACATAATCCGGGCGCACCCGGCCGAACCGCTCGCGGTTGACCGGGCGGGGGGCATGTGATAGACTTGAACCTCCCCACCACGGGGAGCGATGTACGCGTGCGGCATCGTCGCCGCACGTGAATACACTGACGTACGAACGTCGGCGCTGCTCGGCCCAACCCCTCCCTCGATGAGGCGGGCGCGGATCGGGCCGAAGCGTTTTGACGTGCGGCCGCTTTCGCGGTCGTGGAATGGAGGAGACGGACTTTGGCACTTGTGACGATGAAGGAACTGCTCGAAGCCGGCGTGCATTTCGGCCACCAGACCCGTCGCTGGAACCCCAAGATGAAGCCGTTCATCTACCATGAGCGGAACGGCATCTACATCATCGACCTGCACGCGACACTGCGCTTCGTCGAGACCGCCTACGAGTTCGCAAAAAGCGTGGCGGCGGAGGGTGGCACCATCCTGTTCGTCGGCACCAAGCGGCAGGGCCAGGAGTCTATGGAAGAGGCGGCCGAGAAGTGCGGCATGCCCTACGTCACCAACCGCTGGCTCGGCGGCATGCTCACCAACTGGCAGACGATCACCCAGCGCATCGACTACATGCGCGAACTGAACGAGGCCGAGGAGCGCGGAGAGTGGAAGCGCCTCACCAAGAAAGAGGCCCTCAAGCTCTCCCGTGAGCGCGACAAGCTCGTGCACTCGCTCGGCGGCATTCAGGACATGGACGGCCCGCCCGACGCGGTCTTCATCGTGGACACCAAGCGCGAGGAGACCGCCGTCGCCGAGGCGGTGAAGCTCGAGATCCCGATCATCGCGGTGATCGACACCAACGCCGACCCCGAGCCGATCGACTACCCGATCCCGGGCAATGACGACGCGATCCGAGCGATCCGCCTGTTCGCGAACCTTGTCTCCGAGGCCGTGCGCGAGGGGCAGCTTGAGTACCAGCAGCGGCTGGTCGCCGGCGCCGACTCGCTCGAGCAGGCCGAGGCCATCGCCGCCCGCCAGGGCATCGAGCTCGACGAGGAACTCGTGGCCCGGATGGTCGCCGAAGAGGCGAAGCAGCTCGCGGCCGAGGAGGCCGTCGCCGAGGAGATCGCCGAGGAGTTCGCGGGCGCGGTCGAGGACCAGTTCGTGGAGGAGCAACTGATCGAGCTGATCGACGAGGACGAAGAGTAATCGAGCCGGCGCGGCGGCGGGCGCACCATGCTCCCGCCCCGCGGCAGCCTACCAGGAGGACCTGCGATGTCAGTCAATGCTGAGAACGTAAAGAAGCTGCGCGAGAAGACCGGCGCAGGGTTCATGGACTGCAAAAACGCCCTCACCGAGGCCGGCGGCGACATGGAGAAGGCCATCGACCTGCTCCGGCAGAAGGGCATCGACGTGGCGATGGCCCGCGAGGGCAGGGCCGCCGAGGAGGGCATCATCTCCTCATACATCCACGCCGGCAATCAGATCGGTGTGCTCGTGGACCTGCGCTGTGAGACCGACTTCGTGGCCCGGACCGACGAGTTCCGCGAGTTCGGCCGCGACATCGCCATGCAGGTCGCCGCGATGCACCCGCGCTGGGTGTCCCCCGAGGACGTCCCGGAGGAGGCGCTCGCCCGCGAGCGCGAGGTCCTCACCCAGCAGGCGCTCGAGGAGGGCAAGCCCGAGCACATCGTCGAGAAGATGGTCGACGGCCGCCTGCAGAAGTTCTACGCGGACGTCTGCCTGATCAAGCAGCCCTTCATCCGCGACGACAGCGTAACCATCGAGGACAGACTCAACGAACTGGTCGCCCAGACCGGCGAGCGCGTGCTGATCAGCCGCTTCGTCCGCTTCCAGGTGGGCGAGGAGTCTCAGTAAGAACGGACAGGTGACCTGATTGAGCGATGCACGGAGTGAACCCTACAAGCGCGTCTTGCTCAAGCTCAGCGGCGCCGCGTTCAGCGGGCCGGAGGCGAGCGGAATCCACTGGCCCACGGTGGACCGCGTCGCCGCTGAGTTGCAGGACGCGCAGGAGGCGGGCGCCGAGGTCGCGGTGGTCGTCGGCGGCGGCAATATCTGGCGCGGTCATGACGCCGCGGCCCAGGGGATGGAACGCGCCGCCGCGGACTACGCCGGGATGGTCGCGACGGTGATCAACGCGCTGGCCCTGCAGGACGCGCTGGAGGGCCGGGGCGTGGACACTCGCGCCCAGACCGCCATCGAAATGCGGGAGGTCGCCGAGCCGTTCATCAGGCGCCGCGCCACCCGCCATCTCGAGAAGGGGCGCGTGGTGATCTTCGGCGCCGGAACGGGCAACCCGTTCTTTACAAGCGATACCGCCGGAGTGCTGCGGGCGCTTGAGATCAACGCCAATGTCATCATGAAGGCCACCAACGTGGACGGAGTGTACGACAGCGATCCGGGCAGCAATTCGGACGCGCAGTTGCTGCATGAAGTCACGCACCTTGAGGTGCTCAACCGCGATCTCCGGGTGATGGACGCAACCGCCATCTCGCTGGCGAAGGACAACGATCTGCCGATCGTGGTCTTCAACATGAACGTGCCGGGCAACATCGTCCGGTGCGTGATGGGCGAGCAGATCGGCACGATCGTCAGGTAAGTCGGTAACCCCTGACCCACGGAGGGATGACGAATGGACCGACTGATTGCGAAAGCCAGGGCCGACATGGACAGGACCGTCGAGATCGTCAGGAAGGACATCGCAGCCTTCCGCACCGGACGCGCATCCTCCGCGCTCGTCGAGGGCCTGGAGGTGGAATACTACGGCACGAAGGTGCCGGTCAACCAGATCGCCTCGATCCAGGTCATCGACACGCGCCTGCTGGGGATCACCCCGTGGGACAAGTCCGCCCTCTCAGCGATTGAGAAGGCGATCATGACCTCCGAGCTTGGTCTGATGCCGACCAATGACGGGAACATCATTCGCCTCGAGATCCCGTCACTGACCGAGGAGCGCCGCGAGGAGCTGTCCAAACAGATCCGCAAGCGGCTCGAGGAGGGGCGGGTGGCCATCCGCAATATCCGCCGCTCCACCAACGAGACCATCGACAAGCGCGAAGAGGCCGAGGGCTGGTCGGAGGCCGAGGTGCGCGCCGGCAAGGACGAGGTGCAGGAGCTCACCAACGAGCACATCGAGCACATCGAGAAGATCGGCGAAGAGAAGATCCAGGAAATCCTGGAGATATGAGCGCCGCTCTTCCCGACACGACGGGCTATCCGCTCGAAAAGGCGCGCGAGATGCTTGCGGTGGCGGGCTGCGAGGTGGTCGAAGTGTCGCAGGTCGGCCGATCGGGCCATCCCGACCTCGAACGGCGGACGATGGTTATCCGCCAGCGCCCCGGCGATGACACCGGGGTGCTGTTGACCGTCGCCGCCGAATGGCGCACGCCAATCCGCGGGGACGACTGAAATACCTCACAGGCCCGGGCGGCACAATGCCCCGGGCCTGTTTAGCATCTGGCCGCAATGGGAATGGAGTCAGAGGAGATGGGCGAAGAGGAACGAGTGATCCCGCGACACGTCGCGGTGATCATGGACGGAAACGGTCGGTGGGCGATCGAGCAGGGCCTCGAGCGCGAGGAGGGCCACCGCGCGGGACGCCACGCCGCACGGCGCTTTATGCGGGCGGCCCAGGCTCGGGATATCGAGGCCGTCTCGCTCTACGCGTTCAGCACCGAGAACTGGATGCGACCGGGGCCCGAGGTCGACGCGCTGATGGAGCTGATCGAGACCGCGCTGCTGGTGGAGCTTGAGGAGCTCTGCCGCCACGGGGTCAAACTCCGGGTCTCCGGACGGCGCTGGGAGCTTCCCACGCCGTTGCAGAGGGCGCTCAAGATCGCTGAAGCAGCGACCGCGGATAACACGTCGATGGTCCTCAACCTGTGCGTGAACTACGGCGGGCAGGTGGAGATCGTGGACGCAGCGAAGGGGATAGCAAGAGACGTCCTCGCGGGGAAGCTGCAGGTCGATCAGATCGAGCCGGAGATGTTCAGCGATTACCTTTACGTGCCGGATATTCCGCCGGTTGACCTGCTGATCCGCCCGGGTGGCGACATGCGTGTGAGCAACTTCCTGCTCTGGCAGATCGCCTACGCGGAGTTCTACGTGCTCGACAAGTACTGGCCGGACTTCCAGCCGGAGGATCTGGACGCCGCCATCGAGGAGTACGCGAGGCGTCAGAGACGATTCGGCGGGCTGGCGCTCGACGAGTAGCCGACAGAAGGAGCGGGTGCGCGCACCCGCGGTTGCAGGCAGTCTGGGAGGCGACATGATATGAAGCGATCGACGATGGTGGTGACGGTGCTGCTCGCGATGATCGTCGTCTTCGGCATGATGGTCGTGCCGGCGATGGCGCAGGTGGAGGGCGAGGTCAAGATCCTCGCCGGTGAGGACGAGAAGCCGGTCACCGACGCGGCATACGTGCCCGACGTGTTCGACATCGGCGTCAACGGCGAGCTTTTCTTCCGCATCAGGGCCGACGCAGCGGGCTTCTCCGCCGCCGAGCGCGCCCGGATCATTAACGCCCGGATCGTGCACATCATCTCATTCGCACCGGTGAACCCGGAGGCCGTGCGCGTCGTGCCGGTGCGCGGGAAGCCGACGATCTATGTGGGCAACGTGCGGCTCGTCACGGTCTACCCCAGCGACGTCGAGGCGACGGGGGCCGAGTCGATGCAGCGGCTGGCGAACATCTGGGCCGCCTCGACCGCCTGCTGCCTGCGCAACATCGCTCCGTGGTCGCGGATCGAGAAAGAGTAGCGCCACACCGCCCGACATCGCGACGTCATCCATCACAGGCGCCCCGGTTCGCCGGAGCGCCTGTCTGATTCGTCAGAGTGAGGGATCTGCCAATGCGCATTGAGAGCTGCGCCGGACTTGACTATGAGCTGCCGACGCGAATCAGATACGGGCTCGGGCGCGTCGCGGAGCTGGGGGAGACGGCCGCCACCATCGGGGCGCGCGCGCTGCTTGTCACCACGCCGGGGGTCCCGCACGTCGAGCGGGTTACCTCGCTGCTGGCGGCGGCGGGCGTCGAGGCCGTGGTGTTCGCCGATGCCGAGCCGAACCCGTCGGTGGAGAGCGTCGATCGCGCCGGGCAGATCGCGCGGGACGAGGCGTGCGTGATGGCCATCGGCGTCGGCGGAGGCAGCGCCATCGACACCGCCAAAGGCGCGGCAGTGGCCGCCACCAACCCCGGGAGCGTCTGGGAGTACTCGCTGGAGTACCGGGGCGAGACGCGCCCGATCGAGCTGCCGCCGCTGCCGATCATCGCCGTCCCCACGACCGCGGGCACCGGCTCGGAGGTCAACTTCGTCGCCGTGCTCTCGAACCACCAGACAGGGCAGAAGGGGCCGCTGCGGAGCGATCTGATCCGCCCGGCCTACGCCCTCATCGACCCCGAGTTGACCGCGAGCATGCCCGCCTCGGTGACCGCAAGCACCGGATTCGACGCGCTGACACACGCCTTCGAGCGCTACTTCGGCGGCACGTGGCACCCGTTCGTGGACATGATGACCACCAACACGATCGCGACCGTCATCGAGCAGCTTCCTCGAGCGATCGAGCGGCCCGACGACATGGAGGCGCGGGCGCGAATGTCGTGGGCGGCCACACAGGGCGCGCTGTGCGTGCTCGCGCCGATGGGCGAATCGGGCCTGCACATCTTCGGCCTCGCGGTCTCCGCGGTGATCGACGCGCCCCACGGCCGCGCGCTCGCCGCGGTCATGCCCCCGGTACTCGCCGACCTCGCGGGCGGCTATCCCGAGCGTGCCGCGGGCCTCGCGGCGATGCTCGGTGATGAGGCGCGCGCGGATCGTGCGGTCCCGGCGATGACACGGTGGCTCGAGCAGATCGGGATGCGCCTGACGCTCAGCGACCTCGGCGCCGAGGGGCGCGACCTCGCGGCGCTCGTGGCGGCCACGAGCATGCAGCGGTTGGAGAGCGGCTATCACCGGCCGATGGGCGAGGACGACGTGCGCGCGATCTACGAGGCGGCGCTGGGAGTGTAGCGGCGTTCCGGGCCGGGCGGGCCGCGCGGCTCAGTCCGCCCCCAGCAGGCGCTGGTAGACGGCGATCAGCGCGCGGGCGGCGCGCGTGGGGTGGAAGTCGCCGGGGGGGCTGCCGTGGTCACCGCGGCCGGAGGCATCCGCCTTCCGAGCCGCGGGCGTCGCCCACGTCTCGCCGATGTCGTAGAAGTCCTTTGAGACCAGCAGCGAGACCGCCGCCGCGCCGGTCGGTGCGCTGAGGTCGCGCTCGGGCTCCATCTGCGCCGCCGCGGCCCGCAGTCGCCTGATGATCCCTTCGCCGAGTTCGGCCGCGCCGTCGGCCGCCGCGATCGTCACCCGCGGGCTGCGGCCGAGCATCTCATCGACCTCGCCGCCCTCGATCGCGACCACCCCCACCTCCGCGGCCAGCGCCTGCAGAGCCAGCATCCCCGACGGCCATCCGCGCTGCGGAGTCACCAGCACGTTGAGCGCGGAGATGGCCCGCCGGAAGCGGTCGTGCGGGTTCACGAACACCGTCGCGCCGAGCAGGCCCCGCTCGTGTGCAAGCTGCTGATACTTCGGATCATCCGCGTCGCTGCCGATCAGCGCGAACTCGAGGCTCGGGTACTCCATGCACACCGACGCGCCGGCGTCCAGGAACACCGCGAGAGCCTCCGGTGCGAGGTCGTCGATCGCGCAGCCGACCACCACCGCCGACTGCGTGATCCCCAGCAGAGCGCGGCGGCGGCCGAGGTCCAGCGAATCGGGCTGCGCGCCCGCGGGGTAGGCGTAGGGCACCAGTTCCGCGCGCTCAGCGGCCGCGGCGTCGAGGTCGCCAAGGTCGTCACGCTGTGTCTCGGTCGGCACGATGATGGCGTCCGCGTGATTGAGCACCCAGCGGTAGCCGCGGCGCCTCAGCCCGAGGCGCGGGTCCTCGCTCAGGCGGTAGGGGCGGAGGTGGGGGGAGGCGACGACGGGCACCGCGCCGGACAGACCGCGCCTGGCCAGCAGCCCGGAGAGGCCGGCCCTCAGGCCGTGCGCATGAACGAGCAGAGGCGCGGTCTCGCTGATGATCCGTGCAAGCTCGCGCGCATCGGACCAGCGGGCCGCGACCGACTCGCCGGTGGGCTCGGGGGTCATGGTGGTCGCGATCCCCGCTCCGGCCAGCATCCGCCGCCCCATCCTCGTGAGCGGGCCGATCGCGCGCACGGCGTATCCCCACGACTGCAGCACCGACGCGACCGAAGCGATCTGCTCCTCAGCCTGCGGCGATGCTGCGCCGAGCACGTGGATGATTTCCTGCGGCCGGGATTGGTCGGGCACGGGCGGCGCCTCCTGAGTGTTTCTGCGCTCGTTATATCACATGCCCGGCGGTAACGGCAACGATGGCGAGTCCTGTGCCCTCGCCCTGCCGTCGTTGTAGGGCGGGGACCTGTGCCCCGCCTGCCGTTGCCGTCGCCGTTGCCGGCCGGAGCGACGCATCTTCAGATGCGTCGGCTGTTGCCGTCCCTTGCCCCTTCCACCAACGGCGACAGGCAGGGATGCCTGTCCTACAAACGACAACGGCCAACGACCAACGGCCAACGACCAACGACTCCCCGGCGAGGGCGCCGGGGCCACAACGACAACGGCTGACGGCGCGGTTGCCGTCATGTCGTTCGGAGCGACGCATCTTCAGATGCGTCGGCAGTTGCCG
>JBMNNW010000147.1:0-10075 GCA_050942735.1 Armatimonadota bacterium
GTTTGCTCGAGGCAATGCGCCACTGCGAGGGCCGACCACCACCGTAGACCCCGCACACTGACCATTCACCCGAACACACCTAACCGACAACTCAATCGCTCACCAAACTAAAACCGATGCTGCTGCCGTCCCGACCTACGGCGCGGGAAGCTCCACGATGCGATCGGCCGCTCGGTCGTAGTGATCGTGGCATGTAAAGAGCAGCACCTGGCGGCTCGCGGCCAGCCGCCGGACGACGCGCAGCGACTCTTCGCGCCGGTCGCCGTCGAAGTTGACGAACGGGTCGTCGAGGATGATCGGCGGACAGTCTTCGGGCCACAGCAGCTCCGTGAGCGCCAGCCGCGCGGCGAGGTAGACCTGCTCGCGAGTGGCGCAGCTCAGTTCGTCGTCAGGATCGACCGGCTCACCCTTCTCGGCGCTGTGCACGGACGGATCGAGAGTCGCGCGATCGAACTGCACTGCGCAGTAGCGCCCACCGGTGATGCCCGCAATAAGCTCCGACGTCCGCGGCTCCAGCACGTCGATCGCCTGCGCCAGTGTCTCCTCATGCGCCTGTGCCAGCAGCTCGCGGGCCAGCAGGAGTGCGTCCAGCCGCGCCCGCACCCGCTCAAGCTGATCCTCTGCCGCCGCCTGCTGCTCCTCCAGCCGGCGCAGATGCTCCGGGTCGGCCTCGGGGTGGTCTGCTGCCCCGCGCGCTCCGTCGATCTGAGCGCGCAGCCTCTCCCGCTCCGCCTCCAGTCCCTCGATGCGTGACTGCAACTCCTCGAAGCTCTCCGCATCGAGCGCCGCCCACGCCATCTCCTCGGAATCGAGGCGCTGCTGCAGCCCCATGCGGTCGCCGCTGAGTTCGCTGAGCGTCTCGTCGATCTCCTCAAGGGCCTCTCCGCCAAGCACGCCCTCAAGTCGCGCACGGAGACTCTCGGCCTGCTCGCGCAGATCAAAGACCTCGCGCGCGGTCAGCAGGAACTGCTCGGAGCTATCGGCTCCGAGCTGCTCCAGGCGGTGTTTGAGGCGCGCGGCCGAGATCTGCGACTGCTGCCGGGCTCGATCCGCCTGCTCGATCGCGGTCTGAGCGACTGCGGCTGCGGCGGCGTGCTTCTTCCGGGCATCTTCGATGATCTCACGGGCCTGGCGCAGCTCGCATGCCAGCGCCTCGGCATCTGCCGCACCCGCTTCACGCAGCAGCCCGGCAAGCTCGTCCTGCATCGCGGAGAGCTTCGCGCGGCGGTCATTGGCCTCCGCCTCCGCGCGCTCATGGCGGCGGGCAGCCTCATCGACCGCAATCCGCGGCCCTCGCAGGCTCCCCATCACACCGACCACCAGCCCCGCGCCGGCGATCACCCACGGCCACGCCTCTCCGAGGCCCAGCGCCAGGCCTGCGCCCGCGACGATCAGCACACCCGCGGCGACCAGCCACCACCGCTGGCCCCGGGCCGCCTCACGCGCGGACAGAAGATCCTCCTCCGCACCGGAGGCAATCTGCTCTGCCTGCCGCACATCCCCCTCGATCTCTTCGACGTCCCGCTCGAGGCCTTTCACGCGCCCGACCTCAGCCTCGTCGGGCATCCGATCCTCCGCCGAGCGCACCCGGGCCAGTGCCAACTCGGCTTCCTCGGCGGTGCTCTTCGCAGTCGCCTCCGCCTCCGGCACACGCTCCTCCGCAAGCTCCGCGGCATCGATCAGCTTCGCGAGTTCCTCGACCTGCTGGCGGCTTACGTCGGGTAGATCGTCAAGGCGCGCCTCGACGGAGGCGACGCGCTCAGTCAGTTCGCGGGCCTCCCGCGCCCGAGCGTCGAGCGCGCGGAATTCCTTCCGGACGCCCTCCAGCCGCTCCTCCAGCTTCCGCCGCTCCTCGGCGCGCTCACGGATGCGCAGCGCCTGCTGCAACTCCCGCTCGATCTCCTCGATGCGCTCTCGCGCCCGCTCCATGCGGTCGGCGGCCTCGGCTGCGCGCTCGACGATCGGCCGCAGGCGAGTGATCTCCTGCTGCAGGGCGTCAACCCGGTCTCTCGTCGCGCGGACGGCCCCGGGGTTCTTCGCGGGCCGATCGAGCCCGCGCGCCAGCGCACTGCTCTCCGAATCAAGCGCAGCGAGCACGCTCTGCGCTCCGGTCTCCGCGCCGGCGCCGACCACCGTCTGCTGGAGCAACTCCGCCACCTTCTCGCCGGCTTCGAGGCGGACGAACTCCTGCTGCGCGAGGCAGGCGGTCGTCTCGTAGACGGCACGCGATGACACCCCGAGCAGTTCCCAGAGGCGCTCGGCGATGGCCGGCTCGTCGGTCAGAGCCTCTCCGGACTCACCGCGCAACTCGACACGTCCGGCCTCGAAGTCGCGCAGCAGTTCGTAGCTCTCACCGTCGGCCTCAAACTCGCACGCGAGGACGAAGCGCTGATCCGCCCCCCAGCTTCTCAGCGCCATGTAACTGCTGTCGCGCGTGTCGATCTTCTTCTCAGGCAGCAGCAGCCTCACGATGGCCTCGCGCATCGTCGACTTGCCCGCCTCGTTGGGCCCTCTGATCACCGTCAGGCCCGGCCCGAACTCCCACTCACCGTGGGCGAATCGCCCGAAGCGCCGAAGACGCAGTCTCCTCAGGATCATCGCTCTCCCCCCGACCGCCGGAGCATTGACACGCCGATCTGCAATGCGCGCTCGGCGACGCGCCTCTCGCGTTCGTCGCCCGCCCCCTCGATTCGCTCGCGGGCCAGTTCGGCGAAGCGTCCGAGGGTCAAACGGCCGTCGAGATGCTCCGCGTCAAGCTCATCGAGCGCCGGGTGCGAACCATCCGCGATTCGCAGCGCAAAGAAAGCTCCTGACATTCGTTCGACCGCCGCCTCAACGTCCAGCATCACGCCGGGCGGGGCAAGGCCCGTGAGCCGCACCTCCAGCAGCAGGTGCGGATCCGCCCGCTCCTCGATCTGCGCGATCATGTCCTCAGTGCCGGACAGGTCCCCGACGTCGAGCCTCAGTGCGCATGCCCTGAGAGTGCCGACCTCCATCCGCTCCACCTGCGGCGGTCCCTCGCCGAGCGTCACCAGCGCCACCGAGCCGACCGGCCAGTCGCCGAACCCGGAGACCTCGATGCTGCCGGGGATCACGGCGGTGACCTCTCCGATGGAGACGTCCTGCCAGGTGTGCCAGTGGCCGAGAGCGACGTAGTCCATCCCGGTCGCCTCAATCTCGGCGGCACCGAAGAGCGCGCTGTCCTCCACGTCGCCGCGATCGAGCGAGCCGTGGGCGACGCCGATGTTGACGGCCACGTCGGGGTCGGCCCGCAGGCCACACAGCGGCCGCTGGCCGCGCACATCACATCGGTGCGCGCAGCCGTGGACCGCCGCGTCGAGGTGGGGGAGATGCACGGTCGTGGCTTCGGGCCCGGCGAGCAGATGCACGCGGTCGGGCAGTGACCTGACGCGCGGCGCATCCCACAACGTCGCCGATGACCAGCAGTCGTGAGTCCCGGGCAGCAGCGCGACCTCGATCGGCCGCGCGGCGTTCGCGAGGCGCTCGATGCCGCGGAACGCGCGGTCGATCGTCTCGCGAGCCGGATTGCGCGTGTCGAAAAGGTCGCCGGCGATGACGAAAAGCTCCACCTCGCGCTCGATCGCGGCGTCGATGGTTCGCTCCCACGCCTCCCATGTGCGTCGGCGCAGGTCCGCTCCACGGTCGCCGAGGGAGCGGTGCGGCGCGTCGAGGTGCACGTCGGCGGTGTGTACCAGTCTCATGGCGATCCTGATCCCTGCACTCGCGATGGCCGGGCAGATTGCATCTTCGCGGCGCGATCGGCGAAGTCCTTGTTCACACGATCGGGGAACTTACACGGCCCGCCGAGCGTCTGCACCAGCACGATGATACTCACACGCGGATCGATGATGACGTTGGCGACGGGGCTCGCCCTCCTGATGCTGCTTGCGGCAAGCGCTGCGGCTGACGGGCAGGCGTGGCACGACCGCTTCGAGGACGCCCAGCAGGCCGCCGGGGCGAGCGGCAGGCCGATCCTGGCCGCGTTTCACAGCGTGGGCTGCGGGCCGTGCGCGAAGATGCAGCAGGAGACACTCGAGGACCCGGAGGTTGCCGCGGTCATTCGCGACCGCTTCGAGGCGGTGCAGGTCAACGCGCTGAACCGCCAGGACCTTGCCACGTCGCATCTCGTGGCGTTTTATCCAACTGTGAAGTTTATTGACGCCAGCGGCGTGACAGTATATGATTGCCAGGGGTTCATCCCGTCGGATGACTTCCTCGGCGTCATGCAGAGGGCGCTCGCCGCTCACGAAGCATTGCAGCGCGCCCGCGCCGCGTCTGTCGGCGAGGACGTTTCCGCCGACGATTCGCTTGAGATCGCGCGGGACTTCCTGGGTGCCAGGCAGTACCAGCAGGCCGCTGACTGGGCCCGCTCGACGCTTGAGCGTTCCGATGACGATCAGGCTGCGCTCAGGGCGGGGGCGCAGTACCTGCTCGGTGCCGCGCTGACCGAGGCTGGCGAGCCGGGGCGGGCCGAGCAGCCGCTGGTCTCCGCGCTCCAGTCATCAGGAGGCGCGTCGTGGGAGTGGGATGCGCGGCTGAAGCTCGGCTACGTCTGGCTGCAGCGCGGCGAGGATGACAGCGGGATCGGGCTGCTGCAGAGAGTGCATGTGTCGGAGGAGGCGGCTCCCGAGATTCGACGCGAGGCCGCGCGCCTGCTGCGCTGGTGGGGCGTGGAGGTAGACTGACGCGAGAACGCGTCAGCGGTCACACCAACTGAAACCCCGTGGTAAGGGCGAAGCGCGGCCGGTCCTTCTCGGACCGGCCGCGTCGGAATCGCGATGCGGCCCTCTCAGACTGCGGGGACATCCTCCCACGCACCGGACGCGTCGGACAGTCGCACCGCCTCATCGACCGCCTGCGTGGCGGCTCCGTCATGGAGCGTCGCGGCTCCGGGCTCTCCCGAAGCAATCGCGCTGAGGAAGTCGTGCACCGCGTGCAGGTGGAAGCGCATCCAGCCCACCGGCAACTTCGGCGACGGCAGCGCGCTCGGAGCGGGGTACTGCTGCACTGTCGCGATCCGCGTGAATCCCTTCCGCTCGCCGGACGCCCCCTCGTCCCACGCATCGAGGTAGTTCGGGTCCATCATGCTCCAGCGCAATGCGCCCTTCTCGCCGTAGATCTCAAAGCCGGCATCATCCTGCGTCCCCGTGGCGAACCGCGAGGCCTCGATGAAGCCCAGCGCCCCCGACGCCATCCGCGCCTGCAGACAGCAGTAGTCATCCACCTCCACGGGCACCATCTCGTCCGAGCCGGCCTCCTTCGGCCGCTCGTCGATCCACCGCTGCAGCGTACCCCGCACCGAGGCGTACTCGCCGAGTAGAAAGCGCATCAGATCGATCGCATGCGAGCCGAGGTCGGCGAGGCAACCGCCGTCCGGCCCCAGCCGCCAACTCATCGGGCGCTTCGGGTCGGCGTACCCGGCGTGGAGGTAGGACGCGCGGAAGTGGTAGACTCGGCCGAGGAAGCCGTCCGCGATGAGCTGCCGCGCGCGCATGGTCGCCGGGCAGAAGCGCATCTGAAAGGCCATCCCGGTCAGCAGCTCCCGATGCGCATCAGCGACGGCGATCATCTCCCGGGCTTCATCGAGCGACACCGCGAGCGGCTTGTCGCAGTAGACGTGCTTGCCCGCCTCCAGCGCCGCAATCACCTGGTCGCGGTGAAGGTCGTTGGGTGTGGCCACCGAGATCGCGTGGATGTCGTCGCGCTCAAGCAGGTCCTCGAAACGCGTCGTGCCGAACTCGAAGCCGCCCGTCTCACGCGCCGTTCGGGCCGTCTCCTCGCGCGAGGTGCAGACGCCAACCAGCCGGGGGCGCGCCGGCGGCGGGTCGTAGAAGAGCGGCTGGTTCTGATAGCCGAACGCGTGGACCTTGCCGATGAAACCGAAGCCTATGATGCCGATGCCGATCTCAGGCACGTTTCCGTGTGAGGTGTTGCTCATGAGTCCGCCCTCCCGGGGGATGTGATGCCGGTCGTGGGGGTGTTTCGCCGTCGCGGGGGTACTGCCCTGCGTTGCTCAGCCAGTGCGCCGGGTCAACGGCCACCTCAGGTGGCGGGATCGAACACCAGGTACTCGATCCGGCTGCCGCCCCCTGCCACGACGCTGTCAGGCTCGGGCACGTTCGGAAGCTCCTCGCCCCGGCGCTGCTTGACGACGATCGCGCGGCGGGCCACTCTGCTCGCCTGCTCGTACGTCTCGCGCGGGATTGGCGCATGCAGCCCGATCCGCCTCAGCGGCATCATCGCCTGCGAGCGCTCAACCATCTCTCCGAAGAACGGGTCGAAGTACACCACGTCGAAGCTGTCGCTCTGCAGGCCCGGGAGCACCTCGCGGCAGTCGCCGTGTCGGGCGTCGATCCGTCGCATGGCCTCCTGCACACCCGCGCCGTCGATTTCGTAGTTCGCCAGTCCGTCGATGGTCAGCGCCGCGAGCAGCGGATGGGCCTCATAGCCCACCACGCACCCCTCCTCACCGACCACCCAGGAGGCGACGGTGGCGTCCGTGGCCCGTCCCAGGGTGCAATCGAGTACGCTGTCGCCGCGGCTGAGCCCCATCGCGGTCACCATCGGATCGCCGGACCCTCGGATGATGTTGCGGATTCGTGTGCGCGCCATGCTCGGATGAAAGAAATACTCGACTCCGTCGGCGGGGATGACCAGCCCGATGCGTTCGGCGGTCACGGTCAGCACCGCCTCGATGCCCTCGCCCTCGCAGATCTGCGCCAGACTCCGGTCCGCTCGATCCACCAGCGGTCGGCCGAGGCGCTCCGCCCAGCGGCGTGCCCGCTCGACCAACTCCGGGTCAGTACGGCGGGAGGTCGTGATGACGTACTTGAGGCTGGGGTCGGTTCTGCTCATGGATGCTCTACCTGCAGCGCAGTGCGATCGGCAGCAATGTCCGTCTGATACGAGTGTATACCGCGCCCGGTTTTCGCGTCAACGTGCCCGGCGCAGCACCATCAGCCGCGCGGTCATCCCTCCCGCGCGATGGACCGGATACTGCTCGTCCGGGCCAAGGCCGACCTTCCGTGCCGCGTTCAGTAGCGCGTCGGCGATCTCCTCGTCGATCAGCACCACCGCCCTGGCCGCCGGCCTCATGACCCGCGCCACCTCGGCCATCGCCGCCAGCACATCCTCCTGCGCCTCGTCCGCATACGGCGGTTCGGTCACGACCGCGTCGGCGCAGCGGTCCGGCAGCGGCAGGGCCGTGGCGTCCCAGATCGTCGCGATGCCGCCGCTCACCTCGCGCAGCCCCGGTGCCAGGGCTCTCGCGATGTCTCCGCAGACTACCCTCAGGCCCATACGCCTCGCCTCCACCACGATGCCGCCGATCCCGGCGAAGGGATCCACGACCAGCCCATCCTCATCAGCGCGCGCCAGATTCAGCATCACCATCGCGTCGCAGCATGACAGGCGTCTTCGCTGCCGCCGTGAGAGCGTGGCCTCGATCTCGCCGTGGATGCGCATACTGAAGGGCCTTGCGTGCGGAGATCGCTGCAGGCGCGCATCATCGTCGGCGCGCCAGATCAGCTCATGCATCACGCGATCGTCGCCACGGCGGTACTCCCCGACGAGCCAGCGGTCGATCTTCCGCGCCTCGCGATGCTCCATCCCGACCCCGGCGTCGAACTCCCGGGTGACGCGCGTGAGCGCCTCGGTGTACCCCAGCCGGGGCATGATCGCCAGCAGCGCGGCCTCCGGCGCGGCGTCGATGCTTACGAGTGCGCGGTTAACGGCGGGGTGCTCGTCGATGATCGTCAGGGGGAGATGGCGCGCCGCTGCGAGCAACTCGGCGCGGGCGGTCTCATGCTCGACACCGCCCGCGCCGCGTGAGGTGCGGAAGTGAACTGCGTAGCTGACCTGCGGCGGGCGCTCAGGAAGCATCGAGCCCCCTCGACTGGATGATCCCGTAGGAGATGCTGTCCGTCAGCGCCTGCCAGCTCGCCTCGATGATGTTCTCATGTACGCCCACCGTTCCCCAGCTCTGTCCGTTGTTCGCCGTCTGGATCAGCACCCGCACCGCGCCGCTGGTGCCCTCGGTCTCGTCAAGTACTCGCACCTTGTAGTCGATCAGGCGCATCTGATCGATCTCGGGGTACTGCTCGCGCAGCGCCTTGCGGAGGGCCGTGTCCAGTGCGTTCACCGGGCCGTCGCCCATCGCCGCGGTGTGGACGGATGTTTCAGACCCCGCGAGCTTCAGTTGCACGGTCGCCTCGGCGAAGGGTTCCTCGTCCTCGGCGTGCTTGCCCATGATCACGCGAAAGCCCTGCAGCTCGAAGAGGCCGAGCTTTTCACCGAAGATCCGGCGCGCCAGCAGCTCAAACGAGGCTTCCGCGGCCTCGTACTGATAGCCCCGATGCTCGCGCTCCTTCACCTCGTTGAGCACCTCGCGCATCCGCGGGTCCTTCCGGTCCACCTCCGGGTAGATGTGTTCGAGCTTGTGCGTGATGGTGCTGCCGCCCGAGTAATCCGAGACGAGGATCCGCCGCTCATTCCCCACGACCTCCGGCTCCACGTGCTCGAAAGAGGCTGGCGTCTTCAGCACCGCGTTCACGTGCATGCCACCCTTGTGCGCGAACGCCGACGCTCCGACGTAGGGGGCGCGCTCGTCGGGCCGCACCAGCGCGACCTCGTCCACCCAGCGCGACAGTTCGGTCATCTCGTGCAGCCTGCCCTCGGGCAGGGCCCGCACTCCGGCCTTCAGTTCGAGGTTCGGGATCACCGTGCACAGGTTCGCGTTCCCCGCGCGCTCGCCGTAGCCGTTGATCGTTCCCTGAACGTGGCTGGCGCCCGCGTCCACCGCGATCTGCGTGTTCGCCACCGCCATCCCGGAGTCATTGTGGCAGTGAATGCCGATCGGCACACCGAAGCGTCCGACGGCCTCCGCGGTGATCTCGTGCACGAACAACGGCATTGAGCCGCCGTTTGTGTCACACAGCACGAGCGCCTCCGCGCCACCTCGCTCGGCGGCTTCGAGGCATGCCATCGCGAACTCCGCGTCGGCACGGTAGCCGTCGAAGAAGTGCTCGGCGTCAAAGATGACCTCCGCGCCGCTCTGCTTGAGGAACGCGCAACTGTCCTCGATCATCCGCAGGTTCTCTTCGAGCGTGGTCCCAAGCACGTCGGTCACATGCAGGTCCCAGCTCTTGCCGAAGATCGTGATCGTCGGCGCGCCGCTCTCGACAAGGAACTGAAGCTGTGCGTCGTCCTCCGGGGCGATCCCGGGCCGGCGCGTGCTGCCGAAGGCCGAGAACTTCGCGTGCTTCCAGTCCACATCCCTGGCACGTTCGAACACCTCGCGGTCCCGTGGGTTCGTCTCATTCGGCCAGCCGCCCTCGATGTAGTCGATGCCCATCTCATCGAGGCGCCGCGCGATCCGCAGCTTGTCCTCGACGCTCAGCGAGATCTTCTCAGCCTGACAGCCGTCACGAAGTGTCGTGTCGTACACGTAGACCCTGCGCATCTTGCTCACCCTTTGTTTGTGCACGGGCGCGGCGAACGCTGTCTGTGCCGGCGAGAGCAGTCTGGAGAACGTGAAAGAGTCCACCTCTCCTCAGAGGCGGACTCAGAATCCGCGGTACCACTCTGATTGGCCCTCACCAGCGTCCCGTGCGCGAGCGTTGAGAGGACCCGCTCTTCCGGCACGGGCGGCCCTTCCGGCGCGCCGATGCCGTCTACCTGATAACGGAGGTGACCCGGCGGAGCTTAGTACGCCACAGGGATCGCGTTTGCGCCCTGTTGCGGTTCGGCCCGCGGCTCAGGGGTGATTTTCGCCGCCGCCGGTGCCCACCGGGCTTCCACCGTCCCCGGCTCGCTGTGAGATGGACCTCTCAGGCTGACGCGCGGCTACTCGTCCCCATCGTTGCCTCTACTATGTTGGGGTGATGATAGCAGAAAGCCCGGCTTCACGCAAGCTTTTGGAAGGCTCAGCCAGCAGCATCGGTTTTAGTTTGGTGAGCGATTGAGTTGTCGGTTAGGTGTGTTCGGGTGAATGGTCAGTGTGCGGGGTCTACGGTGGTGGTCGGCCCTCGCAGTGGCGCATTGCCTCGAGCAAACG
>JBMNNW010000108.1:0-16915 GCA_050942735.1 Armatimonadota bacterium
CGAAAACATGGCCATGCTGCCCTCGAAACGCTCACCGACGCCGTCGGTCCCTCTATTGACGAGAACCTCCTCCTACAACGCACCTGATACCACAAGGTGAGTAGTTACGGCTGGAGATACGACCGTCAGACGCAGAAACGGACGCAGTGAGGAACATCCCTTCAGGTCAGGTGCATCGGCGGTGACAGAAGAAGCCATGAGGGCGGAAATCGAGCGGTGGCGCGCGCGGGCCGAGCGGGCGGAGGCCTCTCTGGCTCGAGTGCATCGTGAGCAGGAGAGCAGTCCCTGGTTCGCCCCGGGCACGGGTCAGTCGGACTCCGCCTGTCCCTACCGCGATCTGATCGACAACCTCGACGCGCTGGTGCTGTTCGTCGATCGCCACGGCATGATCTGCCACGCCAACCGCTATGTAGCCGAGTTCCTGCAGTCCGACCGAGAGCGCCTTCAGGGGATGCCTGTGGGTGAACTCCTCGATGAGATCATCGCCCCCGGTCCCGACCACGATCAGACGATGGCGCGACTGCTCACGGAGCCGGTCGAGCGGCGGGTTGATGAGGTCGATGTACTTCGCCCCGATGGCAGCGAGGGCTGCGTCTCACTGATTCGCCGCCCGGTGCACGACCCCGAGGGCGAGTTGCTCGGCGTCGTGGCGGTCGGGCTGGACATCACCGCGCGGCGCGAGGCGGAGCGACAGCGCGTCAGCTACCAGGAGGCGCTTCGCTCGCTCACAGCGGAGCTGGCTCTGACCGAGGAGCGCCAGCGGCGCAGCATAGCGACCCGAATCCACGAGGAGATCAGTCAGAACCTGGCGTATGCGAAGCTGCGCGTCGGGTCGCTCAACGGGTGTGCCGAGGGCCACGACTGTCAGAGTTCGATCAGTGAGATCAACGAGCTTCTTGACGGTGCCATCGCCGGGACGCGTGCGCTGGCTTTCGAGCTGAGTCCGCCGCTTCTGCATGAGCTTGGGTTCTCCGAGGCAGTCGAGTGGTTGACCGAGCAGTTCGAGGACCGGCACAATATCAGTTGTGAGTTCTGCGATGACGGAAGGGACAAGCCGCTGCCGGGCGACGTCGCTGTAACGCTTTTCCGCGCGGTTGCGGAGCTTCTGCGCAACGTCGCGGAGCACGCGGAAGCGGAGCGGGCGCGGGTCTCGGTGACCCGGAGCGACGGCCAGGTCCATGTGTGTGTGTCCGACGACGGCCACGGCTTTGATGTGCGCGAGGCGCTCAAGCACCACGACCTCGGAAACGGCTTCGGCCTCTTTAACATCCGGGAGCGGATGGACTACCTCGGCGGGAAGATGCAGGTGGCCTCGGACGCGCTTACCGGGACCAGCGTGACACTGACCGCGCCGATCAGTGCCGGCGCGTAACGCTCAGCGCTCACACACCGCCGCGCGTTGCGACCCTCTGCTCGATGAACTGCAGCGTCTCCTCCGGCACCTGCTTGACCGGGAGCGGGATGAAGCGGTCCTCATGGGCCATCAGCAGGAGCCATGCCTCGTCGGTCTTGAGAACGCCCTTGAATGCGCTCCAGTGCAGTTCGCCCGAGCCCAGCGCGTAGTGGCTGATCAGCCACTCGTCATCCACCTCGTAGGCCACCGGGGCGCCGCCCGTAAGCTGAGCGTACCCCTCGACGGTTCGCCGGATCGCGAACCAGATGCTGACGGGCAGGGCCACCAGCACGAGGCCGAGCAGCACGGCCAGGGCGCCCACGGCCGCTGTCAGCAGGCCGAGGTCGGTGGCGGAGTAGACCGCGCCTCCGAAGCCCGCGCCGATCCAACCGAGCACGTAGCGCCACTTGAGCCGTCGCCACATGTACCGCACGGCCGCTCCGCGCACCATCTCCGGCTCCATCCGGACGCTGAACTGATAGCGCCGGGGTATCGCCGGGCGGTCGCCGAGGTCCCGCTCGTCACCGGTGTCATCGCGCATGGCCGCCTCCCTCGCGTCGCTGATTGCATCGCCCGCACCTTCGCCCGGAGCGCCGTGGGTTCCTCCGACGTGCCATCACCGCGGCCGCGCCGGAAGTTGCCACGTTCGTCGGATAGTGCTACCATTGCCCGCGGCAGATCATTTCCGTCGCGCGATCCGGGTGTTGTGAGATGCAGGTCAGGACCGAGTTTCTACCCGGCTGGCTGATCATGCTGGGCATCGCCATCGTGTCAGTGTTGATCTCCGCGACGATCGTGGTCGGAGGCAGCAACCCGGTGGAGCCGGCGGTGCTTGCGATCGTGCTCGGGATTCTCCTCGCCAACGTCGGCCTCGTGCCGAAGACCGCTCGCCCGGGCATCAGGGTCTTCGAGACGCCACTGATCCTCGGCATCGTGCTGATCGGCGCGGGCCTCGACGTGGCGACCGTGATGGCGCAGGGCGTGGCGATGCTCACGGTCGTCATCGGGACGATGGTGATCGCCTTCTGGGCGATCTACTTCCTCGGCAAGGCATTCGGCCTGACGCAGCGCCTGTCGCTGCTGCTGTCGGTCGGCACGACGATCTGCGGAGGGACCGCCATCGCGGTCACCGCGCCGCTGATCGAGGCGAAGGAGGAGGAGACCTCGTACGCCATCGGCACGATCGCGCTGTGGGGCGTGGTGGCGATGATCGTCTACCCGGCGATCTTCCGCGTGGTCGCGCCGGACGCAGAGACGGTCTTCGGGCTCTTCGCCGGGGTGGCGGTGCAGTCCACGCCGCAGGCGGTGGGCGCGGGCTTCATCTTCTCCGAACTCGCGGGCGACATCGCCACGGCGGTGAAGCTGGTGCGCAACACGTTCATCGCGCCGGTGGCGTTCGTGGTGGCGATCTGGTACGCGTGGTCGATCCGCGCGAAGCGATGTGAGGAGACAGTCGCAGAGGCGACCGAGGAGACGGTCGAGAAGGTCAAGTGGATGAAGGGCTTTCCGTGGTTCCTCTTCGGCTACTTCGTCATGGTCGCGCTGCGCAGCTACGGCTTCTTCACCGACGTGGCGATCGAGTCATTCACCTCGTGGGGGAAGTTCCTGATCCTCGTGGGGATGGCCGGGATCGGTCTGAACACCCGGTTCGGCGCATTTAAGGGCATCGGCGGCAAGCCGCTGGTGGTGGGCGTGATCGGTGCGGTGATCCTCGCCATCGCGACGCTGGTGCTGATCGAGGCGCTGGGGATCGTCTGAGAGGAGCTGTCCGGTCATGGCCACCCCCGATCGCAGCGCCGTCGTGTACAAGGGGCGTCCGCCCGATCACTGCTGCGTCGATCAGATGCTTCGGATACTCGCCGGCGGCGAGTGGGTCGTGATGTTCATGACCGGCGGCGTGGGGGAGCCGGAGCGGGCGAATCACATCGTCCTCAGTCGCTCCACCGACGAGGGTCGGACATGGAGCGTTCCGGAGGTCGTCCTGCAGTACGAGGACCGCGCGTGCCTGCCGTCGGAGCTGATCGTTGACGGCGACCGGCTGTTGGCGTTTGTGTACACCCACGATGGCGACTTCGGAGACTGGCGCTGCTGGACGATCGAGAGCGGCGACGGTGGCCGGACCTGGAGCGATCCCGCCTGCCTCGAGCCCTACCCGCGCAACACGTTCATCCGGAACCTCTGCGAGGCATCGTGGGGCGAGTGGCTGCTGCCGGTGCAGACGTATCTGCCGCCCGAGGGCGTTGAGGAGCGGCGCGAGGTTCTCAGGCACGGGCACAACGGGGCGCTCATCACCGCCGACCGCGGGCGGACCTGGGAGCGGTCGGCGCTGGTGGGGCCGACGCCTGGCTGGGTTGAGAACAATATCGTGGAGCTTTCGGACGGCACCCTGGCGATGCTGATTCGCGCCGATGGCACCGGGCGTCTTCTCAGGAGCGAGTCGAGCGACCGGGGGCGGACGTGGACGGCCCCGGAGGCCAGCGAGATCCCGAACCCCGGCTCGAAGTTCCGCCTTCACCGTCTCTCGGATGGGCGGGTCTGCCTCGTGCACAATCCCGGTCCGGTGACTCGCGATCCGAGTCGTCGGCGCAATCCGCTGGCGCTGTGGATCTCAGACGACGACATGCGCTCTTGGGGCCATCAGCGTGTGCTGACGGACTTCCCGGGCATGCTGGCATATCCCGACGGTGTGGTTGATGCCGACGAGCGCTTCATCCACTTCGCGTTTGATTACAACCGCCACGATGTGATCTACTGGGGCGCGGCGCTGCCGGTCGGGTGAAGTGTTCGCAGGGCAGGATTCCGGGGGATGCCTGCCCCGCCTGACCGCACCCCGGTCTGCCGGCTACCGCGCATCCTCGACGCGTTTGACCACCTTGATCGTCTCCAGCACGCTGTCGGGGTTGAGCGAGATGGAGTCGATGCCCTTCTCCACGAGGAATGCCGCGAACTCCGGGTAGTCGCTGGGCGCCTGGCCGCAGATCCCGACCTTGCGGCCCGTGCGGTGCGCGCGCTCGATGAGCATCGCCACTGAGCGCTTGACGGCCTCGTCGCGCTCGTCGAAGAGCGGCGCGAGGCGATCGGAGTCGCGGTCAACGCCCAGCGTAAGTTGCGTCAGGTCGTTCGAGCCGATGGAGAAGCCGTCGAAGTGCGCGGCGAACTCCTCGGCGAGGATGATGTTGGACGGGATCTCCGCCATCACGTAGATCTCCAGCCCCTGGACGCCGCGCACGAGTCCGAAGTCCGCCATCACGTCGAGGACCTTCTCCGCCTCGGCGATCGTCCGGCAGAAGGGCACCATGGCCACGACGTTGCAGAAGCCGAGCTTCTCCCGGCAGCGTTTGATCGCGCGGCACTCCAGCCCGAATGCGGGACGGTACTCCTCGGAGTAGTAGCGCGATGCGCCGCGCCAGCCCAGCATCGGGTTGTCCTCCTTCGGCTCGTAGAGGTGCCCGCCGATAAGGTCCGCGTATTCGTTGGTCTTGAAGTCGCTCATGCGTACGATGACCTGCTCGGGATACTGCGAAGCGGCGATCATCGCGATGCCGCGGGCGAGGTGGTCCACGAAGTACTCCGTCCTGTCCTCGTAGCCGCGGGTGAGCTTCTCGATGCGCGCCTTCAGATCGAGGTCCTCGAGGTCCTCGAACTCCACCAGCGCGCGCGGGTGGATCTGAATGATGTTGTTGATGATGAACTCCATGCGCGCGAGGCCGATGCCCTTCACCGGCAGCTTCCACCAGCGTGCCGCTCCGGTCGGGGATGCGATGTTGATCATGATCTGCGTGCGCGTCTCGGGGACATCGCTGAGGTCGAGGTCCTCGACCTCGAACTCCAGCGCGCCCTCGTAGATCTTCCCGCCCTCGCCCTCGGCGGTGGAGAGAGTGATCTGCTGGCCGTCCCTGAGCACGCGGGTGGCGTCGCCGGTGCCGACGATGGCGGGGATTCCGAACTCGCGGCTGACGATCGCCGCGTGCGAGGTGCGGCCGCCGTGGTCGGTGACGATCCCGGCGGCTTTCTTCATTATAGGCACCCAGTCAGGGTCGGTCATCCCGGTGACGAGGATCGAGCCCTCGGTGAAGCGGCTGATCTGCTCGGGGCTCTCGAGGACCTGCGCCTCGCCCGTCGCGATGGCCTCGCCGATCGCCAGCCCCTCAACGAGCACCCTGCCGCGCTCCTTGAGGGTGTAGGCCTTGAGCGTCTCGGCGGCCTTCTGCGACTGGACGGTCTCCGGCCGTGCCTGCACGATGAACAGCTCGCCGCTCGCTCCGTCCTTCGCCCACTCGATGTCCATGGGCCGGTCGTAGTGCGCCTCGATGACCTTCGCCCAGCGCGCGAGTTGCACGATCTCTTCGTCGCTGAGCACGAATGACGAGCGCTCGGCGGCGGTCGTGCCCATGTTACGCGTGGTCTCCGAGCCGCCACGGGCGTAGACCATCTTCTGCTCCTTGGCGCCGAGGTGCTTCTCGACGATCGGCTGGAAGTCGCCCTCATCGAGCAGCGGCTTGAAGACGCGGTACTCGTCGGGGTTGACGGTCCCCTGCACGACATTCTCGCCAAGCCCCCACGCGGCGTCGATCACGACCACGTCGGGGAAGCCGGTCTCGGTGTCGATGGTGAACATCACGCCCGAGCCCGCCTCGTCGGCCCGCACCATCTTCTGCACGCCCACCGAGAGCGCCACGTCCATGTGGTCGAAGCCCTGCTCCTCGCGGTAGCTGATCGCGCGGTCGGTGAACAGCGAGGCGTAGCAGTCGCGGCAGGCCTCCAGCAGGTTCTGATGGCCGGTGACGTTCAGGAATGTCTCCTGCTGTCCGGCGAATGAGGCTTCGGGGAGATCCTCGGCGGTGGCGGAGCTTCGGACGGCCACGTCGGTACGCTCGGCGTCGTAGCGTCGCGACAGCTCATCGTACGCGTCGGTGATCGCGGTGGCGATGGCCTCCGGGAACTGACCGTGGCGGATCAGTTCGCGGACGCGGTGCCCCACGTCGGCCAGCTCGCGCTCGCCGCTGTGCAGCCCGTCAACGAGCCCGCGGATCCTCTCCGGCAGGTCGTTCGCCTCGAGGTACTCGCGGTACGCGTCGGACGTGGTCGCGAAGCCGTCGGGGATGTTCACGCCCTGCTCGGACAGCTCACTGAACATCTCGCCCAGCGACGCGTTCTTGCCGCCCACCAGCGGGACGTCATCATTCGTGAGTTCTGACAGGAACCTGACATAGGTGGAATCAGCCATCAATCCGGCCCTCCTCCATGTGCTGTGCGACGGCATGTCAGGTTAAAGCTTAGACGGAGAGGGTGAGTCTCCTGCAGGCGCGACGAACCGGGCCGTCACCGACCCGCGAGCCAGTGACGCATCTCGTCCGCCCACGGGTGTTTCGGCCACTTCTTCGTCGCGGACTCGAACACACGCCGGGTGATCTGCGTCTCGCCCAGCGCCTCCCAGGCGAGGCCCGCGAAGTACGGGTGCTCGGGCTCGGCGCCGCCTGCGACATACAGCGCGGAGAAGCGGGCGAGCTGCTCACGGGCCTCGGCGCTCTCTCCCTGCAGCGCCAGCGCGTACGCCAGCCCCGCCCATGAGTTGTTCCCCAGCTCGATCGCCGCGCGCAGAGCCTCCTCGGCCCGAACGGGCTCGCCGAAGAGCAGTTCCGCGGTCCCGAGCGTATCGCGCAACTCCGCATCCTCGGGACCGCCGGCGCTCAGCTCTCGGACGAGGTCCAGCGCCTCCTGCCGCACCGCGGGATCGGCCGGAAGCATCAGACACAGCGACCATGCGAGGTTGTTGCGGGCGAGCAGTTCGCTGAACGGCGAGATGGCCAGCTCAAGCGCGCGCCGGTTTGAGGCGACGGCCTCATCGGCATCGCCCGCGGCCAGCAGCACCTCACCGAGGTGCAGGTGCCACTCATAGCGCTCCGGCTCCAGCGCGACGGCCCTGCGGATGTCCGCGAGCGCGGCCTCGGTGTCCCCGAGGTCGTTCCTCGCCAGCCCCAGCCGGGACCACGCCTGGGCCAGCGTCGGGTCCAGCTCCACGGCCCTCTCCAGCTCGGCGATGGCGCGCCCGAAATCCGGGGGATCGGTCACGAATGGTATCACGAGGCCGGAGAGCATCCGTGCCCGGGCCGAGGCGGGGTTGAGGCCCAGCGCCCGCTGCACCTGCCCCCGCGCGAGATACGCCAGCCCGTCGGGGTGCATCCAGTGTGCGTATGCCAGCAGCGCCCACGCGTCGGCATGCGCCGGCGCTATCTCGACGGCACGGCGTCCGGTCTTGAGCGCATCGTCGTAGTTCGCGAAGTCGGTCTGGCGTATCGCGCGGTCCCACAGTACCTCGAGGCGTTCGTCGAGAGTCATCTCGCCGGCGGCGATCGTGCAGAGACTGAGCAGCAGACAGGCGATGGCGACGGCACGCATTGTCCGCACCTCCGTTGCCCGAGCTTGTTCTGCGGGGAGATTCGCCCTCACCTGCGCGGCAACCTGTCGGCCGCTGATAGTCCGCCGCGGGAGGTCCATCGCGCGACGTAGCGAAGCATACCCGCGTGTATGCAGATATCCGCGTGGGGAGGCGTGGCTCGTGAAGAAACTCATCAACGATCCTTTCGAGTTCGTGGACGAGACGATCGAGGGCATTCTGCTCGCCCATCCCGACCATCTCAAGCGCTGTGAGGGTAGCAAGCGCGCGCTCATGCGCGCGGACGGGCCGGTCGAAGGCAAGGTCGCGATCGTGACCGGAGGCGGCTCGGGGCACATCCCCGTCTTCCTCGGCTACGTCGGTCGGGGGCTGTGTGACGCGGTCTCGATCGGCAACGTGTTCTCCTCTCCGTCGCCCGATGACATGCTTGCCGCCACGAAGGCCGCGCACGCCGGCGCGGGCGTCCTGCATCTTTATGGGAACTACTCCGGCGACAGGATGAACTTCGGCATGGCCGCGGAGATGGCCGAGATGGATGGCATCGAGGTCACGACCGTGCTGGCGAAAGATGACGTAGTCTCCGCGCCGGTGGAGGAGATGGACAGTCGCCGGGCGGTCGCGGGCCTCTTCTTCGCCTACAAGATCGCCGGGGCGCGCGCTGAGGAGGGCGCGAGCCTGCAGGAGGTCACTGAGGCGGCGGAGCAGGCGGTCTTCAACACGCGCTCGATGGGCGTGGCGCTGACCTCGTGCACCATCCCCGCCGCCGGTGAGCCAACCTTCGAGATCGGTGAGGGCGAGATGGAGCTTGGCATGGGGATCCACGGCGAGCCGGGCCTGCGCCGCGGAGAGATCATGCCCGCGGATGACGTTGTGGACGAGATGCTCGAGCATGTGCTGGCGGATCTGCCCTTCGTTTCGGGTGATGAGGTTGCGGTGCTGGTCAACTCCCTCGGCGCGACGCCGCCCGAGGAGCTCTACATCATGTACCGCCGGGCGCATCACGTGCTCGATGAGGCCGGGATCGCGATCCACCGCGCATTCATCGGCGAGTACGCCACCTCGCTGGAGATGGCGGGCGCATCGGTGAGCCTGCTCAAGCTTGAGGGCGATCTCAGGCGGCTGCTCGATGCCGACGCATACTCGCCCTTCCTGCCCGACTTCCAGGGATAGACCCAGCGACCGGGCGGGCAGTCACGAGATTGATGCAAGGGAGACGATTTGATGGACATGCTGACCGCCGACGACATGATCGCGTTCATGCGGATGCTGAGTGAGGAGATGCCGCAGCACAGGGACCGTCTGCGCGAACTGGATGCGCAGATGGGGGACGGCGATCTCGGGATCACCGTCTCGATCGGCATGAAGGCGATTCGGGACGGTCTTGACGAGCTTGAGGGTGAGGAGCCGGGGATGATTCTCGCCCGGAGCGGGATGAGTTTCAACCGGGAGGCCGCGTCGACCTTCGGGGCGATCTTCGCCACGGCGCTGATGAGCGCGGGCAAGCACGTGTCGGGGAAGGGTGAGATCGAGGTGTCGGACCTCCCCGGCATGCTGGACGCGGCGGCGTCAGGTGTCAGCGCGCGTGGCGGGGCGAAGCCCGGTGAGAAGACGATCCTCGATGTGCTCCTGCCGATGGCGCGCACTCTCGAGCAGCAGGTCGCGGAGGGCGCTTCTCTGCCGGAGGCCGCGGCGGCGGCGCATCAGAAATGCGTGGAGGCGCTGGAGGAGACGAAGCAGATGGAGGCGAAGCACGGGCGCGGCGGGTGGCTGAAGGAGAAGAGCATCGGGATCCAGGACCCGGGCTCGACCGCGATCTGCCTGATGGTTGAGTGCTTCGCGCGTTTCGTCGGGCAGTGAAGGAACCGCCCCCCGCGCGCGCAACGTTTCTTGTGATGGTGCGACCTGACGCGGGGACATCAGGGGACTGACGCAGCCCGACTTCAGGGCGATCCATCTTCGCAGGCGGGGACTGCAGGGAGGCCGATGGCGTCCTGAGGGTCTGACGGGAGAGGGAGCGGACCTTCCGTGGAGCAGCTCACTCGCCTCGCCAATCTGGCGAGCCGTGCCCCAATGCCCATCCTCGGCATCGATCGGGACGGGCGCGTGACGTATGTCAATGACAGCGTCTGTGCCGTCACGGGCTACGCCCGCGAGGAGCTTATTGGTGGCTTCATCTGGGACCACATGGTCCTCTCCGATGGCGAGCGTCTGCGAGAGCGCTTCCTCTCCCTGCGCGACGAGGGGGTCGATGGCCGCCTCGACGCCCGCACACCCACTCGCGCCGGCGCCGAGCTTCTGATCGCATGGCACAATGTCTCGTTCTTCGATGACGACGGCCGTCTCGAGGCGGTCCTGAGCATCGGCGCGGACATCACGGCGCTGCGCGGCGCGGAGCGCCGTCTGGCGCGGGTAAACACGGTCCTGCAGGCGCTCAGTGGGATCTCGGGGCTGGCGCTGCGCGCCGATGATCCGCGCGACCTGCTCGATCAGGTCGCGGAGGTCCTCGTCAATAGCCGCGCCTGCACCGAGGCGTGGATCGCGCGGGTGGGGGATGATGGCAGACCGGTCGGTCTCGTCGGCTCCTGGCCGGGCCGCGCAACCTCGCCCGATGCCCTGCAGTCAGCCGCTCCGGAGTTGCCCGCCTGCATCTCTGAAGCGCTCAACGGCGCCGGTCAGCTCGCGCTCAACGAGATTGCTGAGGCGTGCACCGAGTGTTTCTTCGCACCGGACTGCGCGGGGGTTCACGGCGTCGCCACCCGCGTCGAGCACCGGGACCATCTCCACGCCGTCCTCGTCACCCACGTGAAGGACACGGACCCGGTGGATGACGAGATGCAGCGGCTCTTCCGCGGGATCGCCGACGACCTCGGGTTCGCCCTCGCGATGCTCGAGGCCCGCGCGAAGCACGAGCGGACCGAACGTTCCCTCGCGGACCAGACACGGCTGCTCGACGCCTTCTTCGAAAGCTCGCTCGAGCCCACCGCGATCCTCGACCGCGACTTCAATTTCCTGCGCGTCAACGAGGCCTATGCAAGGTCATGCGCCCGGCCCGCCGAGGCGTTGATCGGCGAGAATCATTTTGCGCTCTTCCCGGACGAAGAGAACCAGCGGATATTCGAGCAGGTCCGGGACACCGGCGAGGCCTTCGAGACGCGGGCGAGAGCTTTCGAGTTCCCGGATCATCCCGAGTGGGGTGTGACCTGGTGGGACTGGTCGCTCGTGCCCACGCTCGATGACGCAGGTGATGTCGCGATCCTCACGCTGTGGCTGCGCGATGTGACCGAGGAGCAGCGTGTTCGGCAGCAGCTTGAGGCGCAGCGTAACTTCGTGGACGCGGTGGTCGAGCGCGCCGGCAGCCTCGTTATCGTGGTCGATAGAGATGGGAGGATCGTGCGCTTCAATCGCACCTGCGAGGAGGTCAGTGGCTACTCCGCCGAGGAGGTGCTCGGGCGGGATTTCGTGGGTGTGCTCATCCCGGATGAAGACACCGAGCAGGTCAGGGAGGACTTCCGGCGCCTCCTTGCCGAGGGCCTGACCAACTACGAGAACTCCTGGCAGCGCGAGGATGGTGGCCTGCGCCGCATCTCCTGGCGGCTGAACACCTTCACCGGCGAGGATGGTCGGATGGAGTTCATGATCGGCACCGGCTGGGACGTGACCGAGGAGCGGCGGATGGCGCGGGAGCTGCGCGAGAGCGAGGAGAAATACCGGGAGCTTGTCGAGAACGCGCACACGATCATCATCCGCTGGGACACCGACGGGACCATCCGCTTCATGAACGAGTACGGCCTCGAGTTCTTCGGTTACTCAGAGGAGGAGATGGTCGGGCGGCATGTCGGGATCATCCTCCCCTCGCGTGACACCCACGGCGAGGACCTGACCGGCCTGGTGGAAGCGATCGTTGCCCGGCCCGAGGACTACTGGGTGCATGAGAACGAGAACATCGCGAGGGACGGCACCCGCCACTGGGTTTCGTGGTCGAACCGCATCCTGCGTGACGAAGATGGCGAGACGACCGGGATCATGGCGATCGGGGTTGACCGCACCGCACAGAAGCGGGCGGAGGAGTTGCTCGAGGCCAGCCGGGAGGATCTGCGCGACCTCACCGCCGAGCTTGCGATGGCGGAGCAGCGCGAGCGGCGCGAAGTCGCGACGGTCCTGCACGACAGCATCGGCCAACTGCTCGCTTTCGCGAAGATGAAGCTGTCCACGATGCGCGAGCAGGATGGGGTGAAGCGCAGCGACCTGAGGGACACCCTCCGCTACGTCAGCGAGGCGATCGGTGAGACGCGCTCGCTCACGAATCAGCTCTCGCCGCCGGTGCTTCAGCAGCTTGGGCTGGCGGCCGCGGTGGAGTGGCTGGTTGACGAGATGAGCGACCGACACGGGACACCGATGGTGTTCGAACCCCATGTGGAGTTCGAAGAACTCGACCAGGAGATCGCGATCACCGCATTCCAGGCGACGCGCGAGTTGATCACCAACGCCATCAAACATTCGCAGGCCGGGCAGGTGACTGTGCGGCTGTGGTTGAAGGAGAGTCACGTCAGCATCGAGGTCGCCGACGACGGGAACGGGTTCGACCCGGCGACGTTGACCCGGCGCGATCGCGGGAAGGGCGGCTTCGGGCTGCTCAACGTGCGAGAGCGGATCAGCTACCTCGGGGGCACCGTCAAGATCGACACCGCGCCGGGAAACGGCACGTCGGTGAAACTCATCTGTCCGACCACCGCCAGGGAGCCGGGTATATCATGAAGTACCGTGTTGTGCTCGCGGACGATCATCAGGTCATTCGAGAGGGACTGCGCAATCTCATCGACGATCAGTCGGATATGGAAGTCGTCGCCGAGGCGTCGAACGGGCGCGAGGCGATCGATCTGTGCCACGAGATGAAGCCCGACGTCGTGGTGATGGACGTCGCGATGCCCGATCTCAACGGCATCGAGGCCACCCGCCAGATCGTCGGTGACTGTCCCGCAACGAGAGTGCTGGCGCTGTCGATGCACGCGGACAAGCACTATGCCGCGGGGATGCTCGGGGCCGGCGCGGCCGGGTACGTGCTTAAGGACTGCGCCTTCGACGAGCTTGCCGACGCGATCCGCAGGGTGTCCGTCGGGAAGAGCTATCTGAGCCCGGAGATCGAGAGCGTGGTTCTGCAGGATTACGTCGAGCGCCTCTCCGGGGAGGGTGGGGAGTCCGCGTTCTCGGTGCTGACCGATCGCGAGCGCGAGGTGCTGCAGCTTGTTGCGGAGGGCCACACCACCAAGCAGATCGCGAGCGATCTGCATGTCTCGATCAAGACCGTTGAGAGCCACCGACAGAACATCATGGACAAGCTCGAGATTCGCTCCATCGCCGAGTTGACCAAGTATGCGATCCGGGAGGGGCTGACGTCTCTGGAGTGACCGCGGCCTGCCGGAGCGGTCCGCGCGTCGGCACGGTCATCAGCCGTTGGCCTCATCCCCGTCAGTCCGCGCCATTCCCGTCGTTTCCTGCTGCCGTCGTTCTGCGTCCTCCCCGTCGTTGCCTCCGCTGCGGCCTTTTGGGATTTGTCGAAGCGGGTACTCAGGGTTTTCCCCATTGCGCGTCCCCCCTGCCTCATCTACCCTTTACCGTGCAGGCCGGATGGAGTGGACGTGAAGGAGGACTCAGATGGCAAAGATGAGCGCCACTGCGAAGAATGTCGGCCCCACGATCATGTGCGCGAAGGTTCGCGGCCACAGTTGCTTCACCGATCTGCCCGAGGAGATGGGCGGGACCGACACCGCCGCGCTGCCGCCGGAGACACTCTGCGCGGCGCTCGCGAACTGCATCGGCATGGTCATCTCGATCACCTGCAGGGAAGAGGGCATTCCGTTCGCAGGGATGCTGGTCGAGGTCGAGGCCGAGGTGAATGACGAGAAGCAGAAGCTCGACAACTTCCAGGTTACGATCACCATGCCTGAGGAGTTGAGCGCTCAGCAGCGCGCCACCATCGAGCAGGCGAGCGGCGAGTCGAAGGTGCGCGGGACCGTGGCGGCCGGAGCGAACGTCGAGGTCACGGTTGCCTGACGCACGCTATCCCCGGGGGATCTTCCGAGATCGGGCACAGGAGGCGAGGACGGATGGCACACGAACTGCCGGCACTACCTTACGCGTATGACGCGCTCGAACCCTACCTTGGGGAGCAGACGCTTCGAACGCACCACGATAAGCACCACCAGGGGTATGTTGACGGCCTCAACTCCGCGGAGGCGAAGATCGAGCAGGCCCGCGAGGCGGGCGACTTCTCCGACGTGCGGAGCATCTGTGATGCACTGGCCTTCAACTACTCCGGGCACCTCTTCCACAGCATCTACTGGCAGTGCATGAGCCCCGACGGTGGGGGAGAGCCCGACGGCGCGCTGGCCGAGCAGATCCGCAGTGACTTCGGCGACTTCGCCACCTTCAGACAGCAGTTCCTGGCGGCAACGAATGCCGTTCAGGCGTCGGGATGGGGTGTGCTGGCGTGGCGGCCGCAGGGGCAGAAGCTTGTGATCCTGCAGGCCGAGAAGCATCAGAACCTCGCCGAGTGGGGTGCGGTCCCGGTGATGGTGCTCGACGTCTGGGAGCACGCCTACTACCTCGACTATCAGAACGAGCGCGCCCGATTCACCGAGGGCTTCTTCGACGTCGTGAACTGGGACTTCGTGCTTCGCCGATTCGAGCAGGCCTGAACGGCCTGCAACTGAGACGACAGTGGAGGGAGGACGGGAAGATGAACATAGATGGCAAGCGCATCGCGATCCTCGTGGCCGATGCCTTCGAGGACGTCGAGCTGACCGAGCCGCGCGAGCAGCTCGTGAACGCCGGGGCGCGAACGTTCATCGTGGGCATCGAGGCCGGGACGACCGCCGAGGGCAAACACGGGACGACGGTCGAGATCGAGTACGCCGCCGGCGACGTTGGCGTTGGGGATTTCGACGCACTGGTGATCCCCGGCGGGCAGGCTCCGGAGAAGCTGCGCCTAAGTGAGGGCGTGCTGGATCTGGTCCGCAGAGCCGATGAGGCGGGCAGGCCGATCGCGGCGATCTGCCACGCGCCACTGGTGCTGGCGAGCGCCGGTCTGCTGGACGGGCGGCGCGCCACCTCGTATGCGGGCGTGATCGACGACATCGCCAACGCGGGCGCCGAGGCGGTCGATGAGCCCGCGGTGGTTGACGGGAACCTGATAACCTCCCGCAACCCCGACGATATCGACGCGTTCGTCGAGGCGATTGTGGCGGCGCTGCAGTAAGACGCAGGTGATGCGGGTGTTCCCCTGGCAACTGGACGAAAGCAACCGGCGGGGGGCGAGGCGCCCGGGACACGGTGGTGTGAGGTGCAGCCACAGTGTGCAGGGTCGCGGGGGCAATCGGCGGCGTGGATGGTCTGAGACGCCGTTGAGGCTCCGTCCCCTCGGGGACACAGCAGGAGCTGCCGGCCCGTTCGCCGCCGGTTCTGAGAAAGGTGCCACCGGCAGGACCACGCCGGTGGCACCATGGCTCTCAGGGGTCGCTGGGAAGTCCGGGGCAAAGTCTCAGGACAATCGGAACCCCGAAATGGGGAGATTACCCGATTGTTGGTACTCCCGGCTGCCGCTACAATGACACCCGAACATTCTCAACTGGGGTTGGAACTGATCGACAGCGCGGAGTTGTCGATCATCAACATCGAGAGGATTGGGCCTCGGCAGAGTGTGGTTGCGGGGTCGCGAGGTGGCGGAGAGCTGGCGTGGTGGTGAGGTCCTGATGAGGGCCGAGGCCCAACACCTCTCAGATCCGGCCGCGGAGGCCGGAACCGGAGTCTGACAGCGCGATGGCGGGAGCTTTCGGCGCGGGGTGGTCGAGGAGGCGTGCGAGGTGGCGAACTGGAGATCGGCGGAGAAAGCCGGAGGCGCGAACGCTATCGACACGGGGTGGCGCGGTGGGCGGTGCGGTGGAGCGATGGAGGTGCTGTCGTGGACGACGGCCGCCGGAAGGCGCTTCAAGGAGCGGTTGTGCGGATGTGTGTGTGCGGGTGAGGTGGAGGCTCTTGCGGGAGCCGTTGAAGCGTCCAACGACGAACTCGGCACGAGGGTGCGGGCGCGGTGGAGTGGTGGCGTGGTGGAGATCCCCCAGGGGATTGCCGAGTAGCGGGGAGTGGAGGTCGTCGGTGACGCCCGATGTGGTGGTTGAGATCTGGACGGGCGGCAAACTACCGGCACCGAGCATGCCTGAGGCCCGCGGTGAGAGCCGCGGGCTTCACGCATTTAACGAGGGACAAAGCCGCTTCACGATCTTTAAGAGTTATTGTAACCTGTGAAGCGCTTTGTTAGAATATGACGCTGACGCACACCGGATCGCGAGACGGCTCATGCTGCGCTCGGTGAGGGGACGATGACGCGGCAGGGCCGCGCAGACAAGGGGATGGTACCCGATGCAAAGCACCGTGAGGTACGTAGTCGTTTGTCTCCTGGTGGTGATACTCACGTCCGGGATCGCCATCGCGCAGCAACAGCCGACGCTCCGCCGGCCCGTGCAGTTTGAGGATCCCCTGACCGCCCGTAGCATTCAGATGACCCCTTTGCAGCTTTCTCAGCGCTTCGAGGATCTGCTCAAGGCGCAGGGCATCGCCGGCCAGCAGGTGTCCGAGGCCACCGCGAAGTTCAAGGCCCTCCCCAACGACCTTCAGGACAACCTCATTCTGACGCTGGACACGGATTACGCACGGATCAGGGGTGGCGAGACGCTGGCGATCTCGCGCATCAACCCCGAGATACTTGAGCGCATTCGGCTGGCCAGACTGGTCCTGATCAGCAGCATCTGGCCGAGCGAGGGCGCTGCGGGTGGCTGGGCGTACGCCTTCGGGAAGAACTTCGATTCCAACTGCGTTGTGCACTTCAACGGCTCCCCGGTGCAGTCGCACTACCTCGGCATGAACATCGAGTTCTTCCCCAATTCGATGGCCTTCAAGATCCCATCGAATGCCACCCGCGGCCAGGAGCACGATGTCCTGGTGCACAGCAACACTACGAACACGGACACGGCGGTGGTCAAGTACATGGTCATCGCGCCGCGCGGCTACCGCGGCCATAACGGCTGGCAGTTCTCCAACTTCTCGCGGGCGACGATCGACTGGCAGCTCTA
>JBMNNW010000087.1:0-23368 GCA_050942735.1 Armatimonadota bacterium
CTCTACGCCCACTACTTCGGCGCATCGACCGTCGAGTACGCCAACGGCACGCATCGACCGGCCGCGCAGGCGTGGTTTGACAGCGCCTACACACGTGCGGGCGCGGGCGGGAACTGCTACGGGATGAGCGTCTCGAGTCTTCGCGTGAAGAACCACCAGTACGATCATATGTTCCACGCGAGTTACTTCCAGAACGCGGCCACCGCGCAGTCGCATGTCTGGTGGTATCCGTGGAACGACACCACGCGCGAGACCGTCCAGCAGCAACAGGGCGCGTGGTACACGCAGGAGGTCCTCGACGTCTACGTGAACCTGGCGAACAACCAGACGCCCCGTGATGTGTTCAACCGCGCGCAGTCGCTCGTGGGGCAGGCGACCAACCGGCCCGTGCTCGTCTACTGGGCGCCCACGTGGGGGCATGCGGTCGTGCCCTACGCCACCGAGACCGACGGGAACACGCGGCGGATCATCTGCTACGACAACAACAACCCCTTCCGCCGGACCGAGACAGGTTCGATCGACCCGGACGTCGCGACCGTGGACTGGGCGGCGAACACCTTCTCACGCGGGAGCGCCAACACGGCGCAGTTGTTCTCCTATCAGGAGTGCACCCCGGCGAACCCGCACCTGCCGGGCGCGGAGTACGGCGGCCCCGGCGCGAACACGGTGGTCGCGGTGCTGAGCAACACGGCCAATGTGCAGCAGATCACCGACGAGAACGGCCGGACCTTCTTCAACCCGGACGGCTCGATCAACGAGAACCCCGGCACCCGGATCCCGAACTCGGCCTACCTGCCCCCGCTGGTGCAGATCCCGCCCCAGCCGCGCGTGATCCAGCGCCCGCCGATTGGGCAGATCGGCCAGCTCGCGCAGCTCCAGCCCCCGCCGGACGCGCCGCATATCTTCGTGTTCGGAGAGGCGAGTGGCAAGAGCCTGACCTTCAACGTCGCCGGTCAGGGCGCCAAGCAGATGGACCTTTTCTCCAACGGGCGCATCTTCAGCGTCCAGTCCACCGGCGCCGGTCAGATCCAGGCCAGCAACCTGCTGCAGCAGCCGAGGCTGGTGCTCCTCAACGCACAGGGCGTCGCGCCGACCCAGCTTCAGTTCATCCGCTCAACCGCTGCCGGCGACCGGGTCTTCCAGCTTCAGAACCTGCGCAACCTCGGCGCCCAGCAGCTTGAGCTGGTCCCGAACGTGCAGGGCACTGAGCTTGAGGTACTCGGCCCGCCGAACCTGCAGTTCAACCTCGGAGTGCTGGGCCCGGTGGGGCAGGGATGCAGCAGACCAGCTTCGCCAACATCGCGCTTCAGGCGGGCGCGAAGGTGAACCTCGCGCCGCTCAACTGGGGTGCGCTGCAGACCAGCGAGCTGCGCATGCAGATGCTGAACCTGCAGAACAACAACGTGATCAACCAGCAGAACCTCCAGCGGATACGCTGACACCGCTGTCTCATCAGGACCGCGACAGGGGACGCCGGCAATCGGCGTCCCCGTTGCGCTTCTGTGACCGGCCAGCATCACGGTTCGACGCAGCAGGCCGCATCGGCGGGCAACTCGATCCAGCGCAGTGTCCAGGGCGCCTCGGTCTCCACCCTCGCCACGGTCTCACCGGCGCCGCCCGGATCGCCCACCAGCACGTTCATCCCGCCCCGCGCATCGTCCACGATCGCCGCGATGCGACCGTCGGGCGACCACGCCGCCCAGCGTGTTGTTACGCGATCCGCCCACGAAGACGCATCGCCCGCGGCCACGTCGTGCAGCAAAGCCCTCCCGTCGTACCCCCATGCGAGCACGTGCCGTCCGTCCGGCGAGAGCACCGCCATGCTGTCCCATGCGTCCGGTCCGATCATCTGGGTTGAGCCGTCCGCGTGCCGGTAGATGCCCGCGGCGAATGCTCCGGCCTCGATCTGCACGCTCATGAGAATCGCGGAGCTGTCGGGGAACCACGCGAGCGGGCCCGCACCGATCGCGTCTCTGCGCAGGTCGCTGCCGTCGGAGCGGGCGAGGTCGCCGCTCCATCCGTCCCCGGCCCCCCGCGCCCACGCGAGCCACTCGCCATCGGGCGACCACGCGATGCTCTGTGTCGCGCCCCACTCATCCTCCACGGGCGGCACGAGCAGCCGTGCGCCGAGATCCTCGTCCACCAGCCACAGGCCGCCGTCCACGCTCTCATCGTCGCCCATGCTCCCGACCGCCACGCGGGTGGAGTCGGGCGACCAGCTCGGCGTCGTGCAGCGCTCGGGCCCCTCGACCGTGAGGGTCGCGCCCTCCCGCCAGATGCGCAGCAGCCCATCGCGCACCCACGCCACATTCGCGCCGTCGGGTGAGATCGCGATCGCACGCGGGAAGTCCGCGTCCACCTGCCCGAGCGCGCGGCGGGTTCCGGTGTCGAGATCGGCCACGATCAGTCCCTCGCCCTCCGCGATGAAGGCGACCGCCGAGCCGGAGGCGCTCCACGCCGGCTCATGGTCCATCCAAGCGATGCCTCCGGATGCCACCGACGTGACGCCGCTGTCGGGATCGAGCAGCACGAGGTCTCCATCGGGCGCAACCCACGCGATGCGCAAGATCGTGGCGTCGCCGGGCGCATCATCCGGAGCGAGCGCGTCGAAGTCCGGCGGTGGAGGCGGCTCATCGGTCACCTGTCCACCGCCCGGACAGCCGCAAAGCCCGACGAGCAATCCCGCGATCAGCACACTCACGATCGGTCGTGGCATCGCGATCCCTCCGCGCACACACACTGCATTCCGGCTCAGCCGCCCGGACCATCGCCGGGATTCTACCACCACGCGGTGGCCCGGGCAATCCCGGTCTCCACGCGGGCGATGGGCGGAGGTCCGGGAGGTCCCGCAGCGAATCTCCACGGCGAATTACCACCGTCGCGGCCCGAGCCGCCTGGGTGGGAGGACGCTGAGGTACGCGAGAGGAGACGACTGATGAGCAGACTCGATCTCAGGGCACGTTATCAGCGTGTTGCGGTGGATGAGGGCGTGAAGTTCGCGGAGGGTGGCTTCGAGCGGGCCTTCGTTGACTGGCGGATGGATCCATCGGAGGCCGCGCTGGTGATGGTGGACTGCTGGGACCGTCACCCCATCGTGACCCATCAGCAGCGCGCGGAGGCGATCTGTCGCGAGCGTATCGCGCCCCTCGCACAGGCCTGCCGCGACGCGGGGATCGCGGTCATCCACGCGCCCTCGCCCGGACAGGCGAGGAAGTACGCGCAGTGGACGAAGTTCGCCGATGACGCCGATCTCTTCGGCGCGCCCTCAGAGACACCGGCGTGGCCGCCGGAGCAGTTCCGGCAGAAGCAGGACGACTACGCGCAGTTCGCCAGGCCCGCAGAGCCGGTCAAGGACGCGTGGATCGAGGCCGAGCTTCAGCACAGGCGGATCATCGACTGCCTCGAGCCGCGGGCCGATGACTTCGTGATCGCCACCGGCGAGCAGCTTCACCGCCTCTGTCGGCACGAGGGGATCGTGCACCTCTTCTATGCGGGCTTCGCCGCGAACATGTGCGTGCCGGGGCGTGACTACGGGATGCGGGCGTTCAGCCGTCGCGGGTACAACCTCATCCTGCTGCGCGACTGCACCAGCGCGATCGAGGCCGGCTCCACGTATGACGCGATGGCGCTGACCGAGGCGGCGATCCTCGAGGTCGAGATGCTGCTGGGCTTCACGCTCACCTCCGACGAGCTGATCGGCGCCTGCCGGGAGGGTGGGGCGTAGCACGAACTGCATGCCCGCGCGTCCCATCGTCGGGGCGTCTCCTCCGCGCACAGGAACATCGGGCGCCGTGGCGAAGCTGGTTGCGAGGAGGTGGTGGCGTTGAACGTGCACTCGCTCGGCATGGAGGTCGTCGGGTGGCTGGCATGGGGGACCGGCATCGCCGGTGTCGGGGTGCTCGCCTGGGGCGCGCTCGTGGGGATCGTCGAGTTGGCGAGGCTGGAGTTGCACCGCATCCGCGGTCGCGACATCGCCCACGAACGCGCGGTCGTGCGGCAGGACTTCGGGTACTACATTCTGCTCGGTCTCGAGTTCCTCATCGCCGCCGACATCATGCTCACCATCCGCAGGCCCTCGCTCGAGGAGTTGGCATCGCTCGCCGCGATCGTCGCGATCCGCACCGTGATCGGCCATTTCCTCAGGGCCGAGATGCGAGAGAGCGGGCGGCTCGATCAGTGGCGCGACGCGGAGGTGGGGGGCGGCGCTACGGACTGAGCGCAACCCGCAGCACCGACGGATCGCCCTCCATCAACTGGAGCGCCGCGTCGATCTCCTCGAGCGGGAAGACCTCCCGCACGACGCTTCCGAATGAGAAGCGCCGACGTCCATCGATGAGGAAGCGCAGTGCCTCCTGCAGATCGAGCGGCGCATAGTTGTGCGCGCCCTGCAGCGTGAGCAGCTTCGTCGTCACCGGGTGCATGTCGATCTGCACGTTCGCGTCGGGAAAGACGCAGCCTGCGAGCACGTAGCGCCCACCGATACGCAGCGCCTCGATGCCCTCGCGGACCGCCGCGGGTGCGCCGCACGCCTCGATGGCCACGTCGAAGCCGCGGGCGGCCCCCGTCGCCTCGCGCAGCAGCTCGGTGAGATCGCTGTCCACCACCGCACTTTCCGCGAGGTGAGATGCGCCGAAGTACGTGGCCTGGTTGAGCCTCTCCTCGCACGGGTCGGCCACCACGATCGGCGTCGCCCGCCGGTGCGCGCTCAGCGCCGATGCGCACAGTCCGACCAGCCCCGCGCCCTGCACCAGCACCGCCTCGCCCGGATGCACCTCGGCCATGCGCACCGCGGCCTGCATCGTCGCCAGCGAGCAGTTCGCGAAGACCGCGATCCGATCGGGGAGGTCGTCGGGGAGGCGGTAGTACGCCGTCCCCGGAACGAGGTAGCAGTACTCCGCGAAGCCGCCGCTGAGCGGCGTGTCGCTCTCAAGCGTCTGATGGCCGAACTTGAAGAGGCTCACGCACTTTTGCGGAATCCCCCTCGCGCAGAAGAAGCACCGCCCGCAGCTTGCGGCGATGCTCCATGTGACCCGGTCGCCGACTGCGAGCGGCGCGCCAAGGCAGTCCGCCTCGACGCCCTCCCCGAGCGCCGCGACCTCACCGACGATCTCATGGCCCAGCACCAGCGGCCCACCGGGGTCGCGGCGGCCGCGGATCGTGTGCAGGTCCGAGCCGCAGATGGCGCTCAGCCGCACCCGCACGAGCACCTCCCCGGCGCGAACCGGACGCATCGGCAGCTCTCGCAGCGTCAGTGAGCGGTCCCGCGGCGCGAAGACGACCGCCCGGCTGCTCTCGGGAATGCTCACGGCCGCTCGCCTCTCCGCAGGCGGCACTCGATCTCCTCGATTACGGGCGGCAGGTCCGCGACGGTGGCGATGGTGTAGTGCGCGCCGGCGCGCAGCAGGTTCTGTCGCGCCCGGTGCGCCATCTCCGCGAACTCGGCCTCGGGGACGTCCGCGAGTTCCTCGGGGCGCAGGCCGATGCCGTTGCCCGACTCGACAACCCCGACCGTCCACGCGCCCGCGTTGAGCCCCTCCTCGACGTCCGGCACCGTGTCACCGACCTTCACCACAGCCTCCGGCGGATAGACGCCGGTCTCGAGCATATTGACGACCAGCATCCACGGCGCGGGCCGGGCCTCGGGCACATCGGTGGCGCAGACGTTCGAGTCGGCCTCAAGCCCCTGCTCGGCGGCAACCGGCAGGATCGCGTCGAGCACCTCCCGGAAGTACCCGGTGTTCGTCGCGATCATCGCGCCGCGGCCCCGCAGCCAGTCGATCGTCTCCAGCACTCCGGGGATCAACTCCGCGCGGTCAAGCGCCGCGTTCACCTGGATCTGATGGAACTGCTCGTAGAGCCGGTCGCCGTCGGCAGCGGTCGGCTCGGCGTCATACTTCTCGCGCCACGCGCAGGCGACCTCCGGGTCCGCGAGCAGCGCCGCTATGTGCTCGCGCTTGCCGATGCCCATCGGCCCTCGGGCCTGGTCGGCGCTGATCGCAACGCCCGCCTGGCGGAAAAGATCGACGAACGCGCCGGTCGGCGCCTGACATCCGAAGTCAACGATCGTTCCGGCCCAGTCGAATGCGACGAGCCTGACCGGGCCGCGGTACTCACGGCGGTATGCGAAGGACATGATCCGCTCCCTCCGAGCGCAGGTGACGCACACCGGCAACGGTACGCGATGGTACCGCCGCTGTCAACTGCAGTCGCCTCAAACCGGACGCCGCGGGCAGGATGTAATAATCCCGCGCGCGGGGAGGTGAGTTGACACGCCCTGAGGAAGTTGCTATCATCGGCGCGATTCTGAACCGGGAGGCCAGTTCCACGCGATTCTCCTCCGCTGGGAGGCGGTCCATGATGATGCAAGACCGGCGCCCCGTCGGGCTGCTCCACCGATTCTCCCTCGTTGCTGTTACGATCGTCGTTCTGCTTGCGTTCCTGACCTCTGTCGGTCTCGCCGCGGTTGAGACCGAAGTGGTCAGCCCGAAGCTGATGCGAGTGGCCGCGACCGGCGGGGGAACGACACTGGTCCCCGACCTGGCCGCGGCGGGGCAGATTCTCGTCCAGATCGCACCCGGGACGACCCGCGAGCAACTGCAGGCGCGCCTGGACGCGCACGGCTGCACGCTCAAGAGCGTCATCCCCAACACGCCCATCGCCGTGATCGGCCTGCCTGAGGGCATGTCGGTCAGCGAGGGCACGATCCTCTGGGCGGCCGACTCGGTCACGACGCTTGCCGAGCCCGATCGCCTCGCCTACCCCACCGTCGTCCCCAATGACCCGCTGTACGGTCAGCAGTATCATTGGGAGAGGATCTTCGCACCCACGGGCTGGGACGTGACCACCGGCTCCTCAAGCACCGTTATCGCGGTGCTCGACAGCGGAAGCGACCGCGACCACGAGGACCTTGCCGGCAGATGGTGGATCAACCAGGCTGAACTCCACGGTGAGGACGGTGTGGACTCAGACGGCAACGGCTATGTCGATGACATCTACGGTTGGGACTTCGTCGAGGCGGACAACGATCCCGACGCGTTGCCGACCCCCGACGGCAACGGGACCCCGCCGCCCGATGATGACGACGGCGACGATGATGATGACATCATCGACACCAGGTTCGGCAGCAGCCCCGCGAACAGCCTCGGGCTGGGGCCGGTCATGCGCACGCAGCAGGGCAACTACATTCCCGGCGCGGTCAGCCATGGCGTGCACGTTGCCGGACTGATCGGCGCAATGACCAACAACCGCGTCGGTGTCGCCGGGCATGACTGGCAGGCGCAGATCATGCCGGTCCGCGTGCTCAACGAGATGGGCTTCGGCCTCTCCAGTTGGATCGTCGGCGGCATCCAATATGCGGTGGACAACGGTGCGCACGTCATCAACATGAGCCTCGGTGTGAGCACCTTCGTCGACTCGTTCACGCCCGTCATCGCCAACGCATACCGTGCCGGTGTTGTCGTGGTCGTGGCGGCGGCAAACGACGGACACGTCTTCACCGACGACCGGAGCACCTGGTATTCGCCCGTCTGTAACGACGGCCCGAACCTTGGTCAGGACAACTTCGTGCTGGGTGTTGCGGCGACCGACCGCAACGATGTGGCCGCCAGTTTCACCAACCGGGACGGGTCCAGCTACAACTTTGTAGACGTCTGCGCTCCCGGCGTCGACATCTTCAGCACGCTCTACACCAATCCGAACTATCCCGACTTCACCGAGCCCTACGGGAGCATGTCCGGAACGTCGATGGCCTGCCCGATCGTCGCCGGCCTCGTGGGGCTGATGAAGGCTCAGTTCCCCAGATACACCCCCGACAACATAATCAACCAGATCCGCATCACCGCGGACGACATCAGCCGGCAGAACCCGGGGATTGCAGACACTCTCGGCACCGGCCGGATCAACACCGCCGCGGCCCTCGGGCTTGATGTTCCGCCCGACCCGGTGAGCAATCTCGTGGCCCGAGACACACCCGGTGACGAGGGAGGGAGCATCACCGTCACCTGGACCCTCTCTCCCCAGGACAGCCATGACGTCACCGGATACACCCTGATGCGGGCGCGTGAGAGCGGGCTTATCCCCAACACGCCCGGCAGCTTCTCGCTGCTGGCGAACCTGCCGCCGGGCACCTCGGCCTACATCGATGCGCCGGTGCCCGACGACGTGCCCTTCTGGTACCAGGTCATCACGCACGATGAGAGCAACTCGGTCCCGTCGGCGATCGCCGGCCCCGCGAGGGCTCGCGATGACCTGCCGCCACCGCCGATTGAGAACCTCGTCGCGGTTGACACCCAGGCCGACGAGGGCGGCGCGATCACCCTCAGCTGGCTGGGCTACGAGCCTCCGGACGATCTGGAGGAGTACCGTATCTACCGCGCCATGGCCGACATCACGAACGTGGCCGACATGGAGCCGATCGCGGTACTGCCGCATGATGCGCGGATGCACTACATCGACCGCACCACCGTGGACGGCACCGAGTACTGGTACGCCGTCACCGGCGTGGACGATGTGGGCAACGAGGAGGCGGAGGTCAACTCCGCCGGTCCGGTCATCTCCAATCCCAACTTCGCGTTCAGTTATCCTGCCGGTCTGTCGATGATCTCAGTGGGCGCGGTGCCCAGCGAAGCCGGCCTGCGCACGATCGCCGACATCCTCCGACTCCAGCCCGGCGGCGAGGCGAATCTCGCCTACTGGGACCCGACCAGCAACGGTGGGGAGTACATCCTGTGGTCACAGACACCGGGCGCGTCGGCCTTCACTCACCAGCTTGGGCGCTCATGGTGGCTGAGGACCCCGCGACCGATCATCGTGAACATCAGCGGCCAGGCCGCGCCCGAGGGCGACTTCCAGAAGCAGGTCGTCAGCGGCTGGAACCAGATTGGCAACCCGTTCCCGAACCAGTTCGACTTCTCCACCACTCAGGTGACGGGGATCGGCCAGGGAACTCCTGTGAACCTCGCTACGTCGAACCAGTTGGGTTACACCCGGGACTATGCCTGGAGCTATGACACGCGGACCAACAGCTACCGTCTGATCGCCGGAGTGGATCTTCCGTTCGCCACGAAGACGCTGGACAGGGCGCGGGGCGCTCTGTTCCTCGCGCGACGACCGGCGACGCTGCTGCTCAAGCGACAGGTGCTCCCGGCGGCCGACAGTGAAGCCCGGACAGCCGAGTTCGACGGATGGGCACTGCGCCTGGTGGCGGAGACGCAGGGGATGGCCGACACGGACAACTTCCTCGGAGTGTGCGCGAACGCCGAGGAGCTCTCCGGGATGGTCTCGCCGCCGCGACCGGACGCTGATCTCGACCTCTACTTCGTGCGGCCCGCCGCTGACGGCGGCAGGTTTGCGACCGACTTCGTCGCCCCAGAGGCGACCCGCGAGTGGGAGGTGCGAGTGGCCTGCGCGGTCCCCGGAGCAACCGTCAGAGTAAGCTGGCCGGATCTGAGCGACCTTCCGGGCGACATCAGGCCCATGCTGGTTGACAACGAGACCGGCCGCACCATCTATCTGAGGACGAGTACGGGGTACTCCTATGAGGTCGGCGAACATGGCACGGAACGCAGCTTTACGCTCCGAATCGCGGACGAGGGCGCCGGAGCACTCGCTATCAACACCCTCAGCGCAGCAGCGGCGGCGGGGCGGGCGCAGATCGTCTACGCCCTCTCGCAGGACGCCTCAGTGGACATCGAAGTCCTCAACATCGCCGGTGTCACGGTCCGGCGCATCATCGCCGGCCGGGTGCAGCAGGCCGGGCCGCAGCAGGTCACGTGGGACGGACGCAATGCCGCCGGCGTCAGCGCGCCGAGCGGGCGCTACATCGTCCGCGTCACCGCACGAAGCGATGATGGGCAGCAGGTCAGCGCGATCCGCAGCCTGCAGCTCCAACGCTGAGCGCGTGACTGCCCGAACGCCGATCGACACACCTGCGGTTCATTCGCACGGTTCACTCACGGCCGCGGCGGGCTTTGTCGCCCGCTGCGGCCTTCTTATTGCTGCCGCCGCCATGCTCATCATGCTGCTGCCGGGCGAGAGCGCGGCGCAGACGACGCGGCCACGCAGCGTGCTCGTCGGGATGCGGCCGATGGTCCAGGCCGCGCAGATCCACACGCTCCAACAGCGGGTCGGCGCGCCGGTGAAGAAGAGCCTCGCGCGCGGACGCGTGCTGGTGATGGATGTGCCCGCGGGCGAGTCTGAGGTGCGGTTCAAGAGCAAGCTCCTGATGGACCCGGCGGTCGCGTTCGTCGAGCCCAACGGGATGATGTATCCGGCCGTCATCCCCGACGACCCGGAATACCCGCAGCAGCACCACCTGCCGATCATCCGCGCGCCTGAGGCGTGGAATGTGACGACCGGCTCGCCGGAGATCGTGATTGCAGTCGTGGACACCGGTGTTGACACCGAGCATCCCGATCTTGCCGCCAACATCTACCGGAATCCCAACGAGTCGCTCAACGGCCGGGATGACGACGGTAACGGCTTCATCGATGATATCCACGGCTGGGACTTCCAGAACAACACCAACAACCCGCGCCCCCAGCCCACCGGCGCCGATGAGAACAACGACGGCACACCCGATGAGCAGGTGAGCCACGGGACGCTCGTGGCGGGACTCGCGGCGGCGGTCGGGAACAACGGCTTCGGCACCGCCGGTGTCGCATGGAACGTGAAGATACTGCCCATCCAGGTCTTCCCCTCCGATGGCGGCGCCAGCGTCTCGCAGGTGATCGAGGGCATCGAGTACGCCATCATGATGGGCGCGGACATCATCAACCTCAGCATCGGCGGCGGTTACTACGAATCGTTCACCGCGCCGATTCAGCAGGCGCATGAGCAGGGGATCCTGGTGGTCAGCGCGGCCGGCAACGGCGGCAATGAGCTGCGCGACAGCCAGACGAGCTGGGAGTCGCCGGTCTGCAACGACGGCCCGAACGTCGGGACAGACAACTTCGTCCTCGGCGTCGGCTCAACCGACGCGAATGATCTGCGCGCCTCGTTCAGCAACTTCGACGGCTCCTCGTGGGGCACGTTCGTGGACGTGATGGCGCCGGGTGAGGGGCTCTTCGGCCCCGCTTTTTACGATCCGAGCTTCCCGGCCTTCTCCAGCTACTTCACCACCAACTCCGGCACATCGTTCAGCGTGCCGCTCGTCTCCGGTCTCGCGGCCCTCATCCTGTCGCAGAATCCGGGCATGTCGCCGGCGCAGCTCATGGCGGCGATCAAGGGCGGCTGTGACAACATTGACGCGCTGAATCCCGGCTTCGCGGGAAAGCTCGGCGCGGGCCGGATCAACTGCGCTCGGTCACTCGGGGTGCCGCTGGCTCCAAGATCGGTGCGCGACCTGCGGGCATTCGACACCCCCGACGACCAGGGCGGGAGCGTCACGCTGCAGTGGCAGCGCTCACTCGATGACGGTTCGGGCGCCGACAACGTGACCGAGTACATCATCCTGCGCAGGCGGGGGCAGGAGGGGAGCTTCTCCGAAGTGGCGCGCGTCGGGGCGGGCGTCACGGAGTACTTCGACACAAGCGTCACCGATGGCGTAACGTACTACTACCAGGTCCGAACATCCGATGGTTCGCTGACCTCGGATTCGCAGGTGGTCGGACCGGTGGTTCCCGTCAATGACGGCGCGCCCTCCGCGGTCAACGGCGTGTACGCGGAGGACCGCCCGGCGGACGACGGTGGCGCGATCATCGTGGGATGGGACACGTACTCCGCGCCTGAAGACTTCAGCCACTTCGCGATTTACCGCGCCCGGACGAACTTCAGCTCGGTGGCCGGCATGGGGCCGATCGCCGAGGTCTCAGACGCCGGGGCGACGGAGTACGTTGATGCCACCACGACCGACGGCCTCGACTACTGGTACGCGGTGACGGCGGTGGACACCTTCGGCAACCAGGTCACGGACGTCACCGCGGTCGGGCCGGTGCAGTCGTTTGCCAACGGCATGGTGACGCTGTCGGCGGGCATGCATCTGTTCGGCTCCCCGCTTGAGCCGGCAGACCGCGAGCCGACGACGCTGCTGGGGATCGACCCGGGGCAACTCAAGATGGCGCGATGGTCGTCGTCGGCGGAGACCTACGTTGTCTACTCAGGCCCGGGCAGTCTGCCGCTGGTTTTGGGGAGGGGCTACTGGCTCAAGCTCGATCGTCCGGTGACGTTCAGCCCGAGCGGGAAGATGGCGCCATCGGGCAGCTTCAGCGTCACGCTCGAGCCGGGCTGGCAGCAGATAGGGAACCCGTTCTTCAGCCCCATCGACCTCTCCCAGGTCACGGTGAACTACCAGGGAACAACGATGGATCTCGCGAGCGCCGATGCCGCGAACGTCATGCGGCAGGTGCTCTGGACGTACGATGAGCAGAGCAACGGCTACAACGTCGTGGCGCCTTTTCTTGGGGTTGGAGAAACACGGATTGATCCGTGGAAGGGATTCTGGGTGAGGGTGGAGAAGAGGTGTTCGCTGGTGCTGCCGCGCGGGTCTTCAGCGTCGGCGGCAATGCAGGCCGCATCGGTGCGTTCGGCGGAAGTCAGCGATGGCTGGTTCACTCGTCTGAGTGTGCGCGGAGAGGCCGGGGTGGACGCGGACAACTTCTTCGGCGTCTCGCGGTCACTGGCTTCGATGGGGCCGCTGAACAACCCGCCGCCGGTGGCCGGTGGCGTGGACCTTGCGTTCGTTGACACGGCGGGCAATCGGCTTGCCGGGCAGTTCGCTCCGGTGGAGGCTCGGGAGCTGACGTGGGATCTGGTCGTCTCCGGCTCACCCGGCGAGCGCATCGAGGTCTGGTGCCCGAGGCCGGGCGAGATCGCGGACGGCTGGGCGGTGACGCTGGAGGACGTGGCGACCGGAGCGGCGGTGGACATCCGGCGCGGGGCACGCTACGCGACCACGCTCGGTTCGGCTGAGACGCAGCGTTCCCTGACGTTGAGGTTGACTCGCACCGGCGGACCGCTTACACTCTCAAGCTTGAGTGCGGTTGGTTCTCGGGCAGGGGGGGCTCAGGTGAGCTTCACGCTCTCAGCGCCGGCCGACTGCTCGGTCCGGGTACTCAACATCGCCGGCCGCACCATCCGGGTGCTGCAGCAGGGAACGCCGATGCCGGCGGGAACGACACAACTGATGTGGGACGGTCGCTCCGATGCCGGACTGGCGGTGCCCAACGGCACCTACCTCATCCAGGTCGAGGCGGCCGCGGAGGACGGGGGGCGCACACAGGCGGTGCGCACCCTGGCGATCGGACGCTGACGCCAGGACAGCCAATCTTCATCACAGGAACCCCGCAGAGGGGGCGGAGCAGACCATGCATCGCAGAGCAAAGCTGGGCTGGCTCACAGGCCTGATCATCGCAGTCGCACTGATCGCCGCAGGATGTGGCGGCGGCAACGGACAGGACGGTGGACCTGCGCCGACGACCGGCACCGCTACGCTCAACGGACAGGTCGTCTCGGCCAGCAGCACCGGGACGCTGATCGCAAACGCGGTCGTCACTGTCGAGGGCACGGGCAGGTCCGCAATGACCGGCGCTGATGGTGGATTCGTAATCACCAACCTTCCGGCCGGTGAGCGGGTCGTGTCCGTCACGACGCCGCAGTCCGCGGAGTATGGCACGGCCAGCGCCCGAGTGGCGCTCGTCTCGAACCAGACGAAGACCGTCAGTTTCGCGGTTCTTCCACTGGGTTTGCAGGCGCCGGAGCGCATTCTCGTGGATCCGGGTGCTGCCACGGTGGACATGCACGGGCGGATCGCGTATCGCGCACAGGTCATTGGGCCGAACAACCAGGTGCTGGAGGGCATTGAGCCGACGTGGGTCGTCGATGGAGGCATCGGCCAGATCACGCCGGAGGGTGTCTTCACCGCGCACACTGTCGGCAGCGGGAACGTGAAGGCGTACTCGGGGAACGCGCAGCGCAGCGCGTCGGTGACGGTAGTCGGTCCGCGGCCGCCGCAGGTATCCAGCTTCCGGGTGAACCCGCAGTCACTGCCCGCGACCGGCGGCGAGGTCTTCATCTCCGCCGCGATCAAGGACGGCGACGGTGTGCGCCCCGATGATGTGAAGGTGCGAATCCTCCGTGCGGGTGAGCAGCCGATCGAACTGGCGATGCAGGTCATGAACCCCGGCAGCGCCATCCGCTGTCCGGACGTGCCCGACTGCTACGTCGAGGCGAGCTTCGGCGTCACCCACCAGGTGCCGGCGAACAGCAACACCCCGACGGCAGACGGCACTCAGGCGCCGCAGAGCTACTCTGCCAGCGTCCGGGTGCGGGACCGCAGCGGGATGACCACTGACTCGGAGTTCGTCGAGTTTGTCGTGCAGGGCATCGACGCGCCGCCGGTCCGCCCGGGCATCTGACCGGAGAGGTTCAGCGGCATGACGACGAATTCCATGTGACACCATGGGGAACCGGAGCCACCGGTTCCCCTTTCACTGTCAGCCGGGTCTCGGAGGGAGCGGCAGCGGCGATGAACGAAGCTCGCGTGGCAGGGAGGCGCATGGTCGGCCTTGTGCTGGCGGCTCTGATCGGCATCTCAGCGGCGCTCGCCCAGGAGATTCGACCACCGCTGCTGCAGATCGGGCAGATGGACGCCGTCAGCATCGACGGCCGGATCAGCGAGGGTGAGTGGGAGGGGGCGATCGATGCGGGCGTGTTCGTCGGCCCTGACGCTCGCCCGACAGATCTGCCGGTGCGAGTGCGGATGGGCTGGGACGAAGAAGGCCTTGCGCTCCTGTGGGAGCTTGGCGGGGATCCTGTCGCGATGCGGCGGGAGCGCGACGGCGACATCTGGCGCGATGATTCGGTGGAAGTCAGGCTTCGCGCGGACGAGGACGGCCCGGTTCATCGCTTCGCGATCAACGCCGCGGGCAGCATCCATGACGCGCGCGCCGGTGACCGGGCCTGGGATGCGCCCTGGCGAGCACTCGCGCTGCGCGGCTCGGACGGCTGGCGGGTGGAGATGCACATCCCCTTCGCGTCAATCGGCGGGCGGCCCGGTGACGCGCTGCGGGCGAACCTCGTTGTCCACGACGCGCAGACGAACAAGCCCGCGGCCGCGTGGGCCGGGTTGGGGGAGGAGGGTGATGAGAGCTTCGGCTTCCTGCGCCTCGCAGCCTCCCCGTCGCCGGTGACTCTCTCCCACGTTGACCTCCGTGCCGACGCGGCGACGGTGCTGCCGGTGTTCTCCGCTCCGGCCGGCCTGCGCGCCACACTCTTCGACGGTGACGACGAAGTTCAGACGATCGAGACCGGCGAGTCCGCCGCGCTCGAGATCACTCTGCCGCGCCCCGGTGAGTTCCGCCTGCGGCTGGCCGGGTCGGGCCCGGATGGCGAGCTTGTGCTTCAGCGCGAGTTTCCGCTGGTGCGCATCGCCCCGCTCGTGCTGACGGCTCGCAAGCGGCTTCTCGATGCTCGAGAGATCGATCTTCAGATCGACGGAGCCGGCCTGCCCGCCACCCCTGACGTCTACCTCATCACCGCCCCTGGCGCGCAGCCTGTCGAGGTCTCGCCCGACCCCGGGCACGCGACCACCGCGACGGTCGATCTGTCGCACTGTCCGCCGGGCGAACTGACCGTCGGTGTCGCGGCGCTGGCGGGTGGCGACGAGATCGCAGCCGAGACGCTGAGCCTGGTGCTGCCGCCGCGGCCGGAGTGGGCCGGAAGCACGCGTGGCATGCACGGTCCGGCCATGGCGCCGCAGACGCCGGTGGAGGTCATCGGGAGCCGGGTGCGATGTGGGGAGTACGTCTACGACCCTGGCGATGGCTTCCTCCCGGCGAGCATCAGGGCCGGGCGAACGGAGCTGCTCGCCGGGCCGATCATGCTTCGGGCGCGGGTCGGCGCGACGATGCGCGACTGGACGGAGACGACCGTGCGGTGGTTGGAGACCGGCTCGACGCACGCGACCGCGACCATCCTCGCCACATCGCCGCTGGCTGATGCACGGGTGCGCACTACCTTCCATCACGATGGACTGATGACCTTCGATGTACGGGTGAGGCCGCACGGCGAGCGCTCGCTCTCCGAGGTCCGGCTGGAGATCCCCGTGGCGGCCGAGTTCGCGACGCACATGCAGATCGCCGGCGGGGCAGGCGGGGCCAAGGCGACGGCCGTTCCCCGGGGCGGCCACGTGCAGGGCTTCGCGCCGATGGTGTGGCTGACCGGGCCGGAGCGCGGTCTGCAGTGGTCCGGCGCATCGGACACTGCGTGGGCGCTGGCGGAGCCGGGTGAGGCATTGAGGATCAGCCTCGCTCGCGGGCGGACGACGCTCGTGGTGACGATGCTCGATCGGGAACTGCTGCCGCGCCAGCCCTTCGACGTGAGCTTCGCGCTGCAGGCCACGCCCGCGGGCGAAGTACGCGAGGACAGGGGCGTGTGGCGCGCGGCGATCCTGCCGGAGCTGCCGCTGGTTGACGGTCGCTGCGACCCCGCGGTGATCGCCGACCTCCGCGCTCGGGGAGTTCGGACCGTCGTGCTCGATGACGCCGACTATCGGCCCCGACCCGGTGGCCTCGGCGAGGCGGCGGATGTCGCGCTGGCAGCGTTGGCGCAGCAGTGTCACGAGGCGGGGCTTGCCCTCGTGCTCGCGATCGACGATGACCTCACCAGCGATCCGGTCTGGGAGGCCTTCCGCGACGAGGTCGAGTGCGTGGGAGCGGACGATCAGATCGCGAGGCCGTGTCCGGGGAGTGCGTGGGCGGACTACGTCGTGGAGGCGGCCGCCTACGCGATGGAACACTACGATGCCGACGGCATTCACCTCCGCGGTGGAGCATCCCCGCGGGTCTGTCGGTCGCCGTCGCACGGTGGCCGCGAGGACGGGGACCCCGCCGCCGGTTGCGCGGTGATGGGCGCGCGGACGCTGATGATGCGGCTGCGGACGGTGGTGCGTGAGAGCAAGCCCGAGGGGATCCTCACGGTCGAGCTGCCCGAGGGCACCCCGGCCGTCGCGGCATACGCGGATGCAGTCGTGATCGCGAGTGGCAGCGGAGGCTCCGACGCCATCTCGCTGGATGAGTTCATCGCCCGGGGGGGCAGCGGCGCGCTGGGGACGGCGGTTGAGGTCGCGCTTGGGGCCACTGACGACCACGAGGCGCTCAGTCGCGCGGTGGGGATGGCGGTCCTGCACGACGCGGCCCTGCGGCCGGTGGCGCGTAGCGTCGGGCTCGACCTGACCGCCGCTGTGCGGGAGGCCCAGGAGCAGTTTGGAGTGGGCGAGGCCCGGTGGCGACCGTGGTGGTCGGACCGGTCGCTCTTGAGCACGGAGGCGCAGGATGTGCGCGTCTCAACGTGGCGGCGCGGTGACGAGCTGCTCGCAGCGGTGGCGAATCTCGGTGACGACCAGCCCGTGGTTGAGTTGCATCTCGACCGGGCTCGAATGAAGCTCGGTCCGCGGGTGACGGCGATCGATCTCCTGACAGGACAGGCCGTGCCCGCGATCGGAGAGGTGCTGCGGACGCGGATGGGACCGGGGGAGATATCGTTGGTACACGTGCGGACCCGGCAGGAAAGGAACGTTGAGATCAATGAGTGAGCCTGTGATCAGGGCGGCCCGCGACGAGGACATCGGTCGGATCAGGGAGATCGCGAAGCAGGCCTGGGCACCGATCTACGAGTATTTCTGGGAGCGCATGGGGGAGGATCTGTGGCGGCGGGAACACCCGGGCGATCCGCTTGAGCGCAAGGCCGACTCGGTGGAGCGGCACTTCCGTGAGCATCCGGACGAGGGCTTTGTCACCGAGATTGACGGCGAGGTCGTGGGCTTCTGCACGCTTATGCTGCGGGAGAACGGGATTGGCGTCGTCGGGAACAACGCGGTGGCGCCCGAGGCGCAGGGCAGGGGCGTGGGGAGCGCTCAGTACGAGGAGTGCCTGAGGCGGATGCGGGAGGCGGGGATGGTCTACGCGACCGTGCACACCGGGCTGGATCCCGCGCACGCTCCTGCGCGACGAGCGTACGAGAAGGTGGGGTTTGAGGCGATCCGGCCGCACGTGGAGTACTACATGGAGCTCTGACCGCATCTGCGCCAGGCTCAGTGGGTGCCCGGGCGCGCGCGCGCGAGCAGCTTCCCGGGGTCGCCGAACTTGGCGACCTCGTCCGTCGTGATGCGACGAATCGTCACCATCTCGAGCAGAGGCGCAAGGTCACGCTCACCGGCGGCCAGCAGGCCCTCCGCTCGGCGCAGCAGCGAGGGGTGGTAGAGCGCCAGGAGGGGCTGGAGACAGCCGTCCGGGCATTCGGGGACGATCGCATCGAAGCTGCCACGAACCTGCGCCATGTAGCGCAGCAGCTCTGAGGAGGGGTGGCGGAGGTCGGCGACGAGGATCGCCACATGGCCCGCTCCAGCCTCGCGCAGCGCGGCGCAGACGGCGGCGAGTTCGCCTGCATCTCGCCGCAGGGGGCGGTGGGCAGGGTGCGACTGCTCCGCGCCCCCGAACACGAGCACATGGCTGCAGAGCGTCTTCAGCACGTCGCTCGCTCGCTCGATGCTCGCGGGCTCTGTCCCGTCGGACCCGTGCAACACGACGACCGCACCCAGCACCGTGCATGCCTCCCCGGCGAGATCTGTCAGATCACGATGACAGGTTCGCACTCGTCCGGGTTAAGACCTGCAGATGATCCGTGAAACCCGGCGGCGGTGCCCGGCGTCTAACTGTGCGATGACTCAATGCCGCAGCAGATGATGGAGGGTCCGTGAATGAAATCAAGGCTTTTGCTGACGATCGTAGGCCTCGCGATGGTGACCGGCAGCGCGTTTGCAGGGGTGACGCTCGACATAAGGTACGTCTTCGAGCAGGGCGCTGGGGTGCAGAGCCATGTCTCCGCGACGATCGACGGTGTTGAGATGGGCGCGAACGTGCCGCTTGCCGTCACCGGCGGTGCGAAGGTGGACCTGACGCTTGATGTGCTGGGCGTCGCCGATGACGGCGTGGCAACGCTGCGCGCAAGCTTCGGGAAGGTTGAGGCGACGCTCCTCGATGAGCCGCAGAACGCGGGCACGCCGTCGCCGATCGAGATGCGGGTTGACAGGCGCGGCGCGCTTGTTGGTCTGCGGTCGGATGACGCGTCGGGGATCGACATATTCGCCAGTGGCGGGGTGCCGCTGCAGTTCGTGGTGCTGCTCGCGGGCATCGCGGAGATGCCGGTGGAGCCGGTCGATCTGGGAGGCGAGTGGGTCAGCGAAAGCCGCCAGCAGATCCCCCAGGTGGGCGAGGTCACGATGAACGTCCGGTCGCGGATCGTTGAGATCAGTGGCGATGAGATGGTGCTGCTCACCGACATGGAGGCTTCGCTGCCCGACTTCAGCAGCCCCAACCCGATGCAGGCGGGGGAGATCACCGTGCAGAACGGTGTGCTTACGATCGAGGGCCTGCGCCGGACGGTGGACATGCGCACCGGATTGATCAAGTCGGCGGATGCCCGGATGCACTTCAACGGCTTCGCCGCGATCGGCCCCTTCCCGCCGCTGCCACTCTCGGTCACCAGCTCGTTCACCATCGTGCCTGCGCCGAGGCCGGAGCAGGCGGCTCACCCGGCGGGAGTGCAGGGCGATGGCTGAGCGAGGGTCGCTCAAGCACCGCTCGCGGCGTCGTCGGGCCGACCGGAGGTGGGCGGCGCTTGCGGTGTTGCTGGCTGCGATGACGTGCATGGCCGGCGCCGCCGCCGACGTCCGTGAGGGCGCGGTCGTGACGCTCCGCTCCGGTGGGATGACCATCGAGCTGCAGCGCGCGCACGGCTGGGCGATTCAGCATCTGAGCTACCGCGGAGTAGCCATCGCGACCCGCGCCGGCGCGTTCGGGGCAGTTGCGTGCGTCCCCGTCGCGGGCGGCTGGGTCGGCTCCGCGCACACCGAGGGCGGCGTTGAGCGCGTTGACGAAGTCAGTCTGACCGTCGATGGGGAGCCGGCCGTGCTTGAAGACGGCGCGGAGTACACCGGAGAGCGGCTGGTACTGCAGAAGCGCTCGATGCTCGACAAGCTCAGACTCGACGCCACGTTGACCCTCGACGGAGGTGTACTTGCCGAGCGTCACGATCTGACCGCCACGGAGGACGTGGTGGTCACCGTCGTCTACCCCTTCATGTACCCCATCACCAGCGAGACCACGAGCTGGCTGGCGGTTACCGCCGATGGAGAGGAGATCGGCGGCGAGTTCGGTATTGGCGGCGATCTTCAGTGGCATGACGACTGGACGTGGACGTCGGCCTTCATTCCCGGCAGATCGACCGGCGTGGTCGTCCGCCATCTCGCTATGCCCGAAGGGGCACAGACGTTGACCGGCTACTGGGATCAGGAGCGCTATCACAAGCTCTACGCGCGCTGGGTGGGCGAGATGGAGCCGTGGCCGGAGGGGCGGACGCTGTCGGGGGAGGTGGCGCTGCGCTGCTTCGAGGCGCCGTCGCAGGGTTGGCGGGAGATGGCCAGGCAGGTGGCCTCGGAGCTGGTGGCCGAATGAGGTTGGTGGCGGTCGCTGATCTTCATTACGACGATGACCGGCATCCCCGCGTGGACGCCATCGCTCGGGCTGTCCGCGGGGCGGAGGCCGATGTGCTGGTGCTCGCAGGCGACTGCGCCGCCGAAGGGCCGGAGCGTATCGGGGACGTCCTCGACCTGTTCGGCGGCTTTGACGGCACGCGCCTGATGGTCCCCGGCAACCACGATCTCTGGAGCGACGAGCCGCCCTTCGCCACCGCTCAGATCTACGAGGACGCCGTGCCGGAGATAGCCCGTCAGCACGGCTTCCACTGTCTCGACCGCGGTCCGACGATCGTCGATGGCACGGCGTTCGTCGGCTCGATGGGATGGTACGACTACGAGATGCGCCAGCGAGAGGCGCCGGTGGCCGGGCTGACCGTCACGCCGATCGGGGTCTCGCGCGGCGATCAGGGGAAGATGAGCTTCAGCGGTGTCCCCGGCGCCCGTGAGACCGACTGGGAGGCGCTGCGCCCCGAGGATTACGAGGCCAACGGACTCATCTGGCAGCGCGGCACCCGCAGGCCCGAGGTGGCCGTGTGGAATGACGCGCTGCACATCGACTGGGGGCGGCCCGCCCCCGCGGTGGCGGCGTGGATGGCAGACCGGCTGCGCTCGCAGATCGCTGAGGTGCGGGGCCGCTGCAAGCGAGTCGTCGGGGTCACGCACTTTGTGCCCTTCCCCGAACTTGCGGAGTATCACCTGCGAAGTCCCCGGCGCGCGTGGGCGAAGGCGTTCCTCGGAAGCCCGCTGCTGGGAGAGGCGCTGCTGGAGGCCGACGACCTCGCGCTGGTGATCTACGGGCACCGGCACCGGCAGGAAGTGCGGGAGATCCGCGGCGTCGTCACCGCCGATGCGGCCGTGCACGGCGGCGACGACGGCCCCCTGCTGCTGACCCTGCCGGACTGAGCCTACCTCGCCGGCCCGCGCCCATCGCCCCTGAGGATCGCGACATCGCCCGCCTGTGGCTGACCGGGGCTGTGAGGGGCCGGAGCTAGCGGCCCGGATGCCACCTTCTCCTCAACGCTGCGGACGGTCATCGTGCCGAGTTCATCCCAGATGGTCTTCAGCAGCTCACCGGTCAGCGGGTCGAAGATGTCCTGACGCTTGCGCCTGATGACCAGCAGATCGCCCTCGCGCACCCCATCCCGTGCCCCACGGTTGATCGTCGGCCACCACTGCTCGCCCCGTGTCTCGCAGTAGACGACCAGTGCGTCCGCCTGCGCCAGCCACTCCCCGGCGGGGCCAATCGTGCGGTCGAGTTCGGCGGCGATCTCCCTCGCCATCGATCGGGCCGCCTGCCGCGCGGCCCTGCCGAGAATTGAGTTGGCGAAGTGGCTGCTGCCGAAATCAAGTCCCGCGAGTTCGCCGCGCCGGAGGCTCGCGCCGTAGCTCGTCTCATTGCCCGTGCCACGCCCCCGAGCGATGATCTCCGCCGTGGTGGTGTCCACCAGACGCCCGTCGAAGGCCACCGTCGCATGGTGCCGCTCGGCGTCGAAGCCGACCGTTCGCGGCAGGCTGACGTGATCGGTGCGCACATCGAAGCGCGTGACCGCTCCCATCAGCAGCAGATCGGCGCCGAGGATACGTCCTACTCGTGCCGCGGTGGCCGGATCGACGCGGCCGTCGCGTCCGAGGTCCTGCTCAGCCAGCACCTCGAAGAGCCGATCGCGCTCCACAACCCGGAAGCTGCGCCACGCCTCCGCCTCCGCGACAAGCTCGCTCGCGATGAGATCCGCCACCCCCGCTCCGGGACTCCAACGCCGGGAGTGGTGCGTCCAGCCCCAGTTGCCGCTGATGACCGCGTCATCGAAGGGCATCACCGCGACCACCGGCAGCCTCACGACCGGTCCTCCGCCCTGTGCGGCGGCCACCGAGAGTGTGACGGCGAGCAGTCCTGCGGCCATCGCAGCCGTGAATCGCATTCTCATGTTGCGCGCCTCCCCGTGCGGCAGAGCAGTACTACGTGCTGTCGTAGAAGACGTTCGACGGAGGTCGCCGGTTCGCCTCCCCGTCACCAGTTGCTTCGCAGCAGAGCCCGTGAGGGTTACATGCGCCTTCGGGCGCGAGAGGAGGTCGGTGGAACCCCGAGCATCATGAGGGCGTTTACCTCCCTGACACCACGGGCACCTGGCACCCGTCAGGTGCCGCGAATCCGTCAGTACGCGGGATTGATTGCTTTGACCACGACCGACCATCCCTTCGCCGCCGCACAGTGGATATTCATCGAGGGAGACCCCTCGCCGGCCAACTGCTACCTCGCCGCTCGGAAGACGTTCGCCCTCGAAGCCGCGCCGGACACAGCCACCCTGCACATCTCCGCAGACAGCCGCTACGTGCTCTACGTCAACGGGTGCCGCGTCGGGCGCGGGCCGAACCGCTGCTGGCCCTTCGATCAGCAGTACGACAGTCACGACGTCGCGCGCTATCTGCGGGCCGGCGAGAACGTCATCGCGGTGCTGGTGCATCACATCGGCGTCTCGACCTACCAGTACATGCCCGGTCGCGGCGGGCTGATCGCGCGGCTTGAGGCCGGCGGCGGAACCCTCGTGGAGTCCGACGCGAGTTGGAGCGTCGCGCCGCACACCGGATGGCGTCGAAGTGTGCCGCGGGCGGCGATGCAGATGGGCTGGGCGGAGCAATACGACGCGCGCGAGGGGCTTGACGGCTGGACGAAGCCGGGCTTCGATGATTCGGCGTGGGCATCGGCCGTGGAGATCGGACCGGTCGGGGCGGAGCCGTGGGTCGGGATGTCGGCGCGAGAGATCCCCTTCCTGACCGCCGAGCCGGTCTATCCGGTGCGGTTCGTCTCCGCGGAAACCGTGCGGCCGCCTCAGCACACCATCAACATCCGCTTCAACGACTACCTCCCCGCGGGCGAGCTTGCCGACCCCGTGGCGGCGG
>JBMNNW010000037.1:0-40150 GCA_050942735.1 Armatimonadota bacterium
GGGAACGCCCTCGGCCCCCACCGGCTCGGGGCCGAAGGGCTCTCGGACGGAGACGAACGTGCTGCTGAGCGGGCCGGCGTCTGAGCTGCGCCGCGCGATCACGCGCTCGGCCTTCGGGAAGTGCGGGTAGATCCCCGGCGCCCACGCGCTGATCACCTCGGTGCCCTCCTCGGGCAGCATCGTGATGCGCAACTGGCTGTCGCCGTCGGGCAACCGCCACGTCGCCGACCACGCTCCGTCGGCGGCTCCCCGGCGCGGGTGCATCAGGAAGCCCAGCCCGTTAGGCGGCGGTGGGACCCAGTATGGCCGCGCGGGTACGCCGCTCATGTTCGCATCGTTCTGCTGTCGCTCGCCCCAGTTGACATCCTCGCCCGCCAGCGAGCCGGGCGCGGGCTCGCCGAGCGTCACACCCGCGAAGCTGATCTGGTCAGAGAGCGCATGCGCGATGTAGTCATGCTGCGTTCCTCCATGCACGCTGAAGATGTCGAGGAGGTAGCTGTCGGGCCCGTTGCCGACCAGCGCCAGCGCCCGGCGGTAGGTGTCCACGCCGCGGGAGCGATAGACGCCGCTCGCGTCGGCGTCCACCACCTGCATCCCCGGCATGCCCGCGAGCATGTGCAGGCTGCCGCCGGTGTCATCCTCCTCGCCCGCGAACTGGCGGGTCTCGTCCACCAGCACGAGCTGGTGCGCGGCCGTCTGCTTCGCCCAGCCCACCTGCGTGTGAGTCGAGCCGAGGCTGTAGCCGAGGTCGTACGTCAGCTCGTAGCCGAGGCCGAAGTAGTTGATGTTCAGGTCATCGAAGTGCCCGTGGTTGAGCACCGGGCCGTAGCGCAGCAGCACCGCCTGCGCCTGCGGCGAGCGCGGGGTGCGGAGGATCGCGACGCCCTTCTGGCCCATCACCGAGGTCTCGGCGATCATCCGCTCAAGCCGCTCGGGCAGCTCCCCGTCGGCCGCCGGAACCTCCCCCGCGTGGAAGAGCAGCCAGTTCGCGTCGCTTGAGCCCGCCCGCGCGTTCTCGACATCGCCGCCCGCCAGCCAGCTCACCAGCGCGCCGAAGTCGCGCTTCACCTCGGGGTCGCTCGCGCGGTTGTAGATGCGCTCGGCGAAGCGGTAGTCGCCCGCGTCGAAGGGTCTGCCTCCGGGCTGCGCGCGGGTGGTGTCGGGCGCGCTGTCGCCGTAGCGCGGCCACTTGCCCGCACAACTCATCGCAAGCCGCGGCAGCACGTAGAAGGCGCGGAAGGTCGGATCGTCGTAGAGGTTCAGGCCGTCCGGATACTGCTCGCTGCGGTAGTTTACGAGCGGCTCGGCGAAGGTCAGGTAGAGGCTCCGAGCGTGGATCGCGTACCCCAGCGCGGTCTCGTAGTAGCGGCCGTCGCGGTCGGCGTTGTTGGCCAGCAGGGCGTGGATGCCGTAGGGGCCGTTGACCGCCCAGTCAACGTAGGTGTCGATGCCAAGCAGACAGCCGACCGCGAGCGCGCCGCGCAGGTAGTCGGCCTGACCGTTGTGCATGCCGCCCGCGAGCGACTGTTCGTAGCAGTACCACGCGCCGTCCTTGAGCATGTTCGTCTCGATGTTCTCGCGCCGGGTCATCCCCTCGACGAACGAGGGCTCATCGAGCGCCGGGCTGTTGTAGATCTTATCGTAGTAATCGACCAGCAGAACGAGCACCCGGGCCACCTGATACCACGGGCGGTTGAACCTCCCGCTGGGCGGGTCGGAGGGGTAGTCCCACGAGCCGGAGGTGCAGTGCGGATAGATCTCCGCCAGCGCATCGAGCACCACCGCGCAGGTCTGTGCGTACCGCTCCTCGCCGGTGATCGTGTACGCGAAGGACAGCCAGTCGGCCCACTTCTGATAGGTCTCGACCACCCACGCGTTGTAGGAGCCGACGAAGTAGTGGATGCGCCCGTCCTCGGCGACGTAGCCCGTCCCCTCGTCGGGGTGGTCCTCGTCGGGAAGGATATGCCCCTCCGAGCAGCGTACCGTGCCGGGCCGATCGAAGCTGGCGTTGGCCCCGCCCCAGCTTCCCCAGCGGCTGCCACAGATCGGGCAGCCGGTGAAGCCGTAGGCGAAGGCCGCGCCCGGCTCGGGCGCGTGCTCGCGGATCCAGTCCGCGTCGGTGTCAACGACATCATCGGCGCGGGAGATCGTCTGCTGAGCAAGCGTTCGCGCCCAGTCATACTGCTCCACATGCGCGCGGGCCCGTTCGACGTCCTCGGGCGTGAGGTAGACAGTCGGATGCCTCTCGCGGCCGGTCTCGGTCAGGTCCACCTGCAACCACCTCTGCTTCGGCGGAACGCGGACGGCGACGTCCTCTTCGGGGTCGTTGAAGGCAAGCACCTCGGCGATGGTGTAGTACACCCGCTCCTCGTGCGCCTCAACAATGTTCAGTTGCGTCCACTCGATGGTGCGGGCGGGGAACCGCACAAGGAACGGGCCGGGGACGTCCTCAAGCTCCCACGCGAGCGTGCTGCCGTCGGAGAACTCAAGCTCCACGCGGCTCGCGTTGGCGTAGATCCGGGGGTTGTCGCCCTGGATGAGCACGAGCGTGTCGAGTGTCACCGGCGCGTCGAAGCTCAGCCGCACCCACTGGGGAAGGGCGACGTTTCCACCGCTGGCCCACCAGGTGTCGAGGTACTCGTCGTTCACCCCGTCCACCGAGTACTTCTGACCCGGCTGGCCCGCCGCCGAGGACGCCTCGACCGTGGCCGTCGCGGCGAGGTTCGTTCCGTCCTCGTAGATGACGAGGTTGGCGGCCTGCTGCGCGAAACCCGCGCCCGCCACCAGGGTCACGATCGCAAGTGCCACCAGCATGACAGGAATGCCGCGCATTCTTCCGCCTCCGCCGTCCATGGTCCGTCTCGCCGCGTCTGAGGGCGTCACAGTTCGCAGGCCACGGCTCGGAGACCTCCACCGGGGGTGCGAGCGGTGCCGGGCGGCAGCGGCGGACCGGGTTGCGTGAGGCGCGCGCAGGTCCCCGCGCGGCGACCGGGGAAGCACTGCGGCACGGGATCATCAGTCTCCGGGCCTGGCGCGTGCGGGCCACCCGAGCGAGCACCCGGCGGGACGACACGAGAGGCGGCACTGACCCATGCGCACTGCAGCGGCTCTGATGGGCGTGGCTCTCATCGCATCGTGCTGGACGGCGATGGCCGCGCCTGAGTACCTGATCGACGCGCGTGGCGGCTGGGACGGCTCGGAAGCCGCGCGTGTGGTCGTACGCGTGGTGCCCGATGCGACGCGTGCCGAGGCGTGGGACGGCGGCGTCACGGTGGATGGCGGCGAACTGATCGAGCTGCGACTGCGGGCGAAGGACGGGCGCGCCGGTGTGGTCGGGGCGCAGCTTGATGTCGCCGCTTTCGAGGTCGAGGCCGACGCGCCGATGCCTGACATCGTGGCGGAACTGACCGGCGACGCCCGCACGCGGGTAACTGTGCGTATCGGGGCGGATGCGGTGAGCGCCACGCTGGCCGAACTGATCGCCGACGACTGCGAGCAGCTACTGGCCGCCGGCGGCGGCGCCCGGCTTCTGCTCACATTCGTCTATCCCGAAGATGACCCGGTGCCGATCCGCGAGCTGAAGCCGATCCTCACCGAGACGCCGCTGGTGGTTGACGGCCGGGCGCGCTGCGTGATCGCGGTGCCGGCCGACGGGCGACATGACGCGCTCGCGGCGCAGCTTGCGACCGCGCTCGGGGCGGCGGGGGAGAGGCCCCCGGTCGTGCGCGCCGAGGCGCTGATCGACGAGCGCCTGCGGCCCGACTGCGAGGGCCTCGCGTCCGGCGCGGTCATCGCCGTCGGCAATACGCTGGACAACCGGCTGCTCGGCGCGCTCTGGGGGCGCGGGCAGGCGCTGGCCTCGCAGCTTTACCCCGGACCGGGCGGCTCCGTGATCCGCACCGCGCATGATCCCTGGGGACTGGGGCAGAACGTCGTGGTGCTGGCAGGCAGCGATGACGAGGGCATCGCGCGGGCGGTCGGGCGCTTCATCGAGCGGCATATCCCGGCGGGCGGCGACGTGCTGCTCGACGCGCCGGTCGTCGAGGTCGAGTTTCACTGGACGGAGCACCCGGGTGTGCCCGGCCGATGGGAGAAGCGGATGCCTCCCGTCCGGACGATGCCCTACCTCCTCGAGCAGTGTATTGCAACCGGCGTGATGAGCGAAGACGGTGCCGTCATCGCGGTCGAGGGCGATCCACGCGATGCGGTTGGCGCCGTCTTCTCGGCACTCACATGGCTGGCGGAGACGTGGTGGTTCCTCGGGCTTGACGAACTCCCGCCGATGATGGGGGAGATGGTGGAGAAGAACCTCGCAGCGTTCGAGGCCTTTGAGGCCCGACCGACCACCGAGATGGAGAGCGGGATCACGGGGAATGTCGGGGTCTGGGACCTGATCGAGGAGCTTCCGGTCTTCAGCGACCGCGCCCGGCTGGCGATCACGAACGTGCTGCTCGCGCAGGCACGGCTGGGCCATGAGCCGCGCTCGATGCACACGCTCATACGCGAGGGCTGCCGGCAGCTCCACGATGAGAACCACGGCACCAACTCCGCGCTCAACAGCTTCACGGTCTGGAGTTACTTCGACCGCGACTACGACCTTCCCGACACCGCGTACTGGATGGAGATGGCCGACGCGCTCTTCCGCGGGCAGGCGGGGAGCTTCCAGGTCGCCGAGGATGCCGCCGGGTACAACACCTCCTGTCCCAATCACACGATGATCCACGCCTTCGCGCGGCCCGAGCCTGAGTATCTCGACCGCGGTGTCGCCCGCCACCTCGCGGACTTCTTCCTCAGCGCGGGCATCAACAACCTCGGCCTCATGACCGGCTTCGGCGACACCGGCGGGCTCGTGCCCGTCGGGTACTTCAACAACTTCGCGTACGTACTCTGGCACTCCCGCGACGGGCGCTACCGCTGGGCACTCGAACACCTGCTGCACAGGAACTCCGGCCTGCGCGCGTACAGCTCCCGCCTTGCGCTGCGCGATGACGTGCCGGCCGCCGAGCCGGTGGACCTCGCGGGCATTCGGCCGGAGTGGATCTATGAGCGGCCGGTGGAGAAGGGCGGCGGCCGACTCGAGCCCGTCTACCTGCCCAAGGAGCCGACGGGCGACGGGAGCTTCAACAAGATCGCGCTGCGTGAGGCGTGGGGACCGGACCGGCAGTACCTTCTCATCAGCGGGATGAGGCGCGACGGGCACTCGCAGAACGACGTGAATGCCGTCGTCAACCTCACCGACAACGGGAAGATGTGGCTGGTCGATCATGAATACGGCCTGCGGCGCGGCGCCGACCACAGCGGCATCGTCGCGATGCAGGATGGGCAGTTCGTCGAGGCGGCCTCACAGGCGCTGGTGGAGGAACTGGCGGACTTCCCCGCCGCGGGGATGACCGGCACCACCGTGCGGCTGGGCGATCTCTCGTGGAAGCGCAACATCCTCTGGCTCAAGGGCGGCTGGTACGCGGTCCTCGACGATCTGACCGCGGGCAATGCGGCCGAGTACGTCCTGCGCTCCTCATGGCGCGGCCTCGGCGAGGAGGAGCCTCTCGCCGACCGCATGGCGCTGGTGCAGGACGACGAGCGCTACGAGATCATCACCGACGGCGGCGGGAACCTCGACCTGCAGCACGCGCCGTTCGCCAGCGACGGCGAGTGGCGAGGCTTCTACGGCGATGTCGATCCGGTGGCGAAGGTCCTGCGTGATGACCGCACGGTGGATCTGCAGGCCGGAGAGACGGCGCGGCTGGCCGCCCTGCTCGCTCCCGGCGGGGCCCGCGCGGAGATCGCCCGCCTCGACGGCCCCGCGGCGGCGGTGGTCGCCGATGGCCAGCGGTGGCTGGTGGCGACCGGGCCCTTCGCGCTCGATGGTGTCTCCTTCAGCGGCGCTCACGCGATCATCGGCGAGGGCGGCGTCGCCCTCTGTGATGCCACCTCGCTCACCATCGGAGATGAGATCATCCTGAGCGCCGCCGAGCCGGTCTCCATCGCGGTTGATCTCGCCTCGGGGGCGCTGCATCTCGCGGATCAGAGCGCTCCGGCCACCCTCACCTGGCGCGGCCGGGAGGTGCGCGCGTCCGCCGCCGAGGCAGCCCGCGTCGATGTCGCGGGCATCACCGGAGCGCTAAGCGATGGCGCGGGCGCGGCGATCGCGGTGGCACTTGAGACGCGCCGAGCGCGGCTTGCGCGACAGGCCCCGGAGGCGACGTACTCGGGCCTCACACCGGTGGCGCGGGTGCAGTTCGACTCCCCGGTGGCGGCGATGGCCCCGGCCGGAGACGGTGTCGTGGTCGGCCTTGCGGATGGCTCGGTGGTGATGCTCGATGCGGACCACCGGCCGCTGTGGCGATGGCAGGCCGAGGCGCCGATCACCGCGGTCGGCGGGGTGGATCTCGACGGCGACGGCTCCTTCGAGGCGATCGCCGGCTCACAGGACGGGCAGGTGACGGCGCTGCGCGGCGGCGAGGCGCTCTGGCAGTTCACGATGAGGCCCTCCGATCGCGCCTCACACCGCCACGCGAAGATGTTCGCGGTCGGCGACCTCGACCGGGACGGCAGCCCGGAGATCCTTGCAGTCGGGCCCTTCCTGCACTGCCTCAGCGCCGAAGGGGCCGAGCTGTGGCAGGATCACTACGCCTACTGGCGCGAGATGTGGCGGACCGACGGCGAGTACGCCTCCATCGCAGATCTCAGCGGCGACGGGATGCTCGATGTCATCATCTCCTACGTGGACGGCTACTCGGGCACCCGCACCCTCGGGCCCGACGGCCGGCCACTGATGCCCCACCGCGACCAGTTCGCCTCCCCGCACATCGACCACGGCGCTCCGGCGGCGAACCTCGGGATCGACCTCAACGGCGACGGCCTCGGGGAGGTCATCGTCGGCTACGACGGTGGCATCCTGACGTTCCCCTACGATGCCACCGCCTACGCCGGGCATCTGAATATGGGGAGCGTCCTGCACCTCGCCGGTGGCGTGGCCGCCGAGCACGACCCGCTGATCTTCGCGACGAATGACATGGGCGATCTGCGCGGGCTTTACCACCGCCTCAGCGACGCGAACTACCGCCTGCGGGTCGCCTGGCGCATCAACCTGCGCGAGCCGATCACCTCGCTGGCCGCCGCCGACCTCACCGGCGACGGCATGACCGAGGCGGTCGTCGGCACGGGCCGGGGCAATCTCCGCGTTATCTCAAGTTCCGGTGAACTGCTCGCCTCGGCGGACAGCCACTGCGGCGCGGCCATCGAGGTGTGCATCGCGTCCGGCGAGACCGGCCCGGAGGTCATCGCAGGCCGCTCCGACGGCGTTGTCGAGCGGCTCCGCCCGGCCCGATGAGGTCGCCGCCGGGGCGGGCGCGAGGCCCCGATGACGGGCCGTCCTGCTCGCCGTCGGTGCGCGCTCATCATGCAGGAGGCAATGCGATCGGTCGTGGGGAACTACCCGCCGCCGTGGCCCGGCGCCGGGCACAGCTCGCCGAACGACACTGAAGAGGAGCGCACGATCATGCCCCAGACACAGATCGCCGAGACGGATCATTTCTGGTACCGGCTGCAGCCCGAGGGCGTCTACATCGACTCTCAGCGCGGCTGCAGGGCGTTCGGGTACGCCGACGGTCAGATCATGTTGTCGGAGGACAACGGTCACACCTGGCCGCACCGCCTCGACTTCCCCAACGCGCGGAACATCACGTTCAGCTGCATACTCACGAACGGGAACGTCGTCTTCGCCACGCGTTCGAAGCTCTACGTGAGCACCGACAGCCTCCAGTCCTGCGAGCAGATCACGGTGAAGGACGTCGATGGCGGCGACTACCTCCCGCACACCCCGCAGGATCCCGAGCGCCCCGGCTGGTACTTCCACACCCTGCCGGGCATCAACTCATTCGACGTCCATGGCACTGAGATGCTGATCTGGGGGAACTACTGCAACGTGCTCGGTGGGGCGGCCCCGGTCAACATCTACTACTCGGCGGACGGTGGCGAGACAGTGAAGATCGCCTACGCCTTCGGCCAGAACCCCTACATGCGCGACAACGGCTCCCCCGGCGGCGGGAGGGAGGGCGCGCTGCTGGGCGACCCGGACAACCCCGTCCGCGCCCGGCACGTGCACACGGTGGCGTACAACCCCGCCGAGGACGCGTTCTACGCCTGCACCGGAGACGGCGACCGGGAGGAGGGATTCCTCGAGTGCCACTGGCTCCGCGGCACCTGGGATGCCGACGCCGACCAGTGGGACTGGGAGGTCATCATCTCCGACCACACTAACTCGCGCTACAAGGCCGGCGGGATCTGCTTCGTTGACGGCGATCTCTACTGGATCAGCGATTCCAACGGGCCGGAGCCCTACGATCGGGGGATCTTCCGCTGCGCACCCGAGGATATCGGCAACCCGGAGGCCCACACGCTGCTGTTCAACCCCGAGGTCGAGTCCGGGAACATGATCATCGAGGACGATGTCTTCCTCGCATCGCACTGCGCCCCGGCGTCACCGCTCGACACGGGCATCATCATCTCCACCGACGGCGGGCAGACCTTTGCGCAGTACGATCTCAAGGAGTTCGGGAAGCGCTCGCCCACGCGCCTGCACGAGAAGAACGCTGAGGGCTGGTTCCGGATGGACCTGCGCAAGGGATGGATCGAGCACGACCAGGTGCTCTTCATCAAGCCGAAGGTCTGACGCTTCGACCGCGTTCACTCCGACGCGCCGGAGGTTCGAGGTGACGGTCAGGTGAGCGGCCCGCGGCCGCCGGCTGAGAGTCTGCCGGCCGATGACGGTCAGGGCCCCGCGCTGACCGTCCGCGCAGTCACCATAGCCTGCCTGCTGCTCCCGCTCAACGCCTACTGGATCACCCAGATGGCCGTGGTGCGCTACCAGGGGCACCCGACCACCGTGTCGCTGTTCTTTAACGCGGTCTTCATCCTTTTCGTGCTGCGACTGCTCAACGACGCGGTGCGCCTGCTGTCCCCCCGCATGGCGCTGAGGCGCGGAGAGCTGATCGTGATCTACGCGATGGTCACGCTCGCCTCCGCGCTGTGCGGCCACGATCTCGTGCAGGTGGTCGCCCCTCAGATCATCATGCCCTACTGGCTCGCCACCCCTGCGAACCAGTGGGAGGATCTCTTCTTCCAGCACCTGCCCGCGCACCTCACGATCAGCGACCCGCGCTTCTACCGCCCCGCCTTCGAGGGCGGAGAGAGCCTCTACACACGCGCGCGGCTGCTCACCTGGTTGCCGCCGGTGGCGAGCTGGGGCGGCTTCCTCGCGGTGCTCACCACCATGATGCTCGCGATCAACGCGCTCCTGCGCCGGCGGTGGATGCAGCAGGAGAAGCTGACATACCCGATCACGCACATGCCACTGGAGCTGACCGCACCCGGCGCGGAGCTGCTGCGCAGCGGCATGATGTGGCTCGGCTTCGCGGTCGCGGCGGCCGTGACCCTCACCAACGGCTTCCACGAACTGTGGCCCGCCTGGCCGCAGATCAAGGTGCGCGTGGTGCACTTCGATGCCTTCATGAACTCACTGCTTGTCGGGCAGCCCTGGGTGGCGCTGCGCGGCTCGCGCATGTCCTTCTACCCGTTCGCCATCGGCCTCGGGATGCTTCTGCCGCTCGACCTGGCATTCTCCTGCTGGGCCTTCTATCTGCTCTGGAAGCTGCAGGTGCTCGCCAGCGCGATGCTGGGGCTGACCCGGCTGCCGGGCTTCCCGTTCGTCGAGGAGCAGTCGTCGGCCGCCTACCTGGCACTCGCGGGCTTCTCGCTGTGGATGGGCCGGGGCTACCTCGCGCAGCTCTTTCGCGGGCTGCTGCGCGGTCGAGATGATGACGCCGATGAGCCGAAGGCGTACTCGCTGGCGCTGACCGTGCTCGTCGTGGGCGCGGCGCTGCTGGTGCTCTTCGCGGCGACGATCGGGATGTGGGCGTGGCTGGCCGCGGTCTTCTTCGCCCTCTACTTCGGCCTCTCGATCGCGGTGACCCGGATCCGCGCCGAGCTGGGCCCACCGGCCCACGACCTGCACCGCGGCGGCCCCGACCTGATCCTCACCAACATACTGGGCACCGACCCGGCGGTGCTGCCCCCGCGGCAGTTGACCGCACTGAGCCTCTGCTTCTGGTTCAACCGCGCCTACCGCGCACACCCCATGCCGGTGCAGCTCGAGGCGCTCAAAATGGCCGACAGCACCGGTGTGCGCCAGTCGCACATGGCCATCGCCCTCACCATCGCGGCCTTCGTCGGCGTCCTCTCGGCATTCTGGGCGCAGGTGCACTGCTACCACGTCTACGGGATCGCCGCGAAGATGAGCGGCGTCGCCACCACCTTCGGGCGCGAGCCCTTCGTCCGCCTGCAGAACTGGCTCACTCACCCGCGCGGCACCGACTGGCCACGGGTCGGCGCCTACGCCGCGGGCCTCGGGCTGACCTGGCTGCTGATGGTCGCGCGGGTCAGCTTCCCGAACTGGCCGCTGCATCCGGTGGGCTACGCGATCTCCGGAAGCTGGTCGATGAACTGCCTGTGGATGCCCATCTTCATCGCCTGGCTGGCCAAGCTGCTCATCACCCGCTACGGCGGCCATCGCGCCTTCATGCGCGCGATCCCCCTCGCCCTCGGGCTGGTCCTCGGCGAGTTCATCATCGGCAGCCTGTGGTCCATCCTCGGCATCGTGCTGGGGATCAGCACATACAGCTTCTGGGTGTAGCCGCCTCCGCCGGGCTCCATGGCCGGCGCGGAGAGGTTCCCGTCGCTCGGGCAGCGAACCCTCATGACACCCCCGCGCCGGTGGGCCGGGCCTGCCCGGCAGGCCTCGCCGCGTGGGGCGGTCTTTCAGCGAGCAAGCCAGCAGGTCAAGGAGTGTGTCGGCGAATGCTCACGGTTCATGTCATCGGTGACCATCCGGCCCTTACAGTGGCCGGCGACGAGTTGCAGCGATGTCTTGCCGGGATGGCGGCGACGGAGGTCGAGGTCGTTCGCGCCGGCGAGATCACTGATGAGCCAGGCATCTGGCTGGGCACGGCGGACGCGTTGGGCGAGACGGCGGATGTCCCCGAGGTGGCCGATCGCCTCTGGGATGACGCGTTCTGCCTGCGCTCGGTCGGGGAGGCGCTGGTGATCGCCGGCGCCAACCCGCGCAGCGTGCTGATGGGCGCCTACGAGTACCTCCGCCAACTCGGCGCGGAGTGGATCCACCCCGGGGCCGATGGCGAGGTGCTGCCGGCGATCAACGACGTGCCGCTGAGCGGCTTCGACCTCGTACGCACGCCACCGAATCGGCACCGCGGGGTCTGCATCGAGGGCGCGCCGTCGCTCGAGAACGTGCTTGAGATGGTCGAGTGGATGCCGAAGGTCGGGTACAACGCGTACTTCCTGCAGTTCCAGGTGGCGGGCTACTTCTGGCGGCTGTGGTACGAGCATCGGCTCAATCCGGAGTGGGACGACACGCGCGAGCTGACCGAGGACGAGTGCGAGGAGATGGACCGGCAGGTGATCGCCGAGGTCAAGCGCCGGGGCCTGATCCTCCACCAGGTCGGCCACGGCTGGACGGCCGCCGTGCTCGGGCTGCCCACCGACGGCTGGGTGACGTACGATGGCGAGATCGCCGACGCCGACCGCGAACTGATCGCCGAGGTTGATGGAAAGCGCGAGCTGTGGGGCGGCATCCCGATCAACACCGAGCTGTGCTACTCGAACCCCGAGGCGCGCCGGAGGCTCGTGGACGTGATGCTCGAGTGGGCCGACCGGCACCGCGAGGTCGATGCGCTGCACTTCTGGCTCTCCGACGCGCCGAATAATCACTGTGAGTGCGCCGGCTGCAGCGAGCACTCACCGGCCGACTGGTACGCGCTTCTCGCCAACGACCTCTCGCCCCGCCTGGCCGAGATGGCTCCGGGGATGAAGATCGTGCTGCTCGCCTATCACGATCTGCTCTGGCCGCCCGAGACGGTGGTCATCGACCGCGGCCACGACAATCTCGTGTCCATGTTCGCGCCGATCAGCCGCTGCTACGCGCACAGCCTCGCCGACCCCGAGTGCGACTCGGGCGAGGAGCTGGTGCGCCCCGCGCGCAACGAGATGGCGATGCCTCGGAGCAACCGGCAGCTCGTGGACCTCTGGAAGATCTGGGGCTGGGGCGACCGCGACAACTCGTTCTGCTTCGACTACCACTTCATGTGGCCGTGGATGGGCGACCTGCTCTCGATTGACCTCGCGACGCTGATGCCCCGCGACATCGCGGACTACGCGACGCTGGATCTCGGCGGCCTGATGAACTGCGGCAGCCAGCGCATCTTCTACCCGACAGGCTGGGCGTACTGGCTGACCGCCCGGCTGCTGTGCGGCGAAGAACCGGGGCCGGTCGAGCGGGAGCGCTACTTCCAGTTGACATACGGCGACGACGCCTCGAAGGCGATGGCCTTCCTTGACGGCATGCCCGCCGTCACCGGGGCGCCCCGGCATGGAGCCGACTGGTGGCAGCAGGTTGAGCCCGGGCGGGCCGGTGAACTGCGGGCATACCTCGAGAGCCACGCGTCTTTGCTCGATGAGTGCCTCTCGGCTGCAGGCCCGGAACATCAGCGCGCATGGAGGCTGCTGGAGCACTACCGGCAGTTAACGGCGCACTGGACGGACGTGCAGGAGCATTACGAGGCCGGCCGGGTCGCTGAGGCGCTCTCCGCCATCGAGGCGGCTGAGGAGTTCGTGCGCCGGACCGAGCCGGAGACTGCCCGCGCGCTGGAGAGCTACACGCTGCTGAAGTACCTGGCCCGCCTGAAGGATCGCTGGGAGGCGGAGCGGCAGTCCTGACCGATCGCGTGAGATGCAACGCCTACGTGCGGGCTCGCGTATCGGCGGGCCCGCTCGTGTCTTCCGGCGCAGCACTCAGTCTGCGCCCCACGAGCCCTGTGGAGGTGACGGCTGTCGGTGCGCGTTTCTTGCGGATCTCCTCAGCGCGCACGCAGGTCCTCCCCCGGAGTGCGGCGAAATGTCCACCTGTTGTGATGAAACGTTCAGATGTACCGGCGGCGACCGCAGGTCTCTCTGGCAGGGGGAGTCGCCGACGGGGCGACATGGGCGCGGTTGAGGCGATCTCTGATGGAAACGAGGTGGAGACCATGCGCAACGAGCAACTGGCCCCCGTCGATCAGCACCTGCCGCCGGGAGAGATACTCGGCTGCATCCTCGTGATCTCAGACTACCGGCTGCTCAACCTCGGTCACGCCAGCGCTCTGCGCCGAGCCGGATACGCGGTCTACACCGCGGTCACCTGCACCGACGTGCCTCGCGTCTTCGAGACATTCGCGGTCGATCACATTGACCTGATCGCCTTCGCCTCACTGGTCCATGGCTGGCATCACCAGGAGGCCGAGCAGAGGCCGAGCGAGATTCCCGAGGACACCGACGGGCAGTGGCACACCCGGAACATCCTCAATGTCGTCGAGATCGTCAACTCGCGGCAGCAGTCCCCGGCGAAGGTCCTGGTGGCGACCGACCTTCTCGAGCATGACTGCTACGAGATCACCGCCGGCTCTCTGAAGGCGGCCGGGGTGCAGTTCGAGAGCTACTCGGCCAGCAACCCGACGACGATCGTCGGCCACCTGCAGCGCTCGGGAGTCGCGGGAAGCCCCGCTCGGGCAGGCGAATGAGACCTCTCCGGGCGAGGCCGCGCCGATCAGGCCGGTCACCCGCGGGCGGCGGGCACATCTGGCGTGGCGGGCAGCAGGTCTCCGGCGCGACAGGATGAGGATCGCGCGCGACGCACGGGGAGGACCGTGGTGGGGCGGAGCAGTCACGGGAGCGGAGGAGGACGATGAGACTGCTGATGACGATGCTTCTGGGCATCCTGACCGTGGCGCCGGGGTGTGCTGCCGATCTCAGCGCGGCCGACTACGGCGCAGCGCCGGCGCCGAACACCGACGCGACCGCAGGCATTCAGCGCGCTCTCGATGCCTGCGGGGCAAGCGGCGGGGGCGTGGTGCATCTCGGCGCCGGGCAGTACCGCCTTGACGGGACGCTCACCGTGCCCACCGGCGTGACCCTCCAGGGCGTCTGGAAGGCGCCGCACTACTCCTCCCCCGAGGTCGGCACAACGCTGCTGGCCTACGCAGGCCGGGGCTCCACCGAGGGCCCCCCGCTGATCATGCTCGAGAGCAACAGCACGGTCCGCGGTCTCACGATCTACTACCCGGAGCAGACCGTCCATGACATCCAGCCCTACCCTTGGTCCATCCAGGGGCGCGGCACGCACCTCAATGTCATCGACTGCACACTGCTCAACCCCTACCTCGGGATAGACTTCGGCACCTACCACCACGAGATGCACTACATCCGCAACGTCTACGGCATCCCGCTGAAGGTCGGCATCCACCTCGACCGCTGCACCGACATCGGCCGGGTCGAGAACGTGCACTTCAACCCCAACTCGTGGAGCCGCAGCAACACCCCCACCGCCCCGACCGGCGAGGACCTCCAGCGGCTCGTCGAGCACCTGCAGGCGAACCTGGTCGCCTTCGAGATCGGGCGCAGCGACTGGCAGTACATGATCAACACGTTCGTCTGGGGCGCGAGCGTGGGCTACCGGTTCTTCGAGAGTGAGACCGGCCCCACCAACGGCAACTTCCTCGGCATCGGCGCCGACTGGTGCGTGACGCCGCTGCTGGTCGAGAACACTCAGGGGCCTGGGCTGCTGATAACCAACGGCCAGTTCGTCGGCTCCCCCGCCTCCGAGGCCGTGGTGCGGGTCATGCCCGCCAACAGAGGCACCGTCCAACTCTCGAACTGCTCCTTCTGGGGGCCGCATAACGCCATCGTCGTGGCCGACGGCTCCGGGATGGTCAGCCTCAGCCAGTGTAACTTCCACCAGTGGGGCCGTGACCCAGGCGTCGCGGCCGTCAACATCCTCAGCGGCAGCCTCACCATGCACGCGTGCAGCTTCGAGCAGAGCAAGCCGCACCTGCGCCTGGGCGAGGCCGTCACGAGCGCGGTAGTCCTCGGCAACACATTCCGCGGTGGACCGCAGATCACCAGCGAGGCCGCGGGACAGGTCGAGATTATCGGCAACGTCGCACGACCACACGCGGGCGCATCGCCTGGAGGAGGCCACTGATGACAACCCGCAGACCACGAGGTTTCACGTTGATCGAGTTGCTCGTCGTGATCGCGATCATAGCGATCCTCGCCGCGATCCTGTTTCCGGTCTTCGCGAGGGCGCGGGAGAAGGCCCGCCAGTCCTCATGCCTCTCGAACGTGAGGCAGCTTGGGCTCGCGACGCTGATGTACGCCGGGGATCACGATGAGGTCCTCCCCGTCGCGATCGGCGGCCTCCCGGACTGGAGTCAGTTCTGGAGCACGGTGGAGCTGCTCCAGCCCTACGTGAGAAACACGCAGATCAGCGTCTGTCCGTCCGACCCGGTGGGCGCGGTGAACTTCACCAGCTTCACCGGCCTCGGCCGCTACAGCTACGTCTGGAACCGGGCCGCGTTCGCCTACATGGTGCCGGGCATGCCGTCGGGCACCGTTCGCAGCCTCGCGAGCATACCCTGGCCCTCCGAGACCACATGCTTCTTCGATGGGACGATGGTCGGCATGGCCCTGTGGGCGGAGGCCCGCCACAACGATGGCGTGAACGTGAGTTTCTTCGATGGACACGCGAAATGGAACCACCGTGACCAGCCGCCGAGGGGCTGCGCGCCTCAGGACTATCACGTGATCCCGCAGTAGGGGCTCACGATGGACTTTTCCGGGGGCGTGCGTTGTTCATCGACAACGACCGAGCGGCGGCCTGACGCGCAATGGATGGGCACTCGATCCGAGGAATGGAGGTCGGTTGGCCGGCGGAGGAAGACAGGTAGGAAAGAGGCGTCGTGCGTACCGTCCGTCACGGGGGCATCATACACTCAGACAGGGGCGCGTGTCGTTCCAGGGAAGGGAGAGCACAAAGATGTCTGATGACAGCAGGAAGCTCACGACGGGTTTCGGGATGCCGGTGGACAACGATCTCAACTCAGCGACGGCGGGGGCCAAAGGCCCGGTGCTGATGCAGGACGTTCATCTCACCGAGAAACTGGCGCATTTCGACCGGGAGCGCATCCCCGAGAGGGTGGTGCACGCCAAAGGCGCCGGCGCGCACGGCTACTTCGAAGTCACCGCCGACGTCACGCAGTACACCCGGGCGAAGTTTCTCTCGGAGGTCGGGAAGAAGACGGAGGTGTTCGTGCGCTTCTCCACCGTCGGCGGAGAGAAGGGCTCCGCGGACTCAGAGCGCGACCCGCGCGGCTTCGCCGTCAAGTTCTACACCGAGGAGGGCAACTATGACCTCGTGGGCAACAACACCCCGGTGTTCTTCATCCGCGATCCGCTCAAGTTCCCGGACTTCATCCACACGCAAAAGCGCAATCCGGCCACCAACCTCAAAGACCCGGACATGTTCTGGGACTTCCTGTCGCTGACCCCCGAATCGATCCACCAGGTCACCATCCTCTTCTCCGACCGCGGCACGCCCCGAAGCTATCGCCACATGAACGGATACAGCAGCCACACCTACATGTGGTACAACGAGGCCGGTGACTACGTGTGGGTGCAGTACCACTTCAAGACCGAACAGGGCATCGAGAACTTCACCGGCGAGGAAGCCGAACGGATGCGCGGGATCGACCCGGACGTCGCCACGCGCGACCTGCATGAGGCCATCGAGCGCGGCGACTTCCCGTCCTGGCGGCTGGAGATGCAGATCATGACGCCGGAGCAGGCGAAGAGCTACCGCTTCGACCCATTCGACATCACGAAGGTCTGGCCGCACGCCGACTTCCCGCCGATCGAGGTCGGGCGGATGGTCCTCAACCGCAACCCGGAGAACTACTTCGCCGAGGTCGAGCAGTCCGCCTTCGCTCCCGCGAACTTCGTCCCCGGCATCGGTCCGTCACCGGACAAGATGCTGCAGGGCCGACTGTTCAGCTACCCGGACACCCATCGCCACCGCCTGGGGCCCAACTATCACCTGCTGCCGATCAACGCTCCGAAGTGCCCGATGCACAGCTATCAGCGCGACGGGGCGATGCGCCACGACGACAACGGTGGCGGCGGGCCCAACTACTGGCCCAACAGCTTCGGCGGCCCCGGCCCGGACCCGAACCTCGCACCACCGCCGATCGAGGTCGAGGGGATGGCCGCGCGCCACGCCTACGAACTGGGCGACGTGGACTTCGTGCAGGCGGGGAACCTCTACCGCGACGTCATGACCGACGAGGACCGCACGCACCTTGTGAACAACATCGTCGGACACCTCGGCGGCGCGCAGCAGCGCCTGCAGCTTCGGCAGTGCGCGCTCTTCTACAAGGCCGACGCGGAGTACGGCAGCCGCGTGGCCGAGGGGCTCGGGCTCGACGTCGGGGAGGTCGAGCGTCTCGCGGCGATGTCGCAGGAGGAGCGCGTCGCCGCTACCTCGGGCTGAAGCGCGGCCGTTGCGCAACGCGGACGGGCCGGAAGCGCTCATCGTTCCGGCCCGTGCCCGTACGATGCTCGGGGCGCTCGGTCAGCGCCTCGAGGTCCGGATGGAGACGATGTGGACGGTGACGCCCACCGCGATAGCCACAAGCAGAACCCTGACCGCCATGATCTCCACGGCGAAGACCACCGAAAACCCGATGGTCACCCACAGAAGGCCGATGGTGAAGAGTTTCATCCTGACCGGTATGCCCTCGCCGCTGAGATAGTCTCTGATGTAGGCGCCGAGGATGCGGTTGCTTAGCAGCCAGTGGTAGAACCGTGGAGAGCTTCGGATGTAGCAGGCCGCGGCGAGCAGGAGAAATGGCGTCGTGGGGAGCACCGGGACCACCACCCCGATGGCGCCGATGACCACGAAGAGCGATCCCGCCGCGATGAGCGCGTACTTCTTGAGCGTCTGCCGCATGTACTGCAGTTCTGCGCACCCGGCCCGGACTCCTGCCTGAGGCGAGCGGACGCGGGAGGCGGGAGAACGGAGGACCGATGAGACGCCTGCTGATTGCCGATGTTCACGCCAATCTTCCCGCGCTCGATGCGGTCCTGCGCGACGCCGGGCCAGTGGATGAGGTGCTCTTTCTCGGCGACATAGTGGGCTACGGCCCTCACCCGGCGCAGTGTGTTGACCTGCTGCAGCGGCTGGGGGCGCTGGCCGTCGCGGGGAACCATGATCGCGAGGTGCTGCAACGACGCCTTCTGGAAGCACCGTGCGAGCCGGTCACCTGGCTTCGGTGGACCGCCGGGCGGCTTACGGACGCCCACCTCGCGTACATCGCGGGCCTGCCGCGGGAGAGGCGCATATCCACCGGAATCGGCGAGATCCTTGCGCTGCATCACCCGTCCGGCGCGCCCTACCTTCACCCCGACATGCCTGACGCGGAGCTTGCCCGCTACTTCGCGGCGGCATCCGCACCGATCGTGCTCCTCGGCCACTCACACCGTCTCATCGACCGCCTCGTGGGCGGGCGCCGGCTCGTGTGCCTCCCGGCGGTCGGCCAGCCCAGAGACGGCGACCCGCGCGCAGGCTACGCCCTCGAAAGCGGCGGGGAACTGTCGTTCCACCGCGTGGAGTATGATGTCGAATCGGTGGTTGCCGACGTGCGCGAGATCGGCCTGGACGCGACATTCACCGCGAGGTGGGTGGCGTTCATGCGCACGGCTTTCGACCCTGAGTGGTCCCGGCCCTATCGCCGCGGATGAGCGGGGAAGCGGCGCGGCGACGGTGACGGCGGAAGTCGGAAGGCATATCCCCGGCGGCGGAGAAGATGGCCGGGATGCCCGGCGGGCAGATGGTGAGCCGATGACGCATCCGCCCGGATCTTTGCTCCTCTGCCCGGCTGTGGATTGCTGTGACGGACGGGACGTACGGTCGTACGCGCATGTGAGGTGAGTCGGAGATGGCGATCATGCGAATGCTCTCTGGTGGGATTGTCATGCTCAGTCTGTGCTACCTGCTCGCTCCGGCGTCGGCCGATGCGAACTTGCTGGTGAACGGCGACTTTGAGCAGGTGAATCCCGACGATCCGCACACCCCCGCGGGCTGGGAGATGCAGCCCGAGGCGCAGGTCGGAGCGGGGGTGCTGCTCGGTGACGAGCGGGCCTTCTCCGGCGAACGGTCGGCTCTGTTGCGGCGTACCGCCTCGGAGGACTACTTCTTCTCCCTCCGGCAGGACGTGGAGCTTGAGCCGGGCGCGATCTACCGACTGCGCTTCCGCGCGCTGGCCGACGAGATGGCCGCCGACGCGCTCGCGGTCTGCCTGCATGTCGAGGGCGCGGAGGGGCCCTTCTGGCTTTACCGCCCGGTGCAGCTTGAGCCCGGTGACTGGCGGCCGGTGGAGATCGTCTTCCGGGCACAGACGGGCTTCAGCCCGCTGCACGCCGCCGGCGTCGAGTTCCGCCTCAACCAGTGGCGGCCCGACTTCTCCTGGCGGCCCAACCGGCCACAGGACCGCGCGGTGGAGCAGACGCTTCACCTCGACGCGGTGAGCCTCGAGCAGATCCCCGAGGGCGACGCCGCCGAGGCGCGCCTGACCGGCTGGCTGGTCGTCCCCGGCCATGACGACCTTCGCGTCGCGGAGGTCGAGTGGGGCCTCGGTGACGGCATTCGCGCGCGCCCCGGCAGCCTGCAACTGAGCCGCGAAGGCGTGGCGCTCGAGCGCGTTGAGCACCTCGAGGATGTGGCCGGGCCGGGGCAGTTCGCCTTCAGCGAGCGCTCGGGGCGCATCTACGTGCGCGCCGATCAGGCGGGCGGGAGCTTCGCGATGCAGTACATCCCGGAGGTGGATCCGCGGGGCGACGCGATGCTCGCGATCCCCGCACCGGACGCCGGGCGGGCGCTGCGGGACGGGAGCGCCGAAGTCAGGCGAGTCCCGCTGCAGGCTGAGGCGATGGAGTTCGACCGCGTCAACTGGCCGATCACGCAGGGGCTGGCCTTCCCACCGGGAGCGGTCGCCGACGCTGCGACGATCCGCGTGCTCGGCCCCGGCGGCGAGGAGGTCCCCGCGCAGGTTCGCCCCACCAGCTTCTGGGCCGACGATTCGATCCGCTGGGTGCTGATGGACCTGTGCGTGGACGCCACCGCCGGTGAGGCCCCCGAGTACATCGCCGAGTTCGGGCCGGGCGTGACACGCGCCGAGGTGCCGGAGGCGATCGCGATCGCCGAGGACGCCGAGCAGATCCGCGTTGACGCGGGGCGGCTGCAGTTCCGCGTCTCGAAGACGAGCTTCGCTCTGCTCGACGATCTCGTGGTCGATGGCAGGCGGCCGCTGAGCGGCCCGGTGCTCGCGCGCGTGACCGAGGACACAGGGGGCATCTTCGCGACCGACGGCGAGGCGCCCTACGCGGTGGTGGTGGAGGAGGCCGGGCCGATGCGAGCGGTCGTCGCGGTGCTCGGCTGGAACACCAGCGAGCAGGGCGAGCGCTTCCTGACGTACACCACGCGCATCCACGCCTACCGCGACCAGCCCTTCGTGCGCGTCTTTCACACGCTGACGAATCGGCATGAGGAGCAGGTGATCGGCCAGCATCGCCACGCCAGCGGCTGGCCCGATGACCCCGAGCGCTACTCGCAGCGCGCGCTTCCGCAGCGCAACATCGCGGACGCGACCCTGGTGCTGCCGGTGGCGGGCCTGTCGGCGTGGGAGTTCGACGCGGGCGACCGGGTGATCGCCGGCGACGCCGCGCAGGGGCCCGCGCTGCATCGCCAGACGCATCACACGGAGGGCCTGCTGCAGTCGCCCGGCGGGGAGCAGCAGACCGCCGAGGTGCCGGGCGTCGTGACGGTCGCGGGCGAGCAGGGCGCGGTCACGGCCGCGATCTACCGCTACGCGAACCTCTTCCCGAAGGAGACCCGCATCAGCGCCGAGGGGCTTGAGCTTGGGCTGATACCTTTCAGCGCCGATGAGCCGCACCCGCTGCTCAACGGCACCGCGCGCACCACCGAGATCATGCTGGCTTTCGCCGAGGAGGGCTCTGACGCCGGAGCCCGGGCCGCGCGCTGTTTCGCGCAGCCGACGGTGCTCGCCAGCGACGAGTGGTACTGCGCCAGCCACGGCTTCATGGGCGACGAACTGGTCCCGGAGAACCCGCACACCGTCGCGACCTACGACCGCATCATCGACAGCTACGTCGAGAACACCCTCGAGCCCTACCCGCCGGGCGTGGACGACTGCGGGCTGATGAACTTCGGCGACTTCACGTACACCGGCTACAACGTCTGGCTCAATCTCGAGTACGACAGTGACCTCGGGCTCTACATGCACTTCGCGCGCAGCGGGGACGGGCGCGCGTTCCTGCGGGGCATGGACGGCTCCCGCCACTTCCTGGACGCCGACACCGGCTGGCACACCGGCGTCTACGACACTCACGGGGTCAACTTCCCGCACAACGTCGCGCATTATAACTCCACTCGGCCCGCCGGGCACATCTATACCCTCGGGCTGGTGCATTACTACCTGCTCACCGGCGACCGGCGCGGACTGGAGGCGACGCGACTGGCCGCCGACGCCGTGCACAGAGTGCTCTATCACCGCGTCCGCCAGTACGCCTCCGCTTTCGCCGCGGATGACCCCGTCGGCGTCTGGCGAGGGTACACCGTGCCAGGCGGCTCATCGCGCAGCGCGAACTCGCGCGAGACCTCCGATCCGGCCCGCTACGCGTTGCACGCCTATGTGGTCACGGGGGAGCCGCGGTTCCTCGACGCCGCGGTCTCCCTCGGGAATGCCATCGCGCTCGACTGGCCGGATAACTGGAAGACCGATGACGACATATACATTCACTACCGCTGGCCGCAGGTGATCGGGCGGCTCTACGACATCACCGGGGCCGAGCACTACCGCGACCTGCTGGTGGCCTGCGGTGAGTGGATGATGGACGACCCCTACGCGAAGTACGGGGAGTTCCGCGTCGGGCAGTCCTACGGGACCGGCCCGCAGGTGCCGGGGCGCACGAACAACACGCGCCTGCTTTTCATGACCGCGTGGGCGTGGAAGATCACCGGCGAGCGGCGCTATCTCGACTGGATGATCAACATGTATGACGCGCAGATGGAGCGCGAGCGTCACCGGGAGGCCTTCAACAACCGTGACGGCAAGTCGCTGGGCAAGTACGCCGACAACCCCGCCCGCGGGCTGCCGTGGATCGTACCGCATCGCACGGTGACGCTGGAGCCCTCGCCCGAGCGCTTCCAGCTCATCCCGCCCGGTGAGGGAACCTGGACGATCGCGGTCGGCAACCGCTCCGAGACCCCGCTGCAGGGCACCCTGACCGTCGGCCCGCTGCCTGAGGGCATCGCGATGGACACCGAGCGCCAGTTCGCCCTGGGACTCGGCGAGGAGATCGAGCTTGAGCTGCCGATCAGCTTCACCGAGGCGGCTCCGACGGGCCGCGTCACCGTGCCCTACCGCGTGACGACCCTCGGCGACGACGGCCGCGTGGGCGAGCGCAACGGCTTCTTCGCCGCCCACCTGCTCCGGCCGCGAGCCGAACCGGCTCCCGAGCTTCTCTTCCACGCGCCACTCGATGACGACAGCGCGGCGTTCTCGCACGGCGGCGACGGCACGCCGGTGCTGGAGACGCACGAGTTCGTCGAGGGCCGCTTCGGCCGCGCGATCGGGCCGATGGCGGGCAATGAAAGCTGGGCATTCGACCTCACCGGCAGCATCTTCGCCGATGAGGGCACCTTCAGCGTCTGGATGAAGCCGACCGGCCGGACCTACTCGCACGTGGCACTGCGGGTCCGCGGGCACGGGTGGCCCTTCCTCTACGTGGACTGCCGCGCGCTGGCGGTCGGCAACCAGCGCCACTCCTACCGCTTCGATCAGCGCGCCGATGAGTGGGTGCATGTCGCGCTGACCTGGGACCTGCACGAGGTCGCGTACTACGTGGATGGCGAGCGCATCTTCAACGAGGAGCGGCTCAACTACGAGATCCCGACCGGTGAGCTGTGGGGTCTGCCGGTGGGGAGGATGGCCTTCGACGACATCCGCGTCTACTCGGTGGCGCTGGACGCCGACCGGATCGAGGCGCTGGCGCGCGGGGAGTGAGCCCCGCCCCGGTCGCCGCTGCGCGGCCCGGTCATCTCGCGCCACACGCACTTCCTCCGCCCTGCCGGCCTCAGCCGGCAGGGCGGATCGCTTTCGGTCAGGCGAGCGTCAGGGTCTCGCTGCATACGCCGCCGCGCGGGTGAGACGCGCGCACGGTCAACTCGCTCCCCTCCGGCGCCGAGACGAACCACTCGAGCGGCCGGAAGTCGCCGCCGCCTCCGATCGCGTCGAACTCCAGGACCCTCTGCCGCGAGAGCACCGCACCCTCACCCGGCTGCTCCAGGCTCACGCGCACGGGCTGATGAATCCGCGAACTCAGCCCGGTTGACATCACGTTCGTGGCGAACCGCCCTACGTTCGCGACACGCCCGCGCACGCGGAAGAGGCCCGGGCCCACGGCGGTCGTCTCGCAGCCCGAGAGCGCCAGCTTCGGGTGCCACGCAGCGTGCTCGAGCATGAAGCTGCTGGTGCCCTCGGAGATCCGCTCCATCTCCGGCGGGTAGACATGCGAGGTCGCGGCACGGGTCAGGCCCCCGATCTGCACCGGGCCCAGTTGCGGGTGGTCGTAGTCCTCCCACGGCACGAAGAGCACCCGGCTGTCGGTCTCCGCGTGCTCATCGGCGAAGCGCATGATCCGGCGCATGAAGTCGCGCTCCTTCGTCTCGGGCATCGCGTCGAACGACTCGTCGGGCCCGATCCCCGCGGTGCTCAGGCCCCAGCCGACCTCGATCACATACCAGGAGACTCCCAGCGCGAAGTGGGCGAAGTCCTTCGAGTTGCCGGGCCGCACATCGGGCTTGCGCCACGAGGCGCGGTAGTCGCTGCTCTTCATCAGGTTCAGCCCGGTCAGCCGCTCGCCCATCTGGCCGATCTCCAGCACCAGCGCCAGGTCGGCGTCGCTCATCTCCTCGCCGGGCATATCCGCCGGATGCAGGATCGCGGGCGTGCCGCCGTGGAAGTCTATCCCGGCGAAGATGTTGGGGTGCGCGAGGAGGAAGTCGCCGATCGCCCGCATCTCCGGCTGCTCGAACGGGTAGCGGGCCTGGTCGGTCTTCCGGTCCCAGCCGATCGGGTAGTTGCGGTTGAAGTCGTAGCTGTTGACCGACTGCCGCAGCGGACCGCCGGTGTACTCGTGGATGGTGCCCTCGGTACACTGGTGGTAGAACGGTCCGCGGTCTCCGGGGCGTCGCGGCACCAGCAGGCGTGGGTCCTCCGGGTCCTCCGTCAGCGGCCCGGCAGGGTCCTCCCACCGCATGTTCAGGATCATCCCGTCGCCGTTGAGATCCTCCGGGATGACCCCGTTGATCTGCTCCTCGATCTCCGTGCGGCTGCGGACGTTGGAGAGCGTGGTGAGCGCATACTCGGCGCCGTCAGGGTTGATCCGGGGCACCATGTAAAACGTCACCTCGGCGAGAAGCTCTCGCGCCTCCGGCGAGGTCAGCAGCGTGTGCAGCAGGTGCAGCACCGCCGAGGTGCCGTACATCTCGTGCGCGTGCACGTTCCCCTGCACGTAGTACGCAGGCTTGTCCGAGGCCGCCCCGGTGCCCGGGTCGGTGAGCGTCGCCAGCCAGATCTCCCGGCCCTCCGGGCTCTCCGCGAGCGCCTCGAGGCGCATGAACTCCCCGGCGGCCTCCTCGGCGGCACTGAGGAACCCCGTGATCTCCGCGTGCAGGTAGTAGCTGTCGAACTTCACATCCGGGACACCGGACATCGCCTTACCCCCGTGCCTCGCAACTGATTGCGCGCGGTCGTAGTCGTACCATCCGCCCGAACCTGACCGAACCACGCCGGTTCGCGTGGCCTATCCGAGCAGGTCCTTGAGGAACCGCAGGTTGTGGTGGCTGGTGTCGAAGGGATCGTTGTCGGTGTAGTCAAGGTCGTTGACGACCCAGCCGCTGAACTCGCTCTCAATGAGAATCTGCGCGGCCTCGGCGAGGTTCACCGTCCCCGCGCCCAAGTCCGCGAAGCGCCGGTCGGCGGCGAGGTCCTTGAGGTGCACGTAGCGGAGGCGGTGAGCGTAGCGCCGGAAGGTGGCCGGGACGTCGAACCCCCCGAGCGTCAGGTGCGCGGTGTCGAGCGTGCACTTGAGTTCATCGGGATCCGTCGCGTCCATCAGCGCATGGAACTCGTCGGGATACTGAAAGAGCGTGTTCCAGTGCTGATGCCAGGTGCAGACCATGCCCGCGTCGCAGGTCATCCGCGCCACGCGCCCCGCCGCATCCGCCACACGCCGGATCGACTCGGAGGTGATCGGCAGATCGGTGCTGCCGCCGTCGAGCATCAGCACATCGGCGCCGACCGTCCGCGCGAACTCCAGCGCCTGCGCGGCCCGCTCGGTCCACTCGTCGATCTGCTCCTTCGTCTCGAAGCGGCAGGGGTGGTATATCCCCGAGATCCTGATCCCGAGGCCATCGAGCCGTTCGCGGCACCCCTCGGCAGTCCCGAAATGATCGGCCAGCGTGGTCGAGGACCACTCGAAGCCGTCCCACCCGACCTCGGCGATGTGCGCGATCGCCTCGTCAACTCCGACCTCGTGTCGCAGGTAGCTGTTGGGATGGTACGCCAGTTTGATCATTGTCCACCCTCCGATGGTGGTGACTGTGGCGGCGCGTGGTCAGTCCAGCTCAGTATACTCGCCGGGTGCGAGCACCGTGCAGTTGATCTCCAGAGCGGCGAGGCGGTCTGCGAATTGCTGCGGGTCCTGCTGGATGATCTCGAAGGCCGAGTAGTGCATCGGCACGACCACCTTGGGGTCGAGCATCTGCGCGGCCCTCACCGCATCATCCGGCCCCATCGTGAAGTTGTCGCCGATGGGCAGGATCGCGACATCAATGTCGATGATCTCGCCGATCAGCGCCATGTCGCCGAACAGCCCGGTGTCGCCGGCGTAGTAGACGACGCGCCCGCCCGCGCTGACGACGAAGCCGCAGGCCGGTCCGGTGTACTCCACGAGATCGTCGTGGATGACGGCCGAGCCGTGTGTCGCGGTGGTCAGCCGCACGTGGCCGAACTCAAACTGCCGGCCGCCACCGATGTGCATCGGCTCAACCGCCACGCCATGGCGCTGGCAGTACATGCACAGTTCATACGCCCCGAGGATCGGCACATCCAGTCGCGCGGCGATCTCGATGGCATCCCCCAGATGATCGGAATGACCGTGTGACACGAGAATCGCGTCCGCCGAGACCTCCTCGGGGGAGATCGCGGCCTCCGGGTTCTCTGAGAGCCACGGATCGAAGATGAGGCTGTGCTCGTCTGTCTCCAGCGTGAAGCAGGTGTGTCCCTGTGCGGTCAGCTTAATCATGGTTAACCACCTGTCCCGTCGGCTATGCGCGCGCTGCTGTGGAGTGTACCGTCCCCCGCCCTCCTGTCAAGGCGATCCGGCCACAGGCCCGCCCCGCCTCAACCGCTCGCCGCCCTCGGGTCGCAGAAGGGCATCCGACCCTCCGGCCCGGGTCTCATGTGGTAGACCGCCCCGGTCTCGACCTCGGTGATGTAGAGGTCGCGCATGTCATCGCCGCCGAACGCAAGGTTCGTGGGCTTCTGCCCGATCGTGGGGAACGCGTCGATCCGTGTCCCTCCGGCGTCGAGCACCACGATCTCGCCCGCGCCGCATGCCGCGATGTAGAGGTTGCCCTCGGCGTCGAGCGCCATGCCGTCTCCGCCCGCACCACCCGACATGTGTGCGAAGAGCTGTGGCTTACCGAGCGTCCCGTCGTCCCGCACGTCGAAGGCCAGGATCTGATAGCGCCGCTCCTCCACGAGGTAGAGCAACGACGCATCTTCGTTGAGCGCCAGCCCGTTGGGGAACGCGAGACCGTCGGCGACCACGCGGATCTCGCCGTCGCGGGTAACGTGGTAGATGACCCCGATCGGCGTGTCCGCGCTGGAGCCGCCCGGCCCGGTCATGAAGATCGAACCGTCCGGATGGAAGACGAGGTCGTTGGGCGACTGCAGCGGGCTGCCGTCACACTCGCCGGCGATCTCCACCAGCTCCTGACCATCGTAGCGCAGGAGCTGGTTCGTCCCCGCTGCCGCGATCCAGAGGGCGTTGCTCTCATCGAAGGCCGAACCGTTGTTCCTGCTGCCGGTGTCTACGTACTTCTCCCAGCCCCCGTCGGTGATGCGCGCGATCCAGCCGTTCCGCAACTGGACCACGTAGAGCGTGCCGTCCGCGTCGAAGGCCGGTCCCTCGGGGAACTCCAGGCCGTCGGCGATCAACTCAATATCCGGGCTCATCTCGATGCCTTTCCGGGCGGTCTGAGTGCCTCTTCGCGGGGCCGCCCGCAACTGCCGACGTCCCCGCCGGAGCGCCCTCGTTCGCCGCTGAGCGACCGTCACCTCCCGGTTCGCGAGAATCGTCGCCCCGCGATGCCCGCGCGTGTGCGGAGTCCGCGACTTAGCGCCCCGGCTCCTCGCCGACGCGTACCACCGGTCGCCGCTCCCCATCCGCCGGCCATCTGATGACGTCGGTCCGCTCCGGCCAGCGGACCTGCAACCGCAGAGCGCCCTCCTCGCGCGCGAAGCTCACCGCCGGCTCCTCGACCCCGGCGGGCAGAGGCAGCAGGATCGCCGCGAACTCCGGCTCCACGGCGGTCACCCGCGCGTTGAGACGCAGGTGAGCGTCATACCCGTCCACCTCCCAGCGCACCGGCCCCACCGCGTTCAGCCACAGCCTCATCCGTGGAGCGTCCGGGTCGGGTTCCTCCCGCACCAGCCGCATCGGCCCGGTGATCGCCGCATCCTCGGGCAGCAGCGTGACGCCCTGATGATCGGGGCCAAACGGTGGGCTCGCATCCAAATCGGCGGTGATGAAGACGCGCTCAAGCTGCGCGCCCGTCTCTCGGGTGCCGAAAAGCAGCGTGTGCGCGCCCGGCTCGAGTCGCACGCTCACCGGCTGCTGCGGCACCCCCGCCGTCACTCTGCCCCACGTCCAGCCGCGCCGCCCGGGCATGTGCCAGTCCATCCGCGGGCCGTCGTCCACCTGCACGAAGAACGAGTCAGACTGCTGGATGACCTCACCTGCCGCCCGCACCCGGCCCCAGATGACGTACTCGCCGGCCGTGTCCACCTCGAACGCCCAGACGCAATCGCCGCGATCGGTGGCGGCCTCGGGCGTCTCCACGAACGTCGTCGGCAGCGCGCTCTCGGGCGTGAGCGTCGCCCCGTCCTCCCCGGTCTCGACGAGCATGTGGCCGGGCGCGTGCATCATCCACGTATACTCGTGCATCTCGTCGTCCCTGCGGATGTCATCGAGGACGACGGCGTAGGCGGGAGCGCCCGCGGACGGCCGCATGAAGATCGCATGGCGGCGCGCCTGCCGCGCGCCCACGCCCGGCTCGCCCCGCCGGTTCTGGTTATACGCCTCGGTGGCGTCGGCGAGCGCGTAGCCGTGCTCCTCGTCATCGTGGTACTCGACCAGCGCTCCGCTGGTGCCGCGCCCCGCGCCCGAGCGCGCCATCCCCTCGCCGTCGATCAGCACGCAACTGTGCGCCACGGTCTGATCGCGCCCGCCCTCAAGCCCGGTGTTGCCGTAGCCCGAGTCGATCGCCCAGCGCTCCCCGAGGCCGTAGAGCGTGAAGTGGCCCTCATCGGCCTGGTTGTGCGTGGTGGGGTAGTAGGGGCCGCTTTCGATGGAGAACATCACGTCCGGGGCGTCCCAGCCGGTGCGCCAGATGCACAGCCCGCGTCCCTCGAAGTGCTCGGCGAGAGGCATTCCGGCAGCGCTCGGATCGACCGGCGGCAGGTCGTTCGCCCAGATGATGCGGAAGACCGAGGAGCCGCTCCCGGTGCGATCCCACAGCCAGCGCGCCAGGCCGTCGTCATGGGCCCCGGCGATGCGCAGCATCGTCGGGTCGGTGAGGCCCTGGTAGTTCGCGTCATTGCGCGCATCGAAGACCGTCTCGCCCGGCAGAAGAGACATCGCGTAGAAGCGGGGTGCCTCGCGAAGATGCGGGTGCGCCAGCAGGTCGGGGCCGCCCCTGCGCCCGAGCGCGTCGGCGAAGCGCACGGCGTTGCTCAGACCGTAGGTCCCGTACGTGGTGCCCTCCACGTAGGCGCCCCGCGCGTCGAAGCCGGCATCCAGCCATCGCTCCACCAGCTCCGCGCACAGATCAACCCACTCCCCGGCCTCGTCGCAGTGGCCATCCTCCAGCATCATCGAGAGCATCCCCGCCGCGCCCATCGCGACGCCCATGAAGTTGTGGTAGGGCCGCCACCAGATCGTCTCGCGGCCGACCTCCGCGATCATGTTCCGGACGTACCCCTCGGAGGTCTCGGCCCAGACGGCCTTCTGCTCGGGCGTCATCGCCTCCCCCAGCCAGTCGTAGCCGACGGCGAGCCCGCGCATGATATCCCCGCGCGCGCCGGCAAAGCCGCCGGCGATCTCCGGATCGGTCACCGGCAGCCTCCGAGCCGCCGCCTCCAGCAGCAGCGCCCCGTGCGCGCCGAACCGCTCATCGCCGGTGAGCTGGTAGGCGAAGCCGATCGTCTCCATCCAGTCGGTGAGGCGGCGGCCGAAGCGATGACCGAGGACCTGCACCCGCACCTCCCCCCCGGGCCGCTCATCCACCGCCTCGGGGTCCGCGTAGCCCACGGCGCCGGGAGTGCAGTACTGCTCGGCCCGCCGCAGCGTCTCCTCCCGGAGTGTGGCGAGCGGCCCCTCCGCCGCCAGCGCCTGAAGCCGCGGGATGTCGCCCTTTGAGAACCACAGCGAGGGCTCGGAGAATCCGGAGACGCAGGCCATCAGGAGGAGAGCACCGGCGAGCACGGGGGTCCGCATGGGGTGGCTCACACCCTTCGAGATCGTTGGACGCCGGCAGGGCGTAGATGCAACCATCCCCCCCCCCGCCGCTCCTTCCCGGAGCGTCCACTGCCCTGCGCCGCAGTCTTTCTCCGCGCGGCCCTCAACACCTGCGCGTTCGGCGTGATCCCGCGCTCAACAGCCGCCGCTCTGAGGCGTCCGCGATGCCTTTCCATCCGCAGGCCCGGCGCGATCTGCGTGCTACCCGGCCAGCGCGCGCGGGATCAGCACCACCACCTCCTGCCTGTCGCCGCGCATGCCGGTGCACGCGATAACGCCGGTGTCGCTGATCGCCGTCCCGTTCGTCAGATGCCAGCCCAGCTCAGGATCGATTCGATCGTTGAGGTCGATCACCTCATCCTCCCGCCACAGCACCGCAACCGCCTCTTTTCGGTGCATGCCCGAACCGACGACCTCCCCACGGTTGTTGACATCTCGTGCCTGCCCGTTCTTTGCCCCTGTGGGGTCGCGGAGCATCCGCAGCCCCTCCGTCTCGTCCCACCGAAATGCGCCCTGCGCGAACACCCGCCCGACCACCACGCCCTCGTCACTGATCGCCTCGGGCCGGACGTTTCCGGCCACGGGGGCGATCACGTCCATCGAGCACCAGCCCTCGCCATGCGCCCTCCACAGACGCATCGTCTGACCGCCCGGAACATCCACGTAGCCGACGATGATGCCCGAGTCGTTGATCGCCGAGGCGCACCCGCGGGCGCTGTCGAGCACAGTCGCAGCGCCGGTCGCGTCCCAGGTGCAGGGGCGGCCCGGCTCGCCTCGCGGGACCACCGTCCCGACCACGATCCCGGCGTCATTCGCGTCGCATGCCCGGCAGGAACAGTATCCGTCGGGGATCTCGAGGGGCGTGGCCTGCCCGCCCGGGGGAGCCACCACCGCGGTGCAGATCCGCTCACGCGCGTGGCCGAGGTAGAGGTTCGTCACTACGCGGCCGAAGTAGTCTTCGACGACCGCGTGCCCCATGGTCGGCCCGGTGTGCAGGTAAGTCGATTCGCCGTCCTCCCAGATCGTGGCCACTTCGTGGTTGTCGGGGTCTCGCGCGTCCCCGAGCGCCGTCGCATCGCCGCTGATGCCGAGGATTCTGCTTCCCGGCCCCCAGCCGGGGCATACCACGTCGTACTCCACCACACGTGCACCGGTCACCTCAAGCCTCGCGTACTGGACGATCGCCTCGAGTGACACCCCCGATGCCCATGCGAGCATCCCGCTCACGATGACAACGGCCAGAGTTATCTCAGCGAACGCCGCCACCCTCCTCATCGCTCTCTCCTCCTCGCGACTTTGTGGACCGGATCGAGGCCGGGGAAGAGTGCCTGCGACCATGCATGCCCGCCGCGTACGGAATCGAGAACACGTCGTCATATTGAGAAAGATGTATTAAAGAGAGATGACTGACGCATTCGACGCGGGATATGCAACTCCTTCAATATGCGAATTTTTTTCCACGCCCTCTGAATGAGCGGACACCGCGGAACGCAGCCCGCCCGCACGAGATACCGCGAAGGGTCGGTCCGCCGCCCTGTCCGACGATGCCGATCGATTCCCTGAGCGCAACCCCGGAACGCACCGTGAACGCTCATTCCCGCGCCTCAGGGTTCCGCTCGTCGCAGCTCCGCTTTCCGTATCGAGAAGAAGTCGTCGCCTGAGAAGACGAGATGCACCACGCTACCGTCCTCACTCATCCACTTCGTCGGGAAGCGGCCGCTCTCGCCCGGTCCCACGTCCCACCGATCGGTGAAGTACACCGTCCGCCACGGCCCCCACGGCTCGGGCGCCTCGTAGACCCCGAAGCCGCCCTCAAAGCGCACATCCGCCGAGCCGCCGAATGGCCCTCCCGGGACCACCTGCCACCACAGGTAGCGCCCCAGCGGCGCGCTCCACGTCACCCCCGAGCGGTAGCAGCGCCCGGGATGCTCGAACACCGCCCGGCGCTCTGCGATCTCCGCGCTCCAGGTGGGCTCACTCTCGTCATCGAGCCCCGCAAACCACTCCCACGCCTCTCGCTCGGCGAGGCGGTCGCCTGGCACGCGCGCGAGGATCATCCGGTCGGCGGCCTCATACGCGCTGTCGCTGTCGAACGAGTAGACGTAGACGAACCGATCCCGCGCGCCCGAGTAGTCCCGGCCGAAGTTCAGGAAGCTCGGGCAGCCCATGCTCGTCTCGAAGCGCCAGTCCGCCCACGTCCACGTCACCCCACGGTCATCGCTCCACGCAAGCTGTGAGTTCCCGGCGTTGCGCATGAGCATGTACAGGCGCCCCTCGATCATCAGCATCCCGGACGCCTTGCCGCCCGAGCGGCCGTCTCCGCGCTGCTCGCCCGTCTCGGACCGGATGTTCTCTCCGCGCACGGGCGCCGCCGGGTCATTCGGGTCGCCGAACACCCGCGCGAGTCCAAGGCTGAGCTTCTCAGGCACTCGCGGCTCGAAGCCCCATCCGTCGCCGTACGCGGTGTAGAGCGCGTCGTCATCGCCCCATGTGATCGGCCAGTTGTCGCTGCCCCTCGCGAGACGCACGATCTCCTGCTGAGGCGCCCAGCCGAGCCCGAGGATCGCCTCACTCGGCGGGCACGGCGCGTTCGGGTGCGGGACGGCCGTGCGCACCGATGCGACGATCGGCTCGAGGAACGGGCGCAGTACCGCGTAGTGCCCGGTCCACTCGCGCGACCAGTCGGAGCCGGCCCGCGCGATCACCAGGTCGAGGCTGGGGATCACCACGATCAGGCTTTCGTGCAGCCCCCACGACCAGTACGCGTCACGCGGGACTCCCTCCAGCGCCCCGTCGGCGTTGTTCCACCACAGCAGCCCGTAGTGCGCCGGTGCGCCGGGATGCGTGTCACCCTCGCGCACCGGGAGGTCCGCGATCGCCGGGTCGGTCGCTCGCGCGCGGTCCACGAAACTCGATGGAACGAGCTGCTCACCCGCCCACCGGCCGCCGCGGAGGTAGAGCAGGCCGATCCGCGCCATCGCCTGCACGTTGGCGTGGATGCCGGAGCCGAACTCGCGGCGCGCGATGCCGTCGATCTCGTGTGGGCGGAAGGCGTTGTCGCGCCACCGCAGGTCGTCGCGTGTGATCCCGATCGGTCCGAAGACGCGCTCGAACATCAGCTCATCGAGGTCGCGCCGGTAGGCCATCGTCACGCACTCGGCCAGCCAGTTCGGGCCGCAGTCGCTGTATGCCCACTGCGCACCCGGCTCGGAGACCAGGCGCGAGTAGCCGCCGGGCTTCTCCAGGCCCGCCGTGTGTGTCGCGAGGTGGCGGAGGGTCACCGCACCCGTCCACCCCTCCTCGGCCACGTCGGTGTTCTCGCAAAACGCGGGGTGCCGGTCCGCGGCGAGGTCTTCGAGGGCCAGCAGTTCATCGGCGATCGCCAGCCCCAGCGCGGTCACGCCGATCGACTTGGTGGTGGACTTGAGGTCGTAACGCCTCGCCTGGTCGCCCCAGTCGAGCACGATGCGGCCGCCGCGCACGATGCAGCCCGAGCCCTCACCGGTGAGAGCGTAGTCGCGGGCGCTCTCAAGCAGCGCCCGGTCCATCCCCATCTGCCCCGGGTCGGCTCGCTCCCAGTCCCGATCGGGCCACGGGCCGTCGGCCGATGCAGGCCCGGCCAGCAGCAGGCACGCCATCACAACGATCACACACGCTCCCCATGGAAACACGATCGCACAACCTCCCTCAGCGTTTCGCCCGCGCCCGTCCGAGATCTCCGGCGGCGACGAACGCGGGTGCAGTCCGCTCACTGACTTGAGACACGCGACGGCAGGCGAGGGTTCCCCCTTTTCCGCGGGAGGCATTCAACGCGGGGCCGGGAAATCACCCACGTTGGTGCAGCCCGATGATGCGGACGACTCGCCGTGCGAGGAGGCCGGCAGGATGAGCGCAGCAGGAATCTCGTCACTCGGCTTCGTGGACATCTCCGGCGACGCCGGCAGTCACGTGGTGGTCGCGAGGGGGACGCAGCGCGACTGGCAGGGCCATCCGAACACCCTCCTGCTGCCCGACGGCCGGACGATGTTCTGCGTCTGGCAGGCCCGTCGTGACGGCACCTCGAAGCACGGCGCTCCCTGTGGCCCGCTGAAGCGAAGCGACGACGGCGGGCTGACGTGGAGTGAACTGCTCGACGTCCCTGAGAGTTGGTGGAGGGTGGCCCACGGGCACCCGACGATCCATCGCCTCACCGACCGCGAGGGCAACGCGAGGATCTTCGTCTTCGCGCGCACACAGGAGCTTCGCGAGATGGTGCAGGCGATGTCGTCCGACGAGGGGCGCACGTGGACGGAGGCCCGGCCGGTCGGGGAGATCGTCTACTGGACCGCGCCTCAGAGCATCGAGCCGGTCTCGGGCGGCCGACGGCACCTCATGTGGTATGAGCGCTCGGAGGAGGGGGCGGGCGCGCCGGGCGCGATCTGGCAGAGCGCCAGCGATGACGGCGGGATGACGTGGGGCGACTCGCGGGCGGTGGTGGCGCTGGAGGGCGGACTCCTGTGCGAGCCCGCGGTGGTGCGCTCCCCCGACGGCGCTCGGCTTCTGCTGCTGATGCGCGAGAACGCGCGGGAGCCGTCGTTCTACGCGCTCAGCGATGACGAGGGAGAGAGCTGGTCCGAGGCCCGGGCACTCCCGCGCGCACTGAACGGAGACAGGCATGACGGCGTCTACGCGCCCGATGGACGCCTGGTGATCGTCTTTCGCGACAGGGACGAGGCCTCACCCGCCTGCGGGCACTTCGTCGCATGGGTGGGCACCTGGGAGGACATCCCGGCGGGCCGCGAGGGGCAGTACCGCGTGAAGCTGCTGCACTCGCACGCGAAGTTCGACACCGGCTACCCCGGGATCGAACTGCTGCCGGATGGGACGATCGTCGCGACCACGTATGTCAGATACGCTCCCGACGAGCTGCATTCGGTGGTGAGCGTACGTTTTCGTCTCGAAGAGATGGACCGGCGGTTGGCGGCGGGGGCGGCGATCTGAGCGACCGCGCCTCTCCGCAGCCGCCGACGGATCAGACCGGCCGATCAAAAGGGTGAGAAATGTGCTGCGAAAGATACTCGCTGCCACGGCGTTGCTGACCCTCTGTGCCATCGGTTACGCGCAGGATCCCGGCGCGACAGCGCCGGCGGACGACCTGACGACGGCGCTTCGTAACGTCCTCGGGGCCGACCTCGAGGCGGAGTACCATTGGACGCTGATCGGCGTGGATGAGCGGGCCGCCGAGCGGGCGGAGGCGCACGAGCGCCTCAACCCGCCCGCCCGGGTCTGGCATGCGCCGCTTGCGCGGGGCCGCAGCGCGTTCAAGTTCGAGTTCCCGCGCGACTACGTGGACGAGGAGACGACGTTCCACCTCTACCTCGACGCCGATGCCGACCGGGCCACCGGGCGCAAGCAAAGTGAGGCCCACGAGGGCGCGGACTTCATGTTCACGGTCTCCAGCGGCGGCCAGGCCGGGCTCACTGTCTTCGACGCCGCCGGGAACTCCTCAAGCGCCTCGCCACGGATGGTGCTTGAGGCCGACGTGCTCTACCTCTCGGCGGACATGGCGCTGAGGCAGGAGGACGGCGCCTCGGTCTTTGAGTACTGGACGAGCGCTTTCGTGCGCGATGGTGAGGGCGGGACGGAGGCCAGCGCCCGCATCGCACGCAGCCGCGTGCAGTCTCAGGCCGAGCCGGAGATCGAGGCCGATGCCTTCAGGCGCGTGGCGATCATCGACACGACCGAGCTTGAGATCGACAGCGTCAACGCACAGGTGCTTCATCCGGCGCTTGACGGCGGGCCGCTTCGCGCGCGGATTACCTGGCGCGCGAACTGGATCACGCCCGGGACCGTCGAGTTCGGCCTGACAGAGGCGCTCGGGCAGACCGCCGAGATGCCCTTCAGCACTCGGAACCACCGGGTCGTCCTGACCGACCTGCAGCCCGACGCGACCTATCACTTCCGCGTGAGGGGCCTGACGCCCGAGGGCCGGCGGATGTACTCGGAGACGCAGACCTTCAGCACCGCCGCGCCGGAGCTTCCGGCCCCCGCGATCGAGCGGGGAACCGCGCCGCTGCGTGTCATCAACCGCGCGGAGATTCCGCTCAGCGCGTGGCCGGTGCGGGCGGGTGTTCCCTTCGCCCGGGGCGACGTGTTCAGCGCCGAGAACATTCGGCTGCTTACTCCGGACGGCGACGTGCAGCCCTCCGCGTGGAGTGTGCTCTCGCGCTGGCCCGACGGCAGCCTGCGTTGGGCGATGGTGGAGTTCCGCGCCGACGCACCGGCCGCGCTGACGGAGTACACCGTGGAGTTCGGCGCCGCGGTCTTCCGCGAGGCGGCGGGCTCCCCGCTGCGCGTGGAGCAGACCCAGCGCGCCATCAGCGTGGACACCGGGCGGCTGCGCTTCAGCGTGACGCGCGAGCCCTTCGCGGCCTTCACCGGCGTTCAGGTGCGCTCCGATGACGGTGAGTGGCGCGACGCAGGGGCGGGCGAGCTGACGCTGCTGGCCGAGGACACCGAGGGCCGCCGGTTCGACGCGGCCGCGGGGCTCCGCGAGCTGAAGCTCGAGCACCTGACCGATGAGTGCGCGGTGATCCGCGCCATCGGCGAGCACACCACCGCCGACGGCTCGAGCTTCCTGCACTGGGAGTTGCGCATCCACGCGTACGCCGGCAGCCCGATGGTCCGCGTCTTTCACACCTTCGGTGTGAACGATCTCGACGAGGAGTTCACCGAGTTCCGGCGGATCGCGCTGGCGTGGGGGACGGGCGCGGGGGCGGGAGCGCCGCTGGCGCTGGGTGGCGATGAGACGCTGGAGCTTGCGGTGCCGGCAGATGGCGCGCGGCTCTTCCAGCATCTCGAGGACGCGTACTCGCTGGCGCTTCCCGACGGCGAGCAGGAGGGAAGCCGCGCGGCCGGGTGGGTGAGCGTGGGGGAGGGCGAGGGGGCGCTCACCGTCGCGATGCGGGACTTCCGGGAGCACTATCCCAAGAGCATCCAGGTGGTGCCGGGGGTCGTGGAGATGGACATCGCGCCGGTGCTCGCGTCAGACCAGTATGACGCGCTGCCGGAGCTTGAGCACGTGCTCTTCGCGCCTTTCCGCGACGGCGTCTACCGCTTCCGGAAGGGCTTTCAGAAGCGGCATGAGATGATGGTGCAGTTCGGGGCGCGTGATGATGCGGCGCTCACGGCGTTCGGGCGGCCCGCGGTGGTCGCAGCGCCGCCGGAAAGCTTCCGCGACACCGAGGCGCTGGGGCGGATCGCGATCGCGTCCGACCTGCCGCCGGAGTTCGCCGGGTACACGGAGGCGGTGCGCGCGGGGCTTGACGGGTACATCGCCGAGCGGGAGGATGAGCGGCTCTTCGGCTTCATGCACTTCGGCGACTGGTACGGCGAGCGGCGGTACAACTGGGGGAACATGGAGTATGACACCCCGCACGGCTTCCTCATGCAGTTCGCCTCCAGCGGCGATCCGGAGTTCTTCGTGCAGGGCGAGCACGCCGCACGGCATTACATGGACGTGGACGTGGTGCATCACGACGACGATCCGCGTCTGATCGGTCGCGTCTGGGTCCACGCGATGCTGCACACGGGCGGGTACTATGAGCGCGACGATCCGCGTTTTGAGGGCGCCTACCCCCACGGGCACGCGGAGAACTGGGGGCATATGTGGGGCGAGGGCCTGGCGGATTACTACTGGCTCACCGGGGACGCCCGTGCCCGCGAGTCGCTGCTGAAGATCGCGGACATGGCCGCGTCGCTCTACGTTGACACGCGCGGGCACGCGCAGCCGGGGACGGGCTGGATCATCGCGCGGCACCCGGGGTGGATGTCGAAGATACTCATCGCCGGCTACGCGGTCAGCGGGGATGAGTACTACCTCAACGCCGCGCGCACGATCCTGAGCTACTGGGTTGACTATCAGACGCCCAACGGCGGCTGGGACCGTCGGCTTGGTGGCGGGCACTGCCCCTGCGACCCGCCGCACTACGGCGAGGCCGGCTTCATGGTCGCGGTGCTGATGTCGGCGATGAAGCGCTACCACGAACTGACGGGCGACGAGCGCATCGGAGAGAGCATCATCCGGGGCTCGCGCTGGCTCATCGAGGACCTGTGGGTCCCGGCCGACCGCGGCTTCAGATACACCTCCTGCCCGACGATGACCAGCGGTGGCGGGGCGATGCACATGATCGAGCCGATCACCTACGCCCACCGGCTCCAGCCCGACGCGATCTTCCGCGACGTGGCGCTGCAGCGAGCGGAGCGCGCGCTGATGGCCGTGAGCGCATCGGGGAAGGGCATCTCCGCGCATATCAACACGATCCCGCAGACACTCGGGGACCTCGTGGAGATGCTGGAGCGGGACTACTACGCGCTCAGCGGCCCCGGGCCGCACACGGTGATGCTTCAGGAGGCAGAGGACCGCGACTTCCGGGTCGCGGTGGAGGCGTGGGCCGAGGGGCGGACGGAGGGCACGGTGACGCTGACCGGATCGGACGGCGAGATGCTCGCACAGGCCTCGATCTCGGGCACGGGGCGGATCGAGGCGGTGCTGGAGGTGCCCGCCGATGAGCGCGCGGGCATCCACCGGCTCACGCTGGAGTCGTCGCGCCCCGATGTGGTCTGGGAGGTACGCAACACGCTGCACCGCGAGGTCGTCCGGCTGAGCGAGGGCACACAGTTCGGCGGCGGCGTGGACTACCCGCGCTACCGCGTCTACGTCTGGCCGCAGACGGAGCGCTTCACGCTGCTGGCGCGCTCGAGCGAGGAGGGGGAGCGCTCGATCCGTGTGCTCGATCCGAACGGTCGGGAGCACATCGCGCACCGCTGGACCGAGGCGGGCGACGGGCAGTGGCAGCGCATCGTGATTGAGCCACCGCGCTTCGAGCCGATCACGGTCGGCTTCAGCTACCGTGGCCCGCTCAACGAGTCCGACCGCCAGTGGAGCGTGGTGGGCGATGGCGCGCCGATCTCGCTGCTCACCGAGGATGCGGGCGGCTGGGTCTCGGCCTCCTCACTCACGCACTTCGTGCCCGAGCGGCCGCAGGCGTTCATAGGCGGAACGACGCTCCTGACGCCGGGCGAGCCGCCGACGGTGCGCCTCGACGGGACCGGCTCGCAGGCGCTGGTGGGGCGGATCACCGGCTGGGAGTGGGACCTCGGGGACGGGACGCGCCTGACCGGGCCGACCGTGGAGCACACCTACGAACGCGACGGGCAGTTCGAGGTCGCGCTGACCGTCAGCGACGACCGGGGTCGCACGGACACACAGCGCATCGCCCTCAGCGTTCCGCCGCCCGAGCTTGCGGAGGTCGCGGAGGGCGGGCTGATCCTCGTGAAAGCCGCGCGGTTCGCCCGGCAGGAGGGCGGCGAGGTCATGGTGGTGAGCGACCGGATCGGCGCCGAGGGCGAGATCATCACCGGATGGGAGGGATCGCCGGGGCACTCGCTCACCTGGGAGTTCGAGATCGAGCAGCCGGGGCGGTACGCGCTGGGGCTGAAGTTCGCGTGTTCGCGGCAGGGCACCACGCGCGAGTTCCTGATCGACGGTGAGCAGCCCCACCCGGAGATGGCCGAGGTAGCGTTCCCGTTCACCGGCGGCTGGTCGCGCACCGAGGACAACTGGCGGTACGCGATCCTCCGTGACGCGGCGGGCGAGCCACTCGCGTTCGAGCTCGATGCGGGCACGCGCGCGATCACCGGCATCGATCGCACCGGCGGGCTCGCGGTGGACCTGCTGATGCTCATCCGCGTGGATGGCGACGCCGCGCCGGGCTGAGCGACGACTCGACGGGCGAGACGCCCGTCGCACGGGAAGGGCGCTGCGCCGTTCCCGTCGCGGTGAGCTCCGGCATTCAGCGCGGTCGGGCCCACAGCTCCACGTCGGCGAGCGAGAAGGCGTCGCCGGGCGGCGCGAACTGCAGCCGCACCCGCTCGTAGCTGCCCTCGATCGGCGCCTCGACGTCCAGCACATCGGCGCCGGGCGTCGCGGCAGGAACTCGTGCAAGCTCGGTCCAACCACCGGCCGCGCCGCCGAGGATCGTCAACTCGCCCATCGCGCCGGAGTACCAGAAGACGACACGCGTCAGCTCCCGCGGCTCCGGGAGCAGCAGGTCGATCGCCAGCCCGTCGGCCAGCGCCTCGGCGCTCCAGCGGTTCGCCCAGTCGGCGTCGCTGTGCTCCTCGGTGGCGCGTCCGCTCGAGTCAAAGGGCCCCCGCGTCGCCTCGAGTCGGTCGGTCAGGTCGCCCTCGGCGAAGGAGATCTCGCCATCCCCGGCGCTCTCGGCCCACAGGTCGGGCGGGACGCTGAGCGTGTAGTGGCCGTCCACGCGATCGTTCGCGC
>JBMNNW010000148.1:0-9871 GCA_050942735.1 Armatimonadota bacterium
CGCCCCGCAACGACAACGACACGACGGGAACGACAGTGCGCCTTCGGCGCACCCCCGGCGAGGGCGCCGGGGCCACAACGACAACGGCTGACGACAAACGACGAACGGCGTGGCGGGACGCAGGTCCCCCGCACGACAGACGGCGTGGTTGCCGTCGCTTGTCGCTTGTCGCTTGTCGCTTGTGACTTGTGACTTGTGACTTGTGACTTGTGACTTGTGACTTGTGACTTGTGACTTGTGACTTGTGGTTGCCGTTAGCTGTCGTTCTCCGCCTTCGCCTTCAGCCTCGCGAGGGCCTCCAGAGCCTGCAGCGGCGTCATGTTCTCGGGGTCGAGTGACTTCAGCTCTTCGACGATCGGGTGCGGGGCGGCCTCGAAGAGCTGGAGCTGCACCGTCTGCGCGACATGCGAGGCCGCCGCCCGCGACGGGCCGATCTCCGTGCCGATGTCTTCGCGCTCGAGGGTGTGCAGGACCTCCTTCGCGCGCTCGACCACCGCCTCGGGGAGTCCGGCCAGCCGCGCGACCTGGATGCCGTAACTGCGCTGCGTTCCGCCCGGCTCGATCCGCCGCAGGAAGGTGATCCGGTCGCCCTCCTCGCGCACGATGACCTTCAGGTTCTGCACCTCGTCGAAGAGGCTCTCGAGTTCGTTGAGGTGGTGGTAGTGCGTGGCGAAGAGCGTCTTCGCGCCGATCTGCTCGATCAGATACTCCACGACCGCCCACGCGATCGAGACGCCGTCGAAGGTCGAGGTGCCGCGGCCGATCTCGTCGAGGATCACCAGCGACTGCGCGGTCGCGTTGTTCATGATGTTCGCGGTCTCGTTCATCTCCACCATGAACGTGGAGCGGCCCGTTGCGAGGTCGTCGGACGCCCCGACGCGGGTGAAGATCCGGTCCACCACCCCGATGCGGGCGCTGTCGGCGGGCACGAAGCCGCCCATCTGCGCCATCAGCGCGATCAGCGCCACCTGCCGCAGGTAGGTTGACTTCCCCGACATGTTCGGCCCGGTGACGATCTGCATCTGATGCCCGTCGCGGTCCAGCAGCGTGTCATTCGGCACGAAGGGCTCCTGCCCCGGCGCGCGTTCGACGACCGGGTGTCGCCCCGCGCGGATCTCAATCTCATCGCCCGCGTACACCTCGGGCCGCACGTAGTCATATTCGATGGCGACCTCGGCGAGGCAGACGATGCAGTCGATCGCGGCCAGCGCGCGCGCCGTCTCCAGCAGCGGCTCGGCATACTCGGCGACCTTCGCGCGCAGCTCGCAGAAAAGCTCGTACTCAAGCTCGTGCATCCGCTCCTCGGCGCCGAGGATCCTCGACTCCTGCTCCTTGAGTTCGGGCGTGATGTACCGCTCGGCGTTGGTGAGCGTCTGCTTGCGCTCGTAGTCATCGGGGACCCTGCTGGTGTTCGCATGGGTGACCTCGAGGTAGTACCCGAAGACCCTGTTGTACCCGACCTTCAGCGAGTCGATCCCCGTGCGGGCGCGCTCCTTCGCCTCAAGTTCGGCGATCCAGCGCTTGCCGCCGGTGGCGATGTCGCGGATCTCGTCGAGGTCGTCGGAGTATCCCTCGCGGATGATCCCGCCCTCACTGATCTGCACCGGCGGCTCGTCGAGCAGTGCGCGATCGAGCAGCGCGGTGACGTCCTCGAGGTTCGCGATGCGCCCGCGGAGGTCGGTCAGCAGCGGGGCGTCGCACTGCCCGAGCACCTCGCCGATGGCCGGGAGCCTGCGCAGCGACTCGCGGAGGGCGACGAGGTCGCGGGCGTTGGCGCGGGCGGCGGTGACGCGGGAGGTGAGGCGCTCGACGTCGTAGACATCGCGCAGGTGCCGCGTAAGGTCCTCGGCGGTGACGCGGTCGCGGACCATCTCATCCACCGCGTCGAGGCGCTCGTTGATGCGCGCGGGATCGAGCAGCGGCTGGAGGAGCCAGTCGCGCAGCAGCCGCCCGCCCATGGCGGTGCAGGTGCGGTCGAGCAGCGACAGGAGCGAGCCCTCGCGACGGTTCTCGCGGAGCGTCGCGGTGAGTTCGAGGTTCCGGCGCGTGGCCGCGTCGATCACCAGGAACTGCTCGGTGGAGTACGTGGTGATCCCCGACAGGTGCGGCATCCCGTCGATGTGCGCGTGCTTGAGGTACTCCAGCGCCTGCGCCGCCGCGGCGATGGCGGCGGGCATGTCCTCACAGCCGTAGCCGCGCAGCGAGTTGACGCCGAAGTGCTCCTGAAGCTGCTCGGCGGGGGAGAGGAAGACGCCGCCGGACTCGTCGGCGATGGTGATCGGCGCCCGGAGATTGCGCTCCAGCAGCGCGCGCAGGCCGTCGTCGTCTGCAAGATCGGGCGGCAGCAGCACCTCGGTGGGGGAGAGGCGGGCCGCCTCATCGACGACGGCGGCGACCGCCGGGTCGAGATGCTCGGGGCCGGTCTCGGGAAGGGCGGGCTCATCGGGCGCCTCGGATCGCCTCCGCGCGACCGGTGCCGGCTCGGTCACGAGGAAGTCGCCGGTGGAGACGTCCACGGCCGCTATGCCGAAGCGGCCGTTGTCGCGGGCGATGGAGAGCAGGAAGTTGTGATCGTGTGTGTCCAGCAGCGAGTCCTCGACGAGCGTGCCGGCGGTGACCACGCGGGTGACGTCGCGGCGGACGAGACCCTTCGCCTTGCTGGCGTCCTCGACCTGGTCGCAGATCGCGGCGCGGTAGCCGCGGCGGATGAGCGTGGCGAGGTACCGATCGATGGCGTGATAGGGCACGCCGCACATCGCCAGCGTGATGCCCTCACCGGCGCGGCGGGAGGTGAGGGTCAGCTCAAGCTCCCGCGCGGCGACCTCGGCGTCCTCGCCGAAGATCTCGTAGAAGTCGCCCATCCGGAAGAGCATCAGCACATCCGGGTAGCGCTGCTTGGCCTCATGCCACTGCTTGAAGACGGGGGTGAACTTGCTCGGATCGGGCACGGACTGAGCCTCCTGATCTCAGGTGTCGCGACCGTGTGCGTCGTAGTCGGCCCGGTCGTTTGTGGTGCGGATGGGCTGTGGATCATCCCTGCAGTCGTCTGCTCAGGAGAGCGACAACGGCGGGCGGGCAGGGAAGCTGAGCCGGCTGGCGCCGTCTCACCCTCGCTCCGCAGACGGCGCGTCGCGAGGGCCGCCCCTCCCGAACGGCGGACGGCGCGGATCGTCCTCGTCAGCGGCCTTCCTCCACCCGCTCGCCGAGCCAGCCCCACGCGATGCGGGCACGGGCCGGACGCTGCGAGCCGGGAGCACGCTCACACGCGCTTGAGTACCATCCACCAGCGTCGGTCGAGGCCTGCAGGCGTGACTTCCTCCAGCGGCGCGCTCAGCAACAGGGCCTCCTCCCGCGCGATCACCACCATGTCGTTGAAGAGATCGCCGGGGAACCAGTCCTGCTCAAGAGACGACACCGCCGTCCAGTGATCGAAGCAGAGGAAGCCGCCCGGTTTGACCACCTCAACCGCCGCGCCGAGTATCCTGCGCAGCTCGGGCCGCCCCACTGAGGTCATCTGATCCTCACGATACTGCTCGGCCATCCACTCGATCATCGTCCGCTCTGTCGGCCACCAGTCGATCTCACGTGTATCCATCCCCCGCGCCGTCGCGATCGCCGTCTGCAGGATGTCATTGACGGCGTGGTGGAAGCAAACGCAGTCGAAGGTGTCCTCAGCATAGTGCCTGCGAAGGTTCTGCGCGTCATCTTCGACGATCTGCACCTCCAGCTCAAGGTGCTCTGTGCGCTCGGTAAGCTCCGCTGCGAGCTTGCGGTTGAGGTTCATGGTGACGTACTCGGCCGACGCGCCGAAGACGGCATCGAGCGCAACCACCACCGGATCACTGCCACCCGCGCACAACTCCAGCACGCGTGGGCGTGCGGGAAGGTCAATGGCCTCGAGCAGCAGCGCCCACTGGGCCGCCAGCACCCGTCTGCCCACCGGCCCGAAACCTTCCTGCGGCCGGGCAATCGACCGCTCCCCCGCGCGTGTCAGGTCGGCTCGATCGGCCTCCTGCACCTCATCCCGCCCGCGAAAACGCCTTCCCACCCGCCCTTCGATCGCCTCCGCCAGAAGTTGCTCTATCGTCCACATGAAGACAGCATCGCCTACTCTCAATGCATCAGTCGCTCCGCACAACTTCGCGGGTGCGGGCTGATGACCTTCTCGCGCCTCGCTGACCCCCCGCACACTCGGGGGGCACAATGCCCAACTGCGGGGCGACGCCTCGGTTGCGTTCTGTCGGCTGTGTATGAGCGGCAAGTGGCGGGAGGGGAGAGAGGCCCGGCGAACTCTCCCCCCTCCCCATCGGGCAGGCTTTCCAGCCTGCCGTCGTTTGCTCAGGAGAGCGACAACGGCGGGCGGGCAGGGAAGCTGAGCCGGCTGGCGCCGTCTCACCCTCGCTCCGCAGACGGCGCGTCGCGAGGGCCGCCCCTCCTGAACGGCGGACGGCGCGGCGGCCCCTCCAACGGCAGGCCCCGTGCGGCTCACGCATCCTGTTCGCCGAGCCAGCCCCACAGGTGGCCGGTCAGCGCGCGGACCGGGACGATCTCACCGATCAGCGACTCGGGGCCGGGGAAGATCATCAGCTTCTGTCCTCGGGTGCGGCCTCTCACGTGGCCGTCGGCCTTCGGGTCGGCCTCCTCGACCAGTACCTCGAAGACCTCGCCCTCCAGCGCGACGTTAATCTCTCTCGCGGTCTCGTTCTGCAGCGCCACCAGCTTCTCAAGCCTGCGCTGCTTCTCGGTCTCGGGTACCTTCGGCTCCATGCTCGCGGCACGGGTGCCCGGGCGGTCATTGTACTTGAACATGAACGCCTGGTCGAAGCGAATCTCCTCGAACGCCCGCAGCGTCTCCTCGAAGTCCTGCTCGGTCTCGCCGGGGAAGCCGACCATGACGTCGGTGGTGACGGAGAGACCGGGCATCGCCTCGCGCGCCGCGTCGATCAGGGACAGGAAGTGCGCGTATGTGTACCCGCGGCCCATCGCCTCAAGCACCGCGTCCGAGCCCGCCTGGATCGGCAGATGCAGGTGCTCGCAGGCGCTCGGAAGCTCGGCCATCGTTGCGATGAGTTCGGGCGTCATGTCCTTCGGGTGCGAGGTGGTGAAGCGCAGGCGGTCGAGACCCTCGACGGCGTCCACGCGGCGCATCAGTTGTGCGAAGTCGATGTCGTCGGGCAGGTCGTGTCCGTAGCTGTTCACGTTTTGCCCGAGAAGTGTGGCATCCCTGCACCCGTCGGCGACCAGCCCGCGCACCTCGGCGAGAATCTCGTCGGGTTTTCGGCTCTGCTCGCGGCCCCGGGCGTAGGGGACGATGCAGTACGCGCAGAAGTTGTCGCAGCCGTAGATGATGTTGACGAATGCCTTGAGGTTGGACTCGCGGGCGGCGGGGAGGTGCTCGGCGACCGGCCGGTCACGGTCCTCGATGAGCGCTACCCCGACGAGCGTCTCCTCCAGCGCCGCCTGCAGCATGTCGTAGCAGCGGGGCCCGACGACGATGTCCGCGCCCCGGCGGCGCAGTTCATCGGCGTCGATCTGCGCGACGCATCCGGCGACTACGATCAGCGGGCCGCCGCGGCTTCCACCGAGCTTGCGAAGCTCACCGAGGCGGGAGTAGACGCGTTCCTGGGGTTTTTCGCGCACCGCGCAGGTGTTGAGGATCGCGACCTCCGCGTCGGCCGGATCGTCGCACGGTGACAGCCCGAGGCCCTCACAGATCCCCGCGAGGGTCTCGGAGTCGCGTTCATTCATCTGACAGCCGCTTGTGTCGATCCAGTAGCATCGTGGCATGGGTGGAGTATATCACGCGAGAAGAAGCGGCGGCAAACGGAGGGAAGCGGGCCGGATTGCAGCGGCCGGCGCTCCGAGCGGCGCGCCCGTCGCGGGTGCTCCTCGGAGGAGCAGCGGGGGTCTTCGGCGAAGTACGCAGGCGTGGCGCTCGGAGACTTCGGAAAGTGGTGAGTTCCTCATGACGACGGCTTACGCGAAGGGTAATGTCAATTACGGCGTGATCGGCGCCGGGATCCAGGGGGAGAAGCACATCGAGGTAGCGAGCCTCGCGCCGAACGCGACGCTGGTGGCCGTCTGCGACGTCAACGAGGAGCGGGCGCGCTCGGCCGCGCTCAAGCACGGCGCGAAGCACGTGAAGACGGAGTGGAGCGATCTGCTGGCGATCGACGAGATCGAGGCGGTGAGCATCGCGCTTCCGGACCATCTGCACCGCGAGGTCACGGTGGCCGCGCTGGAGGCGGGCAAGCACGTGCTGCTGGAGAAGCCGATGGCGACGACGGTCGAGGATGCGGAGGCGATGGTGGCGGCGCAGAAGGCCGCCGGGAAGAAGCTGATGATCAACTGGTCGAACCGGTGGATGCCGCCTTTCGCGAAGACGAAGGAGCGCCTGGACGCGGGCGACCTCGGCGACCCGCTTTACTGCTACGCGCGGCTGAACAACACGACCTACGTGCCGACGCAGATGCTCTCGTGGGCGGCCGACACGAGGCTGCCCTTCTGGCTTATCTGCCACCGCTACGACATCGCGCGCTGGTACTTCGGGTGCGAGGCGAAGAAGGTGACCGCGGTCAGTCGCTCGGTGGTGCTCAAGGAGATGGGCATCGACACCCCGGACTTCTATCAGACGACCGTTGAGTTCGAGGACGGGCAGGTCGGCAACTTCGAGTCATGCTGGATCCTCCCCGAGAGCCTGCCCTACCTGGTAGACAGCAAGTTCCAACTGATCTGCAGCAAGGGCTACGCGAACATCGACCCGACTCCGCCGGTGCATCAACTGGCGACCGAGGATCAGTACTCCCTCGAGGGTTTCCTGTTCTCCAACGTGATGGGGCAGCCGGTGGGGTTCGTGCGGCAGGCGATCGAGCACTTCATCAACTGCTGCGTCACCGACGGCACGCCGCTGATCACCGGGGAGGACGGGCTGGCGATCACCCGGGCGCTGGTGGCGATGGTGGAGGCGGCCGAGACCGGGGAGGCGGTCTATCTGTGAGGCGGGCGGGCGTGCCGGTTGCGGCGGCGCTGCTTGCCGGCGTGGTCTTGTTGGCGGGCTGCGGCGACCCGGAGCGCGCGGAGGTGGATCTGCAGGTAGAGCAGCGGGTCGCGGCCTCGCAGGCGGGGCTGACGCTGGATCGCGCGCGGGGGATCGTCGCGGAGGTCACGGCGATTGACGCGGCCGAGGTGACGGTGATGCACCGCTCGGTCGAGGGCTCGACGGCGATGATCCTCGCGGCGGTGCCCGCGGCGGAGGGGATGCTCTACGAGGAGGCGCGCAGCCCGGTGCTTCCGGAGAGCGTCACGAAGCCGACGATCGAGGCGGTGGACATCCGCTGGGATCTGCAGGCCGACCTGCCGACGCTGATTCTCTGGAGCGAGCGCCTGCAGTTCTCCCCGCGTCGGCGCGGCACGGAGGAGGATGCCGAGCGGTTGGCGCGCGAGTTGCTGGAGCGGTGGGTTCCCGATGAGGCGGGGGAGATCGGCCCGCTGCATGTGCAGACGCTCGAGGTCCCGATCCACGTGGTGACGTGGACGGGGATGGTGGACGGCCACATGACGGGCGACCAGGCTGTGGCGCAGGTGTCTTCGGCGACCGGTCTGCCGATCTCATTCAGCCAGCGCATCGCGCTGCAGCGGCCGTCGCCAGATGAGATCGAGATCACGCGTGACGAGGCACTGGAGATCGTTCGCGCGTACCTGGCCGAGGAGGGGGTGCCGGGCGCCGAGAGGATCGACCTGGTCGCTCAACTGAGCCTGAGTGCGGCGGCGCACCCGGAGGCCGGTCCTGCGTGGCTGGTGGCGGTGATCGGGCCGGGCGGGTGGCAGGACAGGGTGCTGCTCGTTGACGCGATGAGCGGCGAGGTGCTCGCGCGAAGGGGCGGGGAAGAGCAGCGGGAGGACGAGGACGGGTAACGACGTCCCGGCGAGGCGCCCGGACTCCGGGAACGCGGGAGATGCCCGGCGGGGCGAGGCGCCCGGCCTCCGGTGAAGGAGCGACAGAATACGCGGGGCGGCCGCGGGTGGGATACGCGGCGAATCCGACGTTTTGAGGAGCGAGAGCATGGACGGCAGAATCGGAGCGGCGGTCATCGGTCTTGGGATGATGGGAGAGCGGCATGCGCGGGTGTGGCAGGAGCTGCACTCGACGGAGATCGTGAGCGTGTATGACATCGTGAGCGAACGCGCGGAGGAGGTCGCGGCGGCGCTCGGCTGCGAGGCGGCGGGCAGCCTCGAGGAGGCCATCGGTGCGGAGGGCGTGGGGATCGTCAGCGTCTGCACCAACGACGAGGCGCACCGCGAGGCGTGCGTGGCGGCTGCGGAGGCGGGGCGGCATGTGCTGGTGGAGAAGCCGCTGGCGACCACGCTGGAGGACTGTGACGCGATCATCGAGGCCTGCGAGCGGAGCGGCGTGAAGCTGATGACCGGGCATGTCTGCCGCTTCGACCCGCGGTACGTCAAGTGCCGGGACGCGGTCGTGGCGGGAGAGGTGGGCGAGGTCGTGCAGGTCTTCGCGCGGCGGAACAACATCCTCGCGTCGGGGCAGCGGATCGGGCCGCGGACGTCGGTGGCGTTCTTCCTTGGCGTGCATGACATCGACCTGCTGGAGTGGATCACCGGAGAGCGGATCACGCGGGTGCACGCGGAGAGTACGAGCAAGGTGCTCGCGGAGATCCCCGCGGCTGATTCGATCATGACAGTCTTCCGGCTTGCGGGCGGCGGGATCGGGGCGCTGGAGACCTGCTGGGTGATCCCTGAGGGCTCGCCCAACTCGCTGGACGCGCGGCTGGAGGTGGTGGGCACGGCCGGTCGCGTGGCCGCCTGCGTGGGCTGCGAGGGCTTCGAGCAGGCGTCGGCGGAGCGCGCGCGGCGGCCTGACATCGTGTACTGGACGGAGATGCACGGGCGGGCGGAGGGCGGTCTTCGGCGGCAGCTCGAGCACTTCGCCGAGTGCGTGCTCGAGGACCGGCAGCCTGCCGTCTCGCCGGAGGACGCGCGGCATGCGGTCGCGGTCGCGGCGGCGATCCACGAGTCGCTGGAGAGTGGCGGGCCGGTGGCGGTCGGAACATGAGGGCGACGGAAGCAGTCTGAGGATGCGGCGGGCAGTGACGCGAGAGCGGGTCGAGGTGATAGGTGTGACGCAGACTCGAGGGACGCTTCGGACGGTGCGCCGATCGCTGATCGCGCTGCTGATCGGGCTGGCAGCGACCGCCGCGGCGGCGCAGGGAGCTGAGCCGCTGGTCGTGATCGACCTCCCGGATGAGGGGCCGCAGCATCAGTTCGGAGACTGGCTGCAGTCCGCGCTGTCCGGCGAGCAGGTGCGGGCGCGGTGGTCGCGCGTGAGCGACACCACCGGACAGCAGGAGGCGCCCGCGTGCATCGTGACATGGTCGGATCCGCAGCGCGGCGCGGGAGGGACGCGGCGGCTGCGAGGCCATGTTCGCGACGGCGGTGGGATTGTGTACGTGGTGGGTGAGGGCACGCGCCATGTGAGGCGAGCGAGGACGTTCCTCGGGCCGCTCGATGTGAACGTGACCGAGCTTGACGGCGGCGCGAGTTCGGCGCAGTGGGCGTCGCATCCGCTTACCGATGGCAGCCCGGACCTCGGCGCGGTGATCGCGGGCAGCAGCATCTCAGGCGTCGGGGGAAGTCCGCTGATACGCAGCGGCGGTCGGCAGATCGCCACGGCCTTCGACTGGGGGCCGCTCGGGCGCGCGGTGATCCTCGATCAGTCCGTGCTCTTCGATCAGCTCCACGCGGCCAGCCCGCGGCCTGCCGTGCGCGACTTTTTGGTGCGCGCGACGCTCTGGGCGGCTCGCGCCGGGGAGAGCGCACCCGACCGGCCCGAGACCGCGACTCGGCCCGAGCCGGC
>JBMNNW010000149.1:0-9738 GCA_050942735.1 Armatimonadota bacterium
GGCCAGATGCCGAAGGCCGGTCGCGCGCCGCCGCCGTCGGCGCTCGCCCCGAGCGACTTCGGGGAGCGCGCGGTCATCTCCCGCACTCCGACCGCGACCGAGCCCTCCTCGCCGGAGAGCAGCATCCAGCCCGGCAGCCGCTCGCCCTGCCACGCGACCGCCCCGGAGGCGTCCTGGACGGTGGCGACCCCCTCGAAGCCCGCGACGTGATACCCCTCGCCGCGCTGCACCGCCGACCAGCCCTCCCCGAACGCCCGCACGAACTGCCCGTCCTGAAGGCCGATGGTCACACGCGACGCCGATGAGGTGCCGCCCAGCAGCAGCTCTGCCTCATGCAGCGCCAGCCTCTCCGCGTTGTCGCGGTGCACCAGCCACGCCTCCAGCGCCATCGCCCGCCGGCCCTCGTCGATCAGCAGACGCCCCTGCACGCCAATCTCGGGCCCGTCCCAGCGCAGCCGGCCTTCGAACCCGACCAGCGCCCCGAGCATTCCACGTTCGAGCAGCCGGTAGCTGCTGATCTCCACCGCGGCCACCTCGGCCTCGCGCTCATTCACGGCGATCCGGGCGGCGATCGGGCCGGTGAGCACCGTCTCGGCGCCGCCTTCGACGGTGAACACCTCGACCCGCTCGATCAGCCCCTCGCCGAGTGTCACCCGCAGCGAATGCGTCTCGATGATCGCCTCGGCGCGAGGGGCCTCTGCCTCCCCCGGGCGGGTGATGGCCTGTCCACCCGGCCGCAGAACGACCTCCGCCGCCGCCCCGGCCGCGACGTCAGTGCGGAAGCGCAGCCGCAGCCACTTGACGCTGCCGTCCGGCCAGTGCGCGAGCGGCTCGGCCTCGAAGGCGACCGGCTCGCCCGCGGCGTCTTCCAGTCGCAGCGTTGCGCCGGCATCCAGTTCGCCCTGAGCAAAGGGCACGCCGGTCACCACGGGCGCGTTATCACGCGCGATGCCCGCGCGCTCGGGCACCGTGAGCGCCACCGGCGCGAAGGTCGCCTCCGATCGCCGCCAACCGGCCTCGCGCGCGGCGGTGAGCCTCTCGTGGACCGCTCGAGCCTGCGCTGAGATGCGGTTCTCGTCGGGCAGAGGGAGCATCCGGACGTAGTCGAGGTAGACCGGGCCGGGGTTCACCTCATCCTCATACATGTGCGCAACGACCAGTTCAAAGTCCTCATCGACCTCGATCACGCCGAGATCGAACTCCCCCCCGGCCTCCACGCGCGTCCACCCATCACCGTCGCCCAGCGCCAGGTCGCACTTCGGGTCGCCCAGGTAGGCCCGGTAGCGCCCGGGGATGACGCTCGGGAAGCGCAGTCTCAGCGGCGTGCCGTCGGGCGCGGAGTCGGACTTGAGGACGGTGTTGTTGGAGAACCCCCACGGGTTGACCGCCACGTCGGAGACGACCCGCTCGGGCATCTGAAGCTCCACCAGCGCCCACCGCCCGTCGGCATCGAGGTCCTCGTCGGTGATGCGATCGGCGGGCGCGGCGGCCTCTGTCTCGACCATCAGCCCGACCCACTGCGTGGGCTCGTGGACGGTGCTGTGCAACACGTTGACGCCCGTCTCGTAGGGGTTGAGCGGGGGATCGGCGGGCGCGATCTCGACCCGGTCCACCCAGAGCGTTCCGCCTCCCATGACACCCTCGAGCACCAGCCTTCCAACGCCGGGGTCAGGGCCGGTGACGAAAGTCGCGGTACGATCGGCGTATCCGATGGTGTTGCGGCTGTCGATCCGCGCGAGGGGCCGCGGCTGCCCGATCTGATGGAGCGAGAGCCGCACACCCAACTGCCCGCTCAGACCACGCAGACGCATCCGAAGCTCGTACTGCGTCCGCGGCTGGAGGGTGATCGGCGCGGGCTGCATCAACGTCCAGCGCCCCTGGTGGCGGAAGTCCGAGTGGAGGGCGCGCCCGTTCTCGGCGTCCTCATCGTCAACGATCTCCCACTCGACCACGTCGGACGTGTTCGACCACGCGCCGAGACTCCCGGCATCGGCGAACTCGTCCCGGAAGCTCGCCACCGCGGGATGGGCGACATCAGGTCGCCACCCGACGCTGATGTCGTCGATCTCCACCGCACCGAGGCTGTTCATCCCGTTCCAGATGGAGACCCGGTCGAGATCGCGGCCTGAAAACGTGGTGTCAACGACCTGCCGGCCATCGACCGTGACGGTGACCTGATCGCCGTCCACCTCGACGAGGTAGTCGCGCCACTGCTCCTTGGTGCCGATGTCGGGGTAGGAGACCTGGCGAAGCTCACGGTCGGAGTTGTCGATCTCGACCATCAGCCCCTCGCGGTTCGGGCCCTGCCCGAGGCCGAGCTGGATGACCACGCGGTTGCCGCCGAAGATGTAGAGCCCGCCGTAGGCCTCCTCATCGGCCCGCATCCGCGCGGCGATCGTGACGCGGCCCGGAAGCGGCACCCCGAAGCTCCCGTCCAGCGTGCGCACCTCGCCGTCTCTGTGGCCGGTCAGCGAGAGCGTCCCGTCGGCCACGTGCACGTCCGTCTCCACCGTCACGCGGGACAGGCGGAAGACTCCGACGTCCTCCGCGAAGTCCTCGTCGATCACCGTCACCCACTCGGCGTCTTGTGCCGAGGTCGGCGCGACCGTGAGGCCCATCATCGCCAGCAGCATCACGACTCCGACCGAAGCTCGTACGAGACTCTCGACGTGAAGACGCATGAGCGGCCCCTCCCCGACGGGCTGTCAGTTGATCCCGACGCCGGTCGGCCGACGCGCATTCGCCCGCTCGCGGCGGCCGGCGTGGATCGTCTCGATGGTCATTCACCGCGCGGCGGGCCTTCCCTCCCCACATTGCGTGGCGACGGGTGAGGGCGCTCGCGCCCGAGGACCGGTTCTTCCCGCGAGCCTGTGCGCCGTCACGTAAATTTAACCTCGTCGCGCGGAGTATTCTCCCCTCCCCCGGGGAAGAGAATACATGACAATCTTCGTCATCTCGTCCACGCGGGGGCGGTCCGACATGGCGGGCTACTGGTACGCGACCGACGATTCATCCGCCCGGCAACACATCGAGGCGGAGAACCTCCCCCAGGCGCTGCTGGCGCTGCAGCGCGACGGTGTCGAGGTTGCGGCCGCCGGTACGATCGCCGGCGAGCAGGGTGACCTGCGCCGGGTGTCGTGGCGCACGCTGATCGCCGTGTACGAGCAGCTTGCGGCGATGGTCGAGCAGGGCGCGCCGCTGCACCAGGGCCTGCGCTCGATCGCAGCGGAGACCTCCGATCGCAACCTCGCCGCGGCCCTGCGCTCGCTGGCCGGCGAGGTCGAGCAGGGCCACTCGCTCTCCGAGGCGATGTCCCTGCAGCCGGGCGTCTGGCCGCCGGTGGCCGTCTCCGCGCTGCGGGCCGGTGAGGAGGCCGGAGACCTCCCCGCGGCGCTCAAATCCCTCGCCGAGCAGCAGCGCCGGATGGCGCAGATCGCCTCGGGGATGGCCTTCCCGCTCGTCTACCCGGTCGTCATCGCCCTCATCGGCCTCGGCATCTTCGGCTTCGTCGCGACCTTCATATTCCCGAAGTTCATCGAGCTGTTCTACGAGCTTGGGATGGAGCGCTCGGACTTCCCCGCCACCACACGTTTCCTCACCTCGGCGCTGGGGCGCGTCCCCCTCGTGTTTCTGATCCTGGCGATCCTCGTGGCGTTCTTCGTCGCGATGTGGTTGTGGATGCGCCGGACCGAGCAGGGGCGCTTCAACCTCGGACTGACGCGCCTGCGCATCCCGATCTTCGGCGAGGTGAGCATATACACAGACCTCGCGCGCGTCGCGCAGACGCTCTCGCTGCTCTTGCGCGGCGGCGTGGACACCGTCCGGGCGCTGCGGCTTTCGCGCGACGCCGCGCAGGAGCCGGTGCTGGCGCTGGCGCTGCGTCGAGCGGGCCTCGTGGTCGAGGAGGGCGGGACGATCACCGAGGGCCTGCGTGAGACGCAGCTTCTGCCCGATGAGTTCATCTTCCGCATCGGCGCGGCCGAGCGCAGCGGCGCGCTGGCGGATGTGCTGGAGCGGATCTCGGAGGAGTACGTCGAGTACGCCGACCGCCTCGCCCGCAAGTGGGTGGTCGTCTCCGGCCCGGTGATCGTCATCATCCTCGCGGTGGTTCTCGGCTTCATCGGCATCTCGATGTTCCTGCCCCTCACCGGCGTTATCTCGCTTTTGAGCATGTGACGGGCGAGGGGTGCCCGCGGCCGACCGTCACACAGAAGGTAGTTCGCGAAGTGGAGGCGCCATCATGCAGCAGGTGCCGCAGCAGAAGGCTTCGGGCAGCATCGCGGGCAACGCGGAGGTGCTTCGCGGAGGGGGCGTCGAGTTGCACATCGCGCCCGACGGCGTCGCGCTGGTCCCGATGAGCATCACCGACGAGCGGCGCCCGGACGCCGCGGAGTGGTCGGAGGTCGAGTCCGTGGAGGCCGACGCGGGGCGCGGGCGGCTGACGCTGACCTTCCGGGGCTCGCGCGACCCGTGGACGATCACCGGCGCCGCGCGTCCGGAGGTGCTCTGGGCGCAGGACGGCATTGAGCGCGAGCTTGAGCGCGCCCGGGCGCGGGAGCACGAGGCGTTCCGGGGCCGCGCCTCGCTCGAGCAGATAGCCAGCGCGCTCGAGCAGTTCGGTGACGGCGTGGCGGCGCAACCGACGGTGATCGCGGAGCTTCTGTGCGTGCAGGCCGCGCGCAACCGCGCCACCGACGTGCACCTCCAGCCGGTGCGCCGACGGATGAAGGCCAGGATGCGCATCGACGGGCAGCTCATGGAGGCGGGCGAGGTCCCGCGCGAGGTCGGCTCACGGGTGATCGCCCGGCTGAAGGTCCTCGCGCAGATGCGCTCGTACACCGCCGACGGCCCGCAGACCGGGCGGCTGATCATGCCGGTGGACGAGCGCACCATCGACGTGCGCCTCACCACGATGCCGACGATCCACGGGGAGAAGCTCACGCTGCGCATCTTCGACCCGGCGACCCAGTGGATCGACCTCGACGGCCTCGGGATGGACGAGCAGACGCTCGCACGCTACCGCCGGATCATCAGCAACCCGACCGGCTGCGTCATCACCACCGGCCCGGCGGGCGCGGGCAAGACCACCACCAGCTACGCGAGCCTCGCCGCCCTGCGCGACTCCGACACGGCCCGCGCGATCTCGACCGTCGAGGAGCCGGTGGAGCTGGACATCCCCGGCGTCGATCAGACGGAGATCGACCGCGCGCGGGGGCTGGACTTCGCGGCCGCGCTGCGCACGGTGCTCCGGCAGGACCCGCAGGTGCTGATGGTCGGCGAGGTGCGCGACCGGGAGACCGCGCAGATCGCCATGCAGGCGGCGCTGACCGGGCACATGATCTTCACCACCGTCCATGCGCCCGATGCCGCCGGAGTCTTCGCGCGGCTGATGGACCTCGGGCTTGAGCCCTACCTCGTGGCCTCGTCGATCAGCGCGGTCGTCGCTCAGCGACTCGTGCGGACGGTCTGCGACGACTGCGCGGAAACCGCCGAGCCGGACGCGGGCGACCTCGAGGCCGCCGGTCTGACCGAGGCCGATGTGGCAGGATGGCAGCTTCGGCGCGGCTCGGGCTGCGGGCGGTGCGCGGGCACCGGCTACCACGGGCGCACCGGGCTCTTCGAACTGCTGCCGATGACCGACTCGCTCCGCGAGGCGATCCTTGAGCGGAGACCAGTCTCTGAGATCGAGCGCATCGCGCAGAGCGAGGGCATCGGCGACCTGTGGGAGGCGGGGCTGGCGATGGTCCGGGCGGGAGAGACGACACTCGCGGAGCTTGTGCGCGTGCTGGGGAGGCGCGAGGGACGATGATGCGCATCCGCGCGATCACCCGGCCCTCGCGGACGGCCCTCGGCGGAGCGCTGCGGCTGCTGCTCTGCGCGCCGGCGGCCTTCGGCGCCCTGCTGCTGATCTGGATCGGCACGGGTGACGACTGGCTCCATCTGCCTCACTGGCAGGCGGCACTGGCGGCGGCCGGCGGGCTGATCGCGGCCGCCGTGGCGCTCTGGCAGTTCGTCCTGGCCCTGCACTCGCCGGGGATCGGCCGAGTCTTCCGCACCGCGGCGGCGCTCGTCGGCATCCTCGTGGCGGTGCTGGTGCTGCTCTACACCACCGGCGGGTACATGGGTGCGCTGGTTGTGATCGGCATCGCGTGGCTGGAGATCATCCGCCGCACCTGGCCGAGGGGCGCGTTCCGCGCGCCGCGAGTGCGCGCAGAGGCTCTCGAGCCGCCGACGAGGGGGCGGGCGGGATGATGCGCCGGGGCGCGACGCTCATCTCCGTGCTCGCGGCGATGGCGATCATCGCCATCTGCCTGACGCTGGTGCTGCAGGCGTACCTGCACGGCGGGCGCTTCGTGGAGCTGCAGCAGCGACGCTCGCAGGCCGCGGCCGCCTGCCAGGCGCAGATCGAGCAGGCCCGCGCGCGTGGATACGCCGCGCTCCCGGAGCCCGGCGAGCACGCCTTCGCCGCGGGCGAGGGGCTCGCCGGGACACTGGTGATCGAGGTCGGGCCGCGGGAGGACGCGTGTACCGTCACCGCACGGGTGCGCTGGGCCCGCGACGACGCCGCGCCGGGCGGCGACGTGGAGCTTGTGACGATCATGACGCCACGGGGGATCGGCGGATGAGCAGGCGAGGGTACACGCTCATCGAACTGCTCGTCTCGCTGGCGCTGCTGGCGGTGGTGGTCAGCGTGGCCTCGCGGCTGCTCTTCACCACCGACCGCGCGCTCGGCGCCGAGAGCGATCGCGCGATGGCGCTGGGCGCGCAGGGTGAGCTGCTCAGCGACCTGGGGCGCGACCTGCGCGGGGCCTCGGGCGCATCGGGCGGCGGCGATGCGGTGACCGTCGGCGGCGTCACCTGGCGCGCAACCGGAGTCGGCACCGTACGCTCGATCGCGGGCCGGCCCGAGCACGATCGCACCTACCCCGGCGTCCGGGCGCGCTTCAGCGTCGGCGGTTCGCTGGTGAGCGTCGAACTGACGTCCGTGGCGGGCGAGGCGCGGACGGCGTTCTACCTGAGAGGCTGACGATGCGGTACACGCGCACAACCGGGCGTCGCGGCGTGGTCGCGGTGGGCACGGCCTTCGCGCTGCTGCTCGTCGCGTTCACCATCGTGACCGCGTTCATGCTTGGGATCATGGCCGGCGGGGTCCGCGCCGAGAACGCCCTGCGTGAGACCCAGGCGCTCTACGCCGCCGAGGCCGCGATCGACCTCGCGGCCCAGTCGGGCGCGGAGTCGCTCACCGGCGAGTGCGGCCGGGCGCGTTACGCGGTCCGGCGCGTCGGCGACGAACTGCGGGCGCTGGGGCAGGTCGAGCGCGCCTCCGGCCATCCGGTGCGGTGCGCGATCATCGTGCGCGGCGGCGACTGGCGGCAGGTCCCGCCGGGGCAGTATCCGGAGCTTGCGGCGATGCTGAAGGACGATGGATAGCCGTGGTCGTTGTGGCCCCGGCGCCCTCCTCATCTTCCAGAAATTGGCAGGTGACCGGGCGTGGAGCTGGCAGCCGGGGCGATTCCGCATTCGGGGATGTTAAGGAGGGGCGGCCCTCGTGCCGCGTCGTTTGCGGCACGAGGGTGAGGCGCCATCAGGCGCCGAAGCTTCCCTGCCCGCCCGCCGTTTGCCGTTCGCGCGAAGAACGACGGGCTGGCAAGGAAGCCCTCCGGACGGCTTACAGCACTGCAGATTCGTTGATGCCCCCGCGATGTCCGGAATATGAGGCCATCGCCGGGGAAGCCGTGCAGGACGGTGAGGTCCCATGAGACGCGGCTTCACGTTCATCGAAATGATGTCGGTCTTCGCGATCATCGCGATCCTCGCGGCGATCCTCTTCCCCGTCTTCGCGCGGGCCCGCGAGAAGGCCCGGCAGACCTCCTGCCTGAGCAACCTCGCGAATCTCGGCGCGGGTCTGCGCATGTACGCCGCCGATCACCACGGCCACCTGCCGCCCGCGGATAACGACCTCTCGCCGCTCCTCCCGAAGGTGCTCTCCGATCCGGGCGTCCTGCTGTGCCCGAGCGTCGGCGCGCTCGACCAGCCGATGCGGCCCGCTCCGGAGAACGAGGCGCTCGCGACCGACTACGTCTACCGCGGCGGCCTTGAGGACGACGCCCTCCCGACCAACCTCGTCGCCTGTGACCGCGATCCCACCGTGCACAACTCGGGCGCGAACTACCTGCTGCTGGAGGGGCGCGTGAAGTGGCACACCGGAGGGTGGGACCAAACCGACAAGCCGGCAACCTACTACTTCCACGCGCAGCTGGACGAATTCGAGGGCTTCGAGGAGATCGCGCGGCTGCGTGGCGAGGAGCTGCCCGATGAACCGCCGACCGCCGATGATCCCTGGGGGGAGTGGATGCCGTGAGGGAGGTTCGCAGGCGCGGCTTCACCTTCATCGAGTTGCTCTTCGTGATCGGGATCATCGCGATTCTCGCGGCGATCCTCTTCCCGGTCTTCGCGCGGGCCCGCGAGAACGCCCGCTCGCACTCCTGCCGCGCGAACCTGCTCAACATCGGCCTCGCCCTGCGCGCCTACGCCCACGATCACGATGCGCTCTACCCGCCGCATGACTACGACATGTCACCGCTGCATCCGAAGTACCTCGCGGCTGAGAAGTCGTTCGAGTGTCCAAGCACGCACGAACGCCTGGCGATGGTCCCGCCGCCCACCGACGATGACCCGGCCGACGCCGCGGCCGAGGATGAGGACGGCGTCCTGGAGACCTCGTACATCTACCGCGGCGGGCGGTCGCACAATCAGATGCCGCTGGCGGCGCTGGTGGCCGACCGCGAGCCGCATCACAACAAGCGCGCGAATGTGCTGATGTCCGACGGCGCCATCACGTCGGTGCCCGAGACGCGCTGGCGGGAACTGGGCTTCAGCGAGGAGCTGCCCGAGTACCTCGCTCTCCCCGAACCGGAGTGGGAGCGCATGGAGCCCGGGATGGGCCCGGGGATGATGGGGCCGCCTCCCGTCTACGGTCCGCCCGATCCCGGCAGCCCCGGTGGGCCGCCGCCGCCGTCCCCACCGATGGAGGTGCCTGGGTTTTGATGAGCGCACCTCGTACGCGCGCGGGCTTCACCGCCGAGGAGTTAATCGTGGTCCTCGGAATCATCGTGCTGATGATGCTCGGCTTCGTCTGGGCGACCCATAACGTGCACGCTGCCTCGCGCATGACCTCGTGCGCGAGCAATCTCCGGCAGCTCGGGCAGGCCTCCCGCATGTACATGGCCGACAATACCGGCCGCATGCCATGCGGCCGCATGCCCGACGCCCCCGAGCCCGCGGTGGCGCTGATGGACTACGTGCAGAACGAGCAGGTCTTCCTCTGTCCGGCGGCGGCGAACGTCAGGCGCGATGATGCGGGAGACGACGGCGCAGAGCGACTCTGGCCGCGGGATGAGGGCTGGCGGCCGCAGTACGAGTACACCTACGAGTTCGACCTCGCCGCGCGGTCGGATGATCCCGCGCAGGCGCTCGTGGCGCGCGACACCGTGCCCGATCGCCACCTGCGCCGCACGTGGCTGGGCGCGCGACTCGACGGCGCGATCCAGCGCTTCGACGCGGACGAGTGGGACGCTCGATGGAAGGAAGTGACCGACGATGACACGGCGCAGGCGTGGTAGGGGGTTCACGCTGATCGAGCTTCTGGTGGTGATCGCGATCATGTGACCGCTGAACAACCGCCCATCCACGCTGGTTTTTCCCCTCGACGGCCTCCCCGCGTTTCCGCAGTTCCGG
>JBMNNW010000039.1:0-39452 GCA_050942735.1 Armatimonadota bacterium
CTAGAGCCGCGCTGTTTCTGACCATACACCGCCTCAACACGAACTGGGCGAACAGCTCGTGGGCGCGCCAGATCGCTCCTCTACTGCAAAACTCAACCCTTAGACTTTGATACAGAGCCCCCCGGCACAGATGCAGACGAGCGAAGGGCCCTCCGATGTGTGGCCGTCTCCGCGGGGACCGGGCAGTCGTATATCCGGGCGGGCATGGAGAAAGGGACGATCAGGGCCGCGCCTCCGGGCCCCCCTGTCCGTGATCGAGCAGCCAGCGTGCCGTCGCGAGCACGCCCTCGAGGCGCTTGAGTGTCAGTTCCGGTGGCAGGCCCCGCTCGCCTGGGATCTCGAGGTTGAAAAGACCGTCGTACCCGGTCTCTCTCAGCGCCGCGATGCCGGCGGTCCAGTCGATCGTGCCCCGGGTCGGCGCGAGGTGTGCGTCGCGGGTGCCGTCGTTGTCCTGGATATGCGTGGCGATCAGCCGCTCGCCGCACTGCCGGACGGCCTCGGCCATCTCGATGCCCTGCACGTGCGCGTGGCCCACGTCGAGGCAGATGCCGACGTTGGGCCGGTCGATGGCGTCGATCAGCGTGTGCAGCTCCTCGATGGTCGCGCCGAAGCGTCGTCGGCCGACAGCGGAGCGGTCGCCGTGCGCGCGATCTGTCAGGTTCTCGATGGCCAGCGCGAAGTCGAACCCCGCGGAGTGATCGGCGAGCTCGCGGAAGCTCGCCACGCGGCGCTCGCGCTCGGCAAGCTCTCCCTCGAAGTCTGCGGGCCGGTCGCCGCCGGGGTGGATGACGCCGTGCCTGATGCCCATCCGGGCAGACAACTCGATCTGCCGCCTGACGGTCGCGAGATCTCCCTCCCGGCTCTCCGCATCAGCGGTGGCGACGTTCGCGGAGATCATCAGATGGACCTGCGGCATCGCGCAGTCCACGGCCGCAACGACCTCCCGGACTTCATCCGCGGCGGCCACCGGGTCAGGCGCCTCATCGACCGCCACGATGTGTTCGGTGGAAAGCTCGAGGGCGTCCCAGCCCTGTGCGGTAAGTCGCCTGATGGCGTCGGCGGGCTCGAGTTCAACGAGTATGCTGGTCCAGACGGCGAGCCTCATTTGCAGCCTCCCTCACGGTGCGATCAGCCAGCGAGCCGTCTCGACGACCTGCCTCATGCGGAGCATCTGCGCCTCGATCGGGTGTCCGAGCAGAGGCCCGATCTCGAGGTTGAAGATGCCGTCCCAGCCGATCTCGTGCAGTGCGGCGATGCCGTCCTGCCAGTCGATGGTGCCGCGCGTGGGTTCGATGTGCTGGTCGGCGTGGCCGTCGTTGTCATGCACGTGAGTCGCGATGAGCCGGTCGCCGCACTGGCGGAACGCCTCACCCAGCGGCAGGCCGAAGAGGTTCGTGTGCCCGGTGTCGAGGCAGATGCCGAAATTGCCGGCGCCGACCGCGTCGATGACCGCGTGCAGGTCGGGGATGATCGCGCCGAATCTGCGGCGACCGACCGCCGAGGTCTCGCTGCCGTGGGCGTCGTAGGTGTTCTCGATGGCGATCGTGAAGTCGTGCTCGGCGGCGATCTCACAGGCGCGCGCGAAGCTGTCGATGCGCACGCGCTCGACCTCGCGGTACTCCGCGAGCGTGGCGGGGAAGCCGCCGACGGGGTGGAGGATGCCGATCTGCACGCCCGCGAGCGCCGACAGTTCGATCTCCCGCTCCATGAGCGCCAAGTCCGCCTGGCGCTTCTCCGGGTCAAGCGAGCCCATCTCAGCGACGCTCAGATGCACCTGCGGGAGTGGCATGCCGAGGGCCTCGGCGGTTGCGCGCGCTTCCTCCGCCGAGGCCTCGGGGTTGTCTGATTCGATGAACCGCCGCAGGTGGCGAAGCGCTAGCTCGCCGCCCTCGAAGCCTGCGTCCGCCATGCGGCGCAGGACCTCGGGGAGCGGGATCTCGTCGAGCAGAATGTGCGTGGTTGCTCCGATGTACATGCGCCTTGCCTCCTGCGGACAGTGGTGGTCGTTTGAGCGCCGATCAGAGTTCGACGGCCGCCGGCTGGTCGCCGATGCTGAGGATCGCCTCGGCGATGCGGGTCGCCTCGATGCCCTCGCGGGCGCCGACCTCGGGCTGTCGGCCGGACTGCAGGCAGTCGATGAAGTGATTCATCTGCCGGCGGAACCAGTCCGCACCGGTGTCGGGCTCGTATTCCACGAGCGTCTCCTCGCCCCTGGTGCGAACTGCGAGCGTGTTGTCGCCGGCGAAGACGATCGCGCCCTCAGGCCCGAGGACGTCATGCGCGCCGGAGGCCCTGACGTCGCCGCCGAAGCCCGGGAGGCCCCAAGACCAGCACATGATGAGCTGGTCGCCCGAGTCGAAGTCCACGACCGCGGTGCCGGTGTCCCACGCGTCGCCGATCTCCTTCATGTGCCTGAGATTCGCGCAGACGCGGCTGGCCTCGCCGAATGTGAAGCGGGCGAAGTCATAGTTGTGCACCGCGCCGTCGATGAACGGCCCTCCGCCGATCTCTTTGTCGAAGAACCACGGCGTAGGCGCGCCCGAGCCGCCGGAGACCGAGCGCCAGACGACGGGTCGGCCGATCGCGCCGCCCTGGATGAGTTCGCGGAGCTTGAGCCACTCGTTGCAGAAGTGCCGCACGAAGCCGATCTGCAGCAGCACGCCGCTATCCTCGCAGGCCTGCGCCATCCGCTCGGCCTCGGCGACGCTCATCGCCATCGGCTTCTCACAGAAGACGTGCTTGCCCGCCTCGGCGGCGGCCACGACCTGGTCGGGGTGAAAGCCCGTGGGCGTGCAGACGACGACCGCGTCCACCTCGTCATGCGCCAGGAGGTGGTCGAGGTCGGTGGTGCCGCATTCTGTGGCGTACTTCTCCTGGTGCGCCTTCACGGCGTCCTCGTTGACGTCCATCGCGCAGGCGATGAATGCGTCTTCATGGGCGACGATATGTGGTGCGTGGTTGTTGTGAATGCCTCCGCAGCCGATGAATCCGAAGCCTGTCTTGCTCAATTGCGCATCTCCTCTCAGTGAATGCGTGCGTCAGCCGATCATCGCGTCACGGGCGCCGACGAGTGCGCGGATGTGCTCGGGCGTGGTGCCGCAGCAGCCGCCGATGATACGCGCCCCTGCCCGGGCCAGGTCGGCGAAGTGCGCCGCCGTCTCCTCGGGCGTCTGCGTGAAGACCGTCCGGCCGTCTACGAGCTGGGGCATGCCGGCGTTAGGCTTGGCCCACAGCGGCAGGTCGGTCGCACCGCGCATCAGTGCGATGACCTCGATCATGTTCTCAATCCCGTGGCCGCAGTTGCTCCCAACGATGTCCGCGCCGGCCTCCTGCAGTTCCTCCGCGGCTCGCTCGGGGGTCACGCCCATCATCGTCGCGTAGCCCTTCGTGCCTTTGTCGAAGGTCATCGACACGACGACCGGTCCGTCGAAGTGCTCGCGGGCGGCCCGCAGAGCGGCCTTCGCCTCGCCGAGGTCGGTCATCGTCTCAACGAGGATGCCGTCCGTCCCGCCCGCGACCATCGCCTCGACCTGCTCGGCGAAGGCCTCGATCATCTCCTCCTCGCTGACGAGCCCCAGCGGCTCCATGAACTCCCCGGTCGGGCCGATGGAGGCGAAGACGCACGCGGCATCGCCGGCGGCGTCCTGCGACAGCTCGACCGCCTGGCGGTTGATCTCCGCGACGCGGTCCTCAAGGTCGCACTTCGCCAGCTTGAAGCGGCTGCCGCCGAAAGTGTCGGTGAGGATTATCTCCGCCCCGGCCTCGACGTAAGACTGAGCGACCGCTCTCACCGCGTCGGGCTGATGGAGAACCCAGCTCTCAGGCGCCTCACCCGGCTGCAGGCCCTGCTCGGAAAGCTGCGTGCCCCACGCGCCGTCGGCGATGACAATCCGCCTGTCGTCCAGCAACTGCTCGATCGTGCTCATCGTGGTCTCTCCTCAATCCGCATCGGCGTAGCGGCGGAGCATCTCCGCGTATCTCCCGCAGGTCATCTTTCCCTCAGGGCAGCCGCCCAGCCGGATGCACTTGGGCCCCGCGCCCAGCATTGCGGCCGGGGCAACACGGCGCGCCTGGTCGAGCATCATCTCCGCGACCTGCCGGATCTCCCACTGGGCGCGCCGGCAGAGCCGTTCACCGAAGAAGTGCAGCAGTTCACGGGCGTTCATCGTGACGAAGATCTTCGTCTCACAGGCGTTGGGCAGCACGTAGCGCGCGTCCTCGTTACTGCTCTCCCCGGTGCGGCCGAGGGCGTCGTTGAGCGCCGCGTAGCGTTCCGCGATCATTCCCATCGTCTGCCGGAAGTAATCTACTGCATCCACGGCTTGCCCGTCCACCTGCACCGTCCGCCCCTCGAGCTGCGGCGGGATGACGTAGTCGAAGCGATCGTGGGCGACGTAGCGTTGCGAGCGCTGGGAGTAACTCGCGATCCGGTGGCGCACAAGCTGGTGTGTCAGCACGCGGGAGACGCCCTCAAGGTAGAAGGTGAAGCTGGCGTGCTCCAGCGGGCTGTGGTGTCCCATCGCGTTGAGTCTGCGCACCAGCGAGGCGGCGTCATCTGCCGCCTGCGCGTCGAGCAGCCCCTCGGTGCTCTCCGCATAGCACAGACGCGCGGCCGAGGCGATGACCTCATCGGGGCGCTCGGTGTGTTGAACGAGGCGGACATGCGGCGCGACTGCGGCCAACGTGCTCATCCGTTCGGGTGCTGCTCGCGGTCTCCGGCGGGGACGAGAGTTCGCCCGCGCCGCCGTGGAGTCCTTCCGTGCGGGCAATCGGCTAACGCATCGCGTCGAGCAACTCCGCGGGGACCATGTTGCCGCGGTTGAGGATCGCCGCCGGGTCCACGGCCAGCTTCGCCCGCGCGATCTCCTCGAGGCCCTCGCGACCGTACATCAGCTCAAGATAGGGCATCCGCCGGCCGTCGATCGGCAGCGTCTTCTTTCCGACGCCGTGTTCGGCGGTGATCGTGCCGCCAAGCTCGATGGCCCTGCGGGCAAGGAACGCGTACTGCTCCATCGAGGCGTCCTCCTCGGCGGCGTCGGCGGGCAGGAAGTCAATGTGCAGATGGTGGTCGCCGATGTGTCCGAACAACACCGTGGACGAGTCGGGGCGACCGGTGACCTGCAGGAACGCCGCGCAGGCCTGGTGGTAGGCGTCCATCATCGCCGGGAATGCCGCCTCGGGCACCGCGTAGTCGGTGCAGAGCTTGTCGGTGCCGCGGGCGCGCAGCCAGGTGTTGACGCTCTCGGGGAGCGTGTGCCGGAAGTCGCGTTGCGCCTCGCGCTCGCGGTCGGTGTCGGCGAACCAGTCGTCGATCGGCTCGGTCTCCATCACGATCTCCGCGAATGCATCGACGGTCGCGGGGTCATCGGCGTCAAGCTCCGTGAAGATCGCGGCCTGATGCTCGGGCTTCACCTGTGGGTGGTCGGCCATGAAGCGCAGGGCGCCGGGGTCGTAAAACTCGATCGACAGCAGCGGGAGGCCGCCGCGGGAGGCCTCGCGCAGTCGGTCTGCGCAGGCGATCGCCGCCTCCTCGGAGCCGAAGAACGCCGTGTCTGAGAAGAGCGTCGGCCTGGGGATGAGACGCACCAGCACGGCGGTGACCACGCCCAGCAGGCCCTCGGAGCCGACGAAGAGGTCCACCAGGTCCATCCCGTCTGCGGCGAAGAGCCCGGCCGCGTTCTTGGTCTCCGGCATCTCGTATGAGGGCGCCTGCACCTCGTAATGCGCTCCCTCGCGCGAGGTGAAGCGCAGCGTGCGGCCCTCGGCGGTCAGATCGCCGCGCGCGAGGTGGAGGGTGTCGCCGGTGGGCAGCACGACCTCCAGGGCCTCGATCCATGCGCGCGTGGCCCCGTGCATGAAGCTGCGCGCGCCTGAGGCGTTCTCCGCGACAGCACCGCCGATCATCGCCGAGCGTTCGGTCGGCGCGGGTGGGAAGAGCAGCCCCGGAGCCAGCAATGCTTCGAGCGCATCGAGGGTGATCGCCGGGGGGCACCATGCGCGGCCGCTGTCGCCGTCGAGGGCGAGGGTGTACGCGATGCCGTCATGCGTGGCGGAGACCGGGAGGAAGCCCGTGCGTGGCTCGGCGTGTCGCATCAGTTCCATCGTCATCACGAGGCCGCCGCATGTGGCGACGCGCGCGCCCGTCAGGCCCGTGCCGCCGCCCGACACGGTGACGGGCGTCCCGGTCGCACTCGCCTCACGGAGGACCTCGGCCACGTCCTCCTCGCACTCGGGGAAGACCACCGCCTCCACGTCATCCGCGAAGAACGTGTTGCTCTCATCGGCGGCGTACTGTGCAATGACGTCCGGATCGCTGCTGCGGCGCATGTTCGGCCTCCTCCTGATGCGTTCGGGCGGTTAGTTTCGCCACCCGCCCCCGCCTCTCCTGCGCGGAGGGATATTGCGCGGGCGCGGCGAATGATACAGCCCGGACAGGACTCCGCGGCAGCGAGGGCCCGGTCGTGCCGGTTGACACAGTTGAGGCGTACGCGGACGCGATCGTGGAGCCTTGCAGATACGACTGAGGAGGGGATGGAGATGGCGTACGTGCTGGGTGATTTCACCACCGTGCCGGAACTCGCCGCGCAGGTGACACGGCTCGACAACCTCGCCTTCGCTGAGTATGAGGGCGCGATGGCGTTCGACGAGGCGTTCACCGAGTGGTACCTCAGACGGCCGGGCACCGATCTGAGTATGTGCCAGGCCGCGCTGGACGGTGAGACGCTGGTCTCACAGGTGATCGTCTGCGTGCAGCCGCTGCAGCTTGGCGGGGAGACCCTGCGCTGCGGCATCATCGACAGCGTGGCGACGGTTCCCGAGCATCGGAGGCAGGGGCTGGCCCGGAGTCTGATGGAGCGGGCGCATGACGCGATGATCGACGCGGGCCTTGACGCCGCGGTGCTTTACACCAACCCGGAGGACCACCCATTCCGCTTCTACGGCCGCCTCGGCTACGAGGAGCGCGCGAGGGCCTCGATGCTGATCGGCGCGCGACCCGGCGAGAGCGGCTGCGGCGCGGAACCGGTCGATGCCGGCCGGTACGCCGACGGGCTCTGCGCGCTGCTCAACAGCTACTACGTCGGCCACGAGGGCTTCAGCCCGCTGACCGACGAGCTGTGGCGCTGGCACAAGATCGATGCGCCGCCAGGCCCGCTGGTCGTTGCGGAGATGACCGGAAGCGGTCCGATCTCCACGGCCACGTTCACCGACGCGCCCGTTCGCATCGAGGGGCGCGAGCACCAGGTCTCGATGGCGTATGACGTGGCCGCTTCGGTGATGAACGTTGACGGGTTCGCCAGCCTTCTGTCGGTGGCTCCGCGGGAGACGATCGGGATGATCCTCGACGATGCCTCCGCGGAGCGGCAGTGGGCCGACGAGCTGGACTTCGAGACGCGGGTGTCGGAGGTCGCGATGGTGCTGCCCTTCACCCGGGAGGCCGAGGTAGCTCTTGATGCACATAGGGGGCCGTGGTATGTGATGGTCGAATCCGTGGTCGGTGTGTAGGAGTGAGGTGAGGCGGATGCCCATGCTGAAGCCCGAGGGACGCCCCGAGGTGAGCGTGGACGCGTGCGTGCGGTGCGGCAAGTGCATCGCCGCCTGCTCGCTTGACGTGCTTGAGATGGGGGAGAGGGGTCCTGAGGCCACCGGAGAGGCGCCATGCTTCCGCTGCGGGCACTGTGTCGCGGTCTGCCCGACCGGCGCGATCTACCATCCGGGCATGAAGGCCGAGCATTTCCGCGAGCTTCTCCCCCAGGGCGAGGGCGTCACCTCCGCGCTGCTCTTCGACCTTCTGCGCAAGCGCCGGAGCGTGCGGAATTACACCGATGAGCAGGTGACCGAAGAGGAGATCATGCAGCTCATCGAGGCCGCGGTTCAGGCGCCAAGCGGCCTGAATGCGCAGTCGTGGTGCTTCACGATCATCCAGGATCAGGAACACCTCGCGCACATTCGCCGGCGGATCCGGGCGATCTACCGCTTCCTGCTGAAGATGCTCGACAGCCGGGTGAGCAAGTTCATGCTGCGCCTTCAGGTCGGGCAGGAGGCGGTGGACGTGCTGGAGGAGGCCCGGCCTCTGCTCGAGGGGATCGTTGACCTGCAGAAGACCGGCACCGATCGGCTCTTCTGGGGGGCGCCGACCCTGGTGGTTGTTCACTCGCCGGAGGAGGATCCCACCGGCGTGGAGAGCGCACACTACGCGGTCGCGAACTTCATGCTGATGGCGACCACGATGGGGCTGGGCACCTGCCTGATCGGCTTCCTGACCGCGGTTGCCGAGCATGATGCTCGTGTCCGCGAGCTGATCGGCGTGCCCGAAGATCACAGCCTCGACGCCGCGCTGGTGGTTGGCCACCCCGACGTGCAGTACCTGCGCTCGGTGGATAAGCGCGCGGCGCAGATCAACTTCATCTGAGCCCGCGCCCTCCGCTCGCGTTTCATCCGCCGCACCAGTCAATCTCAGAGGTGAGCACATGAGTCAGACCGCCCGACCCGAAGTCAACGAAGAGGCGTGCATCGTCTGCGGCCGGTGTGTTGAGGCCTGCAGCTTTGAGGTGCTGAAGCTTCGCAAGAACGGTCCGATGGCGCGAGGAGTGGGGGAGTGCATCGTCTGCGGTCAGTGCGTCGCCGTCTGCCCGCGGAACGCGATGAGCCACCCGGCGATCCCCGAGCAGCGCATCGAGGAGATCCCGGCCGAGCCTGCGGTGGAGTACGATCGGCTTGTCAGTCTGCTCCGCCAGCGCCGAAGCGTGCGAAGGTACACGGACGAGGAAGTTCCGGACGAGTTGATCTGCGAGCTGATAGATGCGGCCGTCCTCGCACCCAGCGGACACAACGAGCAGTCGTGGGCGTTCACCGTCATCAAGGATCCGGCCGAGCTTGACGTGGTGCGCAACGCCGCGGCGGAGTTCTACGCCGGACTGCTCGCGGCGCTGGAGGACGGGGAGAAGCGCGCGCAGATGATCGACGCGATGGGCGAGGAGGCCGTGGCCGGGCTTGATGGCATCGCGCCGGCGGTGCGGCTGATCCTGCGGGCCCATGAGCGCGGCAGTGACCGCATGATCTGGGGCGCACCGACTCTCCTGCTCGCGTACGCTCCCGAGCAGGACCCGACCGGCGCGGAGAGCACGCACTACGCGGTCGCGAACCTGATGCTGGCGGCGGTCACGAAGGGCCTCGGATCCTGCTCGATCGGCTTTTTGACCATCCCTGCGGGCTTCGACGCCGACCTTCGCAGGGCGCTTCACGTGCCGGACGGCCAGGCGTTGCACGCGTCGCTGGCGTTGGGCTGGCCGGACGTAACCTATCATCGCTCGACCGGCCGGCGTGAGCCCGCCGTGCGTATCATCTGACGGGGAGGTCGGTCATGCCGCAGGCGAAGCTCGACCACGCAGTCGCGGAACTGAACGATGGTTCGATCGTACGCATCCCGCACTGGCACATCGACACGGGCCGAGAGGGCGAGTCGCTGCTGGTGATCGCGGCCCAGCACGGCAACGAGGTCCAGGGCTGCGAGGTAGTTCGGCGTTTCCGCGAGGTGTGCGAGCGCGATCTGGTGGCCGGCGACGTGTGGCTGGTGCCCTTCGCGAACCTTCCGGCGGTGAAGCACCGCCGCTCACACATGAGCCTCGGGCCGGAGCAGCCCTACGGCGATGACGAGGGGCACAACATGAACCGCACCTGGCCGGGGCGGGCGGACGGTAACGACACCGAGCGGGTGAGCCACGCGGTGCATGAGGCAGTGGTGAGGCACTGCACGCGGGCGCTCGATCTGCACTCGTGGTCGCGATTCACCGCCACCGCCACGCTCGCGCGCGATGAGGGTCCTTCGGCGGAGATGGCGCGCGTGGCGGCCATCCGCTTTATCCAGTGGCGGGAGGCCCCGACAGGCAGCAGCGGCGGGAAGACGATCGGCGCGCTCTTCAACGGCAGCGGTCGCGGCGCGATAACCATCGAACTGGCGCCCCAGTGGGTCATCAGGGAGAAGGAGGTCGCGCTGGGTCTGCGAGCGGCGACGAACCTGGCGAAGCTCTTCGGCATGATCGACGGCGCGATCGAGCAGATCGACGGTGACTACGTGGAGCTGACGCGCAACGCCGGGGAGGAGCAGAATCTCCAGCACGATCTGACCGCCCCCTGCAGCGGCCTCTTCGTCGAGGCGGGCCTCGAGACGTCGGACCACGTCGCCGAGGGGCAGAGGCTCGGGCACATCATCCGCGAGGAGACGCTGGAGACGGTGGAGATCCTCTCGCCCGCCGATGGCTGGCTGTGGAGCCACGGCTGCAATCGGCCCGACTGTGACGTGGCGCTGCCGCCGCAGCACCCGTGGGCAGACGAGGGGGACAAACTGGCGACGGTCATCGAGGGGCAGGTCTCGGGGTAGGGGATGCGAACGAGGCGCCGGGTGTGCCCCGGCGCCTCAGACGATCTTCCAGGGGCGTTGAGATCAGCGGATCTGTCCGCGGATGTGCCCGCCGGGGTAGGCCACGGTGTGTACCTGAACGTACGTCTCTCCCGCTCGGATCGCCTCGAGCAGCTCCTCTGAGACCGGGAATGAGCCCTCGGCGAGGGTACCCTGGAAACGCCCCTCGATGAGCCCGCCGGTGTAGAGCCCGACCTGGACAGGTCCGTTCACGCCCGGGGCCCCAAGGTGAATGTGCGCGGCCACAACATCCTCGATGTTCGCGACGATCAGCTTGAAGTACATCAGCTCACCATCGCCGCTGAGCTTGAACAACGCGACGCCATGCGAGTTTGTCTCCGCCGGCGGGACCACCGCGTCGCCTGAGAGTTGCGCCCGGAAGATGCTCTGCGGCTTTGGCGCCGCCATCACGGCGATGGCACTCACCAGCAACGCGAGCACGACCACGACTATCAGCAGTCTTCTCACAACGATCCTCCTCCAGTTCCATGCTGCTCGTGGTTTCGCCCGTCTCAGTAGATGATACCTCTTCTCGGCCGTTTGAGAACCGGGGAATGCCCCCATTTCACCTGGCGCGAATCCTGAGGTCCTCGACGTGCCCTCACGTACGAAGGCGGGCGAGAGAGCGTCATCCCGTCGGGGTGCGAGGAGATCGAGCGGCGGGCCGGCAGCGTGGAGCTACTCGCTGACGACCAGGTCACGCACCTGAGAGAGCGTTCGCTCATCGACCTCCGCGCGCGTCACCACGTACTCAGCCTCGTACTTCGTCTCCGAGACATGGCCGCGCTCGTTGAGCAGCTCCATCAGCGACATGCGATCGTAGGGGATGTGCAGCGTCACCTCGATCATGTGGGCGAAGAGCAGATCGGACATGCGACGGCGCAACTCGTCGAGGCCATCGCCCTCGAGCGCGGAGATGCGGATCGTGTTGTCTATCCGGCTCTCGAGGATCTTGACCTTGCGCTCGGAACTCACCGCGTCCATCTTGTTGAGGGCTGCGATCGTCGGGATGTCGGTGGCCCCAAGCTCCTCGAGCACCCGTGAGGCCGCATCGTACTGCTCGAACGCGGCAGGCCAGGAGGCGTCGATCACGTGGATGAGCAGGTCTGCCTCGGTGACTTCCTCAAGCGTGGCGCGGAAGGCGGCGACGACCTGCGTGGGGAGGTCCTGGATGAAGCCGACGGTGTCGGTGACGAGGCACTCGCGCCGGTCGTCAAGATCGATGCGCCGGGTGGTCGGGTCGAGCGTCTCGAAGAGGCGGTCGCGGACGGCCACCTCCCGCGATCCGGCCAGTGCGTTGAGCAGCGTGGACTTGCCTGAGTTCGTGTATCCCACCAGCGAGGCGGTGGGCAGGCCCGAGCGCCGGCGGGAGCTTCGTTCAACCTCTCTCCGGCGCTGCACCTCGTCGATCTCATCCTGAAGACGCTGGATCCTGCGGCGGAGGACGCGGCGCTCGACGTCGATCTTCGTCTCACCCGGTCCGCGCACGCCGATCCCCGCGCCGGCCGCGCCGCCGCCGATGCGGTCCATCATCCGCCCGCGGCCCGCGAGCCTCGGGAGGGAATACTGCGCCTGGGCGAGTTCGACCTGCAGCTTCCCCTCGCGTGTGTGCGCGTGCTGGGCGAAGATGTCGAGGATAAGCTCGGTGCGGTCGAGCACCTTGCAGTCGAGCGCCTCGACGAGGTTGCGGTTCTGCACCGGGGAGAGTTCGGCGTTGAAGATCACAAGATCGGCGCCCTCGCCCCTCACGAGGGCCTTGAGTTCCCCGACCTTGCCCGCCCCGATGAATGTGCGGATGTGCGGGCTGCCACGGCGCTGCGTCACCAGGTCGATGACCTGAGCGCCGGCGGTCTTCGCAAGCTCGATAAGCTCGCGCATCGACCGCCGGCCCTGGCCCTGAAGGTCGTCAATCCCGACGAGGATCGCGCGCTCTACCTCGGACTGCTGCCGACTGTCACGGTCGTCTTCGCGATTCAAAGCGCGCTCACCTCGTGGTCGTGCGGCACCCCTACCAGGCGACGCCGCCATCCTTCATGTTTTGCACTGCATGCTCGATCTGTGCTATCTTGTCGTCGCCCTTGATGGTAAGCGACATGCGCACGAAGCCCTCGCCGGCGGCCCCGTAGACCGCCCCGGGGATCGCCAGCACCTGGCAGTCGCCCAGCAGCTTCTTCGCGAAGCCCTCACTGTCATAGCCGTCGGGCACCGGGATCCAGACGTAGAATGTCGCGCGCGGAGCCTCGATCGGGCAGCCGAGGCTCTGCAGGCCCTCGACCAGCGCATCGCGGCGGCGACGGTACTCCGCCTGCATCCGGGGGGCGAAGTCCTCGTAGTTGTCCAGCCCGGCCGCGGCGGCGCGCTGGATCGCCATGAACGTGCCCGAGTCCACGTTGCTCTTGGCCTTCGAGAGCGCCTCGACGTGCTCGGCCCCTCCCCACGCCCAGCCAACGCGCCAGCCGGTCATGTTGAAGGTCTTCGAGAGCGAGTGAATCTCGATCGCGACGTCCTTCGCGCCGTCGATCTCGAGGATGCTGTGCGACCGGTCGGCCTCATCGTAGTACACCTCGGCGTAGGCCGCGTCCTGCACGATGAGCATCTCGTACTCCCGGGCGAACTGCACCGCGCGTTCGAGATACTCCAGCGGAGCGACCGCGCCGGTCGGGTTGTTCGGGTAGTTCAGGAACATCATCTTCGCCTGCTGGCGGACGGCCTCGGGGATGGCGTCGAGGTCGGGCAGGAAGTCATTCTCCGCGGTGAGCGGCATCGGGAATGCCGCGCCGCCGCACCAGCTTGTCTGCACCTTATACACCGAGTACGCCGGGTCGGGAACGAGCACGACGTCCGACGGGTCGATGTACGCCCAGACGATGTGCACCAGCGACTCCTTCCCGCCGATGGTGCTCTGAATCTCGCCGTCGGTGTCCACGTCGATCCCGAAGCGGCGCTTCCCGAAATCAGCGATCGCGCTCTTGTAACGCTCCGTCCCGAAGCCCGTCTCATCGTACGGGTGGGTCTCCGGGTCGTTGGCGGCCTCGCAGAGCGCGTCGATCACGAACTGCGGGGTCGGCATATCCGGGTCGCCGATGCCGAAGTCGATGGGCTCGTTGCCCTCTTCGATCATCTTCGCTTTCAGCGCGGCGATCTCGCGGAAAGGATAGGGCGGGATGCGCTGAAGTCGCTGTGCCTGCTCCATCGTCGTCTCCCTCGTGCGCCGGTTGAGTGAATGCGCCGGGGCCGACTCGTTTCGGCCTCCGGTGTCCCCCCGCTCCTGTCGTCTGCCATCAGATGATGGCCGGGGCGATGAACTTCTCCGAGAGCACGCCCTCGAAGACTTCGACCGCCGGCCCCGTCATGAACACATGATTGTCATCGCGCCACTCGATCGCGAGCGTTCCGCCGAGAAGCTCGACCTCGATCGCGCGGTCGGTCAGATCGTTGAGCGCGCAGGCCACGCAGGTGGCTGAGGCGCCGGTGCCGCAGGCGAGGGTCTCGCCCGCGCCGCGCTCCCACACGCGCATCTTCACATGCGAGCGGTTTACGATCTCTATGAACTCCACGTTGGTGCGGTTCGGGAAGGCCGGGTGGTACTCGATCTTCGGCCCGAGCGTCGTCACGGGCGCGTCCTCGACGCTGTCCACGAAGAGAATGCAGTGCGGGTTGCCCACCGACACCGCCGTGACGCGCACGGTCTGACCGTCGACCTCAAGCTCCTCGTCGATTGCGGGCTGATCGGGATCGCCCTGTGCGAAGGGGACCTCCCCGCGCGCCAGCCGCGCCTCGCCCATGTCCACGGTGATCGATGTGACCTCGCCATCCTCCACCGTCAGCACCGGCTTGATGATCCCGGCCAGTGTCTCGAATGTCAGCTCGGTCCTGTCCGTCAGCCCGTGCTCGTAGACGTACTTCGCGCAGCAGCGCATGCCGTTGCCGCACATGTTCGACTCGGACTCGTCGGGGTTGAAGATCCGCATCCGGAAGTCCGCGACCTCGGAGGGCAGGATCAGGATCAGCCCGTCACTGCCGACACCGAAGTGCCGGTCGGAGACCAGCGCCGAGAGCCTGCCGAGGTTGAACCTGTCGAGGTTCTGATCGTGCCCGTCAACGTAGACGTAGTCGTTGCCCAGCCCGTGCATCTTCGTAAAACGCAGTGACATCTCGATCTCCTGCCCGTCAACGTTTGTTGTTGCCGCGGATCGGGCCGATCACAGCGATCGCACTCTTGAACACCAGCAGCTCGTCGCTGCGACAGCGGAGCCTGATCGTGAACGTATCGAAGGCCTCAACGACCCCACGCAGTGATCTGCCCCCGAGGAGCACGATCTCCACGGGGCGCTTCTTCGTGCGCACTTCGTTGAGGTATTCGTCCTGCACCTGCGGCTTGCCCGACATCTGTCCATCACCCCCTGATTCGAAGTGTCCGTGCTATCATGATCGCAGTGCACGCCCGCCGTTGTGTCTCGCCGGCAGGTGAGAGCCATCGGTAGCCCTCGCCGCCGCGGAGCCATGTCAACTGCCGCTTCGCAAAATGCCGGGTGTCGCGCTTGATCAGCCGGACCGTTTCGTCGAGGTCCCGCTCGCCTTCGAGGTACTCTCTCAGGTGGCGGTAGCCGATCGCCTGCATCGACTGCGCGTCGGAGGGTACGCCGGAGTCCACGAGCGCGCGCACCTCATCCACCCAGCCGGCCTCCATCATCGCGTCCACCCGGCGCTCGATCCGGTCGAAGAGCAGCTTGCGTGGGGGCGTCAGGACGTATTTCGCGCAATTATATGCGCTTGCGGCCTCAGCGTCAACGTCGCGCTGTGCCGACATCGGCCGCCCGGTCAGTTCGTAGACCTCCAGCGCGCGCACGATCCGCCGTGCGTCACCGGGGTCGATCCGCTCCGCCGACTCGCGGTCCACCTCGGCCAGCCGCCGGTGCATCTGCTCCGAGCCGATCTGCGCCACTTCAGCCCACAGCCGCTCGCGGACCTGCGCATCCTCCGGGGGCGGCGGAAAGTCGAAGCCCTCCGTCAGCGCGCGCAGGTAAAGGCCCGTCCCGCCCGCGATGATCGGGAGGCGGCCGCGGCGGTGGATCTCGCGTATCAGCCGGTCGGCGTCCCGCGTGAACTCGGCGACGGCGTACTCCCCGTCGGGCGGGATGAAGTCGATGAGGTGGATCGGCGCTCGCGCCCGTTCCTCGGCCGTCGGCTTGCCGGTGCCGATGTCCATGCGTTCGTATATCTGCATCGAGTCGGCGGAGATGATCTCTCCGCCGACTCGCTCCGCCACCTGCAGCGATGCCTCTGTCTTCCCCGCCGCGGTCGGCCCCGCGATGACCAGCACGGGGATGCGCTCGCGCGGCGTCATGGCGTGACGATCACCTTCAGAGTCGTGTCGGGCTCGTCCAGCATAAGCTCGAATGCCTGCTCAAGCTCGTCGAGGGTCATGTGATGGGTGACGAGCTGCTCGGGGTGCACGCTGCCCTGCTCGACGAGCGCGACGGCCTGCGGCAGTGTGCCGCCGTGCAGGCGTGAGCCGAGGAAGTCGAGTTCCTTGCGCACCATCAGCGATCCCGGGATGCAGATCTCGTCGGTGCACAGGCCGAGCATAACAACACGACCGCTGGACGCGACGACGTCGAGCGCCTGCAGCACGGTCGCGGGCCGGCCCACCGCCTCAATGACCACCGAGGGGCCGCTCTCGCCGAAGTCCTCCACGAGCGCCTCCCTGAGGTCCTCCTTCGCCGGGTTCACCGTCACCACGGCGCCGAGGTCGCGGGCGATCTCGAGCCGCCCCTCGGACAGGTCGCTCATCGCAACTCGCGCGCCTCGCGACGCGCACACCTGCAGCACCGACAGCCCGATCGTGCCCGCGCCGATGATCAGCACCGTGTCCTCGACCGTCACGCGGGCACGGTTCGACGCCTGCACGCCGATCGAAAGCGGCTCCACCATCACCGCGGCGTCCGCCGACATGTCGGCCGGGATGCCGTGCAGGCACTCAACCGGCGCGACGTAGTACTCCGCGAACGCGCCCGGAGCGTGGACACCGAGCACCCGCATCTTCTCGCAGCAGTTGTAGCGCCCGGTGCGGCACGGGTAGCACCCGCCGCAGGGCATCGACGGATCCAGCACGACCCTGCTGCCCTCGCTCGGCGGTCGCACCTGGTTGCGCGCGGGGATCTGCGGGGGCGCCCCTTCGTGGGGATTGATCTCCACCACGGTGCCGACGACCTCATGCCCGCCGATCTCGGGGTACTGAAAGAACGGCTGGGATCCCTCGTACGCGTGAAGATCGCTTCCACAGACGCCGACAGCCTCGACCTTCACCAGTGCCTCGCCCGGGCCGGGGGAGGGGCGCTCCATCTCGCGCATCTCAATCGTGTGTGGACCAACGATGACGGCTGCCTTCATCGGATGTACTCACTCCCGCTTGTGCAGTTGACTGCATTGAAGATCGGCTTCGGCCCCCTGGGGCCGCCGCCGGTACACCAATTCTCCCCATGATCCCACCTTACCTGCGTGATCGCCACCATCTTACGCCGCGCGTTGGGGCGGCGGACGGCGTCAGGCTCCGGGGTCGCCACGGAGACCGACCGGGGGAGATGGGACGCCGCCCGCGCACAGTCGGAAGAAGGAACCGCGGGCGATTCGGCGAAGCGGGCATCATGCCACCACGACACACGTCCTCTCCAACCCACCGAGGCGATGACGGTCGCGCCGCCATCGTCCTGCTGGTCGTCGCGGTCCTGATCGTGGCCATCGGCGGGTTGACCATGCGGCTCGGGCCGCGCTGGCCGCGGAGGTTGTTCTTCCACGGGCCCGGTGGCATCGTCATCCACCACACCGCCACCGGCGGCGTCGTCGGCGGGCACCGCGTGGACGCGGAGGTGATTGCGGGCTGGCACAAGCAGGAGGGCTTCTCCGCCGAGTACCGCGATGACGTCTACACGATCGGCTACCACTACGTCATCCTTCCGGACGGCACGCTCGAGCAGGGTCGGCCCGAGTGGATGATCGGAGCGCATACGTACGGACACAACGACTTTCTCGGCATCTGCCTGGTTGGGAACTTCGACAGTGCGTCGAACCCCGCCGGACGGCAGCAGCCCGCGCGGCCGACTGAGGAGCAGATGGCGACGCTGCGAGGCCTGCTGGCCGACCTGATGAGGAAATACCGCCTCACCCCTGCCGACATCCACGGTCACGGAGAACTGGGCTCCACCGCCTGCCCCGGCGATCGCTTCCCGATGGACGTTCTGCGGGAGGAGTTGGAAGACTCAGGCGCAAGTTCTTTGCGCGATGGAGGTGAGGGGGGGAGCGACACGGAATAGCTGGTTCGGTCTGTTCGCGCATTGCCCGTCCCTGTCTTCAGGGACCCGCACTCTTCTCATGGCTGCAGAAACTCCGCCCGATTGCCGCGAGACGTGGAACGCAGGAGGAAGCCGATGGACCAACAGGTGAGTCCGGCAGTCGTTGTGATCGTGCTGATCCTCATCGTGGCCATCCTTGTCGGCCTGTATTTTCTGGTCGTCGAGCGAGGGTCACAGGCCGACGACGGCGAGGCCGTGATGGACCTGGCGCCACTGGACGAGATGGCGGCCCCGGCTGACGCCGAACCGGCCGACGATGCCGAGGATCAGGCACTACCGGATGCCGAACAGACCGACGTGGATGTCAGCGAAGAACTTGACGCTGAGGGCGAAGAGACGGTCGACTCGGAGGAGAAGTCCGAGGAATGACGCGTCTCGTCCGTCCATGAGGATGGCCGTGTCCGGGGGACATGCGCCGGCATGATGGCCCCGGCGGGTCGGGGTGGCCGGTTGCGCAACGCCGGAAGACAGAGCCGCCGGCGACCGAAGTCCCCGGTGAGGAACGATCGGACAGTCTGATCGTCGTCGAGGGCCCCTTCGCCGGGAGGCGGGGGGCTGCCCCGTTGCTCGGCTTACCCCACACGCTGACCGGTTCGGGGGCGGTGTGTCTCGCGCGATGCAGTTGCCTTCTCGGCCGGTCGCCCGCCGCACGCCGCGAACCATGGAGCCCGCGCGGATCCCGGGGGGTGTGAACGTACACTGGCGGCGCGTGGTGCGAATTCACCGGGGATGCACTGTCAATGTGCTGCTTCGTTCCGGGACCTACCGCTCTGGGCCTCGATCTCAGGCGCCCGCGCCTCACCAGCCCGCCGGAGACGACCCTCCGGGCGAGGCGGCCGGAGTCCGAGTTCGGTGCGCACGTGACACCCCGGTGTCCGGATCTTTCGCACAGGAACAGGTGTGCCCGGGCCGGTTGGTTGCCTGCCGTCATCGCGGTCGCTGCGCCGATATTCTGAGGATACACCCGCCGCAGGCGTCGATCCGTTCGGCGTGTGAACATTCGTGCCCCAACGCCTCGCCCGTGCTCCCGACAGGCAGGTCCCCCCGCGACCGGCGTCGAAACCACGGGTCGTGGCGTCGCCGCGCGCGTGGCCACTGGTCGTTTGATGATAGCTGCTGTTCAATGGAGGCCGGAAATGAGTCAGGCGAAGATCGTCATCACCGACTACATCGAAGACAATCTCGACTGGGAAGTCGAGCAGATGCAGAAGCGCGACATAGACTTCGAGCACTACCAGCTCAAGCTCGCTCCCGAAGAGGAACTCGTTGACGCTATCCGCGACTGCGACGTCGTGATCGTCAACATGGCGCCGATGCCCGAGTCCGTCATCTCGCAGCTTGAGAAGTGCAGGCTCATCATCCGCCACGGGATCGGCTACGACAACGTTGACACCGATGCCTGCACGAAGTACGGGATCCGCCTCGCGAACATCCCGGACTACTGCGCGCAGGAGGTGGCCGAGCAGGCCGTAGCGCTGATCCTCGCCTGCGCCCGCCGCCTCTTCACCAGCCGCGCGATTCTCGAGGAGTCATCCGCCACGGGCATCTGGGACTTCTCGGAACTGGGCGACATCCACAGGATGCACGATCAGACGCTCGGGGTCATCGGCGCGGGCCGCATCGGCTCGCGCGTCTACCGCATGACCGAGAACATCTTCGGCCGCAGGATGATCTGCGACCCCTACATGGGCGACCGCCGGCTCGCCGCGCTGGGCGTCGAGGAGCGCTACTCGCTTGACGACGTGCTCGCGGAGGCCGACTACGTCACGATCCACACGCCGCTCAATGATGAGACCCGGTACATGATCGATGAGCCGCAGTTCAGGATCATGAAAGAGAGCGCGTTTCTCATCAACACCGCGCGTGGGGCGATCGTCAACACCGAGGCGCTCACGAAGGCCGTCAGGGAGGGCTGGATCGCCGGCGCTGGGATCGACGTCTACGAGACCGAGCCGCCGCCCGCGGAGATGGAGCTGTTCGACCTGCCCACCGCGACGCTCTCGGCGCACCTCGGCTGGAACTCGGTGGAGGCCGGCTGGGACATCCGCGAGAAGATCATGCAGGACGTGGACCTCTTCCTTGCGGGCGAGCCGCCGCGCTTCACCGTCAACGAGGAAGTCGAGGCGAAACTCGACGGCGTCTACCGCGAGGTCTGAGCGGGATCATAGTGAGATGCTCGGAGCACGCACAGGAGTGTGCGTGCCACCGATGGCGTCTCGGCCCGCCGAGCCGTTGTCGCATGCCGTTTGTGATTGGAGAGGCGGGACCTCGTTCCCGCCTGTGCCGTTGTCGTTATTCGTCGTGTGAAGGAGCGCATTGAGATGCCGAGATACAACCTTCCCGGCCCGAAATCGGCCGAGTACATGGAGATGTCGGCTCAGTACGAGGGCGGCGCGACAAGTCGCCAGCAGCCCTTCGTCTGGGACCACGCCGAAGGCGTGCGCATCTGGGACGTCGATGGGAACGAGTACATCGACTGGACCTCCGGTGTGCTCGTCACCAACGTCGGGCACTGCCATCCGCATCATGTCGAGGCGATCCAGAAGCAGGTTGCGCGGCTGATGAATCCCTACGACTTCCCGACCCCCGAGCGAGTGACCTACGCGAAGCGGCTGGTCGAGATCACCCCGCCGAACCTCGACTCCTGCTTCATGGTCACCACGGGCTCGGAGGCCACCGAGGCCGCGATGCGCATGGCGAAGCGCTTCACCGGCAGGCACGAGGTCATCTCGTTCTACGGCGGCTTCCACGGCCGGACCGGGATGGCGATGTCCGCGGCGGGCAAGCAGGGCACGAAGTATCTTTACGGCCCCGCGCTGACCGGACACATCCAGTCGCCCTACCCCTACTGCTACCGCTGCCCGTTCGACCTCGACTGCGACTCGTGCGGGTTCAAGTGCCTCTCGTTCCTCGACCTCGTGGTGAAGACGCAGACCACCGGCAGCCTCGCCGCGGTCATCACCGAGCCCTACCAGGGCGGCGCGGGCTTCATATTCCCGCCCGAGGGCTGGCTGAGCGAGCTTCAGGCGTGGTGTGCGGAGAATGAAGTGCTCTTCATCCTCGATGAGGTGCAGTCGAGCTTCGGTCGCACCGGGAAGATGTTCGCCGCCGAGCATGAGGACCTGCGCCCGAACTTCATGCCGCTGGGTAAGGGCATCGGCTCCGGCATCCCGACCTCCGCGCTGATGACGGAGAAGCGGATCATGGAGGCGTTCGAGCGCGGCGAGGCGTCCTCAACGACCGGCGGGAATCCCGTCTCGTGCGCGGCGGCCCACGCGGTGCTCGACATCTTCGAGAAGGAGAATCTCGTCGAGAACTCCGCGGCGATGGGCGCGTACATGAAGGGCCGCCTGCAGGAGCTTGCCGAGAAGTCGCCCTACCTTGGCGACGTGCGCGGGATGGGCCTTGTGATGGGCATGGAGTTCGTAAAGGACAAGGAGACGAAGGAGCCCGCCCCGGAGATCATGTGGGAGGTCATCGACACCTGCGCCACCGAGGGGCTCTGCTGCGGCGCGGTGGGCTTCTACGGCAACGTCATCCGTGTGGCGCCGCCGCTTGTGATCGACCAGGACGCCGCCGAGGAATCCTGCGACATCATGGAGAGCGTGGTGCTGGGGCTGGACTGAACGGCCGGGAACCGGGACCCGTGAGGCGGCGCAGAGCTTCGGACGGGGGGCTGAAATGCGCCCGCAGGACATATTCGGCTTCATCATCTACGTCGCGGTCGGGATCTACCTGATCGTGGAGGCGGAGTCGGTGGGGCAGATGCGCGGCTCTGTGCGGATGCACCGAGTCTCATCGCCCACACCAGGCTGTCTCGTCCGCTTCTTCGGCTGCACGATGCTGGCGGTCTTCCCCGGGGGCATGGTGGCCACTGTGCTTGACGCGTGGTGGGCCGGCCTGCTCGTCGGGCTTGCGGTCGCCATCGGGATATACGTCCTCACGAATCGCCTGCTGGGGGCGTGAGTTCGGGCACAAACGGTGTGGTATACTGATAGTGAGGAAGCGGGGTACGATGTCAGACGCTGAGGAGAGATTGCTCACCTTCAGCCGCGAAGTGTACTCGGACCACAGAGACAGGCATGGGCGGGCGCAACAGATCGCCCTCGGCTTGCTTGCATTCAACGGAGTTCTGGTCGGTTTCTTGGCCACGGCCATCTGGCAGATAAGTCAGACCACAGGGACAGTCAGCGGCTGGTGTCTTTGGCTACTTGTCGCCGGCCTCATTCTGGCTTTCCTGGCCGCCGGCGTTCACATCTATGTGGCAACGAGGATCAAGGTCGCGTGGCCCGACCCGCTGCGCCTTTGTGAAACGCTCGAGAAGCACTCAAGTGTCGGCGAACCGATGTTCCTTGCGCGGATCTACGCCAATGCAGTTGCCCAGAACCAGCCACACGTCGACAATAAGTTCAGGCTGATTGGTGCCGCAAACATCTGCACGGGACTGACGTTCGTACTGACACTCGTTGCACTGATTGTAATCGTATCCTAAACGCGCGGGCCAGAAAGGCATGGGTACAATGCGTAGAGACGAGGATGGCCGCGAACAGGAGACTGAGAAGACACCCCGTGAGGAAGAGCCGAAGCCCACTGACTTCCTCGTCGAGGTAACTGAGGGCATCGAGCGCGGCGAGACCATGTACAGGCCGCCGGTCAAGAAGAAGGTCGCCAACGACGCCACCTGACGCCCCGCGCCCTCGCAGCAGGTCTGGAATGCTGTTGGCGGCACATGCCCCAACCGCCCATGCCGTCATGCCGTTGCCGTTCGCTTGCCACCCGTCGCTCTCAGCTCGTCGCTCCCCCGAAGGAGACAACAATGGCAGACGACTATCTGAAGGCCGCATCCGAACTGAATGATGACGCGATCGAGATTCTGTCTGAGCTGATCGCGTTTGAGTCGACCGTCGGGAATGAGGGCCCGGCGATGCGCTACATGCACGAGCGCATGAGCGAGGTCGCCGATGAGGTCGAGTTCATCGAGGTCACCGAGGCGATCAAGGATGACCCGGACTACTCCTACCCGGTGGTGACCGAGTACGGCGACCGCCCGAACGTTCGCGCGGTGCGGAAGGGCACCGGCGGCGGAAAGTCCGTGATCCTCAACACGCACCTCGATGTCGTCCCCCCCTCATCCGGGCACGTGGAGCCGTTCAGCGCGCGGCTCGAGGACGGCGTCGTGTACGGTCGCGGCGCCTGTGACGCGAAGGGGCAGGCGGCGACGATCTGGCTGCTCTTCCGGCTGCTGGACGATCTGGATATCGAGCTTGACGGCGACATCATCGCGCACCTCGTGATCGAGGAGGAGATCGGCGGGAACGGCACCGTGGCGATGGCGCGCCACGGCGACACCGCCGACGCCTGCGTGGTGCTGGAGCCGACGAACTTCGTGCTGCTGCCGCAGGTGCGAGGCGCGGTCTGGTTCGACGCGAACGTTTACGGTCAGGCCGGCCACTCCGGTATGCCCGGCGGGACCGTCAGCGCCCTGCTCAAGGCGATCGACATCGTCGGCTACTTCACCGAGTACCACGACCGCATCCTCGCCGAATCGCGCGGGAAGTTCCCGCTTTTCGATCAGTTTGAGAACCCGATGCCGCTGACGGTGGGCCAGCTTGAGGCCGGCGACTGGCCGGCGCAGGCGCCGCGGCGCGCGAACCTCAAGGGCGTCCTCGGGCTGCTGCCCGACCGCACCAAGGAGCAGGTCATGGAGGAGATGGAGGCGGCCGTGCGCGAGTCCGGTGACGAGTGGCTGGCCGATCCGAAGAACTTCGAGATCGACTTCACCTACCGCCATGACGCGAACGTGATCCCGCCCGACCACCCGCTGGTGCTCGCGCTGCAGGACGCGGCGCAGGCCGTGGGTAAGGAGGGCGCGGTCTCGGCGATGACGGCCTCCTGTGACGCCTGGCTCTACAACAACCAGCTTGAGATCCCGACAGTGGTCTTCGGCCCGGGGAATCTCGGTGTCGCGCACTCCGATCAGGAGCAGATTCCGGTGCAGGAGATGCTCGACGCGGCGGCGGCGCTGGCGACCTTCATGGACGGGTTCTGCCGCTGAGGGCGAGATCTCAGGCTGACAGGCGGGGAGACGATGGCAGAGCCGGGCCTCGACGAATCGCAGTGGTACTATCAGCTCGGTGGCAGGGCGCTCGGCCCGGTGTCATGGCGGGAGATCGAGCGCCTGCTCGAGGACACCTTCGATGCTGAGGATCTGCTGATCGCGCGCGCAGGTGATGACGACTGGCGCTCCGCCCGTGAGATCATCGATGAGGCGGAGAAGGCCGGCGCCGTGGAGGAGGACGCCGAGGACGCGTCGGCTGAGGTCGAAGAAGAGGAGCCGCCCGAACCGCTCCCGCCGGTGCACGGCCTCAAGCCGTGGCTCTCACAGACGTCGGAGGTGTTCGCCGACGATCTCAAGGAGTACATTTACGGCAGCATCATGCTGTTGGCGCTCGGTTCGGTCTCGCTGATGGTCTGCTTCCCGGCGCTGCACGCGGGCTTCTACATCCTGGCGCTGAGGCGATTCGACGGCGAGGCGCGGCGCACGCCGGGCTTCCTCGATGGGTTCAGATACTTCGGCAGAACGCTGGCGCTCTACGTGCTCCTGCTGCTGATGGCGCTGCCGATCGGCGTGGCGCTGGTGGTCGGCGTGGCGGTGTTGATCGTTGCGATCCCGGACAATGCCGGCTTCGCGATCGACCTCACGGTGATGACGCTGCTCTTCTGGCTGGCGGGCACACTGACGATCGCTCCGCCGGTGGCCGTGGGCTTCTTCGCGGTGCCGCTGATGGTTGACCGGGATCTCGGCGCAATCGATGCGTTGAAGCAGTCGTGGGCGGTGACGCGAAAGCGGTACTTCTCCTTCCTCGGGATGACGATCGTCTTCGCTGTGCTATCCGGGCTGGGCTGGCTCTTCTGCTGGATCGGCGTGCTGCTGACGCTTCCGCTGCTGCCGGTGGCGCAGGTGTGCGTATACCGGGACTACTTCGGCAGGAGTTGAGGCCGGATCCCGCGCGCAGAGGGCGCGGAGTGGGGGATGTCGAATACGTCGGGGGGATGAAGGTCTGGACGGTCGGCAACGCTGTCGCCTGGAGGGCTGAGGCACGTTGAATCGCGACGAGGCCGTCTGGTACTATCGCCTGGGCGGCAGGACGCTCGGGCCCGTGGACTGGGTTGAGATCGAGCAGCTAACCCGCGACACCGTGGAGCCCGAGCACCTGCTGGTCGCGCAGGGCGGCGACGCCCAGTGGCGATCCGCGGCTGCGGTGCTTGAAGAGATGTCCGAACTCAAAGCGCCCGCCGAGCCGGAGCCTGCCGAGGAGCCCGAGGGGTTGCCGGTGACGCTCGAGGAGCCGTCGCCGGCGGCGGCGGACGTGCTCGTGCAGGCCGCGCAGGCGCGTGAGACCGGGCGCCCCGCCCCACCCGCGTCGCGGGTGGCGGGCGAGTTCACTCCCGAGCACGGGCTCGGCAAGTGGGTCGGCCAGGCGTGGGAGATGGTGATCGGAGAGGTCTGGGCGTGGGTTGGGGCGCTCGTACTGATGGCGCTGATCGGCGGTGTGACGTTCGGGATCGCGGGGCCGCCACTGATGGCCGGGCTTTACGTGATGGCGCTGAAGCGCTACCGTGGGGAAGGGATCCGGGCCGGTGATATCTTCGACGGCTTCAGTCGCTTCCTCGGATCCTGGGGTCTGACGCTGATCATGTCGATCCCCGCGGTGCTGCTGATGGCGCCTCTGATGATCCTCTTCGCGATCCCGGCGATAATGGCGCAGGGGCCTGGGGGCATGGAGGAGATCGGCCTCGCCGTCGGCATCGGGATGCAGTTCGTCATCCCGATCATCTGGCTGCTGGTCATGGCGGTGCAGACGATCTTCTTCTACTCGTGGGTGCTGCTCGCGGACGGCCACGGGGCGTGGGATGCGGTGGCAGGGTCGTGGGAGAAGGTCCGGCTCAACTTCTGGTCGTATCTTGGAATCTGGCTCGTTCTGAGCATCCTCGCGAGCCTCGGCAGCTACGCCTGCTACGTGGGGTTGCTGCTGACCTACCCGCTGCTGCCCTGCGCGCAGGTGGCGGCGTACATGTGGCATTTCCGGCGCGTGTGACCGCGATGGACCGAAGCACATGAGACGCGAAGAGATGGAGAGAATACGATGCTTGCACTGCAGAAGGTTGAGAAGGGCGTAGGACATATCGAGTTGCGCGACGTTCCCGAGCCTGAGCCGCAGCCGGGCTGGGTGAAGATCGAGGTCAAGGCCGCGGCCGTGTGCGGCACGGACATTCATATCCGCCACGACCAGTTCCCCTACTGGCCGCCGGTGACGCTCGGCCACGAGTTCTCGGGCGTCATCACCGAGCTTGGCGAGGGCGTGAGCGGGTGGGAGGTCGGCGACCGCGTCGTGGCCGAGCCGCACACCCTCGCCTGTGAGGAGTGCTGGCTCTGCCGGCAGGGACACGTGCAGATCTGCGCCGACAAGCGCTCGCCTGGATGGGGGATCGACGGGGCGTTCGCGAAGTACATCGTGATGGACAGCAAACTGCTGCACGCGCTGCCCGACTCGGTGAGCTTCGACGCGGGCGCGCTGGTCGAGCCGACCGCCAACACCGTGCATGACGTAGGCGAGCGGGCGAAGGTTGAGCCGGAGGACTTCGTGGTCGTGCTGGGCCCCGGGCCGATCGGCCTGCTGGCGGCGCAGACGGCGAAGGCCGCGGGCGCGCGGGAGGTCATGATCGTCGGCACCCCGGCGGACGCCGACCTGCGCCTTCCGGTCGCCGAGAAGCTCGGGATCGATCACGTCGTCAATCTCGCGGAGCAGAACCCGGTCGATCTGTGCAGTGAGCTGACGAACGGGCGCGGCGCGGACCTCGTGGTTGAGTGCTCGGGCGCGGCTCCCGCGATCAACTCCGCGGTCGAGCTTGTGCGCAAGAAGGGCCGCATCTGCGTGATCGGCATGACCGGCAAAGACAGGATCGAGTTCACGTGGGACGCGGCGATCTTCAAGGGCATCGACGTCTTCTTCAACATCTCAACGAGCTACACAAGCTGGGACCGCGCGATCTCGGTGATCGAGAAGGGCAAGGTAGACGCCGAGGCGCTGGTAACACACCGTGAGCCGTTGGAGAACTGGGAGGCGGTCTTCGACGCGCTTGAGGCCCAGCAGGGCATCAAGGCGCTGCTCATCCCCGAGTGAACGACGGCGACGATCCTCTGCGGACATGGCGGGAGCGAAACGCCCGTGGCGACGTACCTGGCCTTCGTGGCACATCGAGACGACGAGCTGAACATCGCGGGGACGGTCATGCGGATGCTCGATGACGGGCACCGCTGTGTCATCACGTGCATCACCAACGGCAGCCGCGGGGGGCTTGCCGACCGCGATGAGGAGGAGCGCAAGAGCATCGCCCGCTCGGAGTTCGAGGCCGCGACCGACGTGATCGGCTGCGAGCGGCGCTGGCTGGACATCAACGAGCACGAGTTCCCGCGGCCGGAGACGCAGATCGTCGCGCGCGAGCGCATCTTCGAGGTGCTCTGCGAGGTTGACCCGGACGTATTGATACTGCACCCGGGGCCGCCGCTGGGCAGGTACGACTATCACGAGCACCACTGGCTGGCCGCGCGGCTTCCCTACGCGGAGAGCTACTCGGCGTCGAACCCGAACTACGCGCGGCCCCGCGGGCTTGCGGAGATGCGCGGGGTGCCGGCGGTCTTTCACATGTGCCCGATCGGGATGCCGATGGTGCCCGACCGCTACGTGAACATCACGCAGTACCTCGACCGCAAGCTCGAGGCGGCGCGCTGCTACGCCAGCCAGGTGCAGTTTCTCGCCGACCACGACAGCGTGAACTTCGTCGAGGTGCACCGGGCGCAGTCGATCGTCTACGGCTCGTACTGTGGCGTGCCCGCGGCGGAGGCCTTCTGCGCCTCACCGGCGTGGAATCGACTTGTCGCGGAGGCGGGGCTTCCGGAGAAAGGTGCAGCCAGGCAAACACATTCACGCAACGCATGGGGGAGAACCTGAGGAGGTAGTTTCATGACTGACGGCAGGATGGGATTTGGCATCGTCGGCTGCGGATTGGTCTCGCAGTTCCACGGAGCCGCCATCATGAACTCGCAGAGGGCCGAGCTTGTTGCCGCGACCGATCTCGATGACGCGCGGCTGAGCAAGTTCGTCGCGGACTACGGCGGCGAGAAAGCCGAGAGCTTCGATGCGGTGCTCGCGGACGACCGTATCGATGTGGTGAACATCCTCACGCCCAACGCGATGCACGCGGACTTCGCCGTCCCGGCGCTCAAGGCGGGGAAGCATGTGATCGTGGAGAAGCCGCCGGAGATGCGCCTCGACAGGACTGACGAGATGATCGCCGCCGCCGAGGAGAACGACCGGAAGCTGGCGATCTGCCTGCAGGTGCGGTTCCGCGAATCAATCCGCGCGATCAAGAGCGCGATCGAGCAGGGTCGGTTCGGGAAGCTGCTCGAGGGCGACGCGTACATGAAGTGGTTCCGCGACACGAGTTACTACCTGATGGACGACTGGCGCAGCAAGCGCGAGTCGGGCGCGGGCGTCACGATTCAGCATGCGTTTCATTACATCGACCTGCTGCACCACCTGCTGGGGCCGGTGGCGGTGGTGGACGCGCGCATGACGAACCTCGCGCACCCCGACGTGGCGCTTGAGGACACGCTGAAGGCGTTCCTCTACTTCGAGAACGGCGCCGAGGGCCTCGTCGAGGCCTCGACGGCTCTGTGGCCGGGTCGGCCGCCGCGGATCGAGGTCAACGGCGAGAACGGGACCGCCATCACCGAGGGCGAGCTTGTCCTCGCGTGGGACTTCCGCGACGAGCAGCCTGAGGATGAGGAGATTCTGCAGATCGGCCGCGGGACGGTTGCGGCGGGCGGCACCGGCGCTGCGGATCTGTCCTATGAGGAGCATATGTGGCTGATCGACGACATGGTGGACGCGATCGAGGAGGATCGCGACCCGTACATCACCGCGAAGAACGCCCGCCACACGCTCGAGATCGCGCTGGCGATGTACAAGTCGGCCGACGTCGGGGAGCCGGTGGAACTGCCTCTGCCGGCGGACACGCAGATCTGAGCGGGCGCCGCGCGGCGCAGTGCGCAACCAACGAGGCCGGCCCGGACGATCGGGCCGGCCTCTCGCATGATGGTCAGATCGCAGCGGGCATCAGTGCGTGGCCGGAAGATAGCGCGGCTCCCGCGGCCGGAACGCCAGCAACACCGCGGCGACGAGCGCGGTTGCGACGATCCCCGCGTAGCCGAGGATGAAGACCTCGATCGTATCCCCGCCGCTCAACGCCATCAGCGTCACACCCGACGCGGCGTTGTACGTTCCGTGCGCGACGGCCGCTGCGATCACCGTCTGTGCCTTCAGGGCGATCCACGACATCACGATTCCCAGCGGGACGCAGGCGACGGTCATCACGAGCACCCCGAGGCGCGGTTGGGCGGGGAAGTTGTGCCCCAGCAGGATCAGCGGGGCGTGCCAGAGGCCCCAGATCACGCCGATCAGCGCCGAGCCGCGAGCGAAGCCGAGTGGCGCAAGCTCCTGCTGCAGCAGCCCGCGCCAGCCAAGCTCCTCGCCGAACGCAAAGAGCCCGTTGATCGTGAAGCCCGCGATCGGCGCTGCGAGCAGTGTCACCAGCACGAGGTTGATCGGCATCTCATCGGCTCGGTCGCGCATCGAGTCGGCGAGTTCCTGCTGGCCCATCCCCTCCCAGCGCTCAATCATCGCCATCCCGGTCGGGTCGAACTCCCCGAAGCCCATCAGCACCGCAGTCGCGATGGTCAGCACGGCCAGCAGGATCGGGAGCGCCGGCGCGAACGCGAGGTGCCAGTTGCGCGGCAGCCGCACGCCCCAGTCGCGCAGGGGGACGGCCCACCTGCGCGCGAGTAAGATCGCGACGGCGGCCGGCACGAGCATGTATCCCGCGGCGAAGGCGGTTCCCGCCGGTCCGCTGAAGGGCATTCCCGCAAGCCACATCACGCCGACCGCCCCCCAGTTGATCGCGAACGTGACTCCGACGAAGGTCGCGACACGCCGCCAGTTAACGGTGGGGGAGCGAGGCACGTATGTCACGCCGTCTCGTCCGTACTCGAATCGTCTAAGCAGGTCCGCCAGGCAGCGAGGTACTCAGTTGAGGCGAGAACAGCTTGGTCCGCGTACGTGTCGTAGGCCGCTTGCAGGTGTCTCAGGACTGCCTCTAGGGGCATGCTATCAATGTACTTCAGCTCATCGCGTCGGGCGAGCAAGTAATGATACTTGCACTTCTTCAGACAGGCCTTCGTGGGGAATGCGCGCTCGTTTTCGGGCTTTCGCGCGACCTCACCGAACTCCGTGAAGTTGTCGATGTCGCCTGCGATGACTCCGCGGCATATCTCACAATCGCAGATGACGTCGTGGAATGTGCTGGCGCTAGTGACACCGAGACCCGGGAGCATGGTCTCAATCTTGGCAGGATGGAGCTTCTGATGCAAAGGTGGGAAGTAGTACGTAATCCAAGGCACGCCTCCGCCCAGTACAGGCACAACATCGCGGCGCTCACCATAACCGACACCGTGTGAGAACCCGGTCATGCCGAAGTGTGACAGCAGTCCCGAGAGGAAGCCGCCGTGCGCATTGTACACGGTTCGCTTTCCGGATGCAGAGAGACACTCCACAACACGCCTTAGCTGCTGCGCCCGGCCGCTCGAAAGCTCCGTTTCGTCGAGATCACTGAGCCACAGTACGTAGCCGGAGCATGGGACGCTCAGCCAATCCTCGCACAGTGCGCCGATTCGACGCGGCGCATCAAGTATCTCATGGCCGACGCAGATCACGCAGTGTGGATTAGCACCCTCTGCCACAGTGCAGAATTCTCGTGCCAGCATGAGATTTGTCTGTCTCCACAGCTGTGTTCTCGCGCTTTCATAGAAGTAAGGCGCAGCTACCAAACGCGGCGGCGGTATCGCGTCGGTCACGAGATCAGCGCTATCGTCCTGCTCGAGTTCTCTCGCTGGCCGCTCGAGTTGATACGTAAGCACTCTTCGGGCGAATTCCCGAGCGACGCTCTGGTCCGAAAAGTCTTCTGGCGTGAGTTCACGTTCTTCAGCCAGAGCCGACAGCACAGGCTCACCGTACTCTTCTGCCAGTGTTCTGAACGTGCGTTTGATCGTACGACGCTTCTCTCTTTTGCTGTAGGACTTGAGCCACTCAATGTTTTGGGCGAACGGGTACGTGTAGGGGTCGATCCAGTAGCGAGTTCCTGTGCCTGCCATCCGGACGATCAATGAAGCTGTGGCGGCCGGAGTTGCGGCAAGTAGATTGGCGTTCACAATGATTCCCGAGAAGATGTGGCCGGTCTTCAGGAAGTACTCCTTCTCCGAGTGTGATCCGAGTCTCAGCCAGCACTCGGGCTTACGTGACATTTGGATTTCCCCCAAACTGGGCGAGCAATCGTGCGGTGTGTCGTTTCGATTCGATTCCTGACGCGTCGGCCTGCAATACACGCCGGGCTACTGTGCGGTTGCCTCGCTGTTCAACGGTGATCAGGCCAATACCCACCCCACGCAGCCTGCTCCGGTTGACCCGATGCACGTGTTCCGCTGGCATGGCGATGAACACGTAGGTCGCACACAGTTGGTAGATTCGTGCCTGTCGTAGGGCCTTGTTCCAGTTCTTCAGCTTCAGTTCCACGGCCACGGTGTCATCAGGGTTCGTACCCTTTGCGTAGATGTCGATGGCGTATTGGAAGAAAGGTGCTTCGCATAGTGTCTCGTACCCTGCCATCTCAAGCAAGTGTAGTACCGGCTGCGTCAGTAGACGCTCCTCAGCCATCAACGTCCTCTGCCTCCCGACACGCATCGGCGAAGCTGTCGCTCAGGCGCTCACGTGCAACGATCGTGATCAGCCCCAACACTAGCGCGAGGGCGAATTCTCCGAATGCAAGATAAACTGCCCAGATCGGAAGGGCCGCGGAGTGATCCACCAGCAACGCGACAATGCCCAACGATACAGCCACGCCGGCCTGCCCGAACGCACCATCTCGCAGCCACCGGTCGAGTGCAATAATCCTCTCGCACATGCGTCCAATGTCCACGTAAGACGCGAAGACCTCAGTGTGGTCGGCAGCAAAACTACGTAGTCGCTGTCGGATATCCAGTGCGCTCGGTATGGTGTATTGCTCCACGATGTTGAATTTGGCATCCACCGTGACCACCTCTCCCCGCTTGGTCGCCTGTTCCAGCCACTCACCAATGTTGTCGGAAAGGAGGACGATTGATCTCCGGGTGAGCGCCTTCTGGGCCTCGTCACACTTCTTCCGCAAGTCTCCGCTGCGGTCGGTCCTCTGCACGAGAAACGCGCAGACGCCAAATGCGGCCCCGAAGACGGTCAGCAATATGCCAGCGGTCACTAGAAGAGATGCTCCCGGATCTCCGATTCGCGCGTCCACTCTGGGAACTGCTGGTAGACATAACGAAGCAGGTCCCGCAATGAGTAGCTCGAGAACTTGGACTTCACCGCCCGTATTCTCTGGACCAATAGGTCGTCAGCTTCTGGCAGCACACTGCTTTCGACGAGGTCGCGTCCTTTGGCGGTGAGCACGAACTCGCGGTCGCCCACCTCTGCCTTCGCAGTCTGCTCTTCATCGTCACTCAGGAGATAGTCGAAGCTCAGTTCGGCCTCCTCAGCGGCAACTGATTCCGCCTCTGGATCTGAGGCGACAGGCTTGCCCTCGATCAGACCGAGGTTCTCCAAGAACTCCAGATCATCATAGAGCTCAGGGGAATACGGGCCAAACTTGTACGGTTCAAATGTCTCCTCCTCGGCTGGCGCAGGCAGTTCGCACCGGTGCTTCACAAGGAACATGTACTTCTGGAGGCGTGTGATACCCTTCACGCCCGGCTGGCCGCCGTCTTCCATGTACAGCATGAGAAGAAGCACTTTCCGATCCGTCATTTCCACCTGCCTCCTTCACGAACATATCAATTCCCTATCACACATCTGGGCACCTCCTCAGCGTCCTCAGCCGCTCACTTCCCTCGCTTCGCGGCGGCCACAGGAGCGCCGCACCCGCCAGCAGCCCCACCACCGCGAGAGCGCACAGCTCAAGCTCAAGGTGCGTCCCGCCGGCTGTCGCCAGTCGTGGCAGCTCGCTGAGCGCCGAGACCGTCACCGCCAGCACGCCCGCAGGGAGGATCGAGCCGGTCTTCACCCGGACCCATGCCAGCGGCACGCCCAGCAATGCGTAGGAGACGATCCCGACGGCGGCGGCGCCCGTGCCGTGATAGCCGACCATCCCCACGAGGAGCTGATAGGGCAGCCACCAGAGCCCGGCCAGCGCGGCCGGGATCAGCGCCGCGCGCGCGAACCCCCGCCCCGACAGCTCAGTAAGCATCAGCCCGCGCCACGGAAGCTCGATGACTGGCGCGAAGAGCAGCCCCAGCAGCAGCCCCGCGAGCAGGCCTCCGGCGATCTTCGGCCCGAGCGGGCGCGGCTGATCGGCAAGCTCAATCTGCAGCTCCAGCGCCTGGATGCTGCGCGCCTCGGCCAGCCGCTGCACCTCGCCCATCCCGGACGGCTCGAACTCGCTGATACCCACGAGGATCGGCAGCGCAGTCGCGACAAGGGCCAGCGCCAGCCCCACCAGCGGAGCCGCCAGCAGCGCGCTGACCGGCGCCATGCGCAGGCCCCAGTCTCGAAGACCGATGCCCCAGCGACGACTCATCACGATCGCGACGATGACGGGGAGGACGAAGAAGAGGATGCTCAGCGCTCCCGCCGCCCAGTCGGCGGGATCGGCGGAGGCCGGATCGAGCGGCCCGCCCATCGGTCCGGCGATCAGGCGCAGGACGGCCGCCGCCCCCCAGCCGGGGCCGAAGGTCGATGCGACGAACGTCCATGCGCGCGTGTCGTCTGATGACGTCTGACTCGTGGTGCCCATGCGCTCGGCGATGGCCCCGCTCACGACCGACCGAAGACGGTCAGCGCTCTCGCTCACACCGCGCACGGATGACGTCGCGGATGGCCAGCCCGATGATGGTGACCACCAGTGCGGAGATGCTCACGATCGTCAGCAGCGTGTCGAGATCCAGCGCGCTCATCTCCCGTTTCGACCGTTGCGGTGGTTTGAGTTCGACGGTCACTCTACCTCAAAAAGCAGCCGGGTGACAAGCTCGTCATCAGCGCTGATCTCCAGCCAGTAGCGCCCCGGCGAGAACCCGTGAGATGGTGCGAAATACGCCACCGTCCTGCGGTCGCCGCCCACCCCCACCATGCGACGGCCCTGGCTGAAGCCCTCACGGATCAGCTCCATGGCAAGCACCGAGCCCCGAGGCGCGCCCCTGATCTCGAGGTAGACGCCCACGCGGTCGGTCCCCGCGGGCAACGCGCCCTCAAGCTCCAACGGCGCCCCGTCCTCGACGGTCGTGCACAGATACGCCTTCCGGAGGTAGCCGCTTCTGTCGAGCGGCACCGGCTCGGGGATCTGCTCCGCGGCGGTCGGCTGCGGCGTCGCGGGCGCGACGGTCTCCTCACCGGGCAGGCCCGTTACGACAGGCGCCGGCCCCGGCAACGGTACGGCGGGCGTCACGACCTCAGGGGCGAGCACGGTGGTCTCTGCCGGCTCCACGGGCTGGGCCGGCGGTGTCGCCGTCGCGGGTGGCGGTGCAGCCTCCGGCCCCGCGGGCGTGGTGGACCCGGTGAGCGATGTCTGCATACCCGGCAGCAGCGCAGTCAGCCCGCCCACCTGCTGGACGCCGGCCGTCGCAACACCGGACGCGAGCAGGTCGGCGACCTTCGCGACCGGCTGCGCGTCGCCCTGCAGCAGATACGTCCGACCGCCCGTCTGCAGTGCGTGCAGCGGCGGGTCCGTCGCAAGGTGCAGGAGGTTGTTGTCCCACTGCCCGCTCACCGCGTTCTCGAGAGTCTGCACGAGCTGAAGCGCCCGCCCCGCCTCGCCCAACTCCAGCCCCAGCACAGTCACCGGCTGTGAGTTCACCTGCACGACCTGCATCCCGCCCCACGAGATCGACTGCGCGCTGAGCTGTAGGCCGGGGATGATCTGGTCGAGATCGCCGATCTCGATCGTGTGCGTGCCGCTGGCCAGCCATCCCGCGGGAAGCTGGGCCTGCGGAAGAAGCGTGCGGATCGCGGATGAGACAACCGAGCCGCCGGGAGCGGCCGCGCCTCCGACGATTCCGCCGCTGCTCAGCAGTGGGCTGTCCGGGTCGGCGAAGCGGCAGAGCTGCAGGAAGGTCTCCACGTCGATCTGCCCGCGGGCGAGGTTTCGCGCGGCCTCCGCGGGCGCGGCAATGCCCATCTGACTGCCGCTGCCGCTGTCGAACAACGCCGTCACGACCTCCGTCCACGGGGCCGCGAGCGCCGCGTCCACGAGCATATACGCGATGATCGGCTCAAGGTGCCCGCGCCCCTCGAGACTGGGCATCTGACTGATGACCGTGGCCGTTGAGGCATCAACATTGACGCGAAGGTTGCGAAGACCAAGGCGCGCCCCGAGGTCCTCCTCAAGCTGGCTGACTGCGTCATCGATCAGGTCGTCGATGTCGAAGTCGCCGCCGCCCGCTCCGGCGATCCCGGCTCCGATATCTCCGCCGTAGCGCGCAAGCAGCCCCCGCGCGAGAGTCGTCGTCAGGTCATTGCGGCCGGAGGTGCCTCCTGAGAGGAGCTGGTCGAGGCCGCTGAGCGAGGCACCCGCGCCCCCCGCGCCGCCGATGAAGCGCAACGCCTGGCCCAGCGCGCCGCTCTGCTGCTGGATTTCCCCGAGGAGCAACGCCTGCAGGATGCCGACCGGGTTCGCGCCGCCGGTCAGCAGCAGCCCCGCGGCCTGCCCGCCGACCTGGACCACGCCCCTGCCGATCTCACCGACAGATCGCTCGAGGAAGCGGCCGACGTCGCTGAACAGCCCGCCGCTTCGGCGTTCGCGAGCGATCCCCGGCTTCACCGGGTAGGGCCCGCTGATGTCGTAGAAACACTCAAGCTCCGGGAATGTCCCGGCCCACTGATGGCGTACACGCGCGATGATCCGGAAACGCTGCGCCCCGGTAAGGTCAACCTCTCCGCTCACACCGAACGGCAGGCCCTCGTCCTCGGGCAGCAGTTCCTGACCGGATATCTCGACCAATGTCGAGTCCCGACCCTCGAGCCTCTCGCCTTCGAGCACGCGGCGGCCGATATACGCCTCATCCGCGGTGGGGAGCAGGCGGTCGGGGAGTGTGCGGAACGCCCCGCCCGGCTCGATAAGCTCCACCAGCACCGTCACGTCATTGTGCACCTGAAGCTGACCGGTGGGGGAGAGGTTCCTCGGCGCGACCGTCCCCTCGAAGTAGAGAAGATCCTGAGGGCTGACGTTGGCCTGTACGTCAAGCAGCGGCTTCTGCGCGGACGCCGGCAGGGCGGCGGCGATGCAGAGGCCGACTGCTGCAGCGCGGAGCAGGCGCCTGATGGACATGATGAGATCCTCTTTCCCGGCCTGGCGATCATGGATCAGCGCGGATGTCGTCTCGTTCTACTGGCACAATACGTGAAGAATTCGCCGGGACTGCACACATTGTTACCTTTCGAGCCCCGGGTCGCTTTCACCTCGCGCTTCGCTTCCTTAGTCTCCTCCCGCGCCCGAATTGTTTCATGGGCTGCCCGGTGCGTCCGCGCGGCCGCTGCCACGCCCGCGTCAACGCACCTGCTCCACCGGCATGTTGAGAGGGACCCGTGGGTTCTGCGATCACTCAGAGATTGGAGCGCGGGAGCCGTGGGGGGCTGTGATACGAGGTGCGGCGGCCTGCCGGCGGCGTGGGTGAAGACCGGCGCGGTCACGCCGGGGGCAGGACGTGACGCGCGGTGCGCTCGCGGTGCCTGCCGGCACCGCCCGGGGCGAGGCCGCCTGCTTCGGTCATCGGTCGGGCGCCAGTTCGACCTCGAGGTCATCGAAGAACAGCGTCATCTCAGTGCCCGCTTCCTGCGCGATCTCGAGGACAAGCTCCATCGTCGGCCCATCCTGCGACTCGTTCCCGTCGCCGCCTGCAATCAGCGTGGGCGGCGTCTTCTCAAGGTCCCAGATGACCTGTCGCCAGCCCTCCCACTCGATCCGGAACTGCTCGCCGTAGAAGCCCTCGCCGCTGCGGTCGCGGATACGCGGTCGCGCGCTGCGGCCCGAGCCGTCACCGAAGACCCAGAAGCTCCACCGGCGCACAGGCTGCTCGAAAGGAAGGTAGTGCGAGAAGAGCTTGATGTTGAACGTCCGGGGTTCACCTGCGGGCGTCACGACGTGCAGCCTCGTCGACAACTGGCCACTTCTCGCCCGCTCATCGCTCTGCTCCGATGCGCCCTGCACCGCGATCCCATCCCGGCTCTGCTCCGGCTCCGGATAGACCCGCGACCACGGGTTCTGCCCCTCGAAGTCGAAGAGGAACCGCCTGCCCCCGTCCTCGGTCTCCTCGACCTCTCCGGTCATGATGCTTACGCCCGGGGCTCCGCTTCCGGCCGGCGTGGTGCGATCCTCCGGGCCGATCGCATATCCGCCGTAGGCCCTACTGTCGGCCCCACGGTACCCCGGTGATGGCGGCGCGAGGTGGATTCCGTCCTCCCGGAAGACCGGCTCGCCGAGCAGCGAGTTCGCGTCATTGCCCGTTGCGGCGGCGTACCGATCGAACGCATCCGGCGCGTACTCGGTCCCGTCGATGACGAAGCCTCCCGCGTGATAGAGATTGTGATCCGCGACGTATTCCCCTGCCGACACGATCGCGCGTTCTGCGCTGCCGATCAGCACCGAGTTCGCCACAAACGCCTTCCCGCCGGGCTGTACGTCGATGACCGGCGCGCCTCCGTCGAGCAGGCAGTGCTCGATGACGGCCTCCGAGTTCGGCCCGACGAACACCCCAATCTCGTCCTCGGCCGACCGAACGGTCACATTGCGCAGGTTCGTCAGGCTCCGGTCGAGCGGGTGCTGGTCGGCCCGTGGAAAGCTGGAGCGGGAGGCGCGGAGAAGCTCGATGTTGATCGGGCTGCCGGAGACCTCACAGTCGGTCAATGAGTGGATGCCGCCGTTGAATCGCACGCCCTTCGATCGATTGCCCCGGCAGACCACGTCCACGAAGTGCGTCCGGGTGAAGATGATGTCGTTGATCCCGTGCCAGTAGTTGTGCGAGAACTCGCCGCCGTGGACGTACGCCTCGGTGTTCTCGTGGGCGCTGAAGCCCTCGTCGCCGTTCCAGTTGCCGATGATGTTCTCGAACCAGATCGGACCGGTGCCGCCGTGCAGGTTGAAGCCGTCGTTCCAGAAGTTGATGCAGGTGAGGTCCCGGACGATGATCATGCCGGCTCCGGTGGTGATCACGCCGCTCGCTCGATGCACCGCGAGCCGCAGGTCGTACTCCTCCGGCGTCTTCCCCTCGGCCGGGCGGAAGTAGAAGACCCCGTCCGCCCACTGCCACTGCTCGGGCTCGAGGTCGTCAGGCCCCGCGCCGCGGAAGTAGTGGCGCTCGTCGCCGAAGACCTTCATCCGATCGTGCGCGGCCAGCGGCACGCGCCAGATGCCATCCGCCTCGGACCAGCCTTCGACGGGGGCGGGGTCTGCGCCGGTGAGCGTCGCGCCGCCTCCCTCGATGATGATCGGCGCGCCCCGCAGGCCGTGTCGTGCCAGCACCAGCGACTCGCGGTAGGGCTCAGCCATCGGCACGATTCGGAGCGTGTCACCGGGGCCGAGGGCCTGTGCGCCGCGGGCGATGGTCGCGAAGGGGGCGGCGATCCCGTCGTTGGCGTCATCCCCACGCGCGCCATCGACAGTGTAGGTCTCCGCGATGAGCGGTGATGCGGCGAGCAGGGCGGTCGCGAGCAGAAGGGCGGCGCGGGCAGTCGAACTCATCGGATCTCCTCCGTGGTGTGAGGGCGGGAGCGCTGGGGCGGCATTTCCGGCCGGATGGGAGACGGACCTGCCATCGGTGTACATGAAAGCGCCCGCCGCGGACGGCGGGCGCGGAGTTCCTGCTGCGGCTCGGCGACTACGGCGTCCACATGTCGTCGCCTATGGTGGACTGCACAGTCTGCGCCTTGGCATGCCCGTCCATGAAGAGGACGTTGGCGATCTCATTGTGTCGCGGATCCATGCGGTCGCTCGCGTTGCCTTCGTTCATCCCGGGATGCCCGCTGTTGGAGTCTGTCAGCGAGATCGTCTGCGACGGATACTCAACACGGGCGAGGCTGACCACATTCACCGTGCTCGAGGGGATGACGTGGTAGTGGTAGTTCACCCCGTAGCTGCGGGGGTACTGATATGTCCCCTGCGCCGTCGTGCTGGTCGGTGAGAGGTGGCTGGGGCAGAGATAGAGCTGCGTGTTCTTCATGTAGGGCTCCACGATCCGGGTCCAGCCGGTGCCCCAGTTGCCGGGAGGGGTGTTCGCCCAGGCGAGGCGTGCCGGCAGAATCACCTCATCGTAGTCCTGGCAGTACATCTGAAAGCCGATGCCCATCTGCTTGACGTTGGACATGCAGTTGGTCTGCCGCGCCTTCTCCCTCGCGCGCGCAAAGACCGGGAAGAGGATCGCGGCCAGGATCGCGATGATGTGACCGCTGAAAAAGTATTGATCGCTGGAGGTTCGGTTGTGAGGAGGGGGAATCTGGCTGCGAGGTGGTTCGATGAAGCACACACCGCAGCCGCGGACGCCGTCGCTCTACGAC
>JBMNNW010000040.1:0-39415 GCA_050942735.1 Armatimonadota bacterium
CAACTTTGACGACCTCGCTGCCCTCGATGATCGGGGTGTAGCGGAGGAAGAACGGGCCGGATGTATTGTTGCCGTCGATGACCTCCCGGCGTGTGAGGCCCTTCTCCGTCGAGTAGAAGCCGCGGACGAGTCCGCCGGGGATCTGCTGGTCGATCTGCCACCCCTGGAGGGTCTTGTTGAAGCTGGCGAACTCATTGCCTCCGAGTCTGATGTTGAGGTCGCCGTAGTAGAGTGCGGTCTCGGCCGTGGTCCAGCCGAAGACGTATCGGGTGTAGCTGTCGCCCCAGCCGGTGGAGGAGATGTCGGCCTGTACGCCGAGGTTCTTCCAGATCGGGCCCTCAATGTGGAGGCTGCTTCTGCGCACGAGCGAGCCGGTGTCCCAGCGCTGGCCCTGGAAGGCCGACTGTGATCCTTCGAGCGCGTGCTCCTGAAGAGTGAAGCTGTTGGAGCCGGAGATCTCCATGCCCTGGAAGAGACCCCAGTCCCTGAACATGCGCCCGATTCCCTCGAAGAAGTTCTCCGCACAGGCGGGTGCAGCTCCGAGGAGTACGAGAAGTGCGATTATCACCGGCAGCCGGCTGCGACCTATCACTCAGACAACTCCATGGCCCAACGAGTGGGGCACTGCTCAGTCGATGATGTTAGTAGGACGGGAGGGTGCTGTCAATTGTTCCACCGATCAGGGGAGTGACCGAATAATGTAGGTGCGGCAACGACAGCCTCCCCCGCCCTCATACACGACATTCGGGCACCCCCTCCCTGAGAGTTCGCTGTGCGAACTCCGGCGGGAGGGGGAATGAGTCCACGCTTCGACCTGCCAGGGCTGTTTAGGATCTCCGCTCACGGTTGTGTTCCCCCCCTCTCCGCCAGGACCCGCGCGCAGCGCGGCGTCTCAGGGAGAGGGGCTACCCCCGAGCGCAGCGAGCGGGTCGGGGTGAGGCCGCCGTGAGCCGTCAGCCCCAGCAACCCACATAATTCGGTCAGACCCACCGATCAGCGCCGCGCGCAGAGATTCGCACGCGATGCTCATGAGGAACACCCCGCGTTCCTTCAACCGCCCGGCGGCGGGCAGCACGGGCGGTCGCACCGGTGTTGCGCGCCACGGTGAGAGGCGGCGACAATCGCGACAACCGGGCCCGCCCGCGAAGGACCTCCCGGTCACGACGTGGAAGATACCATCGCCGCACCACTGCCGGGCCCAGGGGAGTTCGATCATCATGCGCCGCTATCTACCGATCGCCGCCGGCGTTGCGCTCGTAGCCTCGCTGATCCTGCTCGCGGGTTGCCCGTCCGGGCAAGCGCCGCGAGGGCCTGACGACGGACCGGTCACCGCTGCTCCCGAGGGCGAGGTCGTCCAGCTTGAGATGTGGACGATCTGGAGCACCGAGCCGCGCAAGTCCGCGCTTGACGAGATCGTTGCGAACTTCCATGACGCGAACCCCAACATCAGGGTCAACGTCACGCCGATTGAGCCCGACACGTATAAGACCCGCATCCGCGTGGTCACCGGGTCGGGGCAGCCGCCCGACGTGTTCTTCGTCTGGAGCGGGGAGTGGCTGCACAACTTTGTCCGTGGGGACAACGTGCTGCCGATCACCGACGCGCTCGACGCCGACGGCGGCGCGTGGCGCGGGCGTGTGATGGGCGACGCGCTGAAGTGGTATACCTTCGGTGGCGAGACCTACGGCATCCCGTTTTTGCGCCAGTGCACGTTCTTCTTCTACAACACGCAGCTTTTCGCGCGCGATCGGGTCGAGCCGCCCGCGACGTGGGATGAATTCCTCGCCGCCTGCGACACGCTGGATCGCCCCGACGTCGCGCCGATCGCGCTGGGCAACTCCGTGAAGTGGCCCGCCCACCACTACGTCTCGTGTCTGTGGCAGCGGCTGATGGGGCAGGACCAGCTCCAGCGCGACTTCGACCCGATGGGGCCGGGCAGATACGACAGCCCCGGCTACGTGAAGGGGCTGCAGATGTTCCGCGACCTCGTTGAGCGCAATGTGTTCAACCGCGCGCCCAACGGGACCACCCGCGAGAACGCCCGGGCGCTGTTCTACACCGAGAAGGCCGCGATGTTCTACACCGGAACGTGGGACCTCAACAGCCTGCGCGAGGGCGGGGAGGCCCCCGAGACCTTCCACGATTCGTGGGACTGGTTCAACTTCCCCGCGGTGCCCGGCGGGGATGGCGACCAGGAGGCGCTGCACGGCGGCGCGGACGGCTACGTGATCTCCTCGAAGACCGCTCACCCGGAGGCGGCGATCACCTTCCTCAAGCACCTCAACTCCGTCGAATCGGCGCGGCTGTTCGTGGATCGCTGTCGGGAGCTTGTTCTGGTGGAGGGTTCGGTGACCGAGGAGAACGCCGACGAGCACCTGCTGCGGTATGCGCGCCAGGTGGAGGCCGCGCCGACGATCGTCCCGTGGGCCGATACGCTGATGGAGCGCTCGGTTGCCGAGGTGCTGCTGGATGGCTGTCAGGCGCTGATCGACGGCTCGACCACGCCCGAGCAGATCATGGACAGCATCCGCACGCGGCAGGCTGAGGTGAAGCGGCGGCTTGAGAGGCTCGGCGGCAGCTCGATGGAGGTCGAGGAGGCGGAGGACGCGGCCGGGTAGTCACGCATCGACGGCACCGCAGCAGCGAGAGCAGCAGAATCGCTGAAGATGACAGGTCAGCGGGCGGGGAGGCAGCCCCGTCCCTTCGAAACGGCGAACGACGGCAATCCGTCGCATTACGGTTGAAGCTATGCGCCATCGACCACTCACAGCCTGGCTGCTCGCGCTTCCTGCGCTGGCGGTGTTTGCGTTCTACATCACCTACCCGCTTATTCACACGGTGGTGCTGAGCGGGTACTCGTGGAGCGCGCTGCAGCCCGCGAGGACCTTCGAGGGACTCGGCAACTACGTCGAACTTGCGCGGGACCCGGTGTTGCGCACCGCGCTGCTCAACAACGGCCTGTGGATTGTGCTTTCGCTGGTGATCCAGCTCCCTGTCGCGATGCTGCTGGCGGTCGGGATCGGCTCGGCACTGCGCCGCCACCGCATCCTCCGAACCGTCTACTTCTCCCCGCTGATCGTCCCGGCCGTTGCGGTCGGGCTGATCTGGACGCTGTTCTACGACCCGAACTTCGGCGCGCTCAACGCGATGCTCGAGGCGTTCGGTCTGGAGCGCTGGACGGCGGGCTGGCTCGGCGACACGAAGCTCGCGACGCTGTGTATCATCGTTGTGAGCTGCTGGCGGTACACCGGCTTCCATATGATGATTCTGCTTGCCGGGCTGCAGGCGATTCCCGACGACATCTACGAGGCGGCGCTGATCGACGGCGCGGGTGCGTGGCGCACCTTCTGGCATATCACGCTGCCACTGATGAAGCGCATCGTGCTGGTGGACGCGCTGCTGATCACCGTGGGCTCCGTGAAGATATTCGACCTGATCTGGGTGATGACCGGGGGCGGGCCGAATCGCGCCAGTGAGGTGCTGGCGACGTACATGTACCGCACGGCCTTCAGTGATGACCGCATGGGCTACGCGGCCGCGATCGCCACGGTGATGCTGGTGCTGACGATGATCGCGACGGTCGTCTACCTGCGGCTGACGCAGGACGAGGAGGCGTCAGGATGAGGCGCAGGTTGGGCGCGTGGGTCCGCGACGGCCTCTTCGCGCTGCTGGCGCTGGTGTTCATGCTGCCGCTGATCTGGACGGTCCTGGGCAGCTTCCGCGGCGCAAGCTCGCTGCGGGTCGAGCCGTGGGGGATGCCCGAGGGGCTCGACTGGTCGAATTACGTGGCGGCGTGGGAGGGGAGGATCGGGCTCTACCTGCTGAACTCGACGATCGTGACGGTGGTCTCGGTGGCGGTGATTATCGCGCTGAGCGCTCCGGCTGCCTACGCATTCGCGCGGCTGCGGTTCAGCGGCGCGCAACTGGCGCTGGGGTTCATCCTCACGGGGTTGCTGATCCCCGCACACGCGGTGCTGATCCCGCTGTATCAGATGAACTCGGCGCTTGGCGTAGGGGACTACGTCGCGGTCATCGGCCCCTACGTCGCGTTCGGCCTGCCACTGTCGGTGCTCCTGCTGCGAGCGTATTTCGTGGAGATCCCGCCGGAGCTGATGGAGGCGGCGATCGTTGACGGGGCCGGGCATCTGCGTATCCTGTGGTCGATCTTCATGCCGATCGCGCGCCCCGCGGTGGCGACGGTGGCGATCTTCCAGGCGGCGTGGGTCTGGAACGAGCTTCCATTCGCGCTGGTGTTCATCCAGCAGGTGGGGCATTACACGCTGCCGGTCGGGCTGCTGAGCTTCCAGGGGGAACATATCGCGAACTGGGGAGCGATCCTCGCGGGAGTGACGATCGCGGTTGTGCCGCTGATGGTGCTGTACCTCGTCTTTCAGAAGCACATTGTTCGCGGCCTGACGGCGGGGGCGGTGAAGTGAAAACGACCTCCGGGCGACGCGCCTGGAGGTCGTATGATGCCCCCTGGGATCCGCGGGCTACCTCACGCCCAGTGTTCCGAGCACCGCACTCTGGATCGACGGAACGTCGCGGCCCGCGCGCAGGCCTGAGACGATCTGTCCGTAGACCGTCTGCCTGAGATGGGGCCTGGCCTCGAGCATGGTGCCGGCGGGCGATCCGGAGTGGAAGAGGCGTATGCCGTCGATGACCGCATCCACCAGCGGGGCGAACTCGGGCGGCACCTGCGACTTGATCACTGCGCGGGCGAGGTCGTAGGGAAGATCGATGAGACACTCGCGGAATCGCCACCCGACCGTCATTGCGTCCTCGATAAGCTGCCCGAGTCGGTCGGTGAGGCTCACCGCCGGGGACCTGCCGGTCGAAGGAAGCGGGGCGCCGAGTCTCCGGGAGTGGTCGCCCAGCACCTCCGTCACCGCGCCCACGGCATCGAGCACACGGGACCAGCGGTAGCTCTGCAGGGCTGCCGGAGCCACCATCGCGGCCTCGCCGGTCATGAGCAGGTAGCCCTCGGTGGAGAGAAACGCGACCATGACCTGAGGACCGTCGGTGATGACGGCGCTGACGGAGCGGTAATGACCGCCGTCAGCATGCGCCACGCAGTGAATCACCTGCGGCGCGCTCATCGCGTGGGTTGCAGGGATCACGTCCAGTGGGAAGGCGCTCGGAGAGAGGTCAACCAGGCCGTCCGCCGGGCCGGTCGCAGTGGCCAGCGCGGCGGTTGGGATCACAAGCAACGCTGCGAGAAGCAGGGGAACACGCGAACGCATCGTACATACCTCCGCTGCCGTCGTAGATGGGGACGCGGAGCCGGCTCCACGAATGCCTTTGTGGGGCGGGATTGCTCGCGTCCACGGGGAAAGACGAATGGAGGTGCGTGACGGTTCCATCTTCTCGCGACTACGTGGCGGCCTCCTGGTCCTGTGAGGCCTCGGGCGGCTCGGCGGTTTCGACAGCGCCGTTGATGCTGGGCTGAACCCAGCGCCAGACCAGTGCGGCCGCGAGGGTCAGCAGGCCGCTCATGATGACGAAGGGCCAGCGGAGGCCAAGGTTCGCGGCCGCGATGCCGCCGAGCAGCGGGCCGAAAGCCATCCCGAGCGCGCTGGCGACACGGGTGTGCCCGAATGCCCGCCCGTAGGTGTCGGAGGACACCGCCTGGCCGACGATGGCATTGAGCGCGGGGGCCGTTCCGCCGCGGGTCATGCCCGTTCCGACGCGCAGGAGCGCCAGTTGCCCGACGGTCTGCGCGACGGCATGTGGAGCGCTGAAGAGTGCGGCACCGATCGTGCAGCCGACGAGCACCGGCTTATGCCCGAGACGGTCGCCCAGCAGGCCGACGATCAAGGCGCTGCCCCCCGCCGCGAAGCCGGAGATGGCGAGCAGTCCGCCGGCGGTCGAGGCGATACGTTCGGTGTCGGAGACCGCCTCGACGAGCAGCGGGAAGATCGGCCCGACGAAGCTGCCGGCCAGCGAGATGGTGAAGAACGCGGCCAGAAGCGCGAGCAGGCCCTTGCGACCGAACGCCTGCCGGAGTCCGTGGTTGGGGGCGGTGCTGCCGTCGGGTGCGCAGAAGTTCTCGTATGCGAGGAACTGCACGATGAGTCCGCCGACGAGAAGGACGGCGCCCGCGGCGTAGAAGGGCACGCGATATCCCCATGCGTCGGCCATCAGCCCACCGGTGAGCGGTCCGACGGTGACACCCATCAGCACGGCGACCTGCATCATCCCGAGCGAGAATCCCATGCGGCCGTTGGGGGTGACGGAGGCCACGAGTGTGGTGGAGGCGACGACCGTGCCGGTGAGGGCGCCCTGGAGTGCGCGGAGCGCGAAGAGATGCCATACACTTCCGGCGAACCCCATGAGCGTCATGACAACCGCGCCGCCGAACATGGCGCGCTTGACCATGATCTTGCGGCCGTAGCGATCGGCGAGACTCCCCCAGACAGGCGCGAAGATGGCCTGGGTGATCCCGGCGGCGAAGATGACGAGGCCCGACCAGAGGGCGACCGCAGCGGGCTCTGTCACACCGAGTTCGCGCACGTAGAACGGGATGAACGGCATGACGAACGAGAAGCCGATGATGGAGAGGAGCTGGGCGATCCAGCAGGCGTAGAGGGTGCGCTGCCAGTTGGGAGGGGAGCCGGTGGTCCGGCCCCCCTGCTGCTGAGCGATGATCTCGGAGGGTTCGCTCATCCTAATACATCACGCAATCGGTCACGATGACTTTCATTCCGGGTTGAATGATAAACGAGTCGCGGATTTCGTGCAAGCGCGTCACGAGTGGCTCGACCAACGCGGCAGGCATCGCGATCATGATGACCATGTTGATGCCCGGGAAGATGGCGTCGCCGGCCTTGTGACCGGTCTCTCCGACACCCTTGATCTGCTCGAAAAGCGTGTAGTGCACCAACTCCAGTTCATCAAGCAGGTCCATCAACTCGGTCTCGACGCCGCTCTCGGCGATGATCCAGACAAGCTTGTTGCATTCACCGCATGGCTTCAGGGGCGTCATTGCGACTCATCCCTTCGGTTGTCGGAGCCGTTGAGAGGCCGGCCCGCGAGGCGGCGGCGGAGGCGACGGAAGACGCCGCGCACCTCCTCGATGAAGCTCACGTCGGGATCGAAGATGGTGCGGAAGCTGGCGCTGGCAACTCGCCCGACGCGGTCCCAGATGCAGTAGGAGGCCGGGACGACCAGCAGCGAGAGCGTGGTCCCGAAGATCAGACCGAAGATCAGAACCCAGGCGAACGGTGCGCGCCACTCGGCGCCCTCCGACAGCGCCAGCGCCGTGGGCAGCACACCGAGCACGGTGGAGAACACGGTCATCAGGATGGGCTTCATCCGGTGCGGGCCCCCGGTGAGAATCGCCTCGGTGCGCGACATTCCCCTGTCACGCAGGGTGTTGATGTAGTCGATGAGGATGATCGAGTTTCTCGCGACCAGCCCCACGAGCATGATGACACCGATCATCGAGACCATGTTGAGCGTATTGCCCGTCACCAGCAGGCCGATGACCGCGCCGATCAGTGCCAGCGGAACTGTGAGCATCACGTTCAGTGGCTCGAGGACGCTGTTGTACAGCGCGGCCGTCACGATGTAGATCAACAGGATCGACAACGCGAGGGCCTGGAACAGCTCGCCGAACGCTTCGCCGCGGAAGCGGGCCATGCCCGCCCACTGGTACTCGACCCCTCCGAGGTTGACGTCATCGAGGATCGCTTCGATCCTCTGCTGCGCCTCCGCCTGGACGATGCCGGGGTTTTGTGCCGTCAGCGTGATGGAGCGGCGGCGGTCGCGCCGCTCGATGAGCGTCGGGCCCTCGCCGATGGAGATGGCGGCGATATCGGCGAGCCGGACGGGCTGGCGTTGTGCATCGGCGCCGATGAAGATATCGCCTACATCCTCCACGCTGTTGCGGTCCGACGGCTGGAGCTGGACGCGGATGTCGTACTCGCTGCCCCTCTCGCGGAAACGTGTATCAGTGCTGCCGGCGATGCTGGTGCGGATAGCGCCGCCGACCTGGGCGGCCGAGAGGCCGAGATCCGACACGCGCTCGCGGTCGAGGTTGATCTGGATCTCCGGCTGCCCCGGCCGGGCTGAGATCTCGACGTGGATGAGGCCGGCGATCTGCGCGGTCTGCCGCTGCAGTTCGTTGGCGACCCTGGTGATCTCGCCGTAGTCCTCGCCGACCAGCTCCAGTTCGATCGGGGCGCCTCCCCCGCCCATGCCACCTGCCGGCGCGACGGTGAACTCGGCGGGAATATCCGCGAGGTGCGTACGGATATCGCTCGCGAGCTCTTCGTCGGATCGCAGGCCCTGCTCGCGCCGTTCGCGGGCGCCGTAGAGTGTGAGGTCGATGGATGCCTCGTTGGCTCCGCCCCCTCCTCCGCCGAAGATCCCCCCACCGCCGGAACTGCCGACCGTGGCGGAGACGTACTCGATCTCGGGATAGGTGTCATTGTCGAGGAGGCGCTGCTCGATGCTTCGAACCTGCCGATCCGTGACATCCAGGCGCGTTCCGGCGGGCATCTCGACGGTTACGGCGAGGCGGCCTTCGTCGCTGTGGGGGCTGAACTCAGCTCCGAGGCGAGGCACAATGGTGATCGCGATGATCACAAGGGCGCCGTAGCCGATGAGCAGTACCAGATACGGGTGCGCGACGGCCCAGCGTAGTGCCACGACGTAGACGCGTTCGAGGGCACCGTAGAGAGTATCAAGGGCACCGTAGAAGCCACCCCAGAGGCGGTTCCAGCTTCGCCGCAGGCCGCCGGTTCTCTCAAGTTGCCGCTGCTGCTCCTCATCGGTCCGCCGGCGCTCGAACCACCACGCGGCCAGCATCGGCGTCACGACTCCGGCGAACAGGAGCGCACCGGCTGCGATCGCGACGATCGTCAGGGCGAATGGGTACATGATCTGTCCGACGATCCCGGACATGATGGCGACCGGCAGGAAGATCGCGATGTCGACGGCCGCGACCGCCATGACGGCCCAGCCGATCTCCGACCAGCCGTTGATCGCCGCGGCGGAGGGTGGTTGACCGTTGTCGAGATGTCGCTGGACGTTCTCAAGGACCACCACCGCGTTGTCGATGAGGATGCCCACTGAGATGGCCATCGCCATCAGCGTGATGGTGTTGAGCGTGAAAGCCAGTCCAAGCCCCGTGAGAACGAACGACATGATCATCGCCGAGGGAATCGCGAGTGCGGCGATGAGCATGGCCCGGACGTTGTGCAGGAACAGCAGGACGACCAGCGCGGCGAGCAGCGTTCCCTGCCCGATCGCGTTGAGGACGTCCTCAACCTGATTACGCACCATCTCCGAGCCATCCCAGGAGATGGCGAATTCGATGTCGTCGGGCAACTGTCGCTGCAGTTCCTCGACGCGTCCCATAACGCCGTCCACGACCTCGATCGTGTTGGCGCGGGTCTGCTTGACGATGCGGACACCGACGACGTCGCGGCTGTTGAGCCGGGTGTACTCCTCCGGATCGGCGACCGTGTCGACGACGTCGGCGAGGTCCGCGACACGCATCATCCCGCCAAGCGGAGTGTGTATCCTGAGATTCCGCAGCGTATCAAGGTCCTCGGCCCGACCGAAGACGCGGACCCGGTAGTTCCGAAGCCCCTCCTCGATGGTACCGGCGGGGACATCCATGTTCTCAAACTGGATGGCCTGCGCGAATCCGGAGATGCTCAGGCCCGCTGCCCTGAGACGGTCCTTATCCGCGAGGACCTGTATCTCACGCCGCTGGCCGCCGGTGACCGAGACGGAGGCTACGCCACCGACCGCGCCGATACGCGGACGCACGAGGTCATCAACAAGCTCGTAGAGATCGCGCGGGGAGCGGTCACCGCTGACCGCGAGTCTGAGGACAGGCATGGCGGCCATGTCGATCTTGAGGACCGACGGCTCCTGTGCGTCAGCCGGGAACTCCCCCCGCACCCTCGCGACGGCATCCCGCACATCCGCGGCCGCGACGTCGGTCTCGGCCTCGTAGGTGAATTCAATGCCGACGATCCCGACGTTCTCACGGGCGGTGGCACTGACCTGCTGGACGTTGGGGAGCACCGAGACCGCATCCTCAAGAGGCCTGACGACTTCCTCCTCGATCTCCTCAGGCCCGGCGCCCGGGTAGGCGACGATCACGGTCACGTAGGGGAAGTCCACGTCCGGCATCTGCTCCCAGGGCATCCGGTCGAATCCGACCAGCCCGAGCACGACGATGCCGAGGATCAGCATCGAGACGGTGACGCGTCTTGAGATGACAGCCTTCGCAAAAGCCCACATCTGTCGGCGATAGCTCCTCGATCAAGCGGGGCGCAGGCGCGCCCGTCAGGGGTTGTTGGTGTCTCCGGAGATGTTGTCGCTCACAGGGCTTACTCTCTGACCTTCAGCCAGCGCGTCCTGTCCGGAGACGATGACGGTCTCGCCCTCGCGGACCCCGTCGAGGATCTCGACGAGGTTGCCTTCGATGACGCCGATCTCGACGTCGCGGATGCTCACAGCTCCGTCCGCGACCACGTACACCTGGCGCGCATGGTCGCGCTCGAGCAGGGCGTCTCGCGTGACGACGACTACGTTCTCACGCGTGCCAAGCAGGAGCGAGACGCGCGCGAACATCCCGGGCTTGGCTGCGCCGTCGGGGTTCGGGACTTCGATGCGCGCGACGTAGTTGCGGCTGTCGGTGATGGCCTGCGGCTCGATGCGGGTGACGGTCCCCCGGAACTCCCGGCCCGCCAGCCCGTCGAACCTGACGAGTCCGACGTCGCCGGTGGCGACGCGCTCGATGTCGAGCTCGTTGACGACGGCGTCGATGCGGATGGGATCGATGCGCACGATGCGCATGACGGGCGCGCCGGGCATGGCGCCCTCGCCGACCTCAACCATGCGCGAGGCGACGAGGCCCGAGATGGGGGAGGATACCACGTGCTTTCCGAGCTGCACGCTGCTTATGCGCTCGCCGGCCTGCGCCTGATCGACGCCGGCGCTGGCGGAGGCGACCTGCCGCTCCTGCACCTGCACCTGCCCGCGGCCCGCGATCGCCGCGTTGACCTGCTCGCGAGCCTGCCGAAGGCCCTCCTCAGCCGCCCGGACATCCTGCTGCACGACCTCGATCTGCGTGCGGTTCGCCTCGGCCTGGGCGAGCTGCTGGCGCGCCTGCTCGACGTTCAGCTCCGCCAGCCGGACCTGCTCGGAACGCGCGCCCTCCTGGACGAGGCTGAGCTGCTCAAGCGCCTGCCGATGCCGCTGCTGGGCCAACTGGTACTCGGTGCGCACCTGATCGAACTGCTGCTGAGCGATCACGCCGCCCTCAAGCAGTCGCTGGTAGCGGCTATGCGTCTGCTCGGCGAGGTCGAGGGCGGCCTTCGCCTGCTGCACCTGCGCTTCGGCCTGGCGGCGCTCCTGATCGCGCGCGCCCGCGCGGACCTCCGCGAGGCGCGTCTCGGCGCTTCGCACGGCGGTGCCGGCCTGCTGGATGGCGCTGTTGACCTGCGACTCAACCAGCCGCGCGGCGGCCCGCGCCTGCTCAAGGCGCTCCTGCGCCGCGGTCACGCCGACCTCAGCCTGGCGGACGGTGCTGGCGGTCGTCTGATCTGTCAGCCGCAACGCCTCCCGCGCCTGGTTGAGCGCGGCCCTCGCGCTCTGCACACTCGCGGCCGCCTGATCGCGCTGCGCGGCCGCCACCTGTGTGTCAACGCGAACCAGTGTGCTTCCACGCCGGACGTAGTCGCCGACATCGGCGTGGACGCGCGCGACCCTTCCGGAGACCTCGGAGACCACGTCCACCTGATCGGTGGCCTGTGCGGTCCCGGTGATCTCGAGGGTGTCCTCGATGGTCGTGCGCATGGCGGTTGCGACCTGCACCGGCGTGGCCGTGGCTTCATCGGCGGCGGCTGTGCCGGGAGTCTGCTCGGTGGGCCCTCCGTTCCGCCCGCACCCCCCGGTGAGGACAGCGGTCGCGACGAGCAACGCGCCGAGCAGTGTGATTATGCGGCGGGCGCGTGGGTTCCTGTCCGCCGCCTGATTGAGCCTCATTGTGTCTCGACCTCCTGCCGCGGCGCCGCCATGACGCCCATGGCTGTCCGCAGTCGGGTCACTGCAAGCTGCCGATCGTACTCCGCATTGACGAGGCTCGCCTCCGCGGCCGCAAGTGCCGTGTCGGCGTCGATGACCTCGATTCCGGACGCAAGGCCCTCGCGGTAGCGAAGCTGCGCCATCCGCCGGCGCTCCCTCGCCTCAACGAGCCCCTGGTGCGCCGTCTCGATCCTCTCGCCGGCCTCCTGCACCGCGAGCCAGGCCTGGACGACCTCCAGCGCGACCTGCTCCTGTGCCGCCTGGAGCTGAAGCTCGGTCTCCTGCACGCGAGCCTCCGCGGTCGTGACCTTCCCGCGCTTGAGTCCGCCATCGAGGATCGGTTTTTCAGCCACCACGCCGATCTGCCACGAGTATCCGCCGCCTCCAAGCCCCGCCTCGGTCTGCCGGGTGTACTGCCCGGTGACAGCGACCGTGGGCGCCATGTCTCGACCGGCGAGTCTCTCGTTGAGTCGGGCCATCCGCACCGCCGCGTCGGCGACGGCCACCTCCGGCCGGTTCGCCTGGGCAAGGTCGATCAACTCAGGAAGCATGCCCTCTGGCATCAGCGGGGGCGGGGCCTCCGAGACGCTCAGAGGCAGGTCCTGCGGAAGCGCCAGCACCTGTCGGAGCTGCGCCTTCGTCAGCTCGATCGCGGTCTGCGCTGTGATGAGCTGCTCCTGCGCGCGGGCAAGCTCCGTGCGGGCCTGAACCACGTCGAAGTGGGGGACAAGTCCGGCCTCCTCCATCGCCTCCGCGAAGCGCACGTGCTCGGCGATCGCCGTGACCTGGGCGGCCGCGACTCCGGCAAGTTGCACGGTGCGAAGGACGCCGTAGCTCGCGGACCGGGCGGCCTGTGCCACCGAAAGCCTCGCGGCCTCGGTCCCCGAGCGAGCGGCATCAATGCCCTCCCGGGCGATCCGCTCCCCGAGCCCGACGCGGCCGCCGGTGTAGAGCGGCTTGCGGGCCGAGACGGTTGCCTGGTACATCTGATCGGGTGTCACGTCGAAGCTCACGGGCTCCTCATCCTCGCCGCCCGGGAGCGTCACGGTGGTCACCGGCCCCATCCGCACCGCACTGGCGGACACGCCAACCTGAATGCCGTCGGCGGCCCCCGCCTGCTGAAGTTGCCCCTCGGCCTGCGGCACCGCCTGCTCCTGGATGCGAACGCCGGTGTTGCGCTGGGCGGCCCACCATGCGGCGGTCTCGGGTGTGACGACGACCGCACCGCCCGCGCCGACGCCTACATACTCAGGGATCTCGGGGACCTCCGGCTCCTGGGCCGCGCACGGCTGCACGATCACCACGCACGCGGAAATAAGCGCCACCAGGCCGGCGCACCAACGCAACCTGACCAACCCCGTACTGAGTGTCATCCTACTCCTCCGCCTTCTCCTCTTCCTGTTCCATTCGGCTGAGAAACTCCCTCATGCGTTCAAGCACCGTCAACTTGCACAGACAGACCATCTGCTTCGTCGGGTGACAGAACGCCAGCAGCTTATCTCCCGCCTGAAGGCCCATCTGCTCCCGCGCCTCGGCCGGGATGACAACCTGCCCGCGCTCGCCCAGCGTGACCGATCCGACGAACATGCCTTCGAGCTCGCCCGGTTGCTCCATCGTACACCACCTGACGCCGTGGGGGGGCGGTTCCACGGGTGTGATTAGTATGAAATACATGCCTCATTATACAGATACACGCGCATCCGTCAAGAGGGGCCTCATGAACGGGTGCGCCCGGATTATGTGGGTGACGACGGCGACCTCCCCCGCCCTCACAGACAACGTTCGGGGAATGCGTCCACATTCCGACCTGTCAAAGCCCTTTCGAATTTACGCCCACGGTTGTGTTCTGCCCCTCTCCCGCAGGACCCGCGCGCAGCGCGGCGTCTCAGGGGGAGGCGCTAACCCCGAGCGCAGCGAGCGGGTCGGGGTGAGGCCGACGTGAGCCCCTGGCCCCAGCAACCTACACAATTCGGTCAGCCCCATCACGAACCCCTCCGCAGGAGTGGCAGATGAGACGTTGCCGGCTGCATTGCTGCTGCGATGAAGTGTGCTGCGAAGATGTCGCCTGATTCGCGCGGGCAGGCTACTCGAAGAGCGGACCTGTCTCTTCCGTCAATGTCGGTAGCGGCACGACCTGCCACCGCGTGCCGCCGGTGATAGAGCGATCCACCTCCACCGAGTGGGTCAGCACCGCCGGGGTCTCCGGGTCCCAGATGCGGAGGGTGTACTCACCGATGGGGACGCCGCTGATGCGATAGTATCCGCCGCGATTCGTCTTGGAGGTGTAAAGGAGCGTCTCCTGGTCATCGAGCAGTGCGACGCTCACGTCGGGGACGCCCACGGTCACCCATGCGGCGGCCTGTCCGGCGACGCGCGTGATGACATCCCGCTGCACCCGTCCGGAGATCGTCCCCTGGCTGAGGAATGCCAGTATCAATGCGACGATGCCGAGGACGATGATGCCACCGACAGCCTTGCCGATGTGGTCCTTGAGCAGCGGCGCGATCATCGCGCCGCCAAGGGCGAAAAGCGCGCCCGCGGTCATCAGATACGCCACCATGTTCCCATCCTGGGGCATGAGAGCCTGCTTGCGAAGCGCCAGCAGACAGATGCTGGCGAGGAACACGCCGATGATCGGCGCCCTCACCGGCCCCCACCGGCTGTCGCTGGACCCCGCGAGCAGCCCGGCCATCACGTAGATGAAGGGTTGCGTCCAGTAGATGAAGGACGCCATGCGTTCGAGCGCCGCCGCCTCGGTCGCCGCGTCGCTGATGAGCAGGCCGGACGCGAGGATCGATGCCAGCACAGCCACGGCGCCGACCGTCGTGGCCGTCACCAGTACCAGCCAGGGGGCTTGACCGTCATCCTGAGACCGAGCTGCCATGCTCGATGTCCCTCCTGTGTTCGTGACGTGCGATGCGGTCGGGCCGGTCAGCGCAGTTTTTCGAGAGTTCTGCTCAGCAAGGGACGGAAGCGCTCATACGCCACCGATGCCGTCAGGGTCTGATGGCCGGCGATCACAAGGTGTCGAACATCCGCCCGGGCGGCCACCGTGAGAGCCTCCAGCAGCCGGTCGCGGGGATGGGGTGAGCCGCCGATCCACAGCACCGCAGGCTTGCGGCTCTTCCGCGTCGCCGCGTGCACTTCCTCCGCGGTATTTCGGATCGCGACCTCCATGTCCCGTCCCTCGCTCTGCCATGGGACGTAGACCGAGAGCGCATCGGTGGCGGAGCTGTCCGCGATCGGTCCGAGTGTGTCATCGGCGAGTCCGGCCTCCCTGCTTGAGGCCGAGGAGGTCGGCATGACGAGCGATGCCAGTCTCCGGTCAACCGCCTGGATGGCGGCGGTTGCGGCAAGCAGAAAGATCAGCAGGCTGTCGCGTCGGAACCGCGCGACGTCCGTGTCGAGTTCGAGCGGCATCTGTCGCTGGCGCTCGGCGAAGAACAACCGCTGACACCACTCGCATCTGCATGCCCATGCCCCGCGCGTTGAGTAAAGTGAGGGTTCGTCCCAGAGAAAGCCGCTGCACTCAAGCAGCCACGCGAGGGTGCGCATGTTCGACGAGAACCACTCAAGGAACGCCGGGTTATTGGGACAGGCCTTGGGGACGCGCCTGCCGCGGCTGTCCAACTGGCAGTTCGCCGGGTGCTCGCGAACGTAGAGGCTTTCGGTGGAGGAGTCGGGGTCGAGCACCCGGCCGTAGCCGAGCGGCACGACCACGACCTCCAGTCCCGCGGCCTGGCAGGCGCGCGAGAAGTCCGCCGCCGTCTGGGCGTGCCACCGCATCTCATCCTCGTAGCAGGCGAGGAAGACGCTGGCAAACCCGTCGGCGGCCAACTCCCGCGGCTCCAGCCGCTCCATGGCCGACACACCGCCGCCGATGGACAGTCCGACCCTCAAGAGCGCAGGCGCTCCTTCGGTCACCTGCCGGCTTGCTCCGGCCACCGCGAACTCCAACCCAGCAGCCGAGCAGGGGACTCAGGGAATCAGCGCGTTCCGATCATAAGCAGTCCGAACACCGCCGCCCGCGACACGGTCACAGATCCGCCTCAATCCGCCCAATGCCGCTGAGGAATAGGTTCGTCGCAGGCTGTGCCAGTCCTTCACGAGCCGCGAAAGGTTCTCAGCGATCGCGGCTCTGAGTAGGTATCACCCGAGGTCAGGGTGAGCTTCGCGCAAGGAAAGTCGAACAGGCGTTTGCAGTCCGGGGAGAAATATGATACAGTGGGACTGCGGACGTGAGGGAGCATCGACCGAGCGAGGCTCGGTTCATGGACCGGAGGGCGCGGTCGTTGAGGACCGGCATACACAGGAGGCGATGTGAGGCAATGAGCAACGGAGAAGAGCTTACACCACGCCGGCGGCAGATTCTCGACTTCATCGCAAGCACCATAGAGGAGCAGGGCTATCCGCCGACGGTCCGCGAGATCGGGGCGGAGATCGGCCTCAAGTCCAGTTCGAGCGTGCACTACCATCTGCGCGTCCTCGCGGAGAAGGGATACATTACGCGCGACGGCTCGCTGACCCGCGCACTGCGCGTGTCCGGAGGCGGGGATGGGGCCGAGCGCTCGGGCACAACCTACCTGCCGCTGGTCGGGCGCGTCGCCGCGGGTGAGCCGATCTTCGCCACAGAGAACATCGAGCGGCTCGTGCCCACCTCAGCGGAGCTTTTCGGCCAGGGCGAGCTGTTCCTTCTCGAGGTCCAGGGTGACAGCATGATCGAGGCGGGGATTCTCGACGGCGATCTCGTGGTGGTCAATCAGCAGCCGACCGCCGAAGATGGTGAGATCGTCGTGGCTCTGCTCGATGATGAGGCCACCGTCAAGCATCTGCACCGGCATCCCGACCGGGTGGAGCTTCGGCCCGCCAACTCAGCGATGGATCCCATCTTCGCCGATGACGTGCAGATAATCGGACGGGTCTGCGGCGTCATCCGCTCGATGCGCTGAGAGTCGGGGAGAGCCGGCGGGCAAAGGTGCGACGCCGGCCGTCCTCGCGGTGTGGGGCTGCTACTGCGGCTTGCGGCGCAGCACGGCGACGACCGCATCATCCCGCAACTCGCCGCCGGAGTGCGCGCGCGTGGCCTGCATGATGGCCGTGGCGATCACCTGTGCGCTGGCGCCCTCGAGGTCCTCGAGGTCCTCGAGGACTTCGAGCAGGCCTGGCTCTCCGAGCATCTCGCCGCCGGGGACGCGCGCCTCCTGGACGCCGTCGGTGGTCATCACGAGGACATCGCCCGGCTGCATCCTCGTGGAGAGTTGCAGGTAGCCGGGGTTGTGCATCACGCCGACGACCGGCGTGTTCGTGTTCAGCCGCATCACGTCGTCGGTGCCCCCGCCCCGCAGGATCAGGGGGTGAGGATGACCGCAGTTGGTGTACGTGAGCCGCCCCGTCGGCAGATGAAGCTGTACGATCACCGCGGATGCGAAGCTCGAGGGCTGCATGGCGTCGTAGACTCCGTGATTGACCCGCTCGGCGATTTCGGCCGGTGCGAGACCCTCGCGGCCGGCCGCTCGCAGGTGCGACTGCATCATCGAGACGTGCATCATCCCATGCACGCCCTTGCCCGCGACATCCGCCACCCACAGAAGGAGCCGGTCGTCATCGGTCATCATCACGTCATAGAAGTCGCCGCTGACCACCCGCGCGACCTCGAGCCGGACGGCCATCTCATACCCGTCAAGCTCGGGCAGCTTCTCGGGCAGCATCTGCGCCTGCATCGAGCGCGCGAGCTGAAGCTCGTGGGCGAGTCTCAGGCCGCGGGCGCGTTCTCTCTCGCGTGCCCGCAGAACGTAGCTGCTCACGAGCGCGAGCACCACCAGCACCGGGGCGCCGTTGCTCCACAGCAGCACCAGCACCGGAGTTGCGCCGAGCTGCCACTGCGCGACCATCTCCTCCGCGAGGACGTAGGCTCCGAGGGCACCGATGGTCGTCAGCACGGCCCCTCGCCGTCCGAACCACATCGCGGCCACGATCACAACGATGTAGTAGAGCTGGAAGAGCACGATGCGGTTCTGCAGGTCCTGCCCGTGGTTCACCGGCAGGTTCTCGCCGCCCCAGACCGCGACCGCGGTGGTGATCAGATAGATGTCCACGACGATCGCCAGCGGCCTCTGCCACGGCATCCAGTGCCCGCTCAGACGCGCGATGAACAACGCCAGCGTGTACACGGCTGCCACGACGGAAGCGATCTGGATCGGCAGCGGCGTCTGGCGCATGAGCCCGAGCGCGGGGGACAGGATGATGGCGATGATGATTGCACTGCGCACAAGCGCCACGATGATGTCTGACTCGTCGCCGCGGTCCCAGCGACCGTTCGCGTCAGTTGCGTTCTCCGCCAAGTGAACTCACCTCCTCCTCCAGAGGTTCGGCCCGGCTGCGGTGTTGTCAGATACAAACGAGGACTTCTCCGCCTGCGCCTCGAATACCTGCCGGGAAAGGCGCGTGACGCAACACGTCCTTAAGATTGCTTCCCGCGGAGGAATCGGGCCGTTGGATCAGCGTTCGCCGCGTGATGAGGCGTCAGAGTATGCCTCTGCCCGCCGAGGGATGTTGGAGCGGCAGTTGGTCGCTCGCGGCATCCGTGATCGACGTGTGCTCGATGCGATGGCCACCGTTCCCCGGGAGCGGTTCGTCCCGGAGAACTCGCGCGCCGACGCCTACGCCGACTGCCCGGTCGCGATCGGCCGCGGACAGACGATCTCTCAACCGTACATGGTCGGCAGGATGCTCGAGGTTCTTGACTGTCGCTCCGACCACGTCGCCCTGGAGGTCGGCGCGGGGTCGGGCTATCAGGCGGCGCTGCTCGGAGAACTGAGCGCCGAGGTCTGGGCGGTGGAGATCGTCGAGGTCCTCGCCGAGAGGGCGAGACGGGTGCTCGGCGAACTCGGCTACGACAGCGTGCACGTCGTCGTTGGTGACGGCACCGAGGGCCTGCCTGAGCACGGCCCGTATGACCGGATCATCGTGGCCGCCGGCGCTCCATCGGTACCAGAGCCGCTCGTTGAGCAGCTTGCCGATGGCGGGCGACTGGTGATGCCGGTCGGGAGCCGGATGGCTCAACGCCTCGTGACGGTTGATCGCGACGGGGATGAGTTCAGACGGACGGAGGGGATGTCGTGCGTTTTCGTACCGCTCCTCGGCCGGCACGGATGGAGGCCGGATGGATAGGAGCATCGCCGGGCCAACTGGAGGCATTCACGTGAGCACACGCATCGGGTTTCGCACGATCGGCTTCCGGAAGTTCTCCGCCGAGACGGCAATCCGTCGGATCGCCGCGCTGGGATACAGCGGTGTGGAGATCTGCCTCGAGCATCCGGGGCTTGAGCCGGAGGATATTGACGTGATGGCCGGCGCGGCACTCGCAACGCTCGCGGCCGGGGAGGGCATCGAGATCGCCACCGTCAGCTATCACGGCGATCGTGACCCCCTGCCGCTGCGCTGGGAGCGGGCGCTGCGAGCGATCGAGCTTACCTCGGCGATGGGCACGGGGGTGCTGATCGTCAACTCGCCGCGGCCGGGGCCCGACGCTCCGGAGGATCTGTCGGCGCAGTTCCACGCGCAGCTTGAGCGCCAGCTTGAGCGGGCGGGGCGACTCGGCGTGACGCTTGCCCTGGAGCCGGAGCCGGGTCTGCTGGTCGACGGCGTTGAGGATATGATGGCGCTGGTCCGGGAGATGGACTCCGAGCACCTGCGCGTGAACCTCGATGTCGGCCACGCGTTCCTGACCGAGGAGGATGTTCCGGAGGCGATTCGGCGCCTGCAGGAGCAGATCGTCGCCGCGCACATCGAGGACATGCCCGCCGGGGAGCATCGCCACCTGGTTCCCGGGGACGGCGAGATGGACCTGCCGGCGGTGATGGAGGCGCTGGATGAGATCGCCTTCGACGGCTGGCTGACCGTTGATCTTTTCGACATCGCGGATGCGCCCGATGAGGCTGCGGAGAGGTCCCTGAGGCGGATGCGAGAGCTTGTCGGCGAGTGAGGACGCCGCTCCCGGAGATTGCGTGTGATGGAGGACCTGCCCCGCCCGATCCCGCCGCACGACGCGCACACCCGCTCCGTCCTCAGCGACGGGGCCGACGCCGTGTCCGCGATGTCGCGCGCGGCTGAGGCCATCGGGTTGGAGGCGATCGCGGTCACCGATCCGGTGCGTCTCGACACCTCGCGCGAGGACCTTGAGGAGCGCGTTGCCGAGATCGAGCGCGTCGCCTCGCGCAGCAGCGTGCGCGTGATCCCGGGGGGGGAGTGTGAGCTGCTCGACTCCACCGGGCGCCTGAGTCTTCCACCGCGCGCTGAGGAGGCGCTTCCGCTCGTGCTGGCCGCGATCGGGCCGAAGACCCGAGGGATCGCCCGCGAGGTCCCGGCCAGCAGATCGCGGTTGCTGGAGAACGTTTTCGGCGCGTACTCCGCGGTGGTGCGGGAGGAGCGCGTGGACGTGATCGCCGACCCCTTCAACCTCGGGCGCTTCCCCGCTCCGCTTGGGCCCGCGGATCTTCCGAGGGCCTATGTGCGCGATCTCGCCCGACTGATGGTCAAGCACGAGGTGGCGCTGGAGCTGTCGGCGCGTGCGTGGTGGTGGCACCCGTCGCTGAGCCTCGGGGAGTTCGCGCGCGCGTGGTCGTCGATCCTCGCGGTCTTCGCGATCGAGGATGTGAAGTTCGTGGCAGGGACCGGCGCGCGTTCAGCAGTCGAGGTGGGCAACAACTACTTCACGCGGCGGATGATGCGTCTGTCTGGCATTGAACTGTCGCAGGTGGTGAACCTCCGAAGCCTTGCGGGGCGGACGCGCAGGCGCTGACGGGGCCGGCGGTGGAGCGGGACGTGCGCGGGGTGCAGGGCGCGTGAGCTTGCTGCGGAATGATGACGATGGGCGGATCCGCGCACCGTGGCGTCTGCTGGTGCATGGCCTGCTCTTTCTGCTCACCACGTCGGTCCTCTCCGGGATTTTCTCCGCGCTCTTCGAGTTCATCGGCGGTTCCGAGGCGAGGATCCTGCCCGGCGAGGACGGGCTTGTGTTGCCTGCCGGGCTGCTGCTGGCGTGGGCGCTGGGGGGCCTTGGAGGCGCGTTCGTGAGCACGGCGATTGCCGCCCAATACCTCGATCGTCGCTCTCCTCGCGACCTCGGCCTCCGGCTCGACCGCGCGTGGTGGGCGGATTTCCGCTTCGGTCTTGCGCTCGGCGGTGTGATGGTCGGTGGCATCGTCGCAGTCGAGGTGATCATGGGCTGGATGGAGATCACCGGTTCGGGTGTGGTCGAGGCAGGCCCCCTGCGCTTTCTCGGTGAGTTTGCGGTGGCCTCGATCGCGTTCGTCTGTGTTGGAGTGTACGAGGAGGTCGTCGTCCGCGGCTACCAGATGACGAACCTGGCCGAGGGGCTAAGGCCGGGTCGGGGACGCGAGGTGGTCGGGATCATCGCGGCGCTGATCGCAAGCTCGGTGGCATTCGGACTGCTCCACGGTGTCAACCCCGGCTACTCGGCGCTCGCGCTCGTCAATATCACGCTGATCGGTATGCTGGTGCTTGGTCTCGGCTATGCGCTGACGGGAAGGCTGGGGTTGCCGATCGGGCTGCACACGAGCTGGAACTTCGCGCTGAGCTTCATCTTCGGCCTGCCGGTCAGTGGGGTGAAAGCCGGCGAGTACCCGGTGCTTCTCACCCGTGGAGTTGGGCCGGAGCCGTGGACGGGCGGCTCGTTCGGCCCCGAGGGTGGCCTGCTTGGGACGGTCAGCATCCTCGCGGGCCTTGTCGCGCTGGTTGTGTGGGTGCGCCTGCGTGAGGGGCGGATCGCGGTGCATCAGCAACTCGCTCAGCCACCCGGAGAGGCGAGGAACTGAGCGAGCCACAGAGGCCGCGACCGCCTGATGCTCGTCGGGAGGCCTCCGACCTCCCGGCCTGCTACCCGAACAATCGCACGCAGAGTTCCGCGATGTCGCGGCCGTAGTCCTCGCAGTGCTCGTGGGCTTCGTCGTTCGGGGCACCCTGGCAGGTCGGGCCGTAGTGCGGGCCCTTCGGTTCGCCCTTGACGATCATCCCGTGGACGAGCTGGCAGCCGATGATGTCGAGCAGTGTGGTCTCATTGCCGCCGCCGATCACGCCGGATGACGAGAACGCCCCCCCGACCTTCCCTTCGAGCTTGCCGTGATGCCTGACCGACTCATCGATCAGCGCTTTGAGCGGCGCGGCCATCGTGCCGTAGTACACCGGCGAGCCCATCACAATCCCGTCGAAGTCGAGCAGATCGTCGGGTGCAACGTCCTCGACGGGTCGCACCTCGACCCTGACGCCCTCGACCTCTCGGGCGGCCCGACCGATGCACTGCGCCATCGCCTTCGTGTGTCCCGTCTTCGAGAAGTACGTGACCAGGATGTCGGCCATCGTGCCATCTCCTCTCGCTGCCCGTGGCCGGAGAGGCCGGGAATCGGTGGGGCGATTCCCGGCCGCCCACTCCGTTGCTCAGCCGATGAGGCTCATCAACTGGGCCACGCTGTCGGTAACGCCCTGCTCGTCCTGGGGACCCGGTTCCCACGCCACGACGCCATCCCACTGCTCGCCGTGGAGAATCTCGAAGATCTCGGCGACCGGCGTGATGCCCTGTCCGAGGATGGCCTCGCGCCCGCGGGGGTTCCCATCCTCCTCCCAGCGCTCAGCGTAGTCCTTGATGTGCATGTGAGCCGTCCAGGGCAGGCAGCGCGTGACCGCGTCGATCTCATCGACGCCCCAGAGAGTGAAGTTGCCGGTGTCGGGGCAGAGGCGCAGGCCCTCGTCGCCGAGCGCCTCGGCGGCGCGGACCATGTGGTCGCCGGTGTGCAGCAGGTGGCCGGCGTTCTCGATGACCAGCGTCTGCTCGATTTCCTTGAAGAGCTGCAGCTTCTCACCGAGGCGGTCGAGGTAGCGCTGGAAGTCCTCCTCGCCGCGGTGTGAGTGCTGGCTGCCGCAGGAGAAGCATATCGGAGCGCCGAGGGCCTGTGCGCGCTCGATCCCGACGGTGAATGCCTCATCGGCGGCCTGCACCTTCTCCGGCTCATCGGCCACGAGGTCGGCGCCGATGTAGTAGCAGGCGCACCTGAGGCCGCTTGCGTCGAGAGCGGCGGCGATGGTGTCCTGATCGTATGCCTCGAAGCTGCGGCCGAAGATGTCCACGGTCTCAAGGCCCATCTCGTGGAGTTTGGTGAAGAGCTGCTCAACCGACAACTCCTCGCCGTCCCACGTGGGAGGGTGGATCTGTTTGCCGTACCACATGATGCCTGATGTCATTGCCATGGTCGGTCTCCTTGTTTTCTTTCAGCCGATGACAGACAGGCCCGAGATGCGTGGCCTGTCCGTGGAAGTCATGTTGTCAAATCTACCGCATTGCGCGGCCCCTGCCTACAAGTCCCGCGCAGCCCACTTCATGCCACGGGTCATGATCTCCAGCGGCTCCGCCTGTGCTGCCACCTCGGCGTTGTGCCCCAGTGACGAGTAGAATACGCGTCCCATGCCCCAGTTCTTCTTCCAGACGACGGGCATCGGAGCGGTTCCGTAGCGCTGGAAGTACGTCACGGCCAGCACGTCATTGTTGGGGTCCACGTGCATGTAGTACTGCTCGGAGGTGACCTCGAAGTCGTCCATCCTGGCCACGATGGGGTGGTCGGAGACGACCTTGACTTCGTAGGTGACGCCCGCGCCGCCGGGATGGGCGACCCACTGCCCGCCGACCATGAACTGCCACTGCGTTGACTGGCGGAATGCGTCGCCCATCCCACCGTGGAGCCCGGCGATCCCGACGCCGCTCTCGACGGCGGCCAGCACCGGGTTGAGCTGCTCGGGCGTGATCTCTCCCATGGTCCACTCGGGGACGATCAGATCGAGGCCCCGGAGCTTCTCCTCGTCCTCAAACGCCTCCAGGGTGTCTGAGACCTCGACCTCGAAGCCCTCGCCGCGAAGCGCGTCGGCCAGTATGTCCGCGACGGGCTCAGGCTCATGGCCGTCCCAGCCGCCCCAAACGATCAAAGCCTTCTTCATATCCGCTCCCTCACTTACGCAGTTTCGTCTGTGACCGGACGATTCTCCGCCGACAGCGGGAAGACCTGCGTGCAGGGCCTCGCCGGGGAGAAAAGACGCACCTCGCGCGCACCGAGCATCTGCACCGGCGACGTCCCCGCCGGGCAGGTTGAGCCGGGCCGATCCGGGAACTCTCCTCCAGCGAAGTGCCATCGACGGAGGATGGTTGGCCGGCGCAGCGCGGGCCGCGAGAGGTGTTCGGAGATGAGCAGCGATCGCGATGGGATCCTCAGTCGGAGCCGAGAGCAGATAGAGGCGGGTCGGCACCAGGAGGCGGCGAGGCTACTGCGGGGATGGCTCGCGCGCTCGGCCGATGACGCAGGAGCGTGGTCGCTGCTGTCGGCCGCCCTGTCGGGCACGGGCGACTGGGAGGGGGCCGAGGAGGCGGCACGCAGGGCCCTCAGCCTCCGCCGGGAGTCGGCTCGCGCGTGGACGAACTGGGCGATCACTCTCCGCAAGCTCGAGCGTACGGATGAGGCGCGGAAGGCGCTTCGCCAGGCGCTTCGTCGCGATCCGGGATATGCGCGGGCCCGGGCCGAGATGGAGAGGCTTCGCGCGGCGGAGCCGGTGCCCGACGCCACGACGCGCTGCCCTGAGTGCGGTGAGAGCGTCTACCCGACGGATACGCAGTGCCTGCAGTGTGGGGCGGATCTGCTCGCGGCCCGCGCCAGGATGCGGCGCGAGGCGGAGGAGCGGGCACGGGCGGAGGCCGCCGAGAGACGGGCCGAGCTTCTCCGTGAGGGCGAGCGGATGGTGGCGGAGATGCGCGATCGGGGGCTCGATGATGAGGCGGTCTACGCGCGTCTCCGCCGCAGCGGGTGGGCGGAGAGTGACCTGCGCTCGATCCTCGGGATAGACCCGATCGTGCGGATCATCGACCTGCCGGAGGGCAGATGCGCGTTCGTTGACAGCGTTGACCGGGCGAAGCAGTTGCGCGCTGCGGCGCTTGAGCGGGTCAGCGAACTGCGCGAGCGGCGGAAGTCGATCAACCGTGAGATCGGCGAACTGCGGTCATCCTCCCGCGCTGCTGAGATCGCGGCGCGCGATGGCCGCGAGGACGGCATCGCCCCGGACGCAGATGATCTGATGTGCCGCGAGGCGCTGGCCGCGCTGGAGGACTCGCGGCGTGAGGTAGAAGGGCTGATCCGAGCCTGGGAGGAGGCCGCGACAGCGTTTGATGCGTGGACGGGGCGGTTCTACTGATGGCGCCGCCCTCGAGAGGCACGTTGAAGGTGCGGGGGGTGCCGGCGGTGAACTGTGCTCCGGTGAAATCCTCGTCGGAGTCGCGGAGACGATCCCGCTGAAACTCTGCCTGCATGACGTCGCGGAGGCGCAGTATGCCGAAGGGTCATCCATCACACAGATCGGCGCGAGAGACAGAGCGGGAGCCGCGGGTGCGGCGGGAGGGGGAGCTTTTCGTCGTGGTGGTCGGTTGTGGCCGGCTGGGCTCGATCGTGGCCAACCGGCTGAGCCTGATCGGCCATCACGTGACCGTCATCGACAACCGTGAGACCGCCTTCGCGGCACTGTCGCCTGAGTACAGCGGGTTCCACGTTGAGGGCGACGCGACCGAGTTCGCGACGCTGCAGGAGGCCGACGTGGGGCAGGCCGACGTGGTGGTCGTCGCCACCGAGAATGACAATATCAACCTGATGGTCGGGCAGGTGGCGCGGAGGATGTTTGGAGCCCGGCGTGTGATCGCGCGGGTCTCCGAGCCGGAGCGCGAGGAGGTCTTCTACGAGCTGGGCCTCGAGACGATCTGCCCCGCGACGATCGTCAGCGATGAGATCGTGGAGAGCCTGCGCCGGGACCGGAGTCTGGGGAGGCCGCGTGAGCTATGAGGGTGCTGGTGGTTGGCGGGGACAAGCTTCTCTACTTCCTGAGCCGATCGCTGATGAGCCGGGGTCACTCCGTGACGATCATCAACCGCGACCGGGAGGAGTGCGTGCGCCTCGCGCGGAGGCTGGAGACGACCGTCGTGCATGGCGACGGGAGCGCGCCGCATGTGCTTGAGGAGGCGGGGGCGTATGAGGCCGACGCGGTGCTCGCGGTGACGCCCAACGACGAGGACAATCTCGTCATCTGCCAGGTCGCCAGCGTGCGTTTCCACGTACCTCGCGCCCTCGCGCTGGTCAATGACCCCGACCACGAGGAGACCTTCCGCGGACTGGGAGTGACGGCGGTCTCGCCGACGCAGATTCTTGCCCGGTTGCTCGAGCAGCACATGGCCTTCGACGACATTCAGCAGCTCATCCCGGTGGGGGAGGGCAGGATCACCGTCACGGAGCTTGTGCTTGACGCCGAGTCGCCGGTTGCCGGGATGGCTCTGCGCGACATCTCGCTGCCGGAGGGGGCGCTGGTGGCGGCGGTGCTGAGGCGCGGGAGGCCGCTGATCCCCGGCGGCACCACCGTGCTTCGCGAGCGCGATCGGATCATCGTGGTATCTCTGCCTGAGACGCATGAGCAGGTGATCAGACGGCTGGTGGGAGATGACCATGGCTGAGGAGCCGCGCCGCTCCCACCCCCACCTGAGGCTGCGCTACCGGGCGATCCTCTCGTACACAGGCATGATAGTCGCGATCTCCGGCGGACTGATGCTCGTCCCGGTCACGTGCATCGTTGTGTGGCCGTCGGAGCTTCGTCCGAGCCTTGGCTTCGCGCTGCCGGCGCTGGCCCTGGGGGCGGTCGGGCTGGTGCTGTGGCGCGCCTTCCGCCTGCGTGAGCCGACGGCCCTGACCATCCAGCAGGGGAGCGTCATCGTGGTGATGAGCTGGCTGGTGGCCTGCGTCGCCTCGGCGGTGCCCCTCATGCTTGTGGAGGGGCTGGGGTTCACACAGGGGCTCTTCGAGGCGGTCAGCGGCTGGACGACGACGGGCCTGTCGGTGGTGGACGTGACGCAGGCCACTCACATGACGCTGCTGTGGCGGAGCCTGATGCAGCTTGCGGGCGGGGCCGGTCTCGCGATCATCATGCTGGCCTCGATCACCGGTCCGGCGGGCATCGGACTGCCCTCGGCTGAGGGGCGCAGCGAGCAACTCGTGCCGCACGTGCGCGCATCGGTCCGGCTGGTTCTGACACTCTACAGCGGTTACGTGGTGGTTGGTGTCATTGCCTACTGGATCGCGGGGATGTCCCTTTTCGACGCCATCAACCATTCCATGGCGGCGGTCTCAACCGGCGGGTTCTCCACACGTCCTGACAGCATTGGGGCGTGGGATGAGATGCGCGTTGAGATGGTGACTATCCCCCTCATGCTCCTTGGCAGTCTGAACTTCCTCACGGCATGGGGCCTGGTGCGTCGGAGGTTTCAGCGAGCCACTCGCAGCGGGGAACTCAGGCTGCTGGCGGTTGTCATTCCTGTGGCGGCACTGCTGCTGTTCCAGGTGGTCGCGGCGCCCGTGTACGGCAGTGGAGGGAAGGCTGCCCGGGTCGCGGTCTTTGAAGTGGTGTCGGCGTCAACGACAGCGGGCTTCTCGACGGTATCCTACGCCCGATGGAGTGACTTTGGGATCATCGTCCTAACGGCGCTGATGGTCATGGGTGGCGGTGTCGGCTCAACCTCAGGTGGGATCAAGCAGTACCGGGTTCATCTGCTGCTGATGTCCGTGGTCTGGAAGATTCGACGGGCCTTTCTGCCGCCGACGGCAGTCTTCGAGCGCTTCATCTGGCGGGGCGAGCACAAGGACTTCGTCGATGAGCGTCGGCTGCGGGCGGTCGCGGACTACTTCTTCCTCTACGTCTCCGCACTTCTGGTGGCGACGCTCGTGATCTCCGCCGCCGGGTTCGGTCTGCGCGAGGCGCTTTTTGAGAGCGCCTCGATGATCGGCACGGTGGGCCTCTCGGTCGGTGTCACCTCCGCGACGGCGCCGCCGGTGGTGCTGTGGACGGGGATCGTTGGGATGTTCCTTGGCAGGCTGGAGTTCTACGTGGTGGTGATCGGGCTGATGAAACTCGTCGTGGACACGAAGAAGCTGATCGTGGGGCGTCGGCTGCCCGCCCCGCCCTGTGAGTGAGGAAGTCCGTGCACATCCGCGCAGGCGGCCGTGCGCAGAGCTTGCCCGACGCCTGCCCTGACGGGCCCGCGTGGCCCGGTGAATGCAGTTGATGGAGGCTTACTGATGACAGGCGCAACGCTGATTGCCGAACGCCCGCTGTGGTCGGCCACGCCGACGCCACTCACCGACGACGTGCGGATCGATATTGACGCCACTCGCCGCCTCGTCGATCATCACGTGCGGCTGGGCGTGGACGGGCTCTTCATCCTCGGCTCCTGTGGCGAGGGCCCGTGGCTGCCGCGCGAGCAGCAGCGTCTCTTCATCCGCGAGGTCTGCCGGCACAACGATGGCCGCATGACGATCGGTGTGCAGGTGACGGACAACTCCGCCCCGCGGGTCATGGAGAACGCGCTGATCGCGGCGGAGGAGGGAGCGGATGTCGCGATCATGGCGGCACCCTTCAAGCTGATGGGCCCACTGGCAGGCGACATGCGCTCGATCTACCTCGACGCCATCGAGGGCAGCCCGCTGCCGATGGGCATTTACGACCTCGGCGAGCGCGACGCGACCTTCCTGCCGCTGGAGGTGCTCACCGAGGCGCTGGCACATCCGAATGTCGTCGCGCTCAAGGACAGCTCGGGAAGCGAGGAGCGTCAGGCGGCGGTGCTGGAGGTGCGCGGGCAGAGGCCCGAGCTGCGGATCATGTCGGGGAATGAGTTCGACCTGCCGACCTACCTCGGGGCGGGCTACGACGGACTGGTGTTGGGCGGCGCGATCTTCAACGGCCACCTCGCCAGGTGGATCATGGACGCGGTGGCGGACGGTGAGATGGAGCGCGCCGCCGAGCTGCAGGAGCGGATGAATGAGCTGATGTGGGATGTCTACGGCGGGAGGAATATCAGCACCTGGCTGGCGGGCCTCAAGCACCTGCTGGTGCGCATGGGGATCTTCGGCACGACCGCCAATCTGCTGGGGTACGAGCTGACCGAGGAGTGTGCGGAGCGCATTGAGGGGGCTCTTGAGCGCGAGCACGACGTCCTTTTCCCGTGAGGGGCCCGAGGGGAACGCGCCGGGGGATGAACGTACGACCGGAGGGAGCACATGTCTGAGATCGCGTTTCGCAGTGCAAAGCAGATCATCTTCGGCTCCGGGGTGCGCGCTCAGCTTGGCGACCACGCGGCGCATTTCGGCGAGCGCGCGCTGATCGTGTGCGGACGGACGGCGCTGCAAAGATCCGGGGCGCTTGATGAGCTGCGTGAGGCGCTGGAGGCGGCCGAGGTGGGGGTGAGCGTGTTCGCTGAGGTCGAGCCCGAGCCGTCGCTGGCGACGGTGGAGCGCGGGCGTGACGCGCTTCTGACCGGCGAGTGCGACGTGGTGATAGCAGTGGGAGGCGGGAGTGCTCTTGATGTCGGCAAGGCCGTCGCCGGGCTGGCGGATGATCCCGAGCCGGTGGCTCACGGTCGCGAAGCCGCAGGGCGAGGCAGACCCTGCATCGCAATGCCGACCACGTCGGGGACCGGCGCGGAGGTGACGCCGAACTCAGTGCTGACGGACACGGAGACGGGCGAGAAGGCGTCGATCCGCGGACACGGCCTGCTGCCGGAGATCGCGCTGGTTGATCCGGAGCTGACGCTGAGCTGCCCGCCGGATGTGACGGCGCACTCGGGTCTCGATGCGCTGACGCAGGCGATCGAGGCGTTCATTTCGACCGGCTCAAACACCATCAGCGCGCCGATGGCCGAGGAGGCCGCCGGGCGGATTGCGGGCAGCCTGCGGCATGCGGTCAGCGACGGGACGGATCTGCGGGCGCGCGAGGACATGGCGCTCGGGAGCCTGCTGGCGGGGCTGGCGCTGGCGAGCGCGCGGCTGGGGCTGGTGCACGGCCTGGCGCATCCACTCGGCTCCCTCTACCACCTTCCGCACGGACAGGTCTGCGGCGCGCTGCTGCCGTGGGTGATCGACTTCAACCTCGAGGCGGCGGAGCCGCAGTACGCGCATCTGGCCCGCGCCCTGCGGGTCGGGGAATCGGCTGAGGATCTGCTCGACTGGGTCGAGGGGCTCGTGGACGATCTCGACGCCGACGTCAACTGGGCCGAGGCCGGTCTCGCCTCCGCCGATTACGCTGAGATCACCGCGGCGACGCTCGGCTCAGGCTCAACCGCGCACAATCCGCGGCCGGTTGCTGAGGAGAGTCTGCGTCGGCTGCTTGATCGACTTCTCGCGGACTGAGGGCCCAAAGGCTCAGAACTCCAGCGCCTGCACCTCGCGGGCGATGATCTCGTCGATCTCCGGAACGAATGGCGCGGGCCGCTCGTGGAAGCACATCGACCCGAGCGCCTCGTGGCCTCCCTGTGGCAGCATCTCCGCGGTCGGGATGTATGCGTCGGTGTACCCGCAGTAGCCGAGGAAGACGGTCTCGCTTGCGAAGAGGCTCTTCACCGCGCGACCGACCTCTGCCGTCACCTCGCCGGACATCGCGAGCACCTGAAGAGGACGCGCGGTGTCGTCGCTAAGGCGCAAGCGGGTAATGTGCATCCGGAAGGCCTCGGGGACAGTCTCGGTGCGCATCTGCTCGAGGAGGTCGCGGGCCCAGAGCCGCACGATCGAGCGGTTCGCCGGGCGGAAGCGGTCGGGTATCTCAGTGTCGTAAGGGCTACTCATCAGCAGCAGGTCCTCGCGCGAGGGAAGCTTCGACGTGTCGTAGGGGATGGAGAACTCCCGTTCGGCGGCGGCGAGGCTGAGGTCGATCAGCCGCATCGCGTCAGAGCGCACGAAGCCGGCGATCTCCCCGGCGACGTCGCGCAAGTACCGCGCGTACTGCTCGTCGCCGTCGCGCTGGGAGACGCGCGGCATGACGCTGGCACCCGCGCCCTGCGCGAAGTGGGTCATCACGCCGGGGCCAAGTTCGTCTTTGAGGCCCCGGGAGACGAGGCCGGGCCAGTCGGCGCTGATCATCAGCGTGTTCTTCGAGGTCGGATGGCAGGCGTAGGAGTAAAGCACAGCGTCGAGCTGGTCGCCACGGTAGAACGCGAAGAGCGGCAGGTCGGGGTCGTGGTAGCCGTCCTCGTTGGGGCGCATCGTGACGACGCCGGTCTGCGGGTCCGGCAGGCGGCGGCTGACGCCGAAGTGCGCCTCGCCGAGGCCGTGCTCAACGCGCGTGGGCTGCAGGTCGGCCAGCGCCGCGGCAATTCCCTCGCGGATCGTCTGCTCCAGCGAGCAGATGTACTCCCGATCGATCGGCCAGTGCGGGTAGCAGCGCTGGAGGAAGAGCCCCGGCGCGGAGTGGGTGTGCGACAGGTTCAGGATCAGCGCCGGCGCCGGCAGCCCCAGTTCCGTCTCGGCCCACAGCTTCGTGCGCCACGACAGATCGCGGGGCCACTTGAGCAGGTCGGCGGTGACCAGCACCACCCGTGCCCCGGCGTCGTCCTCAAGAGCGAGCACGCGCAGGTAGAGCGGATCATCGATGCCCCTGCTGCCCTCGCTCCGGTTCGGAAAACCCGCGAGGAATGATCCCACCGGTGGCGTTACATCCGACTCGAAGAACCCTGCGCGCGCCATCGCGTCACCTCTGCGTTTGAGTGTAATCCGCCGCCGATGCTCACCGGCCCTCGTCGAGCCAGCCGATCAGCTGGTTGAGATACGTGACCTTCGGCGCGAAGCTGCGAGGGTTGTCAAAGACGCCGGAGTACTGTGTGCTGTCGGCCTGGTTGAGCCCCACGTGAAGGATCGCGACCGGCCGGTGGCTGTAAAGGTCGAACTCAAAGTCCCCGGGGCCGAAGACCATCAGACCGCCGTAGCGGTCCTCCGGCATCGCTTGCCGCCAGCGGATGCGATAGTCGGGCCCAAGGTCGTCGGGAAGATCAAGTTCGGCGCCAATCAGCGCGAGGTCGGTGTCCACGAGGACGAGTCTGCCGTCGGCAATCTCGATGCGCGCGGTGCCGTCCTCAGGGATGCGGGCGCTCCACTGCGCAAGCTCATCGGGATCGTCGAATGTGAACTCGGCGACGGTCGTGGCTGCTCCGTCAGGGCCGAGCCGTTCGACCGTGAAGCTCTCGACCTCGATCGGACCCACTGATCGGACGCCGCTCCACAGGCGTAGCCAGCGAGCCTGCTCCCCGGAGAAGCGGCCCTCGTGTACCGTGCGCCCGTCCACTGCGAATACGACCTCTCGCCCACGCACGGAGAGCTGGTAGTCGTGAGGCAGGTTGGGCGCTCCACCCGCAATGCGCGTGGCGGTGTGCGCGTCCGGCACGGCCGTGTCGGTCTCGAAGAGGGCGTTGCGAGGTTCGGCGTCAGAGGCACCGAAGAGCGCCTCCATGCTGGCGAGTGCGTGTTCGCGCAGGGCCTCGGCCACCTCAGGCGGGCTGAAGCGGGCCGCGCGCTCGAAACCGGGGGCGTAGTTGGGGAAGTTCCGCACATTGCGACCGCGCCACGAGCGCGGGGCATACTTGTGTGCGTAGCGGTAGCTGTCATCGGCGGCCTCGGTCAGCAGCCAGGTGGACAGTCGGCTGAAGATCTCCTCCACGCGAGGCTCGGCAGTGACCTCATGCATCGCATCGAGGCCCTTGATGAGCTGATGGAGCATGAACGTGGTGCCGCGATGGGGCGGGTCCTCGGTGTTGGGGGTGTCCCAGTTGCCCCGGCCGGGTGACTGGCAGCGCTCGACGAAGTCCAGAACGCGGTAGGCCACCTCGATAAGCTCCGGGTCGTGCGTCGCCTCCCAGGTTACGATGCTCGTGAGGATGGCGTTGCCGGCGTCGCGTTCCTCGCGCAGACCGTACATCGGGCGGCCTCCGGTGTCCTCGGGTCGCGGTGCCGCGTTGTGCGCAACGTAGCTGCTGAGCAGCAGCGCCGCGTCCAGCCCCTGCCGCTCGCCGGTGAGGTAGAAGACCTGCAGCGGCCCCTGGGGCCAGCCCGCGTGGCCGAAGTTTGGCCCCTCAACCTGATGGCCCTCGGTCGTGGTGTGCGAGTGGGTGTGTGAGCCACCGAGATGCCTCTCGTTGGGGGTCCAGTGTATGATGTCGATGGGCACGAAATGCCGCGTCGCCTGGTCCGCGCGCTCAAGCATGTCCGGTCGGGCGGTACGCGCGAACTGAGAGAGCGTCGCATGTGGGAAGTCATACTCCATGTTCGTCCACATCCGGCCCATCCCCGGCACGTAGCCGCCCGGCTGGAAGACGCCGCCGAAGTCTTCCATGCCGTAGGCGCTGCGGTCGTTGACGATCAGGTTGAACGCGCGGTCCACCTCGGCCTCGTATGTTGGCCATGCAGCAGGCTCCGCGCGCGGTGTCAGCGGCCCAAACGCGCCGCTTGCGCAGTAGTGTTCCGGCGTGGCAAGCGCCCGCAGCGGGTGCATCGTTGCGGCCAGCAGCGCGCGCGCCTGGTCCCCGGCCGCCTCGCCACCGCCGAAGCCCAGCGCGATATGATGTGCCAGTGCCACGCCCTGGTTCCATGCGAACGCCTCACCGGAGGCCGCCGGCCAGACGCCGAAGGATATCCGTGCGCCCTCGCCGTCGGGCGTCGCGGTGAGCGCCTTGGGCGACCGCTCGGCCATCTCCCTGACCCCGACCGCCACCGCCTCGTCGTCTCCTGCCAGCGTCATCCATCCCGCGAGTCGCTGTCCCTGCCAGGCGGCCGCTTCATTGCCCACCTCACGGATCGCAGCGTCGCCCTCAAAGGAGGCGACCGTGTAGCCCTCGCCATCCTGGAGCGCGGCCCAGCCGTCTCCAAGCGCGCGTTCGAACCGCCCGTCCTCCAGCCCGATCGACACGCTCGAGCCCGCCGCGGTGGCCCCAAGCACGAGTTCGGCCTCATGAAGCGCCAGCCGCCCGCCGGCGTCCTGATGAACCAGCCAGGCCTCCAGCATGATCGCCGGGCGCGTCTGCTCAACGAGCAGGCGTCCCTGCACGCCGATGGCCGGTCCGTCCCACCGCAGCTCTCCCTTGAACGCAACCATCGTCCCGTGAAGCGAACGCTCGATCAGCCGGTACTCGCCGATCGCGAGCGTGGCGTCCTCAGCGCCGGCTTCGCCGATGTTCAGCCGGGCCGACACCGGGCCGCTGAGGACCGTCCGGGCATCGCCGTCGGCGAGGGCCTCGACGCGCTCGATCAGGTTCTCGCCGAGGGTCAGACGCAGAGCATCCGTCTCGATCGTCGGGTCCGGGCCGAGTTCCTCGACCACCAGCGGGCGTGAGAGCGACTGCCCGCCCGCGTCCGGGCGCAGGAGCATCCGTGTCTCGGCGTCGGCGGCGAGGTCTGTGCGGAAGCGGAGCCTCAGCCACTTGACGCTGCCATCCGGCCAGTAGACCAGCGGCTCCGCGGAGAAAGCGACGGCCTCTCCTGCGGCGTCCTCGAGCCGCAGCGACGCGCCCGCGTGGAGCGTGCCTCGCGCGAGAGGCACTCCTGTCACGACCGGCTCATCGACCCGCGCGATGCCCGCGGTCTCGGGCACGGTCAGCGCCACTGGAGCGAAGGTGGCATCCGACCGGCCCCAGCTTGCCTCCACCGCGGCCATCCGGGCCTCCTGCAGCGCGCGAGCCTCAGCGGCGATCCGGTCTTCATCGGGCAGCGGGAGGAAGCGGACGTAGTCGAGGTAGACCGGACCGGGGTTCACTTCATCCTCGTACATGTGCGCCACGACGACCTCGAAGTTCTCATCAACATCCACCACGCCGAGGTCATACTCCCGACCGGCCTCAACGCGTACCCACTCGTCGCCCTCGCGGAGTGCGAAGTCGCGCCTCGGATCGCTAAGGTATGCGCGGTAGCGCCCTGGGATGACGGTCGGGAAGCGGAGGCTGACGGGCTGCCCGTCGGGCCGGGAGTCGGACTTGAGGATGGTGTTGTTGGAGAAGCCCCACGGATTCACTGCAACGTCGGAGATCACGCGCTCGGGCATCTGAATCTGCACGGCAGTCCAGAGGCCGTCACCATCGACCTCGGCCTCGGTGATCCGGTTGTCAGGCGCCGCGGCCTCGGCCTCGATCATCAGGCCTACTCTGATGCCCGGATCGTGCAACGTGTTGTGAAGCACGTTCACTCCCGTCTCGTAGGGACTGAGCGGCCGGTCGGCGGGGGAGATCTCGACGTGATCCACCCAGACGGTGCCGCCGCCCCAGACGCCCTCGAGCGTGAGCCGGCCGATGCCCTGCTCCGCGCCGGTCACGAACGTCGCGGTGCGCTCGATGTACCCGCTGGTGCTGCGGCTGTCGATTCGCGCGAGGGGCGTCGGCGAGCCGAGTTGGTTCATCGCGAGTCGTACGCCCATCACGCCGCTGACAGCGCGCAGGCGCATCTTAAGCTCGTACTGTGTTCGTGGCTGAAGGGCGATCGGCGTCTCGTGCATCAGCGTCCAGCGGCCCTGATCGCGGAAGTCCATGTAGAAGGCCCGCCCGTCCTCGGCGGTCTCGTCGTCAATCACGCTGAACTCGGGCGTGCCGTCGGGCGCGTGCCAGTCATTGAGGCGGTCGGCGTCGCGGAAGTCCTCGCGGAGGCTCGGTACCGCGGGGATCGCCTGGCCGGTGTGCCACCTGACACCGATCGTGTCTGCCTGCACCGCGCCGAGGCTGTTCATCCCGTTCCAGATCGCGATTCGGTCGAGATGGCGGCCGGAGAAGGTCGTGCTGACAACCTCGGCACCATCGACGGAGACGCTGATCTGATCGCCCTCGACCTCGACGAGGTAGTCGCGCCACTGCTGCTTTGTGCCGATGTCGGGGTAGGAGACCTGGCGAAGCTGCTGGTCGTAGTTGTCGATCTCGACCATCAGGCCCTCGCGCTGGGAGGCCTGACCGAGGCCGAGCTGGATCACGTTCCGGCCACCGCCGTAGATGTAGAGCCCGCCATACGCCTGCTCATCGGCTCGCATCCGCGCGGCGATCTGCAGGCGGCCCGGAAGTGCAGAACCGAAGCTGGCCTCCAGCGAGCGCACGTTTCCGTCGCGCTGCCCGATTAACGACAGCACTCCGTCGGCGACCTGCAGGTCCGCCTCGGCGGCACGGCTGCGGCGGAAGACGCCGATGTCCTCTGAGAAGTCCTCGTTGATCACCGTCACCCATTCGCCGTTCTGCGCCGGGGTCGGCGCTGCGGCAACCAGCATCAGAGCCAGCATCACGACGGCTCCAGGCAAAGCTTTCACGTAGGCCCTGGCGCGAAGACGCATGAGTGGATCACCCTCCGAGACAACCTGTTACGCAAGCGGGGCGCGGGTCGCCTGACCGCGCGCCCCGTGTTCGTTCGTGTGCAACTACCAGCGGTAGATCTTCACTTCCCACGGCGCGAACTCCGCCTGCAGTTCGCCACCGGGAAGCTCGACCGCCTCTCCGGTCTCGTAGTCGAGGAGTCTGCCGGCCGTGCCCTCGGGCAGCGGCACGCGCAACTGCGCGTCCTCATCGGAGTCGTTGATCACCGCGACCAGGCGCACGCCGTCCGCCTCGCGCGACCACACGCGGAAGGGCTCGGGAGCGACCATCTCATCGGCGGCGGTCCGTTCCGCCGTCAGCCACGGCATCATCTCGTTGAGGAGCTGAACCGTGTCCACGATGCCCTGCCACTTCTCCGGCGCATCGTCAACGATGTGATAGCGGCTCTTCGGCCACCAGTACCAGATCAGGCCGTCGGTGCCCTCCGCGAGGGCGAGGAATGTCATCGCACGCGTCTGCTCGCGGGTGGGCTTGTCAGGCACGCCGAACTCGGCCCACGCCTGCTCGACATTGCGCCAGCGGTAGTCGTGGCCCTGCAGCACCGTCCAGACCGGGCGATCGGGGCCAACCGCGTCGCGACCGAGCTTCACCCAGTCCGCCACCATCGTCAGCGGCCGGTCGGCCCCCTCGGGGCGCAGAGGATAGGGGTCGTTCCAGTGGATGTCCTGCGCGTCGGCCCACTCGTCGAACGCATTCGGGCGGCAGTACACCACGCTGGTCGGGTGGAAGGGATCGACCATTCGCACCGCCTCATGCACCCGGCGCATGTCCGCGGAGGTCATGCCCCGGATCTCCGGCTCGTCCATCAAATACCACGTCAGCAGGGCCGGGTGATCCATCAGCTCGGCGACGAAGCGCTGCACCCAGGCGAGGTCGCCGTCATGGAGCTTCGCGCGGCTGATTCCGAGGAATGTCTTGATCCCGTGTTCGTCGAGGAGGTCGAGATACGCGCGCGCCGTCTCCACCGTCTGCGGCGCGTGCTCGAAGAGGTAGTCATGCGTAAGGTTGAAGCCCGCCTCCAGCAGACCCGCCACCTCGGTGATGCTGTCGCTCGGGTCCCGGTAGGTGCCCAGCGGGAAGAATGGCTCGCCGTCGATCAGCGTCATCCGATCCTCACGGAAGGTCACCACACTGCCGGGCTGCTTGTTGCAGAAGATCGCATCGTGCACAACCGGCTCACCGACGCCGGTCGCCTCGATCCGCACCTCGTGGATGCCCTCCTCGAGGTCTGCCGCCGGGCGGAAGCGCAGCAGGTACTGACCGCGCTCGATGACTTCGACCGGCTGTTCGTTGATGGTCACCGCCACCTCGGCCTCGGTCCCCTCGGGCCCGATCGCGACCGCCATCTCCGGCCTCGGCTGATCGCTCCACTCCCACCGCGGAGTGACGTCCGGCGGCCACGCGATCGCTTCGGCGGCCACGACGAACGAATGCGAGCGCGCGGGCGGCATCGTGCGGTCGCGGCCCATCTGCGCGATGATCCGGTAGTGCCACTCGCCCGGCTCAAGCCACGCGGGTGGGCGGGCGGTCGTGCCCTCGGCCTCCACCGAGAGCGTCGCCGCCTCGGGGAACGCAGGGTCCTGAGAGAACTCCACCACGTAGCCTGCGCCGCCGGGTGAAAGGTCATTCCACTCGATCAAAGGGCGACGGGTGGGCACGGTTGCGTCGGCGGCCGGCTCGAGGATCTCAGGCCCGATCCAGCCGGGCTGCACCTCGCGGATCACTACGTCGTCGAACCACGCCGTGCCCTGGCCCTCAATGCCCAGGAGCAGCTGGACGTAGCCGACATTCCCGGGGATCGGCCAGGTGAAGGACACCTCGTGGCGCGTCCAGTCATTGTCTCCTCGCAGGCCGCGCGGGAAGCTCCCGCCGCTTACGTGTGCCCTCTCGTGGGTGGCCCACTGCAGGAAGACGACCGCGCCGCGATTGCTCCCGCCGCGCGGGTGGCTCTCGACGCCCTCGGTGCGAATCCATGCCTCGGCTGAGTACTGCTTGCCAGTCTCGACCGGGATGTAAAGCTCCATGTAGCGGGCGGACTGCTCATCGCCTACGTCCATCCGAAGGCACTGGTCGCCCGAACGGGGGTTCTCGTCGCTAAGCGACGCCGATGACCGAACCACCCAGCCCTCGGCGCGCATCTCATCGAGGCTGCGCTCGAAGCCCTCCTCGAGCGGAAGCTCGACCGCGCCCGCCACGCCGACGATCAGCGCCAGAAGTGCGGCAGTTGTGATCGTCCTGAGCATGCTGTCATCATCTCCGCGGTGTCATAGTGAAGCGGCCCCGACGAAGAGAAGAGCCATCCTCGCGAGGCCGCGTTGGGGTCGAACGGGGGTCTTCATGGGGACCGGGCGGTCGCGAGGGGCCGCCCGGTCCGTTCGTCACACGGGTCTCAGTGCGCGTCTACTTGTCGTCCCACGAGTTGTTCGGGTGGCCGTAGGCGTAGCCCTCCGGCAGCGGCCCGAAGAACGCGGTGGCGCTCATCCACTTCGCGTGACCGTCCGCGTAGCCGACGTTCATGCCGCCGTTGTGGCGCGGGATCGGGCGGCGCAGCGCGTTGCCGTTCGTGCTCTCGTAGTTGAGCGGTGAGTACTGCACCTGGCCCTCCCATCCGCTCGGAGCCGTCCACTGATAGTGGGAGAAGCCGGTCTCGTAGGCCGGCCACTCCTCGGGCGCTTTGCCGATGACGCCGCTGCCGAGCTGGCCTGCATCGGTGATGATCGCCGTTCCCGCGGGGGTGGCGATCTCGGCGAGCGCTCGCGCCCACTCATAGCCCATGACGTTGATGTTCAGGGCGTATGCGGGCCGGAAGCTGCTTGTCCCCGGACGGTAGCTCCGCCGCAGAATCGAATCTGCCGACTGGCAGACCATCATGTCGCGGTTCTTGACGTATGGCATCAGCACGGCCTCGCCCCACCAGCATCGGTTCTCGTTGGTGTATCCGGGGACCAGATAGCCTCCCGTGATACCCATCGGGAGCCTCTCGTCGTAGTCCTGGGCATACATCTCGATGCCGAGGGTGAGTTGCTTGATGTTGCTCAGACAGTCGGTCTGAAGTGCCTTATCCCGGGCTCTCGCGAAGACCGGAAACAGAATGGCTGCCAGGATCGCGATGATCGCGATGACAACCAG
>JBMNNW010000041.1:0-38987 GCA_050942735.1 Armatimonadota bacterium
CGCGGGTCATGCGCGACATGGCTGCGTTCCCTGGTGTGATGGTGGCTGCGAGTGTAAGCTTTGGTATTCAAGACAGATCTCTGCGCGATAAGTTCCGTCTTTTCCTTGACAATCTTGCGGGGGGGGGGTACACTCTACCCACGAGACAAGCCGCAACGTGAGTAGTTACCGCGATCGAGATGGGCGGCACGCTCGACATGGAGAACACCCTCACGATCGCGAGCAGCAACTACCGCATCGCCTTCCAGCCCAACATCCAGCTTGCGATCGAGAACACCGGCGACACTCCGGTGGTCAATCCGCGGCTGGTCATCAACGAGCGTGGGAACTGGTACACCTTCGAGGCCCTGCTGGAGGATTACACACGCGGCGCACAGACCGATCAGGACAAAGTCTATCTCATCTGGCAGAACATGCGGATGAACCTTTACCACGAATCGCCGCTGTTCGCCGACAACGTCCCGCACGACCCGGTGCGGCTGATGAACATCTTCGGTCACAACCTCTGCGATGACGCCGGGAACGCGGGCTGCTCGCTCTACCATCACGGCGGCTTCCCCGGCTCGCGCAACCGCGCGCTGCACGGCCACGTGCAGTGCGAGGCACTGGTTGATCCCGACGCCGAATTCGGCTTTCAGTTCATGGACATCGACATGAACTGCTTCTACCTCGACCGCGAGAACGAACTGCCACTCGACGGAGACATCATCGCGCAGGACCACGACCTCGCCCGCCGGGAGCTGAACTACGGCCCGGAGGTCAACAGCTTCACCCCGAGCGACGCTCCCGCCGCGCTCTTCGGCCCCGATGACGGCTACGCATACCCGACGCTCCGCGGGCATGAGATCGCGTACACCCTCCGCCCGGGTGAACGCGCGGAGTTCCGGTGGGACAACATCGGCAAGGTCGCCTCCAGCGAGCCCTCGCGCAGGCACCTGCCGAAGTACTTCGGCAACTCCAGGTTCATCTTCGAGCCGCGCCTGACGCTCGAGCGAATCGAGGCCGACGCCGAGTCCGCCAACGACATCGTCCCGGCGGTCATCGGCGGGGCGGCGCTCGCCGGCACCTCCGCCGATGCTGCGATCGTATACCGCATCACGGTCCCCTACGTGATCTGCGGAGCGACCGTCCACGCGGAGTTCGCCGGCCGCCAGGCGACGGATCGCTACTCGATCGCACTGTCGCGCGACGGTGAGCAGTTCACCGAGCTGTGGAGCGAGACGGGCGGCGCCGTCCGCGAGGCGGAGGTCGCGCTCGACGAGCACCTCGACCTCTACAACTCGCCCGCGGAGTACGAGTACTTCGTCCGCGTCGGCCTCGGCTCAGCGGGCGACGAGCCGTCCGCCGGCCTTCGCTCGCTTGTGCTCGAGACCGACGTGATGGCCGCGCCGCAGTCACTCCCGAGGCTGGGCCTCGGCACCAACCGCGTCGTGTATACCGATGAGACCGACGGCCCCCGAGAGGTCCGCATCACCCACCAGTGGCGCCAGACCGACGCGGTTGAGCCGCTCGGGCCGCCGGTCGCGAGCTATCCCGAGGCGGGCGCGGAGGTGACGGACTCGATCCTCACCTACGAGTGGCAGCCTGTCGAGGGCGCGCGCCGCTACCACCTGCAGGTCTCGCGCCGCCCCGACTTCGCCTGGCCCTACCGCACGAGCCTTGACGTGAACATCCCGACCACCACGTGGGCGGTGCCTTTCACCGGGATCTACTCGCCGGGCGTGACCTACTACTGGCGGCTGCGGACGCAGGATCACTATCAGACGTGGGGGGGGTGGAGCGAGCCCCAGACCTTCACCTGGTGGGGCCCGCGCGTACCCGTCAATGTCAGGCTGGAGATGGACGGGCAGACCGGGACGCTGCACTGGGAGCCGAACCCGCGCGAGGGCGCGGCGCCCGTTCGCTACGCGGTCTTTGGCTCCGACGAGAAGGGCTTCACCGCCGACCGTGAGCCACACACCGCCTGGAGGCGCGGGGAGGTGCCCGGCAATCTGATCGGAGAGACCGCGGGCAACTCGATGGTCGTCATCGGTCCCGATGCGGATGGGGAGAACACCAATCGCGTCTTCTTCCGGGTCGTCGCCATCGACGCGAACGCAACCGAGAGCGCGAACTCCGACTATGCCGAGGCCCCGCATCCGCTTATCGTCAGCGCGCCGGTGACGGAGGCGCGGGTCGGCACGCAGTACCGCTCCGAGGTGCGGAGCACCCGGTCGCTCGGCGATGTGCACGCCCGGCGGGAGAACCCCACCGACAGCGGCTACACGTACAGGTTCTGGGACACCGAGGAGAACGTCTTTGAGCTGGTCGAGGGCCCGGAGTGGTTGACGATCGACGCGGAGACGGGCGTGCTCTCCGGAACGCCGCCGGCGGCGGGTGCTGTCGCGGTGAGGATCGCGGTCACCAATCAGTTCGACGGCCGCGCCGAGCAGGCTTTCGAGCTGGCGGTCGTCCGGTAGCCCGCCCACTCTCCGCACCGCGGCCCGACTGCTCGCGTACGTCTTCTTCGAGCCCGATGATCGGGACGAAGAGGACGAAACCGAGTGGACCATCGCCGGCGGACTGCTGCACACCGACATGCAGGAAGATGACTGATCGACCGGTCGTCCCGCTCAGTATGCCCCGAGTTCCTTCACCATCTCGATGAGCCGGCAGTAATTCTCGAAGCTCACGTTGTCGGGGATCGAGTGGTCGGAGTGGTAGACGTAGCCTCCGCCCTCCATCAGCACAGGGATCTTCGACTCCACCTCGCGCTTCATCTCATCGAGATCGAGCATCGTGCGCACATCGATCCCGCCGTCGAGCGCAAGCTGCGGGTAGTCGCGCTTCAGTGCCAGCGGGTCCATCCCCGCCTTGATCTCCAGCGGATTGAGCACATCCCACCCGATCTCCACGAAGCGCGGGACCAGCGCCATGACGTTTCCGCATGAGTGCAGCCAGCAGACCTTTCCGCGCCTGTTCGCCCAGCCGCAGAGTATCTCGTGCGCGGGGCGGATCGAGTGGTCGAACGCCTTCGGCGAGATCAGCAGCCCGTTGCGGTAGCCGAGGTCATCGGGGATGCGGATGCCGTCGAAATCGTACCCGCGCTCGAGGATCAGCTCCCCGAAGTGAACGGCCCGCTCAGCGGCGAAGATCTGCATCTCGCGGCACCAGTCCGGGTCGGTCGCCAGCGCCATCAGGAAGCGCTCGGTGCCCACGACGCGGTTCGCCCACACGTCGTAACCGGGGCCCCAGATCGAGTACTCGATGAACGCGCCCTCCTCGCGCCACCTCGAGTGGTGCTCCTCGAGCATCGCCCAGTTCACGCGGTCCTCGGAGGTGTCCATGCGCTCTTTCGCTTCCGCCCACGAATCGCGGTCCTTGATCGTGAAGTCGAGGAACTCGGGCACCGACGCACGGTGCTTCCAGCGGCGCGCGGTCTCGCCCCACGGTGAGGTCTCGATGATGTACTCGTCGGTCTCCTCGACCACACCCGCCTCATAGCGCGGCGAGAGATCCGCGCCCAGTCGTCGCCAGGTGTCGAAGCCGAAGAACTCATCGACGCCGGTGTCTTCGGGCAGGCCCTCACTGCGCCAGCGGGTGATGGTGGACGCCCACGGGCTGTCGTGCATCGGGATCCGGTCCGGCTCCTCCCCGCGTATGACCGCGGTGATGCGCTCTCGGGATGTCATGGTCATATGCCTCCGATTGCCCGCCATCTGCGGCCCGCTGGCCACCGTGATTGGGTGGAGAGGCCGGATGCCGCTCCCGCCTATAACTCTCCCAGGGCCTCGTACATCGCCATCACGTTCTCGGGCGGGACGTCGTGCTGGATGTTATGCACCTGGCAGAAGACGAAACCGCCATCGTCCGCGAACTGATCCACCCGCCGCCGCACCTCCTCGCGCACCTGCTCGGGTGTGCCGCGGCCGAGAACCTGCTGAGTGTCGCAGCCGCCGCCCCAGAACGTAAGCTCGCGGCCGAACTCCCTTTTGAGCAGAGCCCCGTCCATGTTTCTTGCCGAGACCTGCACGGGGTTGATCGCGTCCACGCCGATCTCGATCAGATCCGGAATCACGTCATGGATCGACCCGCAGGAGTGCAGCAGCAGCGGCTTCCCCGACAACCGCTTGATAAGCTCCCACAGGCGCCGGTGATAGGGCTTGACCATCTCGCGGTACAGCTTCGGGGATATCTGCGTGCCGTTCTGGGTGCCGAGGTCGTCGTTGACCTGGATCACGTCCACGTGCTCGCCGACGGCGTCGAGGTAGCGCTCCACCCGTGGTGCGTAGCAGTCAACCAGCCGGCCCATCAGGTGGTGCGCGAGCGCCCTGTCGCCTGCGAGGTCCATCATGAAGTTCTCGAATCCCCGCAGAATCTGCCCGGCGGCGAAGACGTGCACCCAGAGATTCCCCACAATGCAGCGATCGGTCTCCTCGTGGAGGCAGCGGGCCTTGCAGGCGAGGTCGTGGTAGGTCTCGTCCATGTAGTCCGGCCAGTCGAAGCTCATCAGGTGCTCGATCCCGGCCTCAATGTCCGCCGGGCGCTCGGCATCGGCCAGCGGCGGGTTCACCGGGTCGAAGTAGCGTCCGCCCTCCGGGCAGAGCGCGGCCGGAGTGCCGTCGTCGCGCGTGATCGCCCAGCCGCCCTCCCAGTCCACGATCTCAAGACGAGCGGGGATCTCGCAGGGCGAGCCGTCCTGCAGTGTCCACGGCTTCCACTGCCGGGGCTCGATCAGAAGCGCCATCGCGTCCGCGCCCACCGCGTCGAGCACCGGCTCCTCGACCTTCGCGATCATCTGACCGATGTCGTAGATCTGCGTGCGGCCCTCGAGGCCGAGGTGGTCCCGGAGGCGGTTGTAGGCGATGCCCATGATCCCTGACGACTCGGATGCGCCGAGGTCCACGGGGACGCGGTCGGGCTGGCGGTGCTGGAGTGCAGACAGGATGCGCTCGCGTGAGGTCATCAGTTCGGCTCTCCCCATGCCCGCGCCCCCTGCGCGGCCGAATAAGCGGCTCCGCCCGGCACCCACGCTCCACGGCGCCCGCAACGAAGGACTGATGTATTTCAACACGCTTTCCCCCGGACCTTCCACAGTTCACAAGAACCACCAATGGAAGGACCGACCGGGGTCCGCGAGGAACCTCCTGCCGACAGGGGGCCCGTCCCGCCTGAGGACTAGGGTCGTTCGTAGGACAGGCATCCCTGCCTGTCAATGCCGTTGGACATCGTGCCGTGCTCCGCACCGCCGGACGACATACGGCGACAGGCTGGAAGCCTGTCCTACCAGTGAAAGGCCTATGTCGCCGTTCGTAGGACAGGCATCCCTGCCTGTCAATGCCGTTGATGCGCGTGAAGACAATCACCTGGGAGATGATCACGATGGCGGACATACCGGACACTCGACGAGCGGTGCAATTCCATGGCGACGGATCAGTGACCGTCGATGAGGTAGCGATGCCCGAACTGGGCCCGAGGGAGGTCGTGGTCGAGACCGCGGTCAGCCTCATCTCCGCGGGGACCGAGTGCAACGGCCTGCGCGCGCGACGCAAGAACCCCGTTGAGGCTGAGCCGCGCACCAGCGGCTACGCCGCCGCCGGCACCATCATCGCCGTCGGCGAGCAGGCCCAGCAGTTCGAGGTCGGCCAGCGCGTCATCGGCATGGCCGCCGAGTGCTACTCACATGCCGATTACAACGTCGGCCACCCCATGGTCACCGTGCCCATCCCCGAGGGCGTCGGCTTCGATGACGCCGTCATGGTCTGCCTCGCGGCCACCTCCATGCAGGCGACGCGCCGACTCGATCCGAAGCTCGGCTGCTTCTACGCCGTCGTCGGCCAGGGGCTCGTGGGGCAGTTCGCCAACCAGCTCATCACCCTCTCGGGCGGGCGCGTCGCGGCCGTTGACCTCGACGACTCGCGCCTGGAGATCGCCCTGGAGCACGGCGCGGATGTCGCGATCAACCCCTCCGAGCAGGACCTGACCGCCACGCTCAAGGACTGGGCAGAGGGCGAGGGCATTGACGGCTCGCTGCTGGCCTATGGCGGATCGGGCACCGAGGTCATGAAGCAGCTCTCGAACGCCTCGCTGAAGGCCCCCGACGGCCATCAGGTCGGCAACATGGTCATCGTTGGCGGCATCCACGCGGAGCTGACCGGAGTCCCGGTGGCGTTCGGGAACATGGACATCAAGCCGTCGAGCCGCACCGGACCGGGCTACCATGACCCGGCCTACCACCAGGGCGCGGACTACCCGCGCGCGTACGTGCGCTGGACGACGCGGCGCAATATGGTCGAGCTGCTTCGGCGCGTGGCCGACGGGAGCTTCCGGGTCGGCGAGCTGATCAGCCACCGCTTCGACTTCGAGAACGCCTCCGACGCCTACGACATGATCATCGACGCGCCCGAGCCGAGCCTCGGCGTCCTGCTCAAATACGGCGACTGAGCGCGCCGAACGCGCCGCAAAGCAAAATGAGCCCACCCGGATCGCCCGGGTGGGCTCGTGCGTCTCGCGACACCACGTCCGCTCAATCTCACAGCATGAGAGGCACATAGGTGCCGAGTTGCGGGATCGATTTCACATGGCCATCCACGTACCCCGCGTTCATCTGCTGGCTGTGACGATACCGCATACTCCCGACCACCCCGGCGTCATCCATGACCATCGGTGTGCCATCAACGTTGAACCCTGTGGCCGCCGGGTTCCCCAGCACGTGGCCACCCGTCTCAGCTATCAGGATCTTCTCCGCCGGCGCCTTTATGTCGGCGAGCGCCCGGCCGGTCCCGCTGTAGGTCCACAGCCCGGTCCCGAAGCCCGCGTTCGCGAAGTGCGAGTGATGCACGCAAACGCCGTAGCTGGCCGTGAGAGTAACACCGAAGAACCCGGCCGGGTTGGGCAGACCGGTGCGATAGCTCGTCGTGCTGTAACGACTGGAGGGGCAGATGTAGATCTGCTCGTTGTTGGTGTACGGGCCAAGACAATCGTAGAAGCCGAGGTAGCGAACGTCGGTACTGCCCGGAATCCATCAGTTATAGTGAGCCGGGAATACCTCGTCATAGTCCTGAGTATACATCAGCGCAGCGAGGACGATCTGCTTCAGGTTGCTCTGGCAACTCGCCTGACGAGCCTTGTCTCTGGCCCTCGCAAAGACGGGGAAGAGTATGGCGGCCAGGATCGCGATGATCGCGATAACGACCAGCAACTCGATCAGCGTAAAGCCTCGTCTCATCTGAGTTACACCTCCTGCAAGTTTCGTACGCAACCAATTCAGGGGTTCGACATCATGCCGACTTCACCTCTCAGATGTATCAAGAATTATTTACGTCTGTGCCTATAGACAAACTATACTGTATCGCGGATAGGGCAACGCCCCGAAACGGCCGCATGACGAGCCCTGCATGGGAAGGCGACCTGCGCGCGGCGACGGCGCAGAGCGACGAGGGTCGCGGCGGCGGACGGACGCCAGCAGCGATCCGCGTGCCATGTGGTCGGGAACGGCGGACGATGCACCGGCGCCCGCCGGAATCACGACTGCGGCCCCCGCGAGAGTGCGGGGGCCGCAGAGGATGACACCGGGGACTCCTACGACCGCGCGGTCAGCGCATCAGCGGCTCGTAGGTGCCGAGCTGCGGGATCGACTTCACGTGCCCGTCTCCGTAGGCAACGTTCATCTGCCCGCTGTGGCGGTACCTCATGTAGCCCGTGACGCCCGCCTCGTCCATGGGGATGACCGAGCCATCCACGTTGAAGCCAATCTGCGCCGGGTTGCCCGCACCGTGCGTGCTCATCTCGGCGATGAGGATCTTCTCGGCGGGCGCCTGAAGATCAGCGAGAGACAGGCCGGTGCCGCTGAACGGCCAGAGGGCCGTCCCGAAGCCCGCATTCGCGAAGTGGGAGTGATGAATGGCCACACCATAGCTGGCGGTCATCGTCACGCCGTAGAAGCCCGACGTATTCGGCAGTCCGGCGCGCCAACTGGTGATCGAGTAACGTCCCGAGGGGCAGATGTAGACCTGCTCATTGTTCGTATACGGCGAGAAAGCATCGTAGAAGCCGAAGTAGCGGACGTCCGTGCTCCCGGGAACCCAGTAGCCGTAGTGGGCCGGAAGCGTCTCATCGTAGTCCTGGGCGTACATCATCGCGGCCAGCCCGATCTGCTTCATGTTGCTCTGACAACTCGCCTGTCGCGCTTTGTCCCGTGCCCTTGCGAAAACGGGGAAGAGAATGGCGGCCAATATCGCGATGATCGCGATTACGACCAACAACTCGATCAGGGTGAATCCACGTTTCATCCGAGCACCTCCTAATGGTTTCTACTGCAACTACAAAAGGTGTTCCGCGTCCCTCGGAATGCACCTGCCGTGCAGGAGTGTTTTTTTCTCTGACCCACGGGCAGCGATCGGAGGGACGGACGCCTCACCTCGAAGATGCCTCCAGAGAGTGGGGTGCGGGCCGGGGATGCGGAGAGGAGCCCACCCGAACCGTCCGGATGGGCTCAAGTGTGGGCGGATACTTCTGTTGCGATCGTCAGCGCAGCAGGGGGTCGACGGTGCCCAACTGTGGGATGGACTTGACGTGACCATCGGCATATGCCGCGTTCATCTGCCCGCTGTGCCGGTACATCATGTTGCCGGCGCGTCCGTCGTCACCCATCGGGATAGGCTCTCCGTCCTCGGTGAAGCCCATCTGAGCCGGTGTCCCCGCGAGGATGGAGCGCATCTCCGCGATGAGGATCTTCTCGGCAGGAGCCTGGATGTCGGCGAGAGAGTGTCCACCGCTGCCCCAGCCACCAAGCCACATGCCCGTACCCAGGTGCGCGATGTGCGAGTGATGGACGACACAGCCGTAGCTTGAGACCTGTTTCACGCCGTAGAACCCCTCAGGGTTGGGCAGGCCTCGGCGCCAGTAATCGTACTCGAAACGGCCGGAGGGGCAGATGTAGATCTGCTCATTCATCGTGTAGGGGGCGAAGCAGTCGTAGTAGCCTATGTAGCGTGTGCTCGAATTCCCCTGCCAGTAGTGGTAGAAGGCGGGCATCACTTCGTCGTAGTCCTGTGCGTACATCATCGCCGCGAGGCCAATCTGTTTCATGTTGCTCTGACAGCTTGCCTGGCGTGCCTTGTCCCGGGCCCTCGCGAAAACCGGGAACAGGATCGCCGCCAGGATCGCGATGATCGCGATCACGACCAGCAGTTCGATCAAGGTGAATCCGCGCTTCATCGACTCACACCTCCCTGACAAAATGGGTTCCCTTAAAGAAATGTTTCGCGGGATGCGCGACCGGACCTTCCCTGATCTTAAGAAAATATCGCTGAGTGTGAATTCCTTAATGGCGAAATGCGTGACCCTGTCCCTGCAGCAATACAGGGCATCCATCGTCCGCCGGCGAATGACCCCCACAGTTCCAACCGTTACGCGCGAGGGAGAGAGCGATGCGACCATCTGAGGACCTGAGGGCCCTGCGGGACTTCTACAGCGAGCAGCTTCTCGGCGATATCGTCCCGTGGTGGACCAGACACGCCATCGACTGGGAGAACGGCGGCATCCTGGCATTCATCGAGGATGACGGGACCGTCGCGAGCACCGACAAATACATGTGGTCGCAACTCCGGGCGCTGTACACGTTCTCGGCGCTCTACAACCGCATCGAGCCGCGCGATGAGTGGCTCAAAATCGCGCGGAATATCTACGACTACGTGGCCGCCCACGGGCGCAACGAGGACGGCGACTGGAACTACTGGCTCACCGCGGAGGGCGAGGTCGTCGAGGGCCCCACGAGCATCTACTCGGACGGCTTCGCGATCATGGGGATGACGGAGTTCGCCCGCGCGACCGGCGAGGACGAGCCCGTTGAGATCGCACTGGAGACGTACCGGACGGCGCGCGAGCGCCTGGCCAATCCCGGAACCTACCTCACCGCCCCCTACGTGATCCCCGAGGGAGCGAAGGCGCACGGCGTCTCGATGATCTTCTCATCGGTCTTCTACGAGCTTGGCAAGTTCCTCGACGACGAGGAGATCATGGCGGCGGGCTACGATCACGCGCTCCAGGTGATGGACCACTTCCGCCGCCCGGAGAAGATGTGCCTGCTGGAGTACGCGACGCTGGACGGCTCGGTGCTGGACACGCCGGAGGGGCGGGTGGTGGTGCCGGGCCACGCGATCGAGTCGATGTGGTTTCAGATGCACATCTTCGAGCACCGCGGCGAGGAGGACCGCATCGCGCAGGCGGTCGAGTGCGTGCGCTGGCACACCGAGACCGCGTGGGACCCCGAGTGGGGCGGGCTGGTGCTGGCCTTCGACAGCGAGTGGGGTGGCGAGCCCGCGTGGGAGCACGCGATGAAGAAGTTCTGGTGGGTGCATACCGAGACGCTCTACTCGCTGCTGCTGAGCTACTTCCACAGCGGCGAGTCATGGTGCCTCGACTGGCACGACCGGGTCATGCAGTGGGCGTTCGACCACTTCCCTGTCCCCGAGCATGGTGAGTGGACGATGCGTCTCACTCGCGAGGGCGAGCGGCCCGAAGGGCTCCTGAGCCTGATTCCGCTGCCGATCAAAGACCCGTTCCACACGCCGCGCGCATTCATGATGTGCATCGACGTGCTGGACAGGATCTGCGCCCGGGAGGGGTAGGCCGCCGCGGCGGTTCACCCTCAGCCGCCTGCGGCTCGGCGTCGCGCGGTCTGCCGCGCGAACCGGTGGCTGACCGCGCCCGTGTCGCCGTCGCAATCCTTCAGTTGTCGCATCTCAGGGAGTGACCGCGATGTCAACTGCACCTCTACGCATCCTCGTCTTCGGCGCCCATCCCGACGACAGCGACCTGCGCTGTGGCGGGATGGCGATGAAGTGGCGGGCGCTCGGACACCGCGTGAAGTTCATCTCGATGACCAACGGCGACACCGGCCACCATGAGATGGGCGGCGGGCCGCTCGCCCGGCGTCGCTACGCGGAGACACAGGCCGCCGCGAAGGTCGCGGACATCGAGTACGAGGTCTTCGATGTCCACAACGGCTCGCTGGAGCCGAACCTCTTCTACCGCGGAATGACCATCGTCGCGATCCGCGAGTACCGGCCCGACCTCGTGATCTGCCACCGCTCCTGCGACTACCACCCCGCCCACCGCGCGGTGGGCGTGCTGGTGCAGGACGCCATCTTCGGCTGCACGGTGCCGAACGTCATGGCCCTCACACCAGCGTTGGACCACCCGCCTGTGCTCGGCTACACCTACGACGCATTCACCGACCCGACACCCTACGTCCCGACGGTCGCGGTGGACACCGACGACGTCTTCGAGCGGAAGGTGGCGATGGTGCACTGCCACGAGTCGCAGGTCTATGAGTGGCTGGTGCGTTTCAGCGAGCCGATCGAGGACGAGGAGGCGCGGCTCAATGACCTCACCGAGCGCCTCACGCGGCGCTTCGGTAACCTCGCCGATGATGCGCGGGAGAGCCTCGTGCGCTGGTACGGCGAGGAGCGTGGGGCCGCCGTCCGGACCGCGGAGACGGTGATGATCTCAGAGTACGGCGCGAAGCCCGACGAGGAGCGGCTGCGCGAGTTGTTCCCGTTCCTGCCGTGAGCCGTCCCTTCCAACGACTGGAGGCTTTCCAATGCACTTTGATCCGGATCGGAAGCAGGCGCTTTTCGACGCGATGTGCGAGATGCCGACGGTGGACGCGCATGAGCATCTGCACTCCGAGGCGATGCGCACCGGACGCGAAGTGGACATCTTCCTGCTTTTCCACCAGTACCTGCGCGTGGACCTGATCCTCGCGGGGATGCCCGTGCAGGACGTCGATGCGCTCGATGACCCCGAGGTCCCGCTGGACCGCAAGTGGGACACATTCGCCCCGCACTGGGACCTTGTGCGCACCACGGCCGTCGCGCAGGCGCCGCTGATGTCGCTGCGGCGCTTCTTCGACGCCGACGACATCACCGCAGACAGCTACGAGGCGCTCAGCGAGCGGATGCGCGCGAACAACACCGAGGGCTGCTACGAGCGCTATCTCCGCGACGCCTGCAACATCGTGCTGGTACTCAATCAGAATCGCACGATGTGGCAGACCGATCTCTTCAAGCCGATCCTGCCCGGTCCGAGCTTCATCGGCGACGGCACCCGCCAGGGCATCATCGCGGCCTGCGCCGGGGATGGCTACGAGGCCCCGCGGCGTCTCGACGCGCTGCTCGAGATCATCGAGGAGCGCCTCCGGCAGCGCGCGTCGGAGGGGATGCTCGGCATCAAGGGCCACGGATTCGAGTACACGCCCGGCGACCGGCAGGACGCCGAGTGGGCCTACCGGCGCGTGATGAGCGGCGACCCCGAACCCGAGGACAGCCGCGCCCTCGATGCGTTTCTGTGGGACTTCATCTTCGAACTGTGCGGCCAACTCGACCTCGTCGCTGTGCAGCACACGGGCGTCTGGGCGGGGATGGGCTCGGACATCACCGCCATCCGACCCACCAACGTCTCCGCGATGGCGCAGGCGCACCCGAACACGCGCTTCGACCTCTTCCACGCGGGCACGCCCCAGCCGGCCGATGCGGGATTCGTCGTGCGAAGCTGCCCCAACGTCTACCTCAACGCCTGCTGGAGTCATCTGCTCGCGCCGCAGCTCACGAAGCAGGCGTACGACTGGTGGCTGGACATGCTGCCGATCAACCGCGTGATGGCGTGGGGTGGGGATTACTGGTGGGCGGTGGAGAACGTCTACGGGGTGGTCACGAAGGTCCGCGAGATGCTCGCCGAGGTGCTGGCCGCGCGCATCAGGGCCGGAGACTTCGACGAAGCCCGCGCGCTGCAGATCGCTCGGCGCTGGATGCACGACAATCCGCGCGAGGCGTACTTCCTCGACTGAGCCGGGCGTCCTCTCAGGCCCCGGAGGGGAGCCGGAAGAGCGCGCTCGTGTTGGCGGTCGTCACGCGCGCGAGTTCATCGAAGCTCACGCCCTTCACCCGCGCCAACGCCTCCGCCACGTATATGACGTACGCGGGCTCATTGCGCTCACCGCGGTACTTCTGCGGCGTGAGGTAGGGGCAGTCGGTCTCCACCATCAGGCGGTCGAGCGGGACATGCTCAACCACCTCGCGGAGCCGGCCGGCGTTGGGGTACGTCACCGGCCCCGCGATCCCGAGGTACATCCCGAGGGCGAGCACCCGGTCCGCGATGGCCCGGTCGCCCGAGAAGCAGTGCATCACCCCGCGCACCTCTCCCCCGCTCTCCCGCTCGAGGATCTCCATCGTCCGCGCGTGCGCATCGCGGCTGTGCACCACCAGCGGCAGATCGAGTTCGCGGGCGAGGTGGATCTGCTGCACGAACGCGACCTCCTGCCGATCGCGCGGCGACAGGTCGCGGTAGAAGTCGAGGCCCGTCTCCCCGATGGCGACGATCCGCTCACCCCGCGCAAGCTCGGCCATCTCCGCGACCACCTCGTCGGTGACGACCTTCGCGTCATGAGGATGAACGCCGATGGTGCCGAAGACCTCCGGCCAGTCGGCTCCGGCCTCCGCGGCCTTCCGCGGGACCTGCTCCACGAGCTTCGCGACGGCGCGGGAGTCGCCCGGGTCGGCGCCGACGGTCACGATCGCCTCAAGCTCCGCCTCAGCGGCGCGCGCGAGCACACTGCGCAGATCGGACATGAGCTTGCGGTCGGTCAGATGAGCGTGGGAGTCAATCAGCATCAGGATATCCTCAAGGGTTCATGATTCGTCGAACAAATGTTTCACGTGAAACACTCGGGCGGGCGCGCCGTCCCGAATCCGCGCCGTGATTGCGGGCCACCCTCACCCGGTCGCCGTCACCAGCCGCACCGCCTGCTCGGCCAGCTCGACGTCGCGGAGGGCGTCCGAGGCCGGAGACGCGGGCGGCTCCTCGCCGCGCACGGAGGCCACGAAGTGCCGCGCCTGCTCCGCGAAGGCCCATCCGGGCGCGGCCTCGGGCTCGACCGTGCGCGGCTCCTCACCCATCTCCCGGAGCACCACCCGGGCGGCCGACTGCCGACGCATCGGGGGCGGCGGCTCGACCAGCAGCGTCCCTCCCTCGAAGAAAAGCTCCACGCCCTCGTGCCACCGTGGCGCGGGGAGCCTCCCCAGCTCGAAGACGCAGTTGGCCCCCGACGCAGACCAGCCCTGCAGCACCACCGGCCGCTCCATGCCGCGGAACGCCGCGTGCTCCAGCTCGTAGTCTTCACCGAGGAGAAAGCGCACGAGATTCGTGACATGCGAGTCGACGTTCAGCAGCCGGCCGATGAGCGCATGCAGCTCCTCGGGGATCCACCCGGCGAAGCTCCGTGGCTCGGAGACGCCCTCGGGCGCCGCCTCGCAGGTGGTGATCGGCTGCTCGATCCCGAACTGCCACTCCCCGCCGAAGCACCACGCCCGCGCCATCGTGATCGCGCCGAGCCGGCCGCTGCTGAGCAACTCGTCGATCATCCGCCGGGCGAGCAGCACGCCGGTGTCGTGGCGCTTCATGTACCCGACCTGGTAGATCAGCCCGCGCCTCTCCGCAGCCTCCGCCAGTTCCCGGCAGTCCTCCGAGCGCACGCCCATCGGCTTCTCAGTGATGACGTGTTTGCCCGCCTCCAGCAGGTCGCGCACGACCGGCGTCACGAGCTGCTGCGGCAGGATCGCCGCGACGGCCTCAACCGCCGGGTCGGCCGCAAGCTCTCGGTGGTCGGCGTAGACGCGCCCGATCGCGTACGCGCGCGCGGCTCCGCCAGCGCGATCATCTCACAGGTCTCGAGCGCGGCGTAGTTGGCGATGTGCGCGAGCTGGCCCATGTACCCGGCTCCGACGAACCCCATGCGCACCGGCGTCATCCCGACTCACCTCCGCTGGTTCAGCACCCGGTCAAGAGCGGTCTTCGCGTTGCGAACGATGTTCTCGTGCTCGTCCAGCCAGTACTCCTCGCGGAATATCTCCACCGACAGGAAGCCGTCCCAGCCGGCCTGCTCCAGCGCATCGAGGTAGCCATGCAGCGGGAGGATCCCCAGGCCGGGGTAGAGGCGGTTCGCGTCCACGAGGCGCCCGGCGGGGAGGTCCTCCGCGTCATTGATGTGCACGATCAGGATCTGATCGGCGGGGAGCTGCGCGACGCGCTCGGGCGCGACCCCGGACTTGTGATAGTGAAAGGTGTCCACCATGATCCCCAGCGCCGGATGCCCGGACGCCTCGATGACCGCCAGCGCGTCATCCGGTCCACCCATGAACTCCCGACCGCCGATGGGCTCGAGCGCGATCTTCAGGCCGAACTCCTGCGCCACCTCGGCGTAGCTGGTGGCCGCCCACGCGGCGCGCTCGATCGCTACCTCCCGGGCGAGGCCCTCCTCCGGCTGATCCGCGATGTACGTCAGCAGCATCGTCCCGCCGAGGTCGCGGCAGACCGGGGCGTAGCGCCGGATGCGATCAAGCTCCTCCTCGTGCTCGCCGAAGGGCGCGAATGCGAAGGCCATCAGTCCCACGCACTCAACGCCGCTCTCAGCGAGCAGGGCGCGCAGATCGGCCACCGTCCCACCCTGGCGCGCGTACTCGTCGAGCTTGCCCGTGTCTATCTCGATTCCCTCAAAGCCCACCTCACCGCACAGGCGGATGTCGTCATCGAGCGGCTTCCCTCGCGTCGTCGCGGTGTTCAGGCAGGTGCGCATGACCGTCGCCTCCTCGCTCAGCAGCTCTTCATCCCGGCAACTGCGTCCTCGTCAAGCGCCTCGCACATCGCGACGATCAGCTTCAGCGTGGTCGCGTAGTCGGCGGCGCTGATAATCCCCGCGTGAGTGTGAATGTGTCGGCACGGCACGCCCAGCGCGAGGCTCGGAACGCCCGTGTCGTGCAGGTGGATGCGCCCGGCGTCGGTCCCGCCACGTTCGAGCACGGTGAGCTGATAGTCGAGCCCCCGCTCCTCGCACAGGTCGATCGCGAGGTCGCGCAGCCGAAGGTTCGGGATCGCCGAGCCCTCCAGCACGTAGATCGTCACTCCGCCGCCGAGCTTCACGTTCGACTCATCGTCGCTGATGCCCGGCACGTCGCCCGCGATGGCGGTCTCCAGCACCAGCGCCACGTCCGGCCTCACTACGTCGGCGGCCGTCTCCGCGCCGCGCAGCCCGACCTCCTCCTGCACCGTGCCCGCGGCGAAGAGCGTGTTCGGGTGCCCCTTCCCATCAAGCGCCTGCAGCGCCTCGATCGCCAGCGCAACGCCGACCCGGTCATCCCACGCCTTCGCCAGCAGCCGGTCCTCGTTCGCCATCACCTCGAAGGTCGACTGCGGCACGATCGGGTCGCCGGGGCGGATGCCGAACGCGCCCGTCGCCTCCTCGCGGTCCTGCGCGCCCACGTCGATGAACATACTCCTTCGCTCGACGAGCTTCTTGCGCTCGTCGTCGGGCAGCAGGTGAGGCGGCTTCGAGCCGATCACGCCGGTGACCGGCCCCTTCGACGTCTCGATGGTTACGCGCTGCGACAGCAGCACCTGGTCCCACCAGCCTCCGAGGCCCGCGAACTGCACGAAGCCGTCCTCGGTGACCAGCTTGACCATGAAGCCGATCTCATCCATGTGCCCGGCGAGCATCACGCGAGGGCTCTCCGAGGCCCCGTCGAGGCGCGCGATGAGGCTGCCGAGGTTGTCCGTGCAGCACTCGGCCACTCCCGCGAGCCGCTCGCGCATGATCGCGGCCACGCGACTCTCAAAGCCGGGAACTCCGTTGACGTCCGTCAGCTCGCGCAGCAGGTCGAGCGTCTCCTTCTTCATCTTCAGGCCTCCAGTCGGTCAGCGTCCGAGGCGGTTGCGGATGATGCGCCGGACGTCGGCGCCCACGCCGGTCCGCCGGTGAGCGTAGAGCAGGCACGGGAACGTCAGCACCAGAAACGCGAGCACCGCCACCACCGCACCGGCGAGGGTGGAAAGGCCCAGCCCCGCCCACGGCACAAGCCGCTCGACGACCCACAGTGCGCCGATCACCCACGCGGTCGGCGCAAGAGCCAGCGCAACCTCCCCGAGCCGCCGGTGCCTCCGCGGCTCGAACTCGCCGAGCTTGATCCACAGTGAAAGCACCGCCGCGAGGCCGAAGCCCGCGCAGGCGGCTGCGGCGACGGCCTGCAGCGTTCCACCGTGCGTCACAACGTACCACACTCCGCCGCCCGCGACCAGCGCGCCGAGCGTCTTCGTGGCGATCACGACCGGCTCGCGATCGTTGGCGACCAGCGCCGCGTCGGTGGCCATCGGCAGAGCCAGCGCGGTCGCCCCGAGGCTGAGTATCTGCGCGGACGGGACCGCGGGCAGAAAGTCCGGCACGATCGCCGCCACCATCCATGGGAGCATCAGCCACGCAACCCCACCGATCACGGGCATCGCGCCGGCCATCCCGACGGTCGGCAGCAGCACGCGCCGCCGCTTCTGCGCGGCATCATCACCGCCGTAGGACTGCAGCACGCGCGGCCAGATCACGAAGCCCGCCGCCCGCGGCAGGTTGAAAAGATACGTCGCCATCTGCATCGCGAGCGTGTAAAGGCCGAACTGCTCCGCGCCGTAGTAACGCTCCAGCACCAGCCCGTCCACGGTGCGCAGCAGCACATCGGCGAATGAGACGATCGCGACGGGAAGGCCGATGCGCGCGAGGCTCCACACCTGCGGCCAGTTCACCCGCACCCGCACGCCGATCCTCGACGTCACGTCGAGATACGCCAGCACCAGCAGCCCGGCGGCCAGCCACCCGAGCATCACGCCGGTCACATCCAGCAGCCACGCGCCGCCGACCATCAGCCCGAGATAGACGACACTCCTGACGATCTCGGCCACGGCCAGCAGGTGGAAGCGCCCCCACGAGCGCAGTGCCGACCAGTAGAGCGACGCCATGTCCTCAGCCAGCAGCAGCCCGCCGCCGATGGCGAAGGCCACCCGATGCTCCCAGTTCGAGGTGGAGATGAACATCGCGTAGAAGACCATCCCCACCGCGGCCAGCGCCGTGAAGACCGCGGTGGCGAAGAACCCCGCGTCCTCGACCTCGGCGGCGCGCTCGCAGTCCTCCGCCCCGATGCTGATCGGCAGCTCCTTGTTCAGCCCGCTGCGCCACGGCATCGAGACATTGCTCAGGTAGCCCTTCCAGATCGCGGCCAGCCGCTGCACGCCGCGGCCGCGCGGGCCGATCAGGCGCATCACGAAGATCGAACGCACGATCCCGAGGACCAGCCCGATGTACGAGCTGCCCCCGATCAGCCCGATGGCGGAGGTCGTCCGCATCTCGGACTGCGGCGATCGCGACTGAAAGCGATCCTCATCGTAGGTGCTCATGGGTGCCGCAACGCTCAGACCGCGCCGTGCGTGTACACCACCACGACCGGCTCATCGGTGGTGCGCCGGCCGCCGTGCGCGGTGCCGGGCGGGACGTAGACGGCAGTGCCGGGCGTGAGTGTGACCACCTCGTCGCCGACCCGCAGCTCACCCTCCCCCGAGACCACGTAGACCGCCTCCTGGTCGTCGTGCACCTGCGGCTCGCCGAACTCCTCGGCGGTGTACCACGCCACGCCGACGTTGAACCCCGAGGTGGTGGGGATCGCGTCGGTCCCGATCAGGTCCGCCGAGCGGCGGTCGTCGTACGTCGTCGGCTCAACCTCGTCAACATGCGTCCATCCTGCGTCAGGCATTCTGTCGTCTCCTCCCTCAGTCAGAAAACGCCCGCATTATAACGTACGCCGGCGACGAAGACCACGGGGCCGACGGAGCCGTGGCGGTCGCCGGGCCGCGAGCCGCAACTCGTGGGCAACGACACCGCCAGCCGCCCCGTCTCCGGCCCGCCGACAGAAGCCCCGGCAGGGGACGAAGCTCCACGCGGGGAACTGTCTTGTTCCGAACGTCACATCCCACGGAGGTCGAGATGAGATCGAGACTGCTGACCGTCGTCCTGCTCGCGGCCGTCGCAACCACGGGCCTGGCGCAGGAGCTGACGATCGTCGCGAACGGGCGCAGCGACTATCAGATCGTCCTCGGTGAGGGACCGACGAGAGTCGCCCGCGTCGCCGCCGATGAGCTGCAGACATGGCTGACCGCGGCCACCGGCGTTACGCTGCCGATCGTCAGTGAGGCCGATCCGGCGCTCAAGCATATCTTCGTCGGCGAGGCGGCGCTGCCGGATGCCGCGGGCGTGGACGTCACTGCGCTTGAGCGCGAGGCGTTCTCCGTCCGCACACTCGGCGAAGATCTCGTGCTCGTGGGGATGGACGACGGCATCCACCCGCTGGAGATCCCCAGCACCACGAAGCCCACTCTCTGCGGCACTATGAACGCCGTCTACGATTTCCTGGAGACGCAGGTCGGGCTCCGGTGGTACTGGCACGACGACCTCGGCACCGTCGTCCCGGAGCTCGATGAACTGACGATTCCGCCGCTCAACTACGACGACGCGCCGCGGTTCATCTACCGTACGCTGCCCTACGGGCCGCAGGTGGATGGCGGGCAGGTCGCAAGCGGCGAGTGGGGCCGCCGCAACCGCCTCGGCAAGAGCATCTCAACCTATCACTCGCACGCGTTCTTTCGGCACATGCCGATCGAGGAGTTCGCCGACGAGCACCCCGAGTACTACGCGCTCGTGGACGGCCGGCGCGTCACCCGCTACTACCTCAGCCGCCACGGCGGGCAGGTCTGCACCACCAACCCCGAGGTCATCAACATCTTCGCCCAACGATGCATCGAGTACTTCAGCCAGTTCCCCGACCGCACGATGTGTTCCGTCTCCCCCAATGACGGCAGCGGTTTCTGCGAGTGTGACGAGTGCACCGCGCTCGACCCCGGCACATGGCCCGAGGACAGCAGCCGCGCAGGCAATCCGCTGATGGCCGACCGCATGATGACCTTCTACAACCAGATCGCCGAGCAGACCTCCGCGCTCTTCCCCGACCGCTACCTCGGCGCCTACGTCTACTCGCACTACTCGCTCCCGCCCGAGCGCGTCAGGCCCCACCCGAACCTCGCACTGGTGCTCGCGATCAACACCGCGTGGCGCGGAGGGACCGCCGACTACTGGGCCGAGGACCGCGAGAAGATCGACGGTTGGGCTGACGCGCATGACTATATGTTCATGTACGACATATTTTACACAACTGGGGCGAGGGGCTTCCCGGCGCCCGTCGTCGAGCATACGAAGACCTACATGAAGCACATCGATCAACTCGGCTACCACGGCGGCTACCTCTACATCGCGCCGACCTGGGAGTCACTCGGCCCCGGCGCGTATCTGCTCGCCCGGCTGCTGTGGAACCCCGACGCCGACGCCGATGCGATCGTGGACGCCTACTACGCCGACCTCTACGGCGCGGCGGCCGATCAGATCCGCGCGTATGACGCTCTGATCGAGGCGCGCTGGACCGCGGCGGTCGCGCGGCAGATCGATGAACTCTCCACTGAGGCGCGCTACTTCCTCGAGAAGGGTGCGGCCGACGAGATGCGCGGCGTGCTGCTGTCGGCCTGGCAGCCGATCCTCGGGGACGCCCGCGCGTTGCTCACAGCGGCCCTGCAGAATACGGACAGTGAGAATGTCCGCGCGCGGGTGCAGCGCGTTGTCGATCAGTTCGAGTTCGCGGAGGCCTCCACCCACGCGCTCGCGGGGATCGCGCGCTTCGAGATGTCGCGCGACCCCGACCCGGCCATCGGCGCGGCCGTCCGCGAGGCGATCGAGCGGCGCGAGGAGACCATCGAGCGCATCGGCGACTCGTGGTCGCCGCACTTCCGCGACTGGGTGCGCAACAATGACGACCGCGTGCGCTCGCCGTTGCGCCCGGCCGCCGCGTACTTCGCCCTCGCGGGCGCGGCGGCGCGTGAGAGCCTCGCCGCTCCGCGCGCGGCTGAGCCACCGGTCATCGACGGTGTCGCCGACGACGCCGCCTGGGAGGGCGCGCCGCGCGGCTCCATGCGTGAGAACATGGGCGCGGCGGAGCCCGAGGCCGCCACACAGGTCGCGCTGGCATTCGATGACAACTCGCTCTACGTGCTGATCGAGTGCGCCGAGCCGAACATGGAAGCGCTGCGGATCGAGCGCCTCGCGCACGACGACTCGCAGCTCTTCAGGACGGACAACGTGGAGCTGATCCTCGACCCCAGGGGCGACGGGACGGACTACTACCAGTTCGCGGTGAACGCCGGCGGCTCAACGTGGGACGGCTTCCACCCCGACGCGGCGACCTCCGACCCCGACTGGTCCGCCGAATGGCGCAGCGCGGTGGCCGTCGGTGAGGACGGCTGGGCGGTGGAGATCGCCATCCCGTTTGGTGCCATCGGCGTGGAGGACCTCGACGAGGGCGACTCGTGGCGCTTCAACGTGCACCGGACGCGCCGCTCGACCGCTCAGCCCGACGAGTATCAGGCACTCTCCCCCACTCTCGGCGGATACCATCAGCCGAACATGTTCGGCGAGTTGACCTTCGGCGCGCCGCCCACCGGTGAGAACGTCCTGCGCCGCTGGGATGCCGAGCGCTACGAGGTGGGCGCGGAGATCGAGCGTGAGTTCCGCGTGGGCGGCAACGGCGACTACTCCGTGGAGATCGCCGATGACCGGGTGTACGAGGGCGAGAAGGCGATCAGGGTGACGGTGGGCGAGGACTCGATGGCGAGTTTCACCTGGTACCCACCGAGCGTCGAGCCGGGCAGCTACCGCCTGGCGATGCGCTACTACGCCGACCCCCTGGGGCCGCCGCCGGAGAACGAGAACGTCGCGAGGCTGCCGATCACGCGGATCATCTTCCGCGACGAGAGCGGGCAGGCGGTCTCGGAGAGCCGGGATTACTCGTGGGAGCGCTCGTCGGCGGAGGCGGCGGACGGTGCGTGGGCCGATCACATCCACGTCTTCCGCACACTTCCGGGCACGAAGCGCTTCACGGTGACGGTCTTCATCCACCGCGAGGGGACGTACTGGATCGACGACGTGTCGTTGGTAAGGTTCTGAGCACACGCGGGCGGCGATGGCGCAACGCCGGACGTCCTTGTAGGGCGGGGACCTGCGCCCCGCCACGTGCTGCAGGGCATCGACGTTTGCGCGGCAAACTCGCGAGGAGATCGCTCGCGATCTGCGGGGACCTGCGCCCCGCCGGACGTCCGCCGTCGGCAGTTCTATCATAACGTGCCTATCACGTGACCGGGAGGTCTCAGCCCATGTCCGAGTTTGATCCGAAGCAGATCATTGACGAAGATGTCTGGGCGATGCTGTGTGAGATGCGCGCGAGCGACCCGGCGGCGATCCTCGCACACGCCCATCACCGCAAGCGGCGAAGGGAGTTGACCGTTGACGGGAAGCTCGTTATACTCGCCGCCGACCATCCGGCGCGCATGGTCGTGGACGTCGGCGATGAGGACGGCCTGATCGGCAACCGGCGCGACTATCTCGCCCGCATCATGCGGGTACTGCAGGGAGGCAACGTGGACGGCGTGATGGGCACGCCGGACATTCTCGAGGAGCTCTGCGGGCTGGATGCGCTGATGGTCGATGGCGGCTCTGACAGCGTGCTTGATCACCGCGTGCTGGTCGGCTGTATGAACCGTGGGGGGCTGTCGGGCGCGGCGTTTGAGATGGACGATCGCTTCACCGCCTACGACGCCTCCGGGCTGGCGGCGATGTACCTCGACGGCGGGAAGATGATGGTCCGCCTGGACCTTCAGGACCCCGCGTCGCTGGACACGCTTCAGGCCTGTGCACAGGCCGTGGACGGCTGCATTGACAACGGGATGACTGCGTTCGTCGAGGCGTTCATCGTGCGGCGCACTGAGAGCGGATACACGACCGACCGCAGCCCCCGCGGGCTGATGCAGGCGGTCTCCGTCGCATCCGCTCTCGGCGACAGTTCGCTGCACACATGGCTCAAGCTCCCCTACTGCGAGGGCTACGAGACGGTCGCGAACGCGACGAGCCTGCCGATACTGATGCTCGGCGGCGCGGCCCGTGGCGACCGGCAGGCCGTGCTCGAGGAGTTCGTCGCGGGCATGGGGGCGGGCGCGAATGTGCGCGGCTGCCTGGTGGGACGGAACGTGCTCTACGCGGAGGGCGATCCGGCGGCGATGGCCCGCGCGGTGGTCGCGATCGTCCATGAGGGAGCAGATGCGACCACGGCGATGGCGCAGACGGTTTCATAGCGGCGGCGCCGGGGGGGAGGCGCACCGGCGGGCCCGGCGCCCGCCACCGAAGGACGCTCACAGCCCGCTCGGGTGCGGTTGACAACCGGCCGGGTGTATTGTAGTATGTTAGCGAGCCGTTAGCTCAGTTGGTAGAGCATCGGACTTTTAATCCGAGGGCCGCAGGTTCGATCCCTGCACGGCTCACCAGGGCTGTGGCCCCATGGTCTAGTGGTTAGGACTCCGCTCTTTCAAGGCGGCGGCACGGGTTCGATTCCCGTTGGGGCTACCACTACTGTTGTCCGGGCAGACGGCTGCCCTCGCGGGCTCGGCGGGGCGGATAGCTCAGTGGCAAGAGCACCTGCCTTACACGCAGGGGGTCGCAGGTTCAAGTCCTGCTCCGCCCACCACGATAAGGCGGCCGTGAGCAGACCGACCGCAGGATGAGTGTGCCGGATCCGATGCTATGACGGTTGACGCATGCAGGACAGTTGCGCAGACAGGTTTGCGTGGCGAGGTAGCTCAGGTGGTAGAGCACCGCACTGAAAATGCGGGTGTCGCCAGTTCAACTCTGGCCCTCGCCACCACCAACCCTAAATTCGTTTCGGACGCCGACGTAGCTCAATCAGGCAGAGCAGCTGAATCGTAATCAGCAGGTTGCCGGTTCGATTCCGGCCGTCGGCTCCACTCTCCTTTCCGGTCCGGACCGATGGACCCGCTCTTCGTGATCTACGCGTGTCTTGAGCCCGTACTCGCCTGGTACCGATGCCGCAGTCAACTCACGCTCACCTTCAGTCACCGTGCGGGGACGCGCAGAAGTTCGGGACCTTCCGCACCGTTCCCCGCCCTGCGGAGTGTTTACTCAGTGCAGATCACAAGGGCGATCGTGCCTGCGGCCGGGCGGGGCACACGACTTTACCCCATCACAAAGGCCCAGCCCAAGGAGATGCTCCCGCTCGGTTCGCGCCCGGTCATCCAGGGTGTCGCGGAGGAGTTGATCTCCGCGGGCGTCACTGACGTACTGCTGGTCACCGGTGAGACGAAGCGCGCCATCGAGGACCACCTCGACCCGGCCTGTGGCCTCTCCCTCGACGATGCCCCGGCCGAGTCACGCGATCTCGGCCTCGCCCCCACCGCCGCGCGCTTTTACTCCATCCGGCAGGGCGTGCCGCGCGGCCTTGGCGACGCTGTGTTGTGCGGCGCGCAGTTCGCCGGCGACCAGCACGTGGTCGTCGCGCTCGGAGACTGCATTCTGACCGGCCCCGAGCCCCTCCAGCGGCTGGTTGCGGCCCATGAGCGTCACGACGCGGAGATCTCGATCGTGGTGCAGCGGGTGAGTGATGAAGGTACGAAACGTTACGGGATCATCGCCCCGGGCGATGACCTCGATGAGACGTGCTTTGAGATCAGAGACATCGTGGAGAAGCCCGGGCCGGAGGCGGCACCGAGTCGCTACGCCGTCGCCGCCCGCTACGTCTTCTCCCCCGCAATATTCGGCTACCTCTCGGGGCTTGAGCCCGGTCTGGGCGCCGAGATTCAGCTCACCGATGCGATCCGCGCGATGATCGCCGACGGACACAGGGGCATCGCGGTGCCACTGGCCGAGGGAGAGCATCGGCTGGATGTCGGCAACCATGCCAGCTACGGTCGCGCGTTCATCCGCATGATGCTGACCGATTCGACTCACGGAGAGGACCTGCGCGCGTATACGGCGAACCTTCTCGCACATCTACGAGACGCATCGCAGCGCGATCCCGATCTGCCAACTGAGGCGTAGTGCGCTTTTATCCGAAGGGAGGCCAGGCAATGCGGGAGTTGACCAGCCTGATCGGCCTGCAGGTGATCTCAACCAGTGAGGGTAAGCGGCTCGGCAGTATCGCCGACGTTTACGTTGACCTCGCCGCCGGAGAACTCGTATGTGTGACTCTGGCGAAGACTCCCGAACTTCGCGTGATACTCGCCGGGGACATCGACGTGATCGGCGACGACGCCGTCATGGTGTCGGATCACGAGAAGCTTCGCGGTCGCGAGGAGGTGGCGGAGGAGCTGGTGCGGGGCAAGCGCGTGCTGAGCAGCCCGCCCGCGGTCGTCACGAATCAGGGCAAGACACTCGGGCAGCTCGGTTCGGTACAGATTGACGAGGGGACCAAGAAGGTCGTCCGCTTCGAAGTCACCCACGGCCCTGTGAGGGACGTCACCGAGGGGGTGCTCGCGCTGCCGATTCTCGAGGGGATCGTGCATGGCGAGGACACAGTGATCGTTCCGCACGACGTGGTCGCCGGGCGTCTCGTGCAGGCCGGCGGCCTGCGCGGTGCGCTGCGCAATCTCGGGGAGCGGCTGAAGGTGGGCGTCGAGGACATCGGCGAGCGCTCCGGCGACTTCGTGCGTGACAGCGAGCAGAAGATCAAGGAGCGTGCTGAGGAGGCCCGCAAGAAGGCCGCCGAGGCGACGGAGAAGGCGAAGAAGCGCGTGGGCGAGGTCGCCGACGAGGCAAAGGAAGCGACCGAGAAGGCGAAGAAGCGCATGGGAGAGGCCGCCGAGGATGCCCGCGAGGCAGTTGAGGACGTAAAGGAGCGTGCGGAGGAGGTCGCTGAGGACGCGAAGGAGGCGACCGCCGATGCAGTGGAGCAGGCCGATGAGGTCGCCGAGGACGTGAGCGAGGCGATCGAGGGCGACGAGGCTCCGGAGGCCGCCGAGCCAGCGGAGGGCGAGACCGATGAGGGCGAGGTCCACATGGTCCCCGAGACCGCGACCCCGCTTCCTCCCGGCGAGGAGACCGCCGAGGGCGAAGTGCCCGGTGGCGAAGCAGCAGAGACCGCAGCAGAGGACACCAACGACGAAGATTCCTCAGACGATGACGCCAGCGAGGAGACGAATCAGCGCGAAGCATGGTAACGCAAAGTGACGTTGACCTGTCGTACTGCCTCGCGCGCCGGCTGCGCGAGATTCCCGGGCTTGAGCTTAAGGAGAATGAGCCGCTCTCACGGCACACCTCCTTCGGCATCGGCGGGCCGGCCGACCTGCTGGTGATCCCGTCCGAGCCTGCGGCGCTCTGCCACGCGGTGACGGCGATTCATGAGGTCGGCGTCGCTCCGCTGATCCTCGGGAACGGGACGAACCTGATCGTGCGCAACGGCGGGATCCGCGGGGTCGTGATCCGGGTCGGCGGTGAGATGGGCGCGGTCGAGTTCGAGGACACTCGGGTGCTGGTTGAGGCCGGAGCGTCTCTTGCGGCCGCGTGCCTTCAGTGCGCGCACCGCGGCCTCTCAGGCCTCGAATTCGCGGCCGGCATCCCCGGAACCATCGGCGGCGCGCTGATCATGAACGCGGGCGCCTACGGCGGTGAGATCGGGGATATCACCGAGTGGGTCGAGGTCGCCACCCCCGAGGGTACCATCGAGCGGGTGGGCAGCTCTGAGCTGTCGTTCGGCTACCGCCGCAGCGCGCTGCGCAGGCTCGGTCATGTCGTCGTGAGGGCGTGTCTGCAGCTCAGCGAGGGCAACCCGTCGGAGATTCACGCGAAGCTGTGCGACACGATGGAGACGCGCTGCGCCAAGCAGCCGGTCTCCAGCCCAAGCGCAGGGTCGATCTTCAAGCGCCCCGAGGGCGACTACGCCGGGCGTCTGCTGGAGGCGGCGGGGGCGAAGGGAATGCGCGTGGGCCGCGCCGCAGTCTCGACCAAGCACGCGAACTTCGTGGTGAACCTCGGCGGCGCGACCGCAGCCGACGTGATCGGGCTGATCGAGGCCACCCGCGCGCTGGTGTACGAGAAGTTCGGCGTGATGCTCGAGCCGGAGGTGTGCGTGGCCGGCGAGGAGTGCTGAGCGCCAGCGCGTGCCTCGGCGCGTCAATGTCAGTTACGCGAATGAGTCGGCGTCGGCCTCCGGGCCGGCGCCGCTTTCGCGTACATCCTCCTTCTCCGCGTCGGAGCCCGACGCCCCGGTCGGCAGGTCGGGAGCGTCTGCGGTCGCCTCGTCCTCAGCCGATCCATCGCGGCAATCCACTGCGCTCTGCTGCCGATCGTCCGGGTCACCAGGCCGCACGCGCAGCGGGGTGCTCTGCTCGAGCCGCCGCCTGACCTCGGGCGGGATGTACACCCCGTTGATCTCCTCCGCCGCAAGAACGCTCGCGAGCGCCGCCACCCGATCTGGCACCCGCAGGTTCACGTCGATCACCGCCACGCGGCTGCCACGGAGCGAGCACAGGCCCACGCGACCGGCGGCGGCCTCGTAGCGCACTTTGATACCCAGCCGCTCGGCCAGTTCCTCGAGGTGATGCAGCATCGTCTCCTGATCCACTGCGCACGCCCTCCCGGATGTGAGGTTGGGGCGGAGAGCTTCGCCATCGGGGCCGCGAAATCCTCCGGAGGTGCGCGCGGTGTGACGAGGAATACGTCTGCGAGAGATCAGGCTGCCACGACGGGGGAGTTTCATGCTCGGAGATCGGAGTTTCCGTCCGCAGGAGTACATCCTCGCCGCCATCCGCTGCGCCATCTGCGCCTGCCTTGTGGCCGTGCTCTCGCACGCCGCACACGGCGCGGTCCTTCCGCCCACCATCGACAGCGACATGACGCTCACCACCGCCGAGTCGCCCTGGAGGCTGCAGTCGGACGTCCTGATCGCCGCCGGTGTCACCGTCACCGTGGAGCCGAACGTGCACCTGATCGCCGAGGGCGACTGGCGCCTGACGGTCTCGGGAACACTGACGGCGATGGCCCCGATGGAAACGCGGATCGTTTTCCGCGCGCCGGAGGTCACGTCCAGCGGCGTGTGGAAGGGAGTTCACTTCACGCCGGGCAGCACCGGCCGCTTCCAGCGCTGCACCTTCCGCTCCGCCACCACGAATCTGACGGTCCACGGCGCGGATGTGCGTTTGTATAACTCCCATCTGCGCCTCGCCTCCGAGGACGGTCTGATGGCGTGGGGCGATGCGTTTGTGAAGGTCGCTTACTGTCGCTTTCAGAACAACCGCCGTCACGGTGTGCGTCTGCAGACGAGTCGACCGCGGGGCGCGATCATCTCCTCCGAGTTCATCGGCTGCGGTGCGCATCCGGTGCGACTGAAGGCCGGCTGCATGGAGGTGCTCAAGCACGGCAACACGTTCGCGCACAACGGCATAGAGGCGATCGGCGTGGACTGCGACCTCGCGGTGGACGTCGATCGCTCGCTCTCCTGGCGAGACCAGGGCCTCCCGCTGGACATGGCCGTGGGCTCCGCGAGCGCCGAGCTGGTGATCGGCGAGGGAGCGACCGTGCGCGTGGGGTCGGGGGTGCGCATCTACCCGCCGCGGCGGATCGTCGTGCGCGGGCGTATGCTCATCGACGGACGCGAGGGCACACCCGTGGTGATCCAGCCGAGGGGCGAGGCAGAGCCGGGCGCATGGCTGGGGATCGCGCTCGAGCCGGGCGCGGTGGTCCGCGCGAGGGCGGCCACCGTGGGCTTCGCCGAGGACGGCTTCAGCGTCGCCGACGCAGAGCTTTACCTCGACGGCGCGTTGATCCGCGACTGCTCGCGCAACGGCGTCTTCGCCGGAGGCTCGGCGCACGTGGACATCGCGCGCAGCACCATCAGCGCGAGCGGAGTCAGCGGCGTGGCGATCCCGCAGGCGACCTCGACCGCGAAGATCCACTCGACCCGCGTGGTGGAGAGCGGGGAGTACCCGATGCGTCTTGCGGCGGCGGTGGTGAGAGCGCTGCGGCATGACAACACATGGCGGGACAACGGCCGTGAAGCGATCGGCGTGCTCTGCGGCGGCTCACCCGACATCGTCGGCGACGACCGCTGGCACGCGCAGGGCATTCCCTTCGACCTGACGGCCGATCCGGAGGCCACGACGCTGGAGATCGGCGCGTCGGCGAGGCTCTCACTCGGGCCGGGCGTGGAGGTGCTCGGTGGCACGATCGGCGCATCGGGCATCCTCGTGGCGCATGGCGAGCCCGGCAATCCGGTGGTCTTCGACGCCGCGACCGCCTCCCCCGCCCCGGGCGACTGGACGGGGATCGAGTACGCACCGGGAAGCGCGGGCCGGATTGTCAACGCCGTGGTGCGCAACGCCCGAATCGGCGTGAACGTGCAGTCGGACGGCTGGATCCAGCTCCGCGACACGCTGGTCCACCACTGCGCCGAGGATGGAATACGCGCGGCCGGCGAGTCCGTGCCGCTGATCACCGGCTGCACCGTGCGCGACAACCGGCGCTGGGGGGTGAGCGTCTATCACAACGCCGAGCCGCTGCTCGGGGCAGCCGACGGTCACACCAACGTCGGGCTGAACACGTTCATCCGCAACGCCGAGTATGACCTCGCGAATCAGACGAGCCGGGCCATCCTCGCGCAACGCAACTGGTGGGGCACGACCGATCAGTCGGAGATCGGTGAGCGCATCCTCGACCGCTCGATCGATGCGTCGCTCGGTCCGGTGAACTTCACGCCCTACCTCGTGAGCGAGCCCACCGTTTCCGGCGCCGCCATCGCTGAGAGCCACCCGCCGCTGGCGGTGATGAGCGTGGCGGCGGTGCAGACGGAGACGGGCGCGGCGATCCACGTCGCCCTCTCGCGGCCCGCGGAGGTGCGCGTTACGCTGCGCAACATCGCGGGACGGCCCGTGCGGGAGATCGGCGCGCGCGTGGACACGCGAGCGGTCGTCCCGTGGGACGGCCGCGACCTGCGCGGCAGCCGTGTCCCCTCCGGGCGCTACCTCGTCGAGGTGGAGGCATATGCCGAGGATGGAGCGCGGTCGAGGGCGCTGGCAACGCTGGCACTGACGAGGTAGCTCACTCCGACCGCCGACCGTCGCGAACTTCGGCGCCGACAGGTGGCGCGGCCCCGGCCGTCGAACTGACCGGCACAACCATCACGCACCGGAGGCCGCCGTCATGCTCGCGCTGGTCGTCACCGAGCCGCATCACTTCGAGGTCGCGCAGGTTGAGGAGCCGACGCCAGCCCCGGGCGAGGTCGTCGTTCAGGTCGCCGCCTGCGGCATCTGCGGCACCGACCTGCATATCATCGACGGCGACTACCACGCCGACTACCCGGCTGTCCCCGGCCACGAGATCTCCGGCGTCATCGTCGATGCGGGCGACGCCGCGCACCTGAGCGAGGGCGACCGAGTCGCGGTCAATCCGAACATCTACTGTCACGCCTGCCGGCCCTGCCGCCGAGGGATGCCGCACCTGTGCGAGGCGGCCAGCGCCGTCGGCGTCACACGGCCGGGCGGCTTCGCCCAACGCTGTGCGATGCCGGCGGAGCAGTGCCTTCCGCTGCCCGACGGCGTCAGCTTCCGCGACGGCGCGCTGATGGAGCCGCTGTCATGCTGCCTGCACGGGCTGGCGGTGCTCGCGCCACGTCCCGGCGACCGCGTGGCGATCCTCGGCGGAGGCACGGTCGGGCTGATGATGACCCAGCTCGTGCGACTGCACGGCAGCGCACCGGTCGTAGTCTCCGAGCCCGACGCGGGCAAGCGCGACCTCGCCGCGACGCTGGGCGCGGACGCGACCGTCGATCCGGTCTCGGAGGACGCGGGGGAGGCGATCTGCGATGCGCTCGGCGGCCGGGCGGACTTCGTGCTGGAGGCCGCGGGCATCGCGGAGACGGCGGCGCTGGCGCTGGACATCGTCGGGCCGGGAGGGCGCGTGCTTCAGTTCGGCGTCTGCCCTGAGGGGACGAAGGTGCCGATGCGCCCGCGGCAGCTTTTCCGCGATGAGATCACCGTCGCCGGGGCGTACACGAATCCTTTCACCGACGACCGAGCCCTGGCGCTGCTGGCGGCCGGGCGCATCAACACCGGGCCGCTCGTCAGCGATGAGTTCGCCCTCGCCGACGCCGAAGCCGCGATCGAGCGGGCACGAGAGGCCGACTCGTTCAAGGTGCATGTGAGGGTCGGGGCGCCCTGAACGGCAGCCTCCCCCGCTGACGCACACGATCCCACCCGCGGTCGGGGACGCCGCTGCCGTCGGAGGGGCCGGCCCGAAGGGCTATGTTCTGCGAGCGTCGTCTGCGAGCAGGACGCAGTCGCCCGACCGGCCCGTTGTTCCTGACGAATCCCGATCACGGGCGCGGGAAGTCCGCCGGTGCCGTGCGCCCGTCAGCGGAACTTCACCGCCGCGGAGATGTTTCGTACCCCACGCGTATCCGCCGCCGCATCGAGGAGAGCTGCCGACATGACGCGACTTCACAGCGCCGTGCCGGTCCTGATTGCGCTGGTCATCGCCCTCCCCGCGAGTGCACAACTCCCGACGGAGATCACCACCGAGCATGCTTCCGAGCCGCTCGATGCCGATGACTTCATCCTCACCCTCCCCGTGGTGCGCACCGGTGAAGACGCCGAGGTTCTCCTGCTCTTCGGCGAGATGAACGGACCGGCCGACCGGTTCACGGCGCTTCGCGTCACCGGCGACTCTGTCGAGGTCGTCTCGGTGGAGGGCAGTGTGCCGAAGGTCACCCACCGCAGCAGCGCGATGCTTCGGGATGGCCGCTTCGACCTGACCGTCCATGCGCGCGGGCCGCATCTGGTGCTCAGCGAAGCTGACGATCTGCTCGCACACTTCCTGCACGAGGGCCTGCCGAGCGGATTCGTCGGAACGCGCGCGCATCAAGGAGCCACCGTCGGCGACCTGCTTGTCCAGCCGCTCGGAGACGTGGTCTTCGACGAAGACTTCTTCGCCACCGAGCAGGTCCCCGACCGCTGGGAGACGCTGCGCGGCGAGTGGGAGGTCGGGATCTACTGGGATCCGCTGCAGGAGATGGACGACCGCCCCATCGGCGCATCGTGGTACCAGCCGGGCGGGGGCGAGTGCCTGACCGCCGCCGGATACGAGATCTTCGACAGCTACCGCCTGAGCGCGAGCGCGCGCCTGCCGCAGGGCCGCGGCGGCCTGGCGTTCCACGTTCGCGGGCCGGAGGACTACTGCGCGTTCGAGGTCGGCGGGGGCCTCGCGCGGCTGGTGCAGGTCGCCGGCGGCGAGCGCGTGGTGCTCGATGAGGCGCCCGTCGAGCTTCGCCCCGACTGGTGGTTCCGCCTGCGCGTCGATGTCTCCACCGGCCACGCGCGGGCGTTCGTCAACGATCGTCCGCTGGTCGAGGCGCGGCTCTCCCCCGCCCTGCGCGGACGCATCGGCCTGACCGCGCATAGCGCCGCGGGCAGCCGCTTCGACGACATCTCCGCGCGTCCCCACGTCGCCACGCACATCCCCGAGGGCGCAACCGCGCAGCAGGCGCTGGTCTTCAGCGACGGTGACTGGCGCATCGAGGACGGCGTACTCGCGGGCCACGTGCGTGGAGCCACGGTCGCGGGGCTTCCCGGCTCCCACTCCGACAGCGAGGTCTCCGCGGAGGTCAGCGCCACGCGCGACGCGATCGTCGGCGTCGTTGCAGGACATCAGCCGCACGGGCACAAGCGAGCGCTCATCTTCAGTATCAAGGCATCCGACGAGCCGACCTGGCAGCTTCATCACGTTGATGGAGAGAAAACGATGCGGCTCGCCGGTGGCCCTGCCCCATCGGCTTCGGGCCGAATGAGCCTGCGTTCCGTGGGCGGACGGATCACCTGCCTGCTCGACGGGCAGGTGCTTCATGAGACCTACCTCGCCGGGCAGCTTCACGGCCGCGCCGGCGTCTATCTGCAGGGCGGGCGTGCGACATTCCGCGACCTCGCCTGCCGAGAACTCACCGGCGAGCCGCAGGCGGTCATCTCTCACGCCGACGGGAGCAACACCGCAGTGCCGTCAATCGGGGACAAGACGACCGTACGACCGATCGGAGACCTCTGGCGGCCGCGCGCGGGGTCGTGGCGCTGCCGCCCGACGGAGGACGGGCCCCGCATCATCGCGTCCGGCGACCGCGGCTTCAACACACCGACGCTCCGCTTCCACGAGGTCACGCCCGGTGAGCCGCGCCTGATCGTGAACGCCACTCACGGGCTTGACGCGCGAGTGACGCTCGGCATCTGCATGGGCGACGAGCCGGGCTACGAGGTCGAGTACAACGAGACCCGGAGCGCGTTCCGCCTCCTGCGCCGCGGTGAGCTGATCTTCGAAAGTGGCGAGGGCAGCGACGGGACCTGCGGGCCCGGGGAGATCCGCCGCGACGGCGACTGGGTCGTGATCGGCGCGCGGCTCGAGGATGAGATACGCACCGTCTACGCCTGGTCCGACCCTGATCCGCTGCAAGACGGCTACGCCGAGGTGCGCACCACCGACGGCGAGGTCCGCTTCGGCTCCATCACCCTCGCGAGCGACAGCGCGCTTGAGTACAGGTTCGACCGCATTGAGCCCGACTGGCAGCCGCGCTCGGGCGAATGGACCGATCACACCGGGATGGCGTGCATCCCATGGGATTACTGGATGACCGCGGATGGCCGCGAGGAGCCGGCCTTCACGTGGAACCGACACCGACTGCCCGAGGATGTCACGCTCGACATCTCGGCCGCTGAGTTCACTGAGGGATACGAGAGCGGCGCGCACGAACACTTTCCCTACCACGACATCAGCGTGATCCTCGGTGGCACTCCCGGCGATCCCGACAGCGGCTACCACTTCATCGTCGGCGAGGAGAAGGGAGTCCGGACCGTGCTGCTGCGCGACGGCGTCGAGGTGGCATCCACCGACGACCGGCGCTTCCGAATCGTGATGGGTGGGCACAACAACACCCCGCGGGCGGTGCGCCTCCGCGCGCAGCGGGCGGGCGACACGCTCACGCTGCTCGTCAACGGCCGCGAGGCCATCTCGTGGACCGACCCCGAGCCGCTCAGCGGCCCCGGCCACGTCGGCCTCGGCGCGAACGGCTGCCGGGTGCTGCTGCGCGACTGCGTGGTGTACCCGGGCGCGGGTGCGGGGAGTTAGGCAGCGGGCCGAACACGACCATCAGGCGAGCCTTTCGAATTGGGCGCCACGCAGCGGCGCTGCTACCCGCGTGAGCGGAAGCAGTAGACGCTGCCGTCGTTGCTGCCGACGAAGACCGCGTTGTGCGAGACCGCCGGCGATGAGGCGATCTCCCCATCGGTCTCGAACTCCCAGACGCACACACCGCTTTCGATCTCCAGCGCGTAGAGCTTCCCGTCATGCGAGCCGCAGTAGACCGTCCCACCGCTGATCGCGGGGGATGAGTTCACCCAGTCCCCGGTGGCGAAGTGCCATCGTCGCCGCCCCGTCCGCCGATCAACCGCGTAGATCCGCCCGTCCCGCGAGCCGAAGATTACCCTGTCCTCGAAGACCGCAGGCGAGCTGTGGATCTCCCCTGCCGTCTGGAACTCCCAGCGCTTCCCTCCGGTGGCCGCGTCGAGAGCGTAGAGGCGATTGTCGCAGGAGCCGACGTAGACCACGCCATCGGCAATCACCGGAGTGCTGATGATCTCGCCACCGGTCGCGAACTCCCAGTTCGTCTCACCGGTGTCGGCGTTGAGCGAGCGCACCATGAAGTCGCTCGATCCGATGTACAGCGCACCCCGTGAGACCGCCGGGGATGAGAAGATCGGCATCCCGGTCGATGTCTTCCACATGATGCGGCGTTCATCGGGTGAGATGGCGTAGACGTTCCCGGATGCATCGGCGTAGTAGAGGCGCGATCCCGCCACGCCCGGGCTGGTCTCCACCAGATCATCGGCCATCAGACCCCACAGCCGCGCGCCGTCCTTCGCGCTGAGGCACAGCAGATGGCGATGGGCGCCGACGTAGAGCCGCTCGCCCCGGACGATCGCAGGACCGGTGTTGATCTCGTAGTTCGTCATATGCTCCCAGATCAACTCGCCGCGCCTCGCGCTCAGTGCGCACAGCCGCCCCACGTGTCCGGAGCGCTCCCTCCGGGCCCCCACATACACGATGCCGTTCGAGACGCTCGGCGAGCTGAGCACCCACGAGCCGACCTCAACCTGCCAGCGACGCACCAGCGGAGGCACGACCACCTCGGGCGTATACCCCGAGCGAGTGATGTTCCCGCGGAACATCGGCCAGTTGTACGCCGCCTGCCTGCTGTCCGCCTTGCTGCGCGCCAGTTGCAGCGCCACCTCGTCGAGTATCTCTCGTGCTTCCTCGAAGTCCGGCCTCACCTCGATGGCGGTGCGCAGAAGATCGAGCGCCTCACGGAGACTGCCACCCTCACGCAGCGACAGCGCCTCGCGGAAGAGGCCGTCGGCGCGCTCAAGCTGCTCGGGCGTCGAGCGCGGTGGCTCGGGCTCAGGCTCGGGCGGCTCCTCGGGCTCCTCCGCTCCTCCAACCAGCGGCTCGACGGTGTGCATCAGCCCCGCGCAGATCAGACAGGACAGATAGCGGTAGGTCGTGCGGTAGCCGCAGGTCTCGCAGCGCAGCACTTCGTGATCGGCATACGCCGCCTCCACCTCGTCTCGGACCGCAAGCAGCGCGTCGAGGAGGCGGCCGAAGTCCTCGTAGCGCTTCGCCCGCTTCTTCGCCAGGCACCGCATGACGATCTCGTCAAGCAACCCGGGCAGGTCGCCGCGGTGCTCGCTGGGCGGGACGGGCGTGCCCTCGAGGATGTTGTGAATGAGCTTGCCCACGCTCTCACCGCGGACGGGGAACTTCCCGCTCAACGCGCGGTAGAGCACAACGCCGAAGGAGTAGATGTCCGAGGTGCGGTCGGCCGACGCCGCGTCCAGGAACTGCTCCGGAGGCATGTAGACGTAGGTCCCAAGTCCGATCCCCGCGTCGGTGAGGCGGGTTGAGATCCCATGCACCTTCGCAAGCCCGAAATCGGTGATCTTGACCTGTCCGCCGCGGTCGATCATGATGTTCGCGAGCTTGAGGTCGCGGTGGATGACCCCGCTGTCACCGGGCCCGACCTCCGCGTTGTGCACGTAAATCATGCCCTCGCAGGCCTGCAACGCATAGTCCAGGACCTGCGGCGGAAAGAGCTGGTCCTCGCTGTCGATCAGGTCACCGAGACTGACGCCGTCAACGTACTCGAGAAACAGAAACGGCTGCCCCTTGATCTCGCGGTAGATGATGGCCTCAACGATGTGATCGTGGCGACCGAGGTTCATCCACGTCCGCGCTTCCTGAGCGAAGCGATCAACGGCGGTGCGGTCCTCGAACATCTCTTCCTTGACCGTCTTGACCGCGAAGCGCTTCTGCGAGAAGTCATCGAGGACGATGTACACGACGCTCATCCCGCCCCGGTACTTCTCGAGGACGGTGTACTGGTCGTCGATCCTGTCCCTCAGCTCAAACTCCACCGGTGCCCTCCCTGATCTGACAGTCTCGGAGGCATATGCGCCTCAAGCGGCGGCGAATCCTGCCCCGACCGCAATATCCGCCCCACCGACACCGCCGACCGCGCCCGCCCTGCCGGCGACGCTGCACCGTGCCCCACGTCCTGACCGAGGGGGTCGGCCGCGACCGTCACCGTACACGGCGGTGGGCCCGCCTCAAACGCGGGCCCACCGGTGTGTGCTCATGTCGTCGCCACTTAGAAGATCGTCTCGTACTTCACCTCGGCCTCGATGTTGTCCTCGATGCCGACCGACAGCTCCGGCGCCTCCTCGCGGGCCAGCGAGAGGATCAGCCGTCCCGAGTTGGCGGGCCAGCGCTTCTCGTAGCTCAGGTCGAGCACCGACGCGGGCGGCTCGCCACTGCGCGGGTAGGGCACGTAGTGGCCGGAGAGATACTCCAGCTTGATCTTGCCGCCGTCGTTGACGTTGCCGCCGTCAAGCTGCAACTTGAAGAAGTGATCGTTGTCGAGCACGTCTCCCGCGGTCGGGTGGAAGTAGCGGTAGCCAAGGTCGAGCGAGACGCTGCCCATCACCTGGCGCTTGTACGCCAGCTCGTAGACGTCTGAAAGCATGACCGACTTCCCGCGCGGATCGAGCGGGTTGTTGATATAGTCAAGCTTCAGCGCGCCGCCGAATGCCTCCATCGCCACCCCGACCGTCCGCTCCGGCTCCTCGCGACCGGCATGGCTCGAGTATCCGGCGCGCAGGCCGATATTGGAGGTGTCGCCCGCGCGCAGCTCCAGCGTCGTGGTGGCGTCGTCAAGCGGCTGCTTCTTCTTGTCGTCGAACTCGGTGTAGAAGGCGCTCACGCCGACGTTCGAGCCGAGGCCCCAGTTGAGCTGGGCCAGCATGTCGCCACCGGCATCCTCATACTGCGCGCCGAACGACGCGTAGCCAAAGCGCATGTCCAGTCCGGTGTCCCCGGCCTTCTTGGTCAGCTCGATGTGCCGGACGATCGAGGGCGGACCATCCCGCCGCTCCTGCTCCTGGATGCCGCCCTTGAGCATCGCGCTGCGCGAAAGCGACAGCGCGGTCTTGATGTCGTGATCGTCCCGCGGCTGCTCACCGGGCCGCTCGTGCCGGGTGTAGATCGCGTGGACCTCCAGCGGCTTGAACGGCTCCACCGCAAGGTCAACACGCGAGACACGGGAGGTCTCCTCGCCCTCGACCTCATCGCGGACCTGGTTCGCCGTGAAGCTGGCCCACGACGCCAGGCCGATGCTGGGCGACTGCATCCGCAGCCGCGCCCGGTGCTCAAGGTCCTCGCCACTGGACTTCACCGTCGCCGTGTGCTCGATCAGACCCTTGCTGCCGTCGAAGTCGGCGGCGAGCCGCATCACGCGCTCGTCCTCGATCCTCTCGTTCTTGACGGTCTCGGTCTGAATGTGCTCGAAGGTCATGTCGCGCCCGAACATGTTGAAGGGCGTCATGAAGCTCAGCACACTCTTCTGATCGCGGTTGTCACCGCGAATCTTCAGCACGTCCGAGTAGCTGGCGCGCGCCCCGGTGACCACCAGATCGAGCGGCACCACGAAGCTGGTCTCGCGGTCGGTCTTCTCGCTGTTTTCGGTGATCGTCTGGTCGAGGTGATGCTCGGCCTTGAGCGTCCCGCCCTCGATCGCGAACGGTGCGACCAGGTCGATCTGCCGCCTGCGGGTGTCGCGACCCTCAACGAGCCGCTGCAGGTAATCGAAATGCGCCCGGCCCTCGCCGCCCGAAAGCGCCATCCGAAGATCGGCGTTGTAGCCCATCTCCTGCAGCCGGAACGCCGACTCCTGTGAGTCGCGGGTGTAGTAGCTTCCCGAGAACTGCATCCCGTGCCCAAGCCCGGTGTTGAGGCCAAAGCGCTGGGTGAGCGTGGTGAGCTCGCCATCATCGCCGTCATACTCGTTGTGCAGGGAGCGCGAAAGTGTGAACTGACCCGACGAATCGCCGCCACCAAAACCCTGTGACAGCGACATCGTGGTCGTGTTCTCGCTCGACTGCAACTGCTGGAACACGTCGGTCAGCGCGCTTTCCTCGCGCGTGAAGCTCATCGAGGTGCGGCCGCCGAGCATAAGCGTCGCGCCGGTCTCCGCCTTCTCGGAGATAGCGGTGTTGAAGATCAGATCGCGCATCTGTACCTCGCTGCGCCCGAATGAGCGGTAGAGGGTGAGCCCCGACGGCAACGACAGGTCGATCTCGTAGTCGTTGGGGTTGGTCACGAGGGCATTGCTGAGGCTGTCGGGATCACCGGGAACCGCGCTCTCCTGAGCGATGCTCTCGATGAAGAAGCCGCGATTACCACCACCGCTGTCCTGCGCGTACGCAAACGACACGCACGCGACGATGGCCAGCAGGGCGAGAATTGTCCGCGACGTTACTCTCAGCATGATAGCGCCAATCGTGTCCTCGATACAGCCTCTCAGCTTTCCCCCTCGGTCAGGTGGTCTTGTAGACACCCGTCACCAGCAGAAAGTTTCATCAATATTCTCCCGGGTGCCCGCGCGCACGCGTTAATCGGTGAAGAATCGCGCGCCCACGGACCCGCCGAGCATCGCGCATCATTAAGTATGCAGGAAATACACACCCATGTCAACGGTAAGAGCAATCGATTCCAGCAGCATCGGTTTTAGCTGTGCAAGTTTTTTGGTGGTGGGGGAGGTACTCGTGTATAGGTTTGCGAATACTGACATGTGTGCATCGAGCGAGCCAAGCAGTGGCAGGTCGTGCTGGAGGACCGC
>JBMNNW010000150.1:0-9582 GCA_050942735.1 Armatimonadota bacterium
AACTCGGCCCGTTCGAAGTTGTCCTCGAAGACCAGCTCCCAACCCTCGCCCTGCGCCCGGACAGGCAGGCTCGAAAGCGCCACCGCGCACGCCATCACGGCTGCCAGCAACGCCATCCGCGGCATCATCGCGATCGCTCCCTCTGCGGTCATCTCACGCGAGCACACGCTGGTCTGCTTCGCCCCGCGGGAGCCGAATCCTTCGCGCGTGAGGGAGGGGCCTCAGCCATCACCGCTGCCGACCAGGACCGCGATGGGGGAGCGGGCGTGCCCGAGGGAGGTGCGGCGGCGGCCTGGGGGATAGGCGCGAGAGCCAACGCAGGGCGGCGCGCCTGCCCATCCACGGTGCGCGCGGCAGAACGTCAACGCCCCTCGCGCCGAGTGGAGACCGCGGGGCGGTCTCTCAGCGCCAGGGGCGTTGTGGTGTCAGGTTCTCGCGCGCCTCCGCCCTTGCCGGGCTGCCCCGGAACCGGCAGCCCCGTCGTGCAGGCGTCGGCTCCCTACCTCCGCCGCAGGAAGGCCGGGATGTCGATGTCGTCCTCGTCGTAGGTCGGGAGCTCCTCCTCCTCGAACGCATCGGCCGCCGCGGGCCGCTCCTCGCGCTCGGGCCGCTCCCGCTCGCGCGACGGCGCAGTCTCGCGCTCGGCGCGCGCGGCCGGCTCCTCCTCCTCGCCCGCCCGCACCTGGCGCTTGACGGCCTCCTCGCGCTCACGCGAGTGGTAGTCAGGCTGGAAGCCGGTGGCGAGTACCGTCACACGGACCGTGCCCTCGATCTTCTCGTCGATGACCGCGCCGAGCGTCAGGTCCGAGCCTTCGTCTCCCTGCGCGGCCTCCTGGACGATCTTCGAGGCCTCGTGCACCTCGGTCAGCGTCATGTCGGGGCCGCCGGTGATATTCAGCAGCACCGCGCGGGCTCCCTGGATGCCGGTCTCAAGCAGCGGGCTGGAGATCGCCTGATCGGCCGCCTCCGCCGCTCGGCCCTCGCCGCTCGCCTCTCCGATGCCCATCATCGCGGTTCCGGCATCCTTCATCACCGCGCGAACATCGTTGAAGTCGAGGTTGACCAGGCCCGGGACGACGATGACCTCGGAGATACCCTGCACGCCCTGCTGGAGGATCTGGTCGGCCAGCGCGAACGCCTGCTGGAGCGTCAGGTCCTCCTCGGTCAGCGTCAGCAGCCGGTCATTGGGGATGACGATAAGGGTGTCAACGGAGCTCTTGAGCCGCTCGATGCCCTCTTCGGCAAGTTCGGCGCGCTTCTTCCCCTCGACCGAGAAGGGACGGGTCACCACGGCCACCGTCAGGGCGCCAAGCTCACGGGATATCTCGGCGATGACCGGGCTGGCGCCGGTGCCTGTCCCACCGCCCATGCCGGCGGTGAGGAAGATCATATCCGCACCGTCGAGCGACATGAGGATCTCCTGGCGACTCTCCTCCGCGGCCTGGCGGCCCAGCTCGGGGTCGCCACCGGTGCCCAGTCCGCGCGTGAGTTGCTCGCCGATCTGCAGCTTCTTATCCGCGGCTGAGAGGTCCAGCACCTGCCTGTCGGTGTTGATGGTCAGGTACTCGACGCCCATCAGGCCAGCCTCGATCATGCGGTCTACGGCGTTGGACCCGCCGCCGCCTACTCCGACGACGCGGATCTTGGCGTACTCTTCAACGCCCGGCCTCAGCATGCTGGACGCCCCCTCCTTGGGGAATTTTTGCGCTGAATCCATGAACAGCCTCCCAAACTCGGTCGATTATAAGCCCCGGCCGAATGCCATGTCAAGAAACGGCGGCAACGAAAGCGGCGGCGACGGGCGCGCAAAGGGCGGACGGCTCGCGACAGGCTACCTCAGTCTACCTCCGGCGGCGGCCCCTCGGCCGCCACGAGGACCCTCGCCGGGCGCAGGCAGCGGTCATGCAGGCAGTAACCGGGCGTGTCCACCGCCACGACCGTCCCCTCCGGCACCTCACTGGTCTCCACGCGCGCGACAGCCTCGTGCATGTTCGGGTCGAACGGCTCACCCTCGCAGTCGATCACCGTCACGCCGAACTGGCTCAGAACGCGGAAGAACTCCTCCACCGTCATCTCGACGCCCTTCGCGAAGTCCTCCGTCCCGGCCTCCGACTGGTGCTCAAGCACCCGGCGGAGATTGTCCATCACCGGCAGAATCGACGACAGAATGCTCTGCCCGGCGTATCTCTGCTTCTCGCGCTGCTCCCGCGCGGTGCGCTTCCGGAAGTTCTGCAGCTCCGCGACCGCGCGCAGATGCCGGTCATGCTCCTCCGCAAGCGCCGTCTCAAGCTCTTCGATCCGCGCCAGCAACTCACCCTCCGTCATCGCCTCGGGGGCGTCGCCATCATCCTGCGTTGAGGTCCCCTCACTTCCCTCAAGCGGATCGTTGCCGTCATTCGGGTCATCGCCCTCAATTTCGATCTTCCTCGGTCCGTCCTGCATACTCTCCTGCGTCCTCCTGTCATCATCGCCTCCGCCGCGCACGGGTCTCTCGCGGCGGACGCGTGAACCTGGCATATATATGCGTCACTGTCCTACTTTTCCGCGTCGCGCGCCAGCGCCTGCCCCAGATTCCGGGCGATCGCCGCGACCATCTCCAGTGCCAGCGCGTAATCCATCCGCATCGGCCCGAGCACTCCGACCGTCCCGCTGCGCCTGTCGTTCACCGAGTAGGACGCCGCGACGACCGAACAGTCGCGCAGTGAGCCGACTCCGTGTTCCTCTCCGATACTGGCGGCTGAGGTCGTCCCACCGGGCTGCCCCGCGCTCCCCACGGCGGCCGTCAGAGCCCGTCGCAGCACCGGAGACTGGCTCAGTGTCCCGATGACCCGCCGCAGCCGGTCGGGTTCCTCGAACTCGGGCTGGTCGAGGATATACGTGGCTCCCTCGACGTAGACCCGGCCGCTGCCGGCCTCCTCCAACGCGTCGCGCACTCCCGCGAGCAGATCCTGAGCGGCCACTTCATCCGTCTCGGTCTCGATCGGCCGGCCCGGTGACTGCCCGAGCAGTTCGGCACGCAGCGCCGCCTCAAGCTCCGCGACCCGGTCGGCGCGGATGGGCGAGGACGTCTCGATCAGCGTCTCCTCGCTGTTGCCGCGATCGTCGAGCCACGACATCAGCACGTTGTTGGCGCTCACAGGCGTCAGTGACAGGTCGATCAGCCGCGGCCCGCGACCGCGGGGTGAGATCACGACCGCCGGATAGCGTGTGATGCGCGAGAGAATCGCCGAACTGAGCCGCAGCGCGGCCTCCGGCCTTCCCGCCACACGCCGAAGCTCCCCCTGGATCCACGTGATGTCACGATCCAGACGCCCGCCGGTGGTGCGCAGTTCATCAACGTAGAGCCGGTAGGCCGGGCACAGCGGCACGCGGCCCGCCGATGTGTGCGGCTGGTCGAGGTACCCCCGCTCCTCCAGCCGCGCCATCTCGCTGCGGATGGTCGCCGAACTGCAGTCGAGTGACCGCAGCGTACAGAGTCTCGCCGAACCCACCGGCTGTGCGGTGCGTATGTGTTCCGCCACGACGGCGGTCGCGATCGTCTGCTGGCGTTCCGTCAGGTCCCCCACCACGGCCACCTCCCCACGCATCCAGTCATGGCAGGAGCAAATTGGGGCCACGTATCCATCTCACACCGCCCCATCAAGAAGAGTACCAGCAGAGATAGGCTCTGTCAAGCGAAGGCCGGGGGGGAGGCCATGGCGAATGCACACTCCGCCACCCCGGCCGGGCCACGGGGGCGCCTTCCGCTCGCCGCGTCGGCGGGGCACGTCTGCCGTCGCATGCCGGCTCCGGCCACCTGCCTTGCCATGGGAGCCTCGAATGATCACGATCGACGAGATTCGCGACGCCGCGACCCGCCTGCAGCGCATCGCCCGCCGTACGCCGCTGCTGCCCAGCGACCGCCTCAGCGAGCGCCTCGGCTGCGAGGTGCTGCTCAAGTGCGAGAACCTGCAGGTCACCGGCGCGTTCAAGATCCGCGGTGCATCCAACTGCATCCTGCAACTCACTGCCGACGAGCGCGCCCACGGCGTCATCACCGCCTCGGCGGGCAACCACGCCCAGGGCGTCGCCGTCGCCTCCCGCGCCGCGGGCGCCCCCGCGACCATCGTCATGCCGGAGATCACCCCGGTGACGAAGGTGCAGCGGACTCAGGACCTCGGCGCTCACGTGATCCTCCACGGCGAGAGCTTCGATGAGGCCGAGCGCGAGGCATACCGGCTGGCCGACGAGTCCGGCGCGTACTTCGTGCATCCCTTCGACGACCCCCGCGTGATCGCCGGGCAGGGCACCATCGGCCTTGAGATCGTCGAGGACTGTGAACCCGACTGCGTGATCGTCCCTGTCGGCGGTGGCGGGCTGATCTCCGGGATCGTGACCGCCGTCAGGTCGCTGCGGCCGGAGACTGCGATCATCGGCGTGCAGGCCGCCCACGCTCCGGCGATGTATCAGAGCTGCCGGGTCGGCGAACTGACCTCCGCGCCGGTGATCGGCACCATCGCCGAGGGGATCGCGGTGGGGGAGGCCTGCACGCTGACCTTCGGGATTGTCTCCGAACTCGTTGATGACATCGTCACCGTCGCCGAGCGCGACATCGCCCGCGCGATGCTCGAACTGCTCGAGCACCACAAGCTCGTCGCCGAGGGTGCGGGCGCGACTCCGATCGCGGCGCTGGAAACCTGCTGCAGCGACCTGCGCGGGAAGACAGTCGTGCTCGTCGTCAGCGGTGGGAACGCCGATGTGACGACCCTTGCGGCGATCATCGACCGGGGGCTCGTGGAGGCCGGGCGGGCGGTGCGCATGAAGGTGACGCTCACCGACCGGCCCGGGGCGCTCGCGCGTTTGGCCTCGGCCATCGCGGAGGCGGGCGCGAACATCGTCGAGATATTCCACGACCGCATGAGCGTGGACCTCGAACTCGGCCAGGCGGAGGTGGAGATCGTGCTGGGCACCCGCGGCCAAGAGCATGTCGCCTCGGTCCTCGCCCACCTCACCGCGCAGGGCTACGACGCCCGGCGGATCGACTGAGCACCCGGCCCTCGCCGCCGGGGCCTATGCCCGATCATCGTGGCGCCTGGAGGGGCCGGTCGCCTGACCGGCCCGCCGTTGTGGGCGCATCATCGGCCCGCGACTGTCTTGCCGTCGAGGCCGTACCGCTCCGGATCATCATCCAACCACGTATAGCGCCATTCATCCCATCGATCGCAAAGACCGTCCGCCACCGGATTCCACGCGACGTACTGAACGAGCCTCGCAAGAGATTCGGTCGGCCGCAGGTGCCGATCCCAGAAACTCCTCTGCCACACCGGGCCTGCTATGCCTGCCTCGCGGATGGTCCGTCCGGTCCGCTTCTTGAACCCGTGTATGAACTTCAGCAGGTCGCCACCCTCTTCCCTCACCTGCGCAACCAGGTGCAGGTGTTCGGGCATCAGCGTGCAGGCGATCAACCGCACTCGGTTGTTTGCCGAGTTGAACCGCAACGCCTCGGCAATCCGGCCGGGGATGTCGCGGGCAAGCAGAACAGGACGCTGGGGCTGCGCGCAGACCACAACTGCGACAGGCTGAAGGGGAACTCGGTATTCAGATGGATCAAACCGGTTCGGATGTCTGCGGCTGTATCCGTTGTGCGAACGCAACAGGGGCTCCCTCTGTTCGTTGCGGTGCGGAGGGAGGCTGACCGGCAGACGCCAACGGCGGGCCGGTCAGGCGACCGGCCCCTCCGGGCGGATTCGGCCCGCCGTCACCCTCATTCCGCCGGCGCGAGCCCACGCTCCTCATCCGCCACCATCGGGATCGCCTTTGCCTGATACTTCTCCCCGAAGTGCTTCGCCATCAAAAAGCGCCCCTCGCCCCATCCGATCAGCCCGATCGACGGCTGCACCTCGTGCATGCTCAGCAGGCTCATCTCCGCGTCGCAGATCAGCAGGCCGGGGTTTCCGTCCCGCGAGTAGCAGCCGAACCACCAGCGTGCGTTCGATCCCGAACGCCCGTGGAAGCAGGCGGTCTGAATCCCGAGATGGGTGTGGCCGCTGGGGATCACGTGCCTCTCGACGAGCGTGAACCCGGCGTCGTACTCGTAGACGTAGTTCTCATCGATCTCGTGCGGCAGGCCGCCGATGACGTAGAAGTGCCCGTCGGCGTAGTCCATCCCGCCCGCGCCGTAGGTCACCTCCGGGATCTTATGCTTCTCCAGCAGTTCGAGGCTCTCCGCGTCGTAGACCCAGACCTGCGAATCGGAGTCGGGCTTGTTGAACTGGTTCGACCACGCGACATAGACGCGCCCGTCGTGGTAGCACAGGTCGCCGTGGTGGTAGGGCCCCTCGGCGCGCGCGAGGACCTTTCCGTCGAGGTCGGTCTTCACCACGACGGTCGTGAAGCTCCAGTAGATCGCATCGACCCCGTTGGTCGCGATCCCCTGCAGGTGGTGTTCGTACTGCCCCTCGCAGACCACCTCGATGGGCCACTGCGGAGCGGCGGGAGCGCCTGAGAGTGTGCTGGCGAAAAGCGCGATTGAGATCATGGTCGAAGCCTCCCTGTGACGCGAATGCGGGACACCGTCAGAATACGCCGCCGCGGTGGGGGAGACCTCCCGGCGCACACGGAAAGAGCCGCCCGAACGCGGGGGCGGCCCTGGTCGGCAATCGCGGGCGAGCAAGGAAGCTCGCCCCTCCTACTGCTCGCCCTGCTCCTCACTCACCGGCAACTCAAGCCGCAGGTGCAGCTCCTGCAGGTGCTTCGCGTCGGCGGGGGAGGGCGCGCCCGCCATCAGGTCCGTCGCCTTCTGCGTCTTCGGGAACGCGATCACCTCGCGGATGTTCTTCTCCCCGCACAGCAGCATCACGATGCGGTCGAAGCCCGGCGCGATCCCGCCGTGCGGCGGCGCGCCGAACTCAAACGCCTTCAGGAAGAACCCGAAGCGCCGCTCCGCCTCCGCTCGGGAGATCTGCAGGATCTCGAAGACCTTCTCCTGGATGTCCCGCCGGTGGATCCGGATCGAGCCGGATGCCAGCTCGAAGCCGTTGAGCACCGCGTCGTAGGACTGCGCGCGCACCGCGCCGGGGTCCCTGTCGAGCTTCTCGAAGTCATCCTCGTGGGGCATGCAGAACGGGTGGTGCTCGGCATCCCAGCGCCTCTCATCGTCGTCCCAGCGGAAGAGCGGGAAGTCGAGCACCCACAGCGGCGCCCACGCGCCCTCCTCGATCAGGTCAAGCCGCTGCGCCATCTCCCGCCGCAGCCAGTCGAGCGCCTCGTTCGCCACCGCGGCCTCGTCGGCGACGATCATGATCATGTCGCCGACCTCCGCCTTGAAGGCCTCCCGCAGGTTCGCAAGCTCCTCATCGGAGAAGAACTTCGCGATCGGGCCCTCGAGGCCGTCGTCGGTCACGGGGAAGTACGCCAGCCCCTTCGCCTTGTGCTCCTGCACGAACTCGGTGAGTTTGTCGATCTGCGCCCGGCCCATATCGCCGCATCCGGAGGCGCAGAGGCCCTTGACCACGCCGCCGGACTTCGCGACGCCCGAGAAGACCTTGAACTCCGAGTCGGCCACCACGGGCGTGACATCCACAAGCTCCAGCCCGAAGCGCATGTCCGGCTTGTCGGTGCCGAAGCGCGCGAGGGCCTCGGCGTAGGTCAGGCGCGGCCACGGGCGCGGCAGCTCCACGCCGATCGCCCTCTCCCAGATCTCCGCGAAGAGCCGCTCGGTCATCTCGAAGACGTCATCGCGCCGCACGAAGGACATCTCCATGTCGATCTGCGTGTGCTCCGGCTGGCGGTCGGCGCGCAGGTCCTCGTCGCGCAGGCATCGGGCAAGCTGGAAGTAGCGGTCGCAGCCGCCGATCATCAGAAGCTGCTTCATGATCTGCGGCGACTGCGGCAGCGCGTAGAAGTTCCCGGGGTTCACGCGGCTGGGCACGAGGTAGTCGCGCGCGCCCTCCGGCGTCGGCCGGAAGAGCATCGGCGTCTCGACCTCGAGGAAGCCCTCCTCTGAGAGGAACTCGCGGGCGGCACGCGCCGCATCGTGGCGGATCCTCAGGTTCCGCTGCATCCGGGGCGAGCGGATGTCGATATAGCGGTACTGCAGGCGGACCTTCTCATCCACCTCGGTGTCGTCCTGCGAGCTGAACGGCGGCGTCTCGGCGGTGTTGAGGATCGCGAGCGTGCCGCAGTGGACGTCGATCTCACCGGTGGGCATGTCCGGGTTTTCGGTGCCCTCGGGGCGCCGGGCGACCGTGCCGCTGACCGCGATAACGAACTCCGAGCGCAGGTCGTGTGCGAGTTGGTGGGCCTGCTCGTCGAGCTGCGGGTCGAAGACCACCTGCACGAGGCCGGAGCGGTCGCGAAGGTCGATGAAGATCAGCCCTCCGTGGTCCCGCCGGCGGTTGACCCAGCCGTTGAGCGTCACAGTCTCACCGATGTTCTCCGCGCGCAACTCGCCGCAGGTGTGCGTCCGCTTGAGGTCGTCGGTCAGCTTGCTCAGTTCGCTCATCATCGCACACTCCGTCTTCAGTATCCGCATCCGTTCCGTCGTGGCACGGACATTCCTGACTCGTGTCCGTGCGCCGTTCACCATTCGTCCTCAGTCCGTCCTCAGGCAGTCCGTCATCCCGCGCAGGATCCGTGGAAGCTGCATGCCCAGCCGGATCATCAGCGCCCAGCTCAGCGCGAGGAAAAGCACCATCCACGGCAGGCTGCCGGTCAGCAGGTACATCACCAGCCCGAAGACCGCGGGCGCCTCGGCGATCGCGCCGAGGATCAGCACCATCTGCCGCCATCTCGCGAGGGTCTGGCTGCCTCGGGTCCGTCGCTCGAACATCACCGATGCGGCGATGATCCCCGCGGACGCGCCCATCAGCGCCATCCCGGCGACCAGTTCGTTGTCGCCGAGCCCGGCGGCCTCATAGCCGAACTGAAGCTCCAGCACCGCCACGAGCACACCGTAGAGCAATGTGGTGCCGAAGAGCGCGGCGAGGACAATCTGGATCTGCCGGACCGCCCGCTCGAACTGCTCGCAGGCGAAGCCGCAGTAGGGGCAGGCCCCTGCTGCAAGCTCAGCATTCTGCACTCCCTGCTGGCACTGCGGGCAGAGCATAGGGTTGCTCCTTGTGCGCGTGTGCACTGTCGAGGCGGGCCTCCCCCGCCCTCGCACACGTCGCTCGGGCACCCCCTCCCTTGCGACAAACGACGTCGCGGGCGGGAGCGGGAAGTAGCTCACGTTATCGGTAGAGCGCTTCGTCCGGCTTCTGCGCGCCCAGTTGTGTCCCTCCCCCCTCCTCCGGAACGGAGAGGGGGGATCGAGGGGGGTGAGGCCGCCTTTCGTGTTCCTCGCACGACGACCTCCCCCGCCCTCGCACACGTCGCTCGGGCACCCCCTCCCTTGCGACAAACGACGTCGCGGGCGGGAGGGGGAAGTAGTTCACATTGTTGGTAGACCGCTTCGTCCGGCTTCTGCGCGCCCAGTTGTGTCCCTCCCCCCTCCTCCGGAACGGCTATGCATTACGCACATCTCCGGAGGCGAGGAGAAAGCCGGTAACTAAGTCGTGCAGTCGTAGGATGCCGCGCCAGAGCACTTTGACACCAGGGTCACCA
>JBMNNW010000151.1:0-9564 GCA_050942735.1 Armatimonadota bacterium
TTTGCTCGAGGCAATGCGCCACTGCGAGGGCCGACCACCACCGTAGACCCCGCACACTGACCATTCACCCGAACACACCTAACCGACAACTCAATCGCTCACCAAACTAAAACCGATGCTGCTGCAACTGCGATGATGAGCGTTGTCCGCATCTGCTGTCTCCTTCGCTGCCGACCGATGGTGTCTGACGCATGATCCTGTGCAGGGCTCACGGCACGACAAGCCGGTACGGCGCCAGCGACCAGTAGGGCGGCAGATCCGGGTCCATGATGACCGAGTAATCCTCCATCGTCACGTCCTCGACCTGCTCGAATGTCACCGACCACGCCGCGCCGTCATGCCCAGCGCCGACCGCGACCGGCAGGTCGATCGTGCCTGCCTGGTGCGTGTGCTGCACCGCCGCCTCGTTGCCCTCCGGGTCATACACGCGCAGCCGGACCTGCTCGCCGGGATACATCCCGTAGAAGCCAAGGGCGAACTCCTCGGTGCCCTCGGGTACCCAGAAGTACACCGGGGAGGTCTCGTAGATGAAGCTCAGCTTCGGCGCGGCCACGGCCGAGTGGTCGTTGAGCGGCGTCACCCTCGCGTTGTTGTGCGAGGTCTGCACCACGCACGCGTAGGTCCCGTCGGCCTGCACAGGCACGTCGATCTCCGCCGACTCGCCCACGCGGATCGAGCCGCGTTCGAGGACCTCATCGTCGGGGCTGACAAGCGCCCAGGTGATCGGCGAGTCGTTGTTGCCGACCCTCTTCGTCTCGATGCGGGCGCGGAAGGTCTCCCCGGCCCCCAGCACAGCGACGATGGAGTGCCCACCGCGAAGCGAGAAGTGAGCGCCCTCCGCCAGCGGCTCGGCGACCTCAGCGACCGGCCGAAGCTGCTCGCCGGTGTATCCCTCGCTGACCTCCCAGCTCCGCTGCTCGATGTACGCCGCGAAGTGCAGATTCGAGAAGTTCGTGCCCTCGTGGTCGCGCCGGAACTGCTCAAGCTCGGCGAGCTTACGCCCCACTGCGAAGGGCGAGACCTCCGCATCCTCACCTGCCAGCAGGCGCGCGACGTCCGCGCAAAGCCGGGCGTGCTCCAACCCGAGCTGCAGGAACTCCACGCGCGCCGCCCATGGCTCCTCCCCGGCGGCGGCCTCCCGTGCCCGCTGGAGGATCGCCGCCCCCTCGTTCAGCACCGGCTCGGGGAAGGCGCGGTGGGCGTCGGCGGCGTAGCGCGACCACTGGAAGATCCCCAGTGTGCCGTCCACGCCCGGCTGATCGGCCATCTGAGTCGTGTATGCCTCGAAGAAGTCGAAGTACTCCCTGACTGCGTCCGCGGCCGGTCCGAAGCCGGAGTAATACTCCGCGAGCATCTCGTCGATGTCCTGCTGCGGAGCCTGGTGCAGGCGCATCAGGGCGTAGTTGTTCGTCCCCTGCGTGGCCCACTGCCCGCTGAGCGAGTCGAAGTCTGTCGCCCGCATGCCGTGCTCGGCCTTGTACGCGAACTCCTCGGCGAACTGACGGACGTAGATATGCGGCATCACGTAGCCGTGCAGCGTGTAATTCGGCCGCAGGAAGATGCTCGCGCCGGTGCGCGCCCAGCCCGACCACATGTCGAAGATGAACTGCTGCTGCTCCTCGGTCCGCGGGAAGAAGAGATCCGGCACGACGCCGATCAGCAGGTTCGGCGGCAGCGTGATGTCCGCGCTCGGCGGCGGCGCGTAGTTGACGTAGGCGTAGGTCATCACGATCGCGTCGGGATCGATCTCCATCGCCTTCTCGCAGATGATGCCCCAGAACCTCGCGTAGCGGTCAGAGACGACGCGCGGACCGAAGCGCGGGTTGATGCTATCCGGCTGCGGGCCGTCCCACGACAGGCACGTCTCACACTCGCACAACCCGCGGATGTCGTTCTCACACACGTTGATGTTGATGACCGCATCGGGGTCGGCCTCGCGCTGCTCCAGCCAGTTGGCGATGATCCGCTCGTGGTAGCCCGGGTCGCTCACGCACATCGAAAAGCGCGCGCCAGGGCTGGTGGGCCCGCGGCGGCCGTTGACAAGCTGAAACCACTCCGGGTGCTCATCGCCGTAGCGATCCCACCACGCGTTGAACGCGTGGCCGTAGCTCAGCGGGTGATTGCGTCCCATCCGGTGCCGCCGGAGGAAGACGCTCTGATCGTGGGCGTAGGCCACACGCCCATCGGCGGTGAAACGCGGCGTGATCGGCTCTCCGCGCTCGATCATGCCGTGCCGAACGTTGCGCTGGATCAGCCACGGCTCGAAGCGCTCGTCAAGGTCGGCGACGACGACCTCGTCGGCCTCCGGGACATGCGTGCCCAGCTCCCCCGGCCACATCCAGACGACGCCCAGCTCGCGCTCGAGCAGCTCATAGACGCCCCAGAGCGTCCCGGCGTTGGTGTCCTGGGCCAGCGGATCGCCACCCTCGTCCTGACCGGCGATAATCAGCGCGTTGCCCTCCGCGCGCAACACCGTCTCCTCGAAGGCCAGCGCGTCCACGTCGATCCCGGCCTCTCGCGCGGCGTCCGTCGCACCCACGTAGACGAACGACTCGGCCTCCGGGACCGCGTCCTCGGTGACGATGGGCAGGGCGACTCCGGTCGCCCGCTCGACGTGATAGGCCAGTTCCTCGGCGGCGTACTGCGCCACCGGCAGCGGCTCGGCGGGGATGACAATCACCGCGCGAGCCTGCCCATTGGTGACGAGCGGCACTTCGGCGAAAGCGACGGCGCACAGAGCGATCAGCGCAAGCGCGACGAGAGTGAGTGATCTCATGAGACGACCTCCAGTTGAGCGTCGATCGGCAGCATTGTCATTGAAGAGTGCGCAGGGGCAACCTGCGGCAAACACCCGGGCAACACAACCCGCGCGAACTATCGTTCACTCCGGCACAACCAGCCGGTCCGGCGTATGCGACCAGTAGGGCGGCAGCCCCTCGCTGATCTCCACCGCGTAGTCCTCGAAGATGCCCGTGCTCGGCGCGGAGATCACCACCTGCCACGCCGCCCCGCGATGGACCTCCGGGACCTCGACCGTCATCGGGATCTCCCGCTCATCGCCCGTCTCGGCCTCGGCGGCGAGGCTCCCGTCGGGCGCGATGATAGCACAATGCGCGTTCTCGGGCACCTGGCTGCTGATCGTGACCGTAAAGCGCTCGCAATCCTCCGGCACCCAGACCCACAGCGGCGAGCCGGGCCCGAGCATGTCGATGCGCTCGCCCACGAGCGCCGCGTGGTCGTTGAGCAGCGTGACGTCTGCGAGGTTCCGCGAGGTCTGCACCATCAACATGTACTGCCCGGGCGCGGGGACCTCGATCTCAAGGTCGATCGCCTCCCCGTGCTCGAGCGCCCCTCCGTCAAGGTGCGCCTCGTCGGGGCCGATCAGATGCCAGCCGATCGGCGCGGGATTGTTCCCCACCTGCCGCGTGGCGATGCGCGCGCGGAAGGGCTCACCCTGTCCCAGCAGCGCCACGAAGTTCTGTCCGCCTCGCACCGGGATCGCCGATGTGCCCTCGAACTCCGCGACCTCCGCGGACACCGCCCTCAGCGGCTCCCGCCGGGGCCTGTCGGGGACCTTCCAGCTGTTACGCTCGATCAGCGTCGCGAATGCGAGGTTCGCGAACATCTCCCCCTCGTGTGCGATGCGGAAGCGCGCGAGCTCGTCGATCCTGTCGTACACAGCCAGCGGCGATGCGGTCGGATCGACTCCCGCCAGCAACGCACTGATCTCCGCGCAGAGCTTCGCGTGCTCCCAGCCGAGCCGGATGTACCCCACGCGCTCCCCGAAGACGCCCTCGCCCGCGGCCTCCTCCGCCCGATCGAGGATCCTCCCGGCCTCCTCGAACTGCTCCGCGCCGTAGATCACGTGCTCGCCCGCGCCGAATGACGCCCAGAAGAGCAACCCTCGCTTCGTGCTGTCGCCGAGGATCACGTCATTGAGCCGCCGCTCCCAGTAGTCGAAGTACTCTCTGATCTCATCGGCGGCCGGCCCGAAGCCCGAGTAATACTCCGCCAGCATCGCGTCGGCGTCGAGGTCGGGCCGCGTGTGCGCGCGGCAGAGTGTGTAGAGCGTCGAGCCCATCGCCGCCCACTGCCCGGGCAGCGAGTCGAAGTCCGTCGCCACGCAGCCGTTGTGCATCACCAGGCGCATCATCTCAGCGATCTGCCGCGCGTAGTTGTAAGGCATCGCGTGACCGACCAGCGTCGAGTTCGGCCGCAGGAAGAGCCGCGCGCCCGTCTCCCGCCAGCCCATCCACTCCGAGCGCACCCGCTCCCACATCTCGTCGGTCAACGGAAAGTTCACGTAGGGCACGAAGCCCACGAGGATGTTCTCATTGAGCTGCACGTCCGCCGTCGGAGGCCTGCGGTAGTTCGCGTAGGCGTAGGCGGTGACGGTCACGTCCGGATCGATCGGGGCGGCGAGTTCGTAGATAGACGCCCAGAAACGCGCGTAGCGATTCGAGACAGAGCGCTGCTCGACCGACTTCCCCTCATCCTCCGGCAGCAGCGGCTCATCCCACGCCTGGCACTCCTCGCAGACACACCGACCTGAGCAGTCGTTCTCGCAGATGTTGAGGTTCATCCACGCGCCGGGGTTCGCCGCGCGGCGCTCCCGCCACTGCCGGATGATCTCCTCGTGGAAGCCCGGCTCCGAGACGCACATCGACACGTTCCATGCGCCGGTCTCATTGAGCGGCCCGCGCCTGCCGTTGTCGAGGAGCTGGAACCACTCGGGATGCTGCTCTCCGTAGTTCACCCACCAGTTGCTGAACGCGTGCCCCCAGTGGAAGGGGTAGGTCTTCCCCATGCGGTGGCGGCGCAGGAACACCCGCTGGGCCTCGCGGTATGCCTCCAGCCCCTCCTCTGTGAAGCCCTGGAAGGGCGATTCGCGCTCGATGATTCCGGGGCGCACCTGCCGCTGGAGGAGGGCGGGCTTGATCTGCTCGTCCCACTCGCCGATCACGACCGTGTCCGTCGCGGGCACGTGCGCGCCGAGGTCGCCGGGGAACATCCAGACCGCGCCGAGGTCGCGCTCCAGCAGCTCATACACGCCCCACAGCGTCCCGGCCCGCGTGTCGGGCTCGAGCGGATCGCCCTCATCGTCGTCGCCGATGATGAAGAGCCGGTCCCCGGCGGTGAGGATCGCCGCGGCCTCCTCATCGAGCGCATCGACGTCAATGCCCGCATCGCGCGCCTCCGGGGCCAGGCCGATGCACACACGCGCGCCGGGCTGATCGGGGGCTGCATCCGCGGCGTAGATCGGCAACTCGACGCCCGTCGCGGTCGCGAGGTGCGCCACGAACTCCTCGGCGGCGTACTGCGCTACCGGGGCGAACTCTGCCGGCACGACGACGATGGCCCGCGCCTCGCCACGCACCACCAGCGGCACCTCAGCGAAAGCCGCCGAAGCGGGCGTAAGCCCAACCAAGAGGACCAGCAGTCCGATGCGCATCTCGGTTCCTCCCGAAGAACGCCTGAGCACATTGCTCGCAGACGCGGCTGCGCCGGGCGATGCGACTTACGTGTACACGAACTGCGCGGTCGCCTGGCAGTCGCGGTCGGCGACAATACGCACCCAGTGTGCGGAGAAGCCCGGCGGGAAGACGTGCGTCACCTGCTCGCCGGAGCCGACGGTGATCGTCTCGGTGGCGGCGAAGGTCGCGTCCCCCAGCACGTCGGTCTCAAGCGTGAACTCCACCGGCCCGCCGGAGACCTGTGACAGGTGCAGGCATTTGTGCTCGAATCCGGTCATGAGGAAGGGGTCGGAGGGCTCTCCCGCGACGACGGTGCTCCGCCGCCACGGACCGCCCCAGCCCTGGGGCCTGCCGAAGTTCCACAGGTCGTCGCTCTTGCCCATCCAGAGCCCGGCCATCGGCTGGCCGCCGAGGGGGTTGTTGTCAGCGTTGGGCGTGTTCTGATTGCCCGCCAGCACCAGCAGCCCCGCCCATGAGCAGAAGTCCGGGATGATGCGCAGATGCTGGCAGACGGGCTTGATCGGAAAGATGTCGCCGCCGTAGACCTGCGCGGGCAGCTCGTAGAACATCCCGTGGCAGTCCATCAGGAAGCGCTCGGTCTCGACCTCGCGGATCCGCGTCCACTCGGTCAGCCAGCCGTGATCGTAGCACTGTGAGGCCTTCGGCAGCCTGAAGGTCCGCCACGTGCCGTCGATCAGCACCTTCAGCAGCGCGGACGCCTCGTCCCAGCCGGTGGCGAAGATCGCCTGGCCGAGGTTCCTTCGCCCGGCCGCCTCCATGAAGGGCTTCTCCTCGAGCGTCCGCCACATCTCCCCGTCCCACTCGGCGAGGCGACCCGCCGCGTGCTTGCCGAGGTAGTCGCACTCGTCGTAGGAGTTGTTGCACACCACCACCCGACACATGGACGTATGCGCGCCCTTGAAGTGCGGCCACATGCCCGCGGGCAGCGCAAGCTCGCCCTTGAGATCCCAGAGCAACTCGCAGGCGAGCGTCTCCACGTCGCACTCGAAAAAGAGCCCCTCCATCGTCAGGAAGTACACCATGCGCCTGGGGTCGTAGAGGTGGTCCATCGTGGCGGTGAGGCGGTGCGGCACGAGCGCCTCGATCGTCCGCACATCTCCGTCCGGATCGATGATGTGTGGGCCGATGATCATCTGATCGGTGCGCGAGTGGACGAAGCGGTTGGCGTAGACGCCGACCACGCTCTCCTCGCGCCTGGTCAATCGCAGGTCGGGGTCGATGGTGTAAAGGCCGGTGCCCGAGCCGGAGTTGGGGTTCGAGGGGTACGTGATCATCCAGAGCCGGTCGGCCCATGGCATCAGCGCCCCGATCCCGGCCTCGGTCCGGCGGGGAACCATGTCCGCGCTCACGTGCAGGTGGGGGAAGACGCCGCTGATATTGTTCATCGAGTCTCACCAGCTCTCACGATCAGTGACGGCCGGTGACACAGTTCGCCACAGCGCGCGAGGATGCCTTCTCATGTCACGCCCTGATCCGTACATGCAGAGAGGGGCGCCACGAGGGCGCCCCCCAGAGTTCCATGAACGCGAGGATGCCGCGATCTCTATCCGCTCTCGCGCCGGATGACCAAGAGGCCCATCAGCGCGGACACCACCACGATGATCCCCGCTATGTACAACAATGTCACCGGGCCCAGGGTGGGCGGTGAGGCGCTGATCAGCGTCGCGACCACGAACGCCACCGCCAACTCCCACTCAAGATTCGTCCAGTTCGACCCCAGCAGAATCGACTCATCCCGCTGCCGCAGGCCGAGCATCAGCGACCTCGAGAGCGTCAGGCTGAAGTACGCCGCCAGGCAGACCGCGATCCATGCGAAGGCGCCCACGTCCGGGGCGACGGCGATCCGCGCCACCATGAGCGGCATCAGCACCGCGAGCATCCAGATTACCAGCACGAGCATAAGCTGCCAGTCCATCTCAAGCATCGAGTTCATCGTATGTCCCCCTTCACCTGTGCTGCGATGAGTTCCGCATGTCAGCTTTTGCTCGCCTCAACCGCGACTCGCGCACCGTCCGTCAGGCGCACCTTCCAGACGCCGGCCGCCCGGACTACTTCTTCAACGCCCTCACCCGAGCAGACCGGCTCGGCATACTCCTCCGTGGCGCAGGGCAGCACCACGTCGGCGGCCACGCCGCGCGGCAGCGTCACCGCGATGCCGAACGCATCCTCACCATGCTCCCACGCCACCTCAATCTCACCGTGGGGTGTCGGCATCCGGCCCTCACACCACTGAAGCTCAAGCGGGATGGGCGCGATCGTAGCACGCTCAAACCCGGGCAGCGCCGGCTCAACGCCAAGCTGCTGGGTCCCGAGGAAATACACCGGGCCCGCCGACCACGCGTGACAATGACTCCGCGTCCTGCCGAACATCTCCCATGCAGTCGTTGCGCCCTGCTTGAGCATGTCGCCCCAGTTGCCACGCGTCCACGACGCAATTGTCTCATACGCGCCAAGTTTTGCCAAGGCTTCGAGCGAAAAAAACATGAAAAAGGGACTTCCTGTCTGCACGAATCCCTCAGGTGGTTCGCACACGTGCTGCTTCACGGCAGACAGGCGTTTCTCGGGGACGACCCCGCAGAGGTAGCAGACAGTCTGCGTCTGCTGGCTGAACACCTCCGAGCGCCGGCCGTCGGCGTGGACCGAGTCGATGTATGCCTCCACATCCTCGTCCCACAGATGCTCGTTGATCGCCTCGATCAGCTCACCAGCCGCCGCCGCAAAGCGGGCTGCGTCGCCGTCCTTCCCCACCCGCTCCGCGATCCGGGCGCCGCGCCTGAGCGCCTCGACGAGCCACGCGTTATTGTGTGTGACCACCCCCTCGTGCGGCGTGTCCATCGCCGCCCAGTCGATCATGTTCCACGCGGCGATCTCCAGCAGCCCGTCGGAGTTGCGCATCCCGAGGAAGTTGCGCAGCGTCTCCGCGACGGAGGGGTATATCTCGTGCTGAAAGCTGAGGTCGCCATCGTAAAGAAACTGCTCATCACATGCGAGCACCCAGAGTTCGGCCCATGCGGTGAGGATGCCCGGATCGCCCGATGGCACGCGACTCTCGGGGACCGGAGATCGGAACATCGACTGCGCCGCCAGTCGCCAGCAGCGCTTCGTGAACTCGTACGCCCCGAAGCCGGCATACGCGATCAGCGCCTCATTGCGCGCGTCGCCCACCCACAGCGCCTGCTCGTAGAGCGGGCAATCCACGAAGGTGTCCTCCATGCAGCAGCGCGCGGTGTGCGCGCACATCTCCCAGATGCGATTCAGCAACTCGTCGGAGCAGCGGAAGGCGCCGCGCGCGGGCGTCGGCATCGTGTGAAAGAGCAGCCGCAGATCGCGGATCCTCAGGGGAGCCGAGAGATTGCCGACGGTCAGGAACATGAAGCGAAGGCCGCGCCGATGCGAGCTGAGGAAACGCTGGTTGCCCTCGCGCGTGACGTAGCGCAGTCCCGCGTCGATGCGCGTCCAATGCGGCTGTCCGTCCGTGAAAGCCTCGAAGCCGTAGAAGTCAAGGACCGCGCCCTCCGGCGCGTCCAACTCGAACTCCAGCAGGCCGTTGATCTCCCGGCCGAAGTCGATGAGCAACCGCGTGTCACCGCCATCGTTCGGGTGGATCACCGAGACCTCCGAGTTGGCCGCGCAGATCGCCTGCGGATCGTCGACTCTCGGCTCGGCCTCGATGACGGTCGCAAACTGCGTGGCCATCCCGTTGTGCGCGGTCGCGATGCTCGCGGACTCCAGCGCCACGAAGACCGGCTCCACACTCCCAAGTGCATCGGCGTCCTTGCACGCGAGCGCCGCGGTGATGCTGGCCTGCGCATCGTTCACCGTCCTCGGATCATATACGCTGACGGCAAAGGGGACATCGCCCCCCGCCGGGGCAATCAACTCAAGCTGCCGCTCGCTGTCGATCGAGAAGTCAAGGGTCGCGTACGTGCGTGTGGTGCCCGCATCGATCACCAGCAGGTTGTCTCCTCGGCGAAGCGCGATCTCCACCGGCTCGTAGCGATCGGAGACCCCGACGGGCCTCCCGTTGAGGCCCGCGTCACGGATGCCAAGCCGCCCGTAGGGCAGCAGC
>JBMNNW010000152.1:0-9535 GCA_050942735.1 Armatimonadota bacterium
AGGCCGAAGCGCCCGCGGGATTCATGACCCGGCTGCAGGAGCGCATCGATGCGGTCGAGGGAGCGCGCACGACGGTTCGCCAGCCCGGCCGCCCCCGTCGAATCACTGCCATCGCGGCCGCGGGCGCGATCGCCGTAAGCGCGGCGATCATCCTCAGCACAATCTTCTTCATCGGCAACGACCAGGCGCTGGAGCTTGCGCAGATGCATCAGCAGGTAACCGGCCTGCCCGGACCGGTGCCCGGTGGCGGCGGGTTCTCCACCGTCAGCTGCGATCCCGCTCAGGACACCTGGCGTCAGGAACACCAGACGCTCGTCAACCTCGACGGAGTGATCGTGACGTACACGCTCTACCGGGTCGGCACCTGCCCTGTCTCTGTGTACTCCGGGCCAGCGAGCTGGGAGCCCTACCGCGCCGGACGGCATGTCACGGCCCGCGTGGACGGCCGCGAGGTGCGTGAGATCGGTGACCACCGCATGACCTCGTGGACACGCGCGGGCAGGCGGCACGTGCTGGTGGCCGCAATGCCGCCGGAGTACGTCGCGGCGCTCGCCCGTGTGCACATGTCATCGCTGGGAAGGTCTCCGGGCCTCTGACGCCGAACCTCTCGCCAGTCGCAGCATTTTTCCCGCCGCACTCACCGGGAGGAGCTGGCACAGGTGACCGTCCGAGCAGCGCTGCTTACTTCGATCGTCATTCTCCTCGTCGGCACAGTCACCATCGCCGTCGCGCAGGATGAGGCGCGACAGCCCCTCCAGCCCGGCGTCGTGGCGCCGGATTTCACCGCCACCACCCTCGAAGGCGTCCCCATGCGACTCGCACAGTGGCAGGGGAAGGTCGTCGTGCTGAACTTCTTCATCACCTGGTACCGCGATGCGGCCGAGCACCTCGACATGATGGAAGACCTCCAGACAACGTACTCAGCCGAGGGGATGCGGCTGCTCTCGATCAGCCTCGACGAGGGGGAGCGCGGAGCCGAGCAGGTCGGCGAACTCGTGCGTGAGAAGGAGATCGCTCACCCGGTGGTGGTTGATGCCGAGCAGAACACCGCCGAGCTTTACGGCGTGCGCGCGCTCCCGGCGATCTTCGTGATCGGTCGCGACGGTGAGATCGCGTACTACCACGAGGGGTACACCGAGGGCGATGACCGGCGGCTGGCGCGGGCCGTCGCCGCAGCGCTGGGCGTCGAGGCGCCGGCGGAGGATCCGGCGGACGAACCGGAGCAGGGCGCTGAGGTCGCCGAAACCGATGAGGTGGAGGAGCCCGTCTGCAAGTGCTTCCGGCGATCTGGAGAGTAGCGCGACCCGCGGATGTCTCGGGCGCAATCGCAGACCGGGGCGTTGTCGCTGTGCAGCAGCACCGCGACGGCCGTCCCTGAACATCACCGACGCGCACAGGGAGAGATCGACGTGGGAGCACTGGCATGCGTGATCCTCGCAGCGGGCGAGGGAACGCGAATGAAGTCGGATCTGCCCAAGCCGCTTCATCAGGTGTGCGGCAGGCCGATGATCGACCACGTCCTGCGCACTCTCGAACAGCTTGAGCCCGAGCGCACGGCCGTCGTCGTGGGCGTCGGCGCCGAGCAGGTCTGCGCGGTGGCGGGCGAGCGCGCGCAGGCTTGCGAGCAGGCCGAGCAGCTCGGGACCGGACACGCGGCACTCTGCGCGGAACCCGCGCTCGAAGGCTTCGAGGGCGATGTGCTCATCACCTACGCGGACATCCCGCTCGTGACGGCGGAGACGCTGCAGGCATTGATCGACCACCACCGAGCCGCGGGCGCGGCCGCCACGGTGCTCACGACCGCGGTTGACGACCCGGCCGGATACGGACGTATCGTTCGGGACAGCGTCGGCGCGGTCTCGGCGATCGTCGAGCACCGCGACGCTTCCCCCGAGCAACTCTCCATCCGCGAGATCAACACCGGCATCTACGTCTTCGAGGCCGGGGCACTGCGCGCGGCGCTGCAGCAGATCACGCGGGATAACGAGCAGGGCGAACTCTACCTCACCGACGCCATCGGGATCCTCGTCGCCTACGGGCGGACTGTCTCGGCCATCAGCACGCCCGACGCGGCGGAGGTGATGGGCATCAACAACCGCGTGCAGCTCGCCGCCGCCGAACGCATCGTTCGCGATCGCATTCGCGAGGAGATGATGCTGGCCGGGGTGACGCTGATCGACCCGCCCTCAACCTTCATCGACGCCGGGGTCACGATCGGGCGCGACACAGTCATCGGCCCCGGCTGCAACCTCCTCGGAGCCACCTCCGTCGGCTCCGGCTGCGAGATCCGCGGGCACGTGACACTGCGCAGCGCGACCATCGGCAACGACGTGCTCCTGCGCGATCACACCGTCATCGAGGACAGCGCAGTCGCCGACGACGCGCAGATCGGCCCCTTCTCACTGGTGCGGGGCAACAGCACCGTCGGGCGCGGCTGCAGGCTCGGGTCGTCATCGGAGATGAACCGTTCGCACCTCGGGGACGGCTCGAAGATGCAGCACTTCTCTTACATCGGCGACACGACCGTCGGCGAGGACGTCAACATCGGAGCCGGCGCAGTCACCTGCAACTACGACGGCGTGGACAAGCACCCCACGCGCATCGAGGACGGTGCCTTCGTCGGCAGCGACGTGATGCTGATCGCGCCGATCACCGTGGGCAAAGGCGCGTTCACGGCCGCAGGCTCGGTCCTGACGAAGGATGTCCCGCCCGGCTCACTGGCCATCGAGCGAACCGACCAGCGTATCATCGAGGACTGGGCGGAGCGGGTGCGCCAGCGCAGAGAGCGGCGGGAGAAAGAGTAGAACCGCGGGAGCGAGCCGTCCGCCTGTCACACAGGGGGCATTCGCGCCTGCCATGTAGCTCGCGACCGCGCGTTCAGGCCGAGAGCCGACGTCCGGCTGACAGATGACCATGCACTACCACGGTGCCGGTCGGCTGAGCGGCCTGCGCTCGGAGACGATCAGGACCCCTTCACCACCGTGAGAGGACAGCATAACGCGATGATCAAGCTCGGAATTGTCTCACTCGAATCAACGCACGTGGACGCATTCTGCCGCATCTTCAACTCCGACTCCTCTGAGCCCACGCACCTTGAGGGCGCGGTCGTGGCGGCGCTGTGCAACCAGGATGACGACCCGGCTCGAATCGCGTCGCTGCAGAACGAGTGGGGCATCGAGATCATCGTCGAGAACCCGCGCGATCTGCTCGGACTGGTGGATGCGGCACTGGTGTGCTCGCGCGACGGCTCGTTGCACCTCGAGCAGGCGCGCCCCTTCCTCGAGGAGGGCCTGCCGGTCTTCGTGGACAAGCCCATCGCTCTGAGCCTCGACGACGCCCAGGCCATGCTGGGCCTCGCGCTCGACACCGGCGCGCCGATCATGTCCGCCTCCGGCCTTCGCTACGCGGAGGAGTTGGAGATCGCGCTGCGTGAGATCGACGACGCGGAGGTCATCCACGCCAACCTCATCGGCCCGGGCGAACTCTTCTTCTACGGCATCCACCTCACGGATGTGCTCAACGCCGCGATGGGGCCGGGCGTCCAGGCGGTCGCCAACGTCGGTGAGATGGAGTTCGACCTCATCTCCGTCACCTACGGTGACGGGCGCTCGGCCTCGCTGCAGCTGCTGCGCGACCCGGCGCCGCGACACCAGGGCCAGTTGTTCACCGCCGACGGCTCCGTGCGTTTCGAGATCCAGGCGCACACGTTCTACATGCGCATGATGCAGCAGTTCCTCGCGATGATCGAGACCGGCGAGCCGCCGATCTTCTACGAGGATATGCTCGAGGCGCTGCTGGTGCTGCTGGCGGCGCAGCGCTCGCAGAAGCAGGGCGGCCGCGCGGTGCGCATCTCGGAGATTCGATCCGACCGCGAGACGCTGCAGCCGACAATCCACTGACGTCCGCGGAGCATCTCGCGTCAGCGCGCCGGGGCCAGGCGCCGCGGGTGCACGTAGATCTCTCCTCGCCGTGCGTGAGAGGCGCCGCGAGGGGTTTCTTTCCGTGCGCCGAGCGAGGATGTCACTCCCGGTTCAAAGTGGAGGGTTTGACATCACCGGTGGCGAACAGTTCCAAGCAGCACGCGATCTGTCGCATCGAACTGAGCAGAAGGAGTGCGCGAACTGCTATGCCTGGTGCACTGTTGGTAAGCTTCGGCGGCTACCCCTACACGCCGAGCAGCCTGATGCCCGACAACGGTCTCGCGAGCCTCGCCGGAGCGCTGGCGGAGGTTGGCGTGAGCGCACGCATACTCGACTTCGGCACCGTCTCGATGATGCGTCGGCTCTTCCCGCGGGAGCTGACCGAGACACTCAAGCCCGCCGCGCAGCGCCTTCTCGGCGGTGCGGGCGGTGAGCTGGACGAGCAGGCGCGCGGGAGGTTGCGCGAACTCGACGCCGCGCTTGGGCAGCACCAGCAGGCGCAGATGCACCAGATCGCCCGCGAGGTGGCCGACGAGGTGCGCGCGCTCCGCCCCGATTTCGTCGCCATGAAGCTGTGGAACGGGGATGGCTTCACCGGGAGCGTGATCATCGCCGAGCATCTGCGCTCGGAGTTCCCGTCGCTGCCGATCTACGCGGGTGGCCCGCAGGCGTCGTGGTGGGGTGAGGCGATCTTCAGCCGGACGGAGGCCTTCACCTGCCTCGCTCACGGCGAGGGGGAGAGCACGATCCGGCGGCTCGCAGAGCACGCCGCCGGACGGGCCGAACTGAGCGACATTCCCGGCGTCATGTACATAGATGGAGGCTCGCCGCGCAGGACGCCCCCCGGTGAGGGGCTCGACATGGACACACTCCCGGAGCCGATCTACGATGAAGACGTCTACCCGTCGATGGCCGGTGATGAGAAGGTCAAGATCATCGTCATCGATGACAGCCGCGGCTGTCCGCAGCAGTGTGGCTTTTGCACCCACCCTCTGGAGAGCGGCCGCCGCCTGCGCTCCACCAGCCCCGGCGTGCTGGCGGATCGGATGCAGCGCATCATCAACCGCCACGGCATCACCGCATTCCGCCTGTCGGGCTCCTCGACGCCCGGCCGGCTGATGGCCGAAGTGTCGGATGAGATCATCGATCGCGGGATGGACGTCACCTTCACCTGCTTCGGGCATTTCGCCAGCTCACGCTCCGATCACTTCCACCGGATGGCGCAGGCGGGACTTCAGGCGATCTTCTTCGGGCTCGAGTCCGGCTGCGAGGATGTGCTTGATCGTGCGATCCGCAAGGGCATCGATCTTGACACGGTGCGGGAGACGGTGCAGCGGGCGAAGGATGCCGGGATCTTCATCGTGGCGAGCATGATCGTCCCTCTGCCCTTCGACAACGAGGAGACGATAAATGAGAGTCTTGAGATGCTGCTGGAGATCAAGCCGGACTCGGTGCCGGTGCAGTTCCCGGGAGTGCTGCCGGGGACGCCGTGGTGGAATGACCCGGAGAGATACGGCTTTGAGTTTGACCCTGATGAGCTGACCCGCGTCGGGCTTGATTACAAGATCAAACTGCTCTTCCCTCCGTCCATGTGGCAGGAGCTGCCCTACTCGCTGGACGGCAGACCGTTCCGCCAGTTCACGCAGGACACGATGCGGTTCGCGGGCGCGCTGGAGCAGGCGGGGATACTGACGGCGGTGCCCGATGACAACGTGCTGATCGCGCACTTCGCCGAGATGCAGCCGCGCGACTTCCGCGACGCCAGTCGCCTGTGGTGCACGATCGGCGACGCCGAGGCGATGGGGCAGGCGGTGGCGCGCGCGAACACGAACATCATCCGCCGGTAGCCGCTCACCAGACCTCCGCGGCGGCGCGACCTCCGCCGCCTGCCGCCGTGTGCTCCGTTGCGCGAAACGCGGCCGCTACTCCGTCGCTGTCGCCCTGGAGATCAGTGCACCCACGGTTCGGCTGAGTTTCTGGAGGTCACAGGGCTTCTGCAGCACAAGTTCGGCGATCTCAAGCTCCTCCGGCCGGGCCTCCTCGAGGAACGCGCTGAGTATCACCACGGCGGTCTGAGGTCTGAGTTCCTTGACCCGCGCCGCGACCTCTGTCCCGGGCGTTCCCGGCATACGCAGGTCGGTGATGACAACGTCCGGCGTGCGACGCTTCTGGTCTGCGAGCAGCTCTTCGAAGAGTGAAAGGCCCTCGGTGCCCGACGAGGCCGTGACGACCTGGAAGCCGTGTGTCTGCAAAACCTCGCGCATGAGTACCAGCATTCCCCGCTGGTCATCCACCACCAGCACCGTGGGTGCGCCGGTCTCCCCCGCCGCCTCGATGCGGTTGACGGGCAGTCGCACCGTCACCTGCGTGCCCACACCCGGCGTCGAGTCGAAGCTGATGGTTCCCGAGTGCTGGGCAACGACCTTATGCGCAACCGTCAGGCCAAGCCCGGTGCCACCCTCACCCTTCGTGGTGAAGAACGGCTCGTGCAGTCTCCTGAGAACCTCAGCGCTCATCCCGGAGCCCTCGTCGATGACCTCCGCGACCACCCAGTCCCCCTCGCGGAAGCTGCGGACAACCAGCCCACCCGGACGCGCTGCCTCCTGCAGCGCGTGGTAGGCGTTGATGACCAGGTTCGTGAAGACCGTCCTCAGGCCCGCGGGGCTCCCGTCTATCTCGGGCAGGTCCTCGTCGAGGTCGAAGACCAGCGAGTGGTTCTTCGAGCGAACGACGCGGCCACGGCTGAGGTCAACCGCGGCGCGCAGCACCTCGTTGAGATCAACGCGCTCGACCGGCTCATACACGCTCGGCCCCGACAGCGCCGAGATGCGCTCCAGCGCCTCCCCGCCGTCGCGCGCCGCGAGCGCGATCTGCTGGAGGCCGTCGGCGAGTGCCTGCGGATCGAGCTGGGGAGCCTGATCGAGATCGAGCAGCATGATCTCAATCCGGAAGAGGATCGTCGAGAGGAAGTTGTTGAGGTCGTGGGCGACCTCAGCGGCCACCTCACCGATGGAGCTGAGACGCAGGACCTCGTTGAGCTGATCCTCGATCGAGCTGTGCGCGGATGCGAGGCCCCGCGCCAGCGCCTCGTCGGAGGAGAGCGATGAGCGCCCGCGATCGGAGGAGATCTGGTCTGAGAGCGTCGAGATGGTGCCTGAGAGCTGCTCGAGCAGCAGGCGCCCCTCCTTCTGCTCGCGGCGGCGAGTGATCGCCCGCTCAACCACCGCCTCCACCTCCGCGACGCCGAAGGGCTTCGTGATGTAATCAAGGGCGCCAAGACGCATCGCGCGTTGCGCGCTCTGCACCGCCGCGTAGGCGGTGATCATCGCCACCTCCACTTCCGGCGCGATCTCCTTGATCCGGCGCAGCACCTCGGTGCCCTCCATCTCCGGCATCCGGATGTCGAGGAAGACCAGGTCGGGGATCTGGTCACGGATCATCTCAAGTGCCGCTCGGCCGTTGGACGCCATGCGGACGTTGTGCTCCTGGTTGAGGATCATCCGCAGCGATTCCCGCGGCCCTGCCTCGTCGTCCACGACGAGAATGTTCGCACCCAACTTACTGCACCTCCGGTCCTATGACGCTCGCTCCTCGGAGCGGGGCAGCACCACACGCATCGTGATCCGCCCCTCATCATGCCACGCATCCACCCTGCCACGCTGATTCGCAATGATCTTCTGACTGATCACCGGTCCGAGGTCGCTGTCGGGGTCCTGCATCGCCGCCAGCGGATCGAAGACGGTCTCGGGGTCGAACGCCCCGTTGCTGCTGGTTCGCCGGGTCATCTTGACCGTCACCGCGTCGGCGTCCTCGTCGGAGCGGGTGATCTCCACCTGCACCGGGTTGGGGCGCGCTCCGGCGAGATACTTGAGCAGATAGCTGATCGCATCCCGCGTGGGCGTCGGGTCCACCAGCACCATCGGAATATCCTCAGCGACCTGAAGATCGAAGGCCTGCCGCTTGACCTCTTCGGCCATCGGCAACACGTCCAGCGCCTGCGCGATCAGGTCCTCCACCCGCGCCCTCTCCACGTGCGGATCGGGCTGCTCCACCATCCTCAGCAGGTTCTTGAGCATGTCGTCAAGCCGATCGATCTCCGGCAGCACCGTCTCCGACCAGAACTGCGCCAGGCGCTCATCGGCCCGGCGACCGCTCATCAACTCCGCGTACGTCTTCACCGCGGTCAGAGGGTTCTTCACCTCATGCGCGATCCGGCCCACGATCCTTGTCAGCACATCGAGACGCTCGCGTCTGCTCCGCTCGCAGGCCAGCTCCTTCTCCACCGTGATGTCATCGAGCATTAGCACGCTTCCGAGGGTGGCGCCGGCCTCATCCTGAACGCAGGAGGTGGAGACCCGCAGCGTCTTCTGCCCCCCTCGAATCGAGACTTCCTCGCAGATCGGCTCCCCTCCGGGCGCGATCAGGCCGGCGTAGAGCATATCACCCAGCGGCGAAGGAAGAGCGCGCAGGTCCGCGCCCTCCACCTCCTCCCGCGGCATCCCGAGGATCTCCGCGGCACACGGATTGCACACCGTGATCCGCTCGTCGGTGCCGAGCGTGATCAGCCCCGCGCCCATGCTCTCGACAATGCTGTCGATGTACGCCTTCGAGCGCCCGAGTTCTGAGTGCAACTCAACGCCCTGCGCGGCCAGCGCCACGTGGTTCGTGACCCCGAAGAGCGTCTCAAGCTCACCCCGTGAGTACCCCTCGCCCAGCACTTTCTCGCCGAGGATCAGCACCCCCGCGAGTCGTCCGCGCACCATCAGCGGCAGCGCAATCTGCCCCCCGAAGAGCTCAAGCTCGCGGCTGACGCGCACCGCCAGCCGGCGATCGGGCCAGTCGCAAAGCTCCGCGGCGGTGAGCACGCGCCGGTTGCGGCGGTACCAACCCGGCAGCGCATCGTCGGGGCCGAGCCGCGCGTCCTCCACGACTTCCGAGCGAATCCCGCGGTGGCAGCGAATCCGCAGGCGGCCATCCTCGCCCTCCCACAGCAGAGCGTAGCCGGCGCACTGGCTGAAGTGACTCACCGCGTCGGCGAATGCGTCGAGGAGCCGGTCGAGATCGAAGCCGCCGGAGAGCCCGCCCATCAACCGGTTGAATGCCTCAAGGTCGGTGGAGCGCCCCTCGCCCCCCTGTGTGACGCGGCAGCCGCTGCTCATCCCCGCCTCCATCCCGTCCATCTCGCTCCGCAGCCCAGCCGTCTCGACGGCCGCGGCCAGCACCTCGTCACGCCGGTCGGCCGTGGCGCCCGCGGGAAGCCAGAGGTCGGGCGCGGGAAGCCCCTCCAGGCGGACGCGCTCGATTACCTCATCAGGGGCGATGCACAGCAGCACTGCGTCGTCACTTGCCGCGCGCAGATCACGCATCTCCGCAAGCCGCTCATCGGTGATCCGCGGTACCTCAACAATGACCAGGTCGGCGGGGACCGACTGCATCAGCTCAATCGCCGCTTCCGCCCCTTCGGCTCGAAGCACGGTCGCCCTCTGCAGCGTCGATTGCCGCACCTGGTGGAGCCAGTCCTGACTCAGGTTGGCGAGGATTGCTACGATCATCAGAACTCCCCGGTCGGCGCATTCATTCGCGTGCTAAGAAGCGGTAGTTCCACTACAAAGGTC
>JBMNNW010000042.1:0-38660 GCA_050942735.1 Armatimonadota bacterium
CTCTATGAACTGTTCCTTGAGCGCATGCAGCATCCCTGGCGCGACGTAGGCGATAGCTGGCCGGACAGGCAGGATCACGCAGCGCTGGGCGGTTGGAGCGCGCCACTCACCATGATCCTGATGCCCGTCTTCTCGCGAGCTCCCATGAAGCGCGACGCCGCCATCGCCCGCCGCGATCAGTTCCAGATCGCCCTCGCGCTCAACCTCTACCGGCAGGAGCATGGGGAGTATCCGCGCACGCTGGAGCCGCTCTCGGGCACGGTGGACTGGCCCATCCCCGACGACATCTTCTCCGGCGAGCCCTTCCGCTACCGCCGCGAGGGCGACGGATATCTGCTCTGGTCGGTGGGGCAGGACCTCGACGACGATGGCGGTGTGAGCGCCGACGCCCCCGGTCGCAGTTGGGACGACAGCGACATCGTCTGGCGAGTGGAGGGGTAAGCTCCACCGGTCATGGTGTCCGCCCCGCTCAATACGCCGGCTCCGTCCGCAGCAGCAGCGTCCCCGGGCCGGGCACACGCACCTCAAGCTCCGTGGTCGCCGCCGCGAGGATCTCGCCCGTCACCAGATCGGTCACACGCGTCGGCTCATCGAAGCGCAGTGTCTCCGTCCGCTCCACCGCCGAGTGCAGCCCGATCAGATTGCGGCTCACGTAGCTCGGCTCGGTCCCCGCGACCTTCACTGAGACGCCGGCGTCCTCGCAGATCCGCTTGAGCAGTGCGGGGGAGAGGATCGGGCCCGCGGAGTAGACGCTCGTGTGGTCGTCGAGATGGCGCACCACGAGTCCGGGCTGGTCCGTGCCGTGCCACCGGCCGACCACCTCCTCATCGCCCGCAGCGGGCACGAAGACCGGCCCGATCTCGATCTTCGGTTGCCGGGCGTCGGCGTCGGTGATCCCCTCCGCCCACGGGTGCTCGGTGTTGAGCCGAATATCCCACGAGCGCATCTCCTCGATCTCGATGAAGTCCATGTCGGTCAGCTCGGAGATGCGCGAGACATCGAGGTCGTCTTCGATGTACCCGGGCGCGTAGAACCACGCGAGGGTGCGGCCGTCGGACTTCAGTTCGCTGTCGATGTACGCGCGCTCTTCCGGCGTCATGTGGAAGCAGTTGAGGAAGAAGTATGCGCGTTTCTTCGGCACTCGCCCGGCGACCACGTCGTCGAGCAGGTAGATGCTCCACGGCGCTCCGACGCGGTCGAAGACCGACTTCTGCCGCGCCACCAGCCAGAACATCGCCTCGATCTGATGGCTGAGGTAGGCCGCGGGCGTATCCTCATCGACGACCACAGCGATCCCGCCGGGATCGGGCGAGCGATCCCAGCTCACCCATCGGTCCGCGATGGTGCGGAGCTGGCCGATGACCTCCCCCTGGCGCGGGTCGCCGGAGATCCAGCCGTGGCTGAAGTCATACCAGCGGACGGCGAGACCTTTGGTGGCGGAGCTGGCGAAGGCACGGCGGAGCTGGCTGACGGTGCCTTCGAGGTGCTCGGGCGCTCCGTGTCGTCGCTGGAGCGGATCGGTGACCAGGTGGGTGCGCAGATCGCTCTCCATTGCCCAGAGCTTCCCGCGGGCGAGCACCGAGCCGACCGCGCTCATGATCGCGGTCGGCTGGCCGACCTCGCGCAGCGAGTAATCCCAGGGGGAGATGAGGAAGTCGCACGAGTCCGAGTCGATGACTCGCGACAGCGCCATGTGGCCCGCGTCGCCCGCCCTGCGCGCGCCGCTGAGCATCGTGACCACGTATCCGTAGTACGTCCCCACGAGCGCCTCGCCCCTGCTTGCGCGCTTGATGATGTCGAAGTAGTGCAGGATGCCGTCGGCCATCACATCCTGGTAGAAGAGGTAGAAGTCGATGACATAGCGGCCGCGGGTCGGGTCGCGGAAGAGCATGTGATCTGCCGCCCCGCGCTGCTCGACCGACGGGATTGCGACGCTCTCGAATGTCACCTCCGGCATCCGCCACGCCTCGCGCAGCTCCTCCTCGGAGTCGTAGCGTTCGCCGACCCACCTCGCGAACGCCTCGCGCATCGGCTCGGAGTAGTCGGTCGGCTCGTGCTCGCCGACCGAGCCCCAGTGCTGCCACTCCCACGACACTCCCGACGCGGGCAGGTAGCCGATGATGCGGCTCGAGTAGGATGCCGAGCGGCAGTGCTCTACGAAGCGTCTGATGGCCTGTCCGCTCTCTTCGCGCCATGCCTCGGAGGCGAGGGAGATCGCGCGGCCGCCGTGGTGGTAGATGCCGACCTCGGTGTCGCCGTCCTCCGTCCGGGCAAGCTCGTCCTCATGCTCATCGAGCCACCACTGCTGATGGCGGCCCGAGATCGTGAATGAGGGCAGGATCAGTGCGTTCGGGTCATGCATGAGCAGGTCGATGACCTTCGCGTCCCACTCGCTGAGGTCCCAGGTGTTCGGCCCAGTCCATCCGATGTCACCCGCTTCGAGGAAGTAGATGTGCACACCCGCAGCCGCCATGTTGCCGATTCGCCGCCCGCTGACCCTCAGTTCCTGGTAGTGCATGAAGGGGTGCGGTCGGTCGTCGATCATCAGCGTCGGCGCTCCGTTGTGCTCGGCGACCCTCACCCGCGGGCGCTGCTCGGGTGTTGAGGGCAGGCGCAGCCTCATCGTGCCGATGACCGCGTTCTCCTGCCCGGCGTAGTTCATCTTCGGGAAGCCCAGCAGCACCGAATAACTGCCCGGCGGGATGAAGCGCGAGAGCTGCACGCTGATCGGGCCGATTCTGACGCCCTCCTCCTGGTCCTCCACCGGGTCCAACTGCTTCGTCACCGCCGAGACGTCGCGCGTCCAGCACACAAGCTCAGTTCCCTCGCGCAGCAGCGCCAGCCGCACCGGATTGCCCCGCGCGGTGTCCGGCAGATGCGAGACGACCGCGGAGACCGTCAGCCGATCGCCCGCCGAGATCTGCGCCGGAAACGTGGCACGGACCAGCCGCACCTCCTCGCGAGGGCCGAGGTACTCGTAGGGCAGGCTCCCCCACGGCAGGCTGCCCGCCGCCGCGATCACCGATGCGCGCGGCCAATCGCTCGCGTCGAACGCCGGGTCCGTCCAGCCCTCGGGCGCCTCGCCGACCGCGCGCCAGTCATCGCCGGTGCGCAGCTCGATCACTCCGCGCCTCCAGATGATCGCCCCCTCGGCCAGCAACCCCTCCGCTGAGCGCACGTCGTATGCCTCGACGGCGATCACGTTCTCTCCGCGCGCGAGATGCGGCAGCAGGTCGATCACCTCCGGCTCGCGCCAGCCGTCCTCCTCGGTGCTTTCTGAGAGCTTCTCCCCGTTGAGCCACATCTGATACCTGTCATCAGCGGTCACCTGCAGCTTCGCGGAGGTGATGCGCTGCGGTGCGACGGGCAGATCGAAGCGATGGACGAAGTACGCGGGGACCTCGTCCTGCCCGCGCGTTGCCTCCGCCCAGATCCAGTGCGCATTCCAGCTCTCCATCGGCCGCTCGCACGGAGCGGGCATCTCGACGATGTGCTCGAGGACCACGTCATCCCACCACACGCGCGCCCCGCGCGACCGGGCGATGAGCGAGACATCGGCGGACGCCGCCCGCTCGGGCACCTCGAACTCCCCGGCTATCCGCCGACCACCGTCCTGGTCAGGTCGGCTCGCGGTCAGCCTGACGCTACCCTCAAGCGGCCGGCCGAAGACGTCGTGAAAGCCGATCTGCGCCGCAAGCTCCCGCGCGCCGCCCTGCAGGTTCGTCACAGTGGCGCTGAAGCGGTAGAGTCCCGTGCGGTCGATCGGCGCCCGTGCAGTCGCCGTCGCCACCTGGTGCTCGGGCGCGGAGGCCTCTACCATCAGCGCGCGATCGCCCCGGCCGACGTGCTCGGAGGACCACTCGCTGTGCGCGGCGTCGACCGACCATCCATCCGGCACCCCGTCGCCGTCGAAGTCGTCCTCGAAGCTCGCGTTCGGGATCACACTTCTCGGCTCATTTGTCAGGCGCACGTAGTCGAGCGCGATCTCCGCGACCGCAGGGTTGAGGATGTCCAGGCGGATACGCCTGATCGTCCCCCTCCACGTATCGACCTCCCCGACGGCTGTGCGGTAGACGCGCGGTTGATCGGAGGCGTGCACGACATGCCGCTGCATGAACTCCGGCGCGAACGAGTTCTCCGGTCCATGCCAGAAGACCTCACCGCCGCCGCCGAGCGTGCTGGAGACGCGGAACTCAACGACCGCGTACTCGCTCGCGTCGATGTTCAGCTCGGGGGAGATGAGTTGCGAGTCGTACTCCGTCACGCCCCGGAGCGTCCCGTCGCGGACCTCGACGGACTCAAAGTTCACGGGCGTCCAGCCCTCAAGATCGCCGTCGGTGTCGAAGCGCCAGATGAGATCATTGGCGCTCCATGCGACCGACGTGAGCGCGAGCACGAGCGCGGCGACTGTCAGATGGCGCATGGCGCGGCCTCCGTCTATGGGGCTCAGTTGGCGATTCGGTCAAAGAGCGGGCGGCAATACTCCTCGGAGTAGCGCAGGCAGCGGTAGATGCTGCCCAGCGCGCCCTCCTTGCGGTGCTGATTGATGAAGTCCCAGACGATCTCGCGGTCGGGCGTGACCTCGAAAAGGTGTGCTCTGCCGCCCTCGCAGATGAGGGTGTTGCCGTTAGGCAGCCGCTGTCCGCCGGAGATGTAGGGCGAGAAGAAGTCCTCCGGATCCTGTGAGCGGTACTCCCAGACAATCTGCTCCGTCAGGGGATTGATCTCAATGACGCGCGAAAAGCCGCGTAGCGTCCCATTGTCGAAGAGCATGATGTGCCCGTTCGGGAGCATGTGCGGTTTGTGCTGGCCGTCGATGATCCCCGGCCCCCACGCCCAGACGATCTCGGAGGTGTCGCGGTCGATCACGCCGATCACGTCGAGGCTGCGGTAACTGAAGATAATGTTGCCGGGCTTGAAGCGCTCGAAGCTGCCCTTCGCGCGCTCCTTCTCCCACGTCGCGTTCGCGGGGATGACCTGCAGCGTGTTGTTGTGCGCCCAGTCGAACGAGAACTCGTCCTCAATCCGCGAGGTCACGTGCTCCCAGCCGTCCGTGGGCAGCAGCGCCTCAAGCTCCTCGAGGTGGTGCTCGCCGTGCCACTCCCACAGCAGCTCCTTCTCGCGGTTGATCTCAAGCATGTAGGGGCAGCGCTTCAGCTCCCTGCCAAGCTGCGGCCACATGTGATCGCGGATCGTGTGCATCAGAATGCGGCCATCGTCGAAGACCTCGAAGTCATGGTCGATCCGGCAGTGGTAGGACCAGACGACCTCACTGTCGGGCGTCAGCTCCCGCAGGCCCGCCTCGAAGATATTCGATCGATCGCGGGTGGGGTAGATCAGATTGCCGTCGGGCAGGAGCTTGCAGAACGACTGCAGCGCGGTCTGCACATACCACCGGTGGACCACCTCACCCTCCATGTCGATCAGCAGAATCTCGCCCTTTCCATCGGGCGACACCGATGGATCCTCCCAGCTCTCGCAGTACAGCGTGTATCCCTGCCACGCGCGGTCTCGATCGTGCCTGAGTACTCCTCGTCGCTCCATCTGGCGCCTCCCTTAGCGGACTGCACGCGGTGTTGCTCGGTGGATAGTTCGCTCCGGGCGGCCTGTGACCTTGGCGCTGGGGGAAGGAATGCATCGGCTGCGATCGCCGTAATCGCCTCTTTCGTCGTCGCGCTTGACTGTCGAACATATGTTCGTATATAATGAAGGGCACCTCAGTTTGACTGCGAGTGAGGCGCGATGGCGACCATGACAAAATCGATTGGAGAGCCGGTTGAGATTACGCGGATGGGCGCGGACCGTTGTCCGGATGCATTCAGGTGGCGCGGGCGCAGTTACTCAGTCGTGGATACCGGCGGCACCTGGCGGCTGCTCGGGCGGTGGTGGGAGGGGGATGGCGAACGCCGCTTCGTTCGCGTCGCCACCAGTGCCGGAAAGACCTTCGACCTGTGCCGCTATGACGCGACCGATCAGTGGCATGCCTACCGCGTCTGGGATTGAGCGGCAAGCCGTAAGCCTGGTGGCTGATGACCAATGACTGCCTTTACTCATCTTCACACACACAGTGCGTTCTCATTCTACGACGGCGCCGCGCGCGTTGATGCGCTGGCGCGGGCCGCCCGTGATGCCGGTATGTCCGCGATCGCGCTGACCGATCACGACTCGCTGGCCGGCGCGGTGCGCTTCTTTCAGGCCGCGATGGAGGTCGGTGTCAGGCCCATCATCGGCGTGGAGTTCACCGTCGAGCCGGTGCTGCCGGGACTCGTGGAGGACAGGGAGCGTCCGCCGCACCTGCTGCTGCTGGCCGAGAGCAATGAGGGGTACTCGAACCTCTGCAGGCTCGTAACCGCCGCGCGGCTGGGGGAGGCGCGGCGCGAGAGCGCGTTCTCGGCGGCCTACGCGCAGGTCGATCGCGACCACCCGCTGCTGTCGCAGGAGAACCTGCGTCGACACGGGGATCATCTGATCGCCCTGACCGCCTGCCGCAAGCGCGGAGAGATTCCGAGCCTGCTCGCGCGCGGGCTGCTGAACGAGGCGCAGGAGGTCGCCGGGTACTACCGCAACCTCTTCGGTCCCGAGCGGATGTACGTCGAACTGCACAATCACCTGCTGCCGCGCCCGCACAGCCGCTCGCGCTACCGGCTTGCGGAGCTTGCCGCGCGGGTTGGCCTGGAGTGCGTCGCGACAAATAACACGCACTACGTGGAGAAATCCGGCTACCGCCTGCAGGACGTGATGGTCTGCATGGGTGCGCGGCAGACCGTCGATGAGCCCAATCCCGAACGCCGACCGAACGCGGAATTCTACCTCAAGACACCGCGCCAGATGGCGGAGCTTTTTGCCGATCAGCCCGAGGCGATCGCGAATGCCGGCCGGATCGCGGAGCGCTGCGAGTGGGAGTTGGATCTCGACACATTTCACTTCCCGGCCTTCGACATGGATGCGTTACGGGGAGGGGATGGCAGCGGCCGGGCGGGCAGGAGAGCCCGCCCCTCCTCACGACATGCGTCGCCGCCGTGTGCAGGGCGGGGACCTGTGCCCCGCCACGTTTCTTCCAACGCCGAGCGATCCTTTTCACGCGGCGGCAACGGCAGTGGCGGGGCACAGGTCCCCGCCCTACAGGGCAACGGAGGTGACGGGGCACAGGTCCCCGCCCTACAGGGCAACGGCGGTGGCGGGGCACAGGTCCCCGCCCTACAGGGCAACGGCAGTGGCGGGGCACAGGTCCCTCTTCCGCGCGCCAGCGAATCTCCGCGCGCATTCCTTCGGCGGCTCTGTGAGCATGGCGCGAGGCAACTCTACGGCCACACAGGCGCTGAGGTCCGCGAGCGACTCGAGCACGAGCTGCACATCATCGAGGATAGGGGGCTTTCGGAGTACTTCCTGATCGTCTGGGATATCGTGCGCTTCGCGCGCGAGCGCGGGATCCGCTGCACCGGGCGCGGCTCGGCGGGCGACTCGCTGGTCAGCTACGTCCTCGGCATCACGCACGCCGACCCGATCGCCAACGAACTGCTCTTCGAACGCTTTCTCAATCCAGAGCGCCGCAATATGCCTGATATCGACGTGGACTTCGACACCCGTCGCCGCGATGAGGTCACGCAGTACATCTATGATCGATACGGCGCCGAACATGTCGCGGCGGTCTGCACCGTCAACACCTTCCGTGCCCGCTCGGCGATCCGCGAGATCGGCAAAGCGCTGGGCTTCTCCGAGGAGGAGATCGGCAGGCTCGCATCGGTCTTTCCGCACATCCGCGCCGGTGACATCTCCGAGGCGCTGGAGAAGTACCCCGAGGTCCGTGACGCGAAGCTCGACCTCGCCGACAAGCAGTTGCTCATCGAACTCGCCGGGGAGATTTCCGGCCTACCGCGCCACCTCTCCGTGCATGTGGGCGGGCTGCTGATCGGCAGGCGCCCGCTGACGGAGATGGTGCCGCTTGAGCTGGCGAACAAGGGCATCGTGATCGGGCAGTTCGACAAAGATGACGTCGAGGCGCTCGGGCTGGTGAAGATGGACATCCTCGGCCTGCGCACCCACTCCGCGATCGAGGACGCGCTCGATCACATCGAGGCGCATGAGGGCATCCGCCCGGACCTCGAGGCGCTGCCGCTTGACGACGAGCCGTCATATGAGCTGCTGCGCTCCACGCACACCGTCGGGCTCTTCCAGCTTGAGAGCCCCGGACAGCGGAACCTGCTCGGCCGCGTGCAGCCGACCGGGTTCGAGGATATCATCGCGAACATCTCACTCTTCCGCCCCGGGCCGGTGCAGGCGGATATGATCACGCCCTACGTCATGCGCCGCCACGGCCGGCAGGAGGTCAGTTACCCGCACCCGGCGCTTGAGCCGATCCTGCGCGGCACCTTCGGCGTGGTCATCTACCAGGAGCAGGTGCTGCAGATCGCGCATGCCATCGCCGGCTTCTCGCTCGGTGAGGCCGATGTGCTGCGGCGGATGATGACGAAGGACATCACCCCCGAGGAGCTCGAGGAGATCGAAGAGCGCTTCATCCTGCGCGCGGGCGAACGCGGGGTGCGTCCGGACGTGGCCGCGGAGGTCTTCGGAATGATCCGAGGATTCGCCGCCTACGGCTTCAACAAGGCCCATGCGGCGTGTTTCGCGAAGATCTCCTACCAGACCGCGTGGCTCAAGGCACACTATCCGGCGGAGTTCCTCGCGGGAATCCTCTCCAGCCAGCCGATGGGCTTCTATCCGCCGCGGACGGTGGCCGAGGACGCGAAGCGGCACGGCTGCGGCATCCTCCCACCGTGCGTCAATCGCAGCGCCGACCGTTGCCTGGTGGAGTACGAGGCGAATCCGGTCGGCGAGATTCGTCTCGGGCTCTGGATGGTGCGGGGCCTGCAGGAGCGCAGTGTCGAGCGGATCGTGGCCGAGCGTGAACGCGGAGGGCGGTTCGTCTCGCTGGAGGACTTCTGCGCGCGGACGAGCGTGCCGGGGCCGTCGGTGGAGAACCTGGTGCGGGCGGGGGCGTTCGAGTTCACCGGGATGGGGCCCCGAGAGTTGCTCTGGCGACTGCGCGCGCTGCCCGGGGACGTGGTCGCCGACCGACGCGGCCGTCAGAAGGCCCCGACGCTTGCCTGCGATGACGTGGACGATCTCGTCGGGATGCTGCCGCCTCCGGACCCGGTGACGGAGGTGGCTCGTGTGGCGGCGGACCTGCAGCTTCTCGGCGTGAGCACCACGCGCAATCCGTTTGACTTTTGGCGCGAGCGTCTGCGGGAGATGGGCGTGACGCCGAGCGTGGAGTTGTGGGAGCGCGAGGACGGCGATCGCGTCTGCGTGGCAGGCATCATCGTCTCACGCGCGCGCCCGCCAACGCGCAGCGGTCGAACCGCGATCTTCATCTCACTCGAGGACGAGGTCGGGCTGATCGATGTGGCGGTCTTCGAGGAGGCCTACGAAAGATGCGGGCGGGCGCTTTACACCAGTCCGGTCATCTGCGTGGAGGGAAAACTGACACGTTTGGGCGCGCTGGACCTGTCCGTGACCGCGGAGAGCGTCATCGGCCTCGGCTCGTGGCATGATTTCCAGCTCGCGCCCATGCGCGACAAAACGCCCGGAAGCGCGGCCAATCGCAACGAACACGCGCTGCGACAGACGCCGGCGCGGGGAGGGGAAGGGCGGCAGATCGCGTACTATTGACACGCAACCGCAACTCGCGAGCGCCCGGAGGCCTCAATGTGGCCCCGTAGCGCCTGTTCCGAAGCGCTCGGCGCTGCCGCCGTCCCTTCCGCTCTCACCGCTACCGATCGTCAGGCGCGGATCAGAGACCGGCCCCGAAGTTCATGCGGACCTGATCCGGGCTCAGCGCGTAGGCGTAGAAGGCGACGAGATGCACCGAGCCGAGCCAGCGCCGGTTCCCGTCGGTCTCGTTGCCTATCGCCAGCGACATCGTCTCGTCCCAGCTACCGAGGGTCCCTGCGAAGTGAGTGGAGTCGGTGATCGCCTCTCCGTCGAGGTAGATCGTGGTGGTCTGGCCGTCGAAGGTTACGACGACGTGCTGAAGCGCATCGGCTCTGAGCGTCCCCTCAGGGCTGAAAAGGTCCGGGCTGCCCTGCTGGTTGGTGGCTGAGGTCCGGAGTCGCAGGGCGAACGCGTCCTCGTGCTGCCCGAGTGTTATGTTGCGCTCACCGCTGCCGCGGGAGATGCTGACGATGCGGGCGGGTCCGGTCAGGCTTTCGCTCGCCGGCGTGATCCACGCCTCGACCGTCAGTTGCCCCGCAGCCTTGATCGCGTTCACGATGTCGGTCGCCGGTCCGGACGAGAAGAGCCCGGGGACCTGCGTCATCTCGGGCGCCGCGAAGTGCACCGCGTCGTCGCGGACCTCCACCGGGGAGCCCTCAATCGCGCCCTGGATGACGAGGTCAAGCCCGCCGAAATCCTGCGTGGCATCGGGGATGATGGTCCCCTCTATCACGTTGTCGAAGCGGTAGAGTGCGATCAAATCCTCCTCAACGCGCTCTCCTGCCTGCGCGGGCTGAACCTGCTCAGCCGCCTCGACCGCCTCTTCGACGGCGGCGGGGGCCTCGGCCTCCTGCGCGACCGCCATTCCGCAGGCGATCATCGCCAGAGCCGCTGCGATGGTCAGTGTCGTGCGCATGTTTCATTCGCCTCCTTTGTCATGGTTGCCGTCGACATTGTCGCCGGTGGCATAGGTGTAACCGTTGTGAATGACACCTGATTCAGCCTCGGAGTTCCACGTGTTTCGGTGCAACCTTGAACTGATGCAGGCATCGGCACCGGTCGGGACTGCTTCCACCGAGGGCGGATCCGTTCCTCCTCCGGCGCGAACCGGGCCGTCACGCCGGGGGGAGGCGGGCTGCTACAGCCCGGCCTCGAAGTTCGCGACGATCTCCTCCGGGCTGAGGGCGGAGGCATACAGAGCCACCAGATGTACCGAGCCGAGCCAGCGCCGGTCGCCGTCGGTCTCGTTCCCGATGACCAGCAACATGGTCTCATCCCAGTTGTCGAGGGTCCCGCCATTGTCGGCGGATTCAGCCACAGGCTCCCCGTCGAGGTAGATCGTCCTGTACTGCCCGTCGAAGGTCACGGCGACGTGCTGAAGCTCGTTGACCCTGAGCATCCCTTCAGGTGCCTGGATGAAAGGAGTGCCTTCCTGATCGCCCGAGGTCCGAAGCCGCAACTGGTACGTATCCCCCTCCTGCCCGAGCGTGATGTTGCGCTCGTTCCAGCTTCGTGAGATGCTGACGATGCGGGCGGGTCCGGTCAGCTCGGCGCTCGCCGGCGTGATCCACGCCTCGACCGTCAGTTGCCCCGCAGCCCTGATCGCGTTCACGATGTCGGTCGCCGGTCCGGATGAGAAGAGCCCGGGAACCTGCGTCAACTCGGGCGCCGCGAACTGCACCGCGTTGTCGCGGACCTCCACAGGGGAGCCTGCAATCGCGCCCTGAATGACGAGGTCAAGCCCGCCGAAGTCCTGCGTGGCATCGGGGATGACGGTCCCCTCGACCACGTTGTCGAAGCGGTAGAGTGCGATCAAGTCCTCCTCAACGCGCTCTCCTGCCTGCGCGGGCTGAACCTGCTCGGCCGCCTCGACCGTCTCCTCGACGGCGGCAGGGGCCTCGGCCTCCTGCGCGACCGCCGTTCCGCAGGCGATCATCGCCAGAGCCGCCGCGATGGTCAATGTCATGCGCATGTTTCGTTCGCCTCCTTCGTCATGGTTGCCGCCGACATTGTCGCCGGTGGTAGATTGAGCGTAACTGGTGTAGATGACACCGATCTGTACGCTGAGTTCCTTTGCCACGAAACCGTATTCCTTAATATTCTGTGTCAATGTCGCGACCCGATCCGGAGGGGATGTGGATTGCCCGATGTTCCCGCGTGGTGTATCATCGGATCATCAACTCTGTCGGAGGTGGCGTGATGAGTGGCGTTCGACCGGTGGCGAAGCGTGGTCTTGATGTTCTCCGCGACCCGAACCTGAATAAGGGGAGCGCCTTCCCGCCCGATGAGCGCGCCGCCCTCGGGCTGGAGGGGCTGCTGCCGCCGGGTGTCAGTACGCTCGACGATCAGATCGACCGCGTGGTCGCCAATCTCCGGAGCAAGCCCGTGCCGATTGAGCAGTACATCTACCTGCGTTCGCTGCAGGACCGCAACGAGACGCTCTTTCATGCGACACTGATCGAGCACCTCGAGGAGCTTGCTCCGATCGTCTACACGCCCACGGTGGGGGAGGCCGTGGAGCGCTTCAGTCACATCTTCCGCGGCGCGCGCGGGCTGTTCATCACGCCCGAGAACATCGATCGCATCGACGCCATCTTCGATCACGCGGTCGAGGGGGAGATCGGCATCATCGTCTGCACCGACAACGAGGGCATCCTCGGCATCGGCGACCAGGGCGTGGGGGGGATCGGCATCCCCATCGGCAAGCTCGCGCTCTACGCCGCCGCCGGCGGCTTCGACCCGACGGCCTGCCTCCCGGTCAGCCTCGACGTGGGGACCGACAACGAGAGCCTCCGGCACGACCCGCTCTACATCGGGCGCCGCCTCCCGCGCCTCGGCGCCGAGGAGTATGAGGCATTCATCGAGGCCTTCGTGCAGGGGGTGAAGCGCAACTGCCCCGGTGCCGTGCTGCAGTGGGAGGACTTCAGCCGGGAGCGCGCTTGGCACAATCTCGAGCGCTACCGCGATGGGCTTCCCTCCTTCAACGATGACATCCAGGGCACCGCGGCGGTGGTTCACGCGGGCCTGCTCGGGGCGCTGAGGCGCGCGGAGCGGCCGCTGATCGGCGAGCGGATCGCGGTGCTGGGCGCGGGCGCGTCCGGTGTGGGCGTCGCGTCGGCGATCATCGCGGCGCTGCAGGCGGAGGGGCTGTCCTTCGAGGAGGCTTCGGCGCAGGTGCTGGTGTTCGACTCGCGCGGCCTGGTGCTGACCAATCGCGCAGACCTGCCGGAGTACAAGCGGCGGATCGCGCACGATCCGGAGGTGGTGAGCGACTGGGGCCTCGATCCCGAGGGAGACCTGTCCCTCGAGCGGGTGGTCGCGGCCGCGCGCTCCGGTGTGCTGATCGGCCTGTCGGGACATCCGGGCGCGCTGCCTGAGTCGGTGGTTCGAGGGATGGCGGCCGAGCACGAGCGGCCGATCGTCTTCGTGCTGAGCAACCCGTCCGCGCAGGTGGAGGCGCATCCGCACGACGTGGTTCGCTGGAGCGAGGGGCGGGCGATCGTTGCGGTCGGAAGCCCCTTCGGGCCGGTGGAGTTCGGCGGCCGGATGCATCGCTTCTCGCAGGTCAACAACTTCTACGCGTTCCCCGGGATCGGCGCGGGCACCTGGCTGGCCAGGGCGACGCGCATCTCCGACGGGATGCTGCTCGCCGCCGCCGAGGCCATCCATGCCGCGCTGAGCGAGAGCGACCTTGCTGAGGATCTTGTGCTGCCGGCGAGCCCGCGTCTGCGGAACGTGGGGGCCGAGGTTGCGACGGCGGTGCTGCGGGCCGCCGCCGACGAGGGCCTGGCGACACGCGAACTCCCCGCCGACCCGGAGGCGTTCGTCGCCGAGTGGCAGTACACGGCGCGCTATCAGCGCTATGAGGCGGTCTGAGGGGCGGCGCTCACTCGATGCGCAGGTGCGTTACCCGCGGCGGGCGAGGTTCCTGCGGGGGGCGCGGCCTGCTGGTGTCGGTGAAGGCGCGCACCAGCAGAAAGCCCGCCGCGAAGCCGCCGATGTGCGCCATGTACGCCACGCCGGAGGCCATGCCGAGGCTCAGCACCTGGATGATGAACCAGTAGAAAAGGAAGAAGCCCGCGGGCAGGTCGATCATCGTAACGAAGAAGAAGAGAAAGACCAGCGTCCGCACGCGCGCATGCCGGAAGAGCACGAAGTATGCGCCGAGGACGCCCGCGATCGCTCCGGATGCGCCGACCAGTGAGATGTGCGCCATGCCGGTCACGAGCGCGAAGAGCGAGTGGGCGATGGTTGCGACGATGCCGCAGGCGAGGTAGAAGATCAGGTATTTCACGTGGCCCATGCGGTCCTCGATGTTGTCCCCGAAGACCCACAGGAAGAGCATGTTCCCGCCGATATGTCCGAGGCCGCCGTGCATGAACATCGAGAGGAAGAGCGCGGTGAACGCCTCCGCGAAGCCCGGTCCTCGCCACGGGACGAGGTCCTCGGGGCGGAAAGCCCACTCTTCGACAGCCACGCGCATCCCCACGGACAACTGCGCGAAGAACACGATCGCGCATGCGACGATGATCGCAACGTTCACGATGGGGAAGCGCCTTGACTGGATGTTGTCTCGAATAGGGATCATCGACCGGTTCCGTTCCGCGGCGGACTCCGCTTATGTAGAAAGCGGGGCGGGCCGCTGCCGGCCCGCCCCGCGTTACCTCGCGTCAGTGACCGAGGGGACCTTCGCTCAGTCCTCGTCGTCCTCCTCGACTTCGGCCATGAGGGCCTCGGTGGTCATGATCATCCCGGCGATGCTCGCGGCGTTCTCCAGCGCTGCCCGGGTGACCATCAGCGGGTCGGTCACGCCGGCCTCGAGCATGTTCTCATACTTGCCCGAGACTGCGTTGAAGCCCACGTGGACGTCATCGTGCTCGAGCACGCGCTGAACGATGACCGAGCCCTCCTCGCCGCTGTTCTCGGCGATCTGCCGCAGCGGAGCCGTGAGGGCGTTGCGCAGGATATCCACGCCGATCTTCTCATCGCCGGTGGCTTTGACTTTGTTGAGCGCCGGAGCGACGCGCGCGAGGGAGACGCCGCCGCCGGCGACGATGCCCTCGGCCACGGCCGCGCGGGTCGCGGAGAGGGCGTCCTCGAAGCGGTGCTGCTTCTCCTTCAGCTCCGTCTCGGTGGCCGCGCCTACGCGGATGACGGCGACGCCGCCGGAGAGCTTGGCGAGGCGCTCCTCGAGCTTCTCGCGGTCGTAGTTGCTGTCCGTCTCGTCGATCTCCTTGCGGATCTGCTGGATCCGACCGCGGATCGCCTGGGCCGAACCTGCGCCCTCGACGATGATCGTCTCGTCCTTGGTCACCTTGACCTGGCTGGCGGTGCCGAGCATGTCGAGCCCGACATTCTCGAGCTTGATGCCGAGGTCCTCGGAGATGAAGGTGCCGTTGGTGAGGACCGCGATGTCCTCCATCTGGCGCTTGCGGCGGTCGCCGAAGCCCGGGGCCTTCACGGCCACGGCATTGAGCGTGCCACGAAGCTTGTTGACCACCAGGGTGGCGAGGGCCTCGCCCTCGACGTCCTCGGCGATGACAAGCAGCGGCCGGCCGCTCTGGACGACGGCCTCAAGCACGCCGATCATATCGGCGACGGAGCCGACCTTCTTCTCGTAGAGCAGAATCAGCGGGTCATCGAGGACGGCCGCCATCTGCTCGCGGTCGGTGATCATGTAGGGGGAGAGGTAGCCCTTGTCGAACTGCATCCCCTCCACCAGCTCAAGGCTGGTCTCAGTGCCCTGGGATTCCTCGACCGTGATGACACCGTCCTTGCCGACCTCCTCCATCGCGTCGGCGACCAGCTTGCCGATCTGCTCGTCGTTGCCCGCGATTGAGGCGACATGGAACATGTCATCCTTGGTCTTGACCTCGATGGACATCTTGCGCAGTTCCTTGACCGCCGCGTCCACGGCCTTGTCGATCCCGCGCTTGACGAACATCGGGTTGGCGCCCGCCGCGACGGCCTTCAGGCCCTCCCGGAGCATCGCCTGGGCGAGCACGGTGGCGGTGGTGGTGCCGTCGCCGGCCACATCGTTGGTCTGCGAGGCGACCTCCTTGAGAAGCTGCGCGCCGGTGTTCTCGAAGTGGTCCTCCAGCTCAATCTCCTTGGCGACGGTCACGCCGTCCTTGGTGATGGTGGGGGAGCCGTAGCTCTTCTCAAGAAGGACGTTGCGCCCGGTAGGACCGAGGGTGACCTTCACAGCATCAGCCACTATGTTCGCTCCCCGCTCGAGGGCGCGACGTGCCTCCTCACTGTAGAGGATGTTCTTCGGTGCCATGGTCGTCTTTCTCCCTTTCGGCTGGTAGTGTCAAATGTGAAACTTACGCTTCCTTCGCAAGGATCTGGCCCGCGTCCATGATGAGGTATTCGTCGCCGTCAACGGTGATCTCGGTGCCGCCGTACCTGGCGATGATCACCGTGTCACCCTCGCTGACGTCCGGCGCGACAACCTTACCGCTGTCGAGCCTGCGGCCCTCGCCAACCGTCACGACCGTGGCCTTCTGCGGCCTTTCCTGTGCCGACTCGGGCAGATGGATCCCACCGGAGGTCGTATCGGCCTCCACGCGCTTGACCATCACCCGGTCACCCAGCAAACGGATATCCATGTGCGTCTGTCCTCCCTTCCATGGTTCTGCGTCTTTAAGGTTCATCTCACGGCCCTGCGCGAGCCGCCGCGAGACGGTTTCAGGCATGGCTGCATGAAGCATTATTCTACCCGGCTTCGACGGTTTCTGCAACCTTCACGCGCAGGGCAAGTTCTCCGCCCTGCTCATCGACCAGTACGGTGTCACCGGTGCCGAACTCTCCGCGCAGGATCCCCGCGGAGATCGGGTTCTCCACGAGCTTCTGAATGATCCGCCGCAGCGGCCGTGCGCCGAACTGAGGGTCGTAGCCGCGCTCGGCCAGGAGGTCCTTCGCGCCGTCGGTCGCTTCGAGCGAGATGTCGCGCTCTCCCAGCCGCTGCTCCACGCGCGAGAGCATCAGGTCCACGATGGAGCGGATCTCGGCGCTGCTGAGCGAGTGGAAGACGATGACTTCATCGATGCGGTTGAGCAGTTCGGGCCGGAAGTGCTGCTGCAACTCTGCGGTGACCGTCTCACGCATCCGCTCGTAGTGCTCAGCGGCCTGCTCCTCGCTCGCGCCCTCGGCCGGCGGCGTGATGTGGTGGCTTCCGATGTTGCTGGTCATGATGATGACTGTGTTCTTGAAGTCCACGATCCGACCGGCGTTGTCGGTCAGTCGCCCCTCCTCAAGGATCTGCAGCAGGATGTTATACACGTCCGGGTGTGCCTTCTCAATCTCGTCGAGGAGAATCACCCGGTAGGGCCTGCGGCGGACCGCCTCGGTGAGCTGCCCGCCCTCCTCGTAGCCGATGTATCCGGGTGGAGCGCCGATCAGCCGCGAGACTGCGTGCCGCTCCATGTACTCCGACATATCGATCCGAACCATCGCGTCCTCGTCGTCGAACATGAACTCCGCGAGCGCCTTCGCCAGCTCGGTCTTTCCCACGCCGGTGGGGCCGAGGAAGATGAAGCTGCCGATCGGTCGGCGAGGGTCCTTGAGGCCCGTGCGCGCGCGCCGGATGGCCTCCGAGACAGCGACGACGGCCTCGTGCTGCCCCTTCACGCGCTGGTGGAGGCGGTCCTCCATCTGCAGCAGCTTCTCCGCCTCCTCCTCGAACATGCGGGAGACGGGGATGCCCGTCCAGTCGCCGACGATCGATGCGACGTCCTCAGCATCCACGGTGTCATCGATCTCCTCGACGCCCTCCCACTGCTCGGTGGCTTCGGGGATGCGCGCCTGCAGCTCCTCGATCTCCGCACGAATGCGCTCGGCGGCCTCGTAGTCGCCCGCCTGAGCCTGCTGCTGGCCCTTCTGCGTGAGGTCCTTGATACGCTCGCGCAGCGCCTCGGGCCTCGGAGGCAGGTCGAATGTGTCGATGCGCAGCTTGCTGGCCGCCTCGTCGATCACGTCGATCGCCTTGTCCGGCAGCCTGCGGTCGGAGATGTAGCGATGGGAAAGCTCGGCGGCCGCTTCGATGGCGTCGTCGCCGATCTTCACCCCGTGGTGCTGCTCATAGCGCTCCCGCAGGCCACGGAGGATCTCGATGGTCTGCTCCACCGTCGGCTCCTCAACCATGATCGGCTGGAAGCGCCGCTCGAGGGCCGGGTCCTTCTCGATGTTCTCGCGATACTCGTCGAGCGTCGTCGCCCCGATCGCCTGCAACTCGCCTCGCGCCAGCGCCGGCTTGAGCATGTTGCTCGCGTCCATCGCGCCCTCGGCCGCGCCTGCCCCGACGACCGTGTGAAGCTCGTCAATGAAGACGATGATCTCGCCCTCGGCCGCGCGAATCTCATCGATCACCGACTTGAGCCGCTCCTCGAACTCGCCGCGGTACTTGCTCCCCGCGATCATCCCCGCGAGATCGAGCGCGACGACCCTCTTCTCACCGAGCACCTTGCTCGCTCTGCCGAAGGCGATCTCCTGAGCGAGACCCTCAACGACCGCGGTCTTTCCCACCCCGGCCTCCCCGATGAGCACGGGGTTGTTCTTGGTGCGGCGAGACAGCACCTGGATCAGTCGGCGAATCTCCATCTCGCGGCCGATCACGGGGTCAAGCTTATCCTCGCGGGCCAGTTCGGTGAGGTCGCGTGAGAAGCGTTCGAGCGCCTCGTAGCCCGACTCGGCACCGGCGTCATGCACACCCCTGCTGCCGCGGATCTCGCGCAGCGCCTCAAGCAGCGCCTGCTCGGCGACGCCCGCGTCCTGCAGCAGCCGCGAGGCCGCTGAGCTGATGTCGAGCATCGCAAGCAGCAGGTGTTCGGCGGCGATGAATGTGTCGCCAAACTGCTGCGCGCGCTGCCACGCGGCATCGAAGAGACGGTTCGCCTGCGGGGTCACGTAGATCTGCCCGGTGTCGGCTCCGCCGCCGGAGACCTGTGGGCGCTGTCCCAGTTCGCGTTCGACCTTCGAGATCAGCGTCGGGATATCCACGCCGGACGCCTCGAGCATACGCCGCGGCACACCGGTGTCCTGCTCGAGCATCGCGAGCAGGACGTGCTCGACGTCGAGCTGGTTGTGCGAGTAGCGGCGCAGAATCTGCTGACTCTGCCCGATGGTCTCCTTTGCCTGGTTGGTGAGCTTCTCGAAATCCATCATGTCACCTGCTATGTGCCATCGGCGCGCGATGCGCCGTTGGTGGTGTTGGTTCCGTCCTCTGAGGTCTCTGCGGCTTCGCTCGTCTCGGCCGTCCGTTCTGCTGAATGAGCAGATAGTCCTGCTCGGCATGGAAGACGATCTCGAGGACATCGCGGCCGTGCTCAGCCGGCTTGTTTGTCATAGGCCACCATCCCCTCGTTGAGCACGGTGCGCATGAAGAGACTCCGCTCTTCAAGCATCTCCTCGATCTCATCAGGCGTCTTGACGAGGATGTCCATCGGCAGGCGACGAGGTCGGCAGATGCCGGAGACGGTCACCGTGCGATCAAGCCAGCGCTCCTCGGTCTCCTTCACCACCAGCACATCAAGATCGCTGTCCTCAGTCCAATCGCCACGTGCATAGGAACCAAAGATGACGATCTTCACCGGGTCTTACCCCTCAACGATCCTGCGGATGACCTCCTGCACCTTCTCCGGCAGGTCGTCCGGACGGACCTTCGCCATCGCCCTCAGTCCTTCACCTCGCGCGCGTTCTCGATCCTGACCACCACTCGGCGGCTCCTCGGCCGCGCCTGCGCGGGGCCGAGCGCCTTCGGGCCGCGGTCGATGTCCCCGCGGAGCCGATCGACCTCGTCCTGCAGTTCCTCGATCTGATCGACGAGTCGTAGTATGATCGCCACGCCCGCAAGGTTCACCCCAAGATCCTGCGTGAAGCGCTGGATTCGCCTCAGCAACTCGATGTCGGCGTCACAGTAGAGCCGCACGCCGCTGTCCGCGCGCTCCGGCTCGATCAGCCCCTCGCGCTCGTAGAGCCTCAGCGTCTGCGGGTGGCACTCGAGCATTCGCGCGGCTACGCCTATCTGATAGCGCGGTTCATCGCGGTTTCGTCGCATCTGCAATCACCTGCCCCCCGATCGTTCGCCCCCGCGGCGTGCTATGCGTGGAGCGTGCGGCGCGGGTCCGCATCCCATGTCTCCTGGAAGCGCTCGAGCATCTCCCGCTGGTCGCCGCTAAGCTCCTCGGGGACTTTGACGCTCACCTGCACGTACTGGTCGCCCCGTCCCTGCGCGTTGAGGTGCTTGACGCCCCGGCCCTTGAGACGAAGCTGATCGCCGCTCTGGGTCCCCGGCGGAATCGTCATCGTCACATTGCCGTCGATTGTGGGCACCCTCACCTTCGCGCCCAGCGCCGCCTCGGTGAACGTCACCGGCAGTTCGAGGCGGATGTCATCACCATCGCGCTCGAATATCCTGTGCGGCTGAACCCTGATGTTGAGGATCAGATCGCCCGGTCCACCGCCTGCGATCCCACGCCCGCCCTCACCGCGCACGCGCACCTTCGAGCCGGTCTCCACGCCCGCCGGCACCCTCACGGTTATCCGGCGGCTGCGAGTTGCCTCACCGGTGCCCTTGCAGGTCCTACAGCGCGTCGTGACGACCTGGCCCGTGCCGTGGCACTGCTGGCAGGCGGCGCCGAGATTGAAGAAGCCTCCGCCGCTCTGCGCCTGGCCGCTGCCGCCGCACGCCGGGCAGGTCTGTGTCTCGCCGCCCATGCCCTCACACTCCGGGCACCGGTCGGCGAGCGTCAGCGAGATCTGCTTCTCAGCGCCGTGCACGGCCTCCTCGAAGCTGACCGGCAGGTCATACTCGACATCCTGGCCGCGCGTGGGGCCGGGCTCGGGGCGAATCCGGCTGCGCCCGGTGCTGGTGAACGCGAAGCCGCGGCCTCCGCCCATGTCGCCGAAAAGATCGCCGAAAATGTCGCGGAACGAGCCCGCGCCGTACTGCTGGTTGACGAACTCGCGGAAGTCGCCCTGCTGCCACTGGCCGGTGTGCTGGGCCTGCTCCCAGGCGTCGCCGAACTGGTCGTATTTCTTCCGCTTCTCCGGGTCCTTGAGCGTCTGATACGCCTGCGAGATCTCCTTGAACTTCGCCTCCGCCTCCTTGTCGCCGGGGTTAACGTCCGGATGGTGCTCCCGGGCGAGGCGCCGGTAGGCTTTCTTGATCTCGTCCTGCGACGCATCGCTGTCAACGCCGAGGATCTCGTAGAAGTCAGGCTTCTGATCAACTCGCACAGTGGCTCACTCTTCGATGTCTATCTTAATGCGCCCGCTCCCGCCGCGGCGCGCGACGGTGATCGTCAGCACACCATCCGCGAGTGCTGCGCGCGTGTTGGCCGTATCCGCGTCGGACGGCAGTCGGATCGAGCGGACGAACTGCCCGAGCGTCCGCTCGCCACGGAGGCGGCGCAGGTGCTGCAGATCGCTCGGATATACCACCTCACCCCGCACTCGCACGATGCCGTCCTCGGCGGTGGCCTCGATCGAATCGCGGTCCGCCCCCGGGATGTCCAGCGCGATGACGTAGGAGTCATCGGTCGAGCGCAGGTCCGTCGGTGGCTGCCACGTCCGCGCGGAGGCGGCCTTCCGGTGCCGTTGCACCGCCATCGCCTCTCGCAGCCTCTGTGTCAGCGCCTGCATCTGTGCCAGCGGGTCCGTCGGTCGGTTCACGGTGAGATCTCCTTCGGCGAGACGCGCGACCACACGCCTCCGAGGCCGGGTCCACGCGCCTGGACTTCGCTCCTTCCATCTATGCCCCCGACTCGTCGCTCACCTCGATCGTCCGCTCGCGCTCACGGCGACCCACGGTCACCCGCAGAACGCCCGCGTCGAGCTTCGCCGAGACGCTCTCTGCGTCGAGTTCCCATGCCAGGGAGAATGAGCGGCTGAAGTCACCGATGGGGCGCTCGCGCACGAAGTAGCGGCCCTCGCCGCCGTTCGGGCGTTCGCCACTGATGGTGACGGTTCCGTTCTCAATCTCCACCGAGACATCTTCGCGGCTCATCCCCGGCAGCTCGACGAGGATCACGACCTCCGCATCGCCTGCCAGGATGTCCACCGGTGGGCTGAAGGATGGTGCGCTCTGAGCCTGCCCCGCGGCGAAACTCTCGTCGAGCAGGTGGTAGAGCCGGTCCCTCAGCTCAAAGAAATCCTCGATCGGGTCGGTCAGTTCCCTGCGCATTGTGTCTCCCGTGCTGCGTCTGATAGGCCAGGTCCGGGCGGGCGGCACGGTCTGCAACGCCCGCCCGGTTGTCGTCCTGCCGTCGCCGTCAGCCGTCTGCGCTTGCCGTTGGCTGGCGACCTGTGACCTGCGACTGACGACTGCCGTTCGCCTTACGCCTCGTCCTCGGCCTCGAACTCCGCGTCGATGACGTCGTCGCCGCCGGACGCCGCTTCGGCCTCGGGGCCGCCGGTGGGTCCGCCGCCTGCCTGCTGGCCGGCCTCGGCGGCTGTAGCGGCCTCATACGCCTGCTGTGAGATGCGCGCGAACTCATTCTGCGCATCGTCGATCGCCGACTGGATCGCGTCGGCGCTGTCGCCCTTCGCGGCCTCCTGCATCGCTTCGATCTTCTGCTGCACGATCTCGCGATCGGCCTCGGAGACCTGGTCGCCCAGCTCGTTGAGCGTTGTGTTGAGCTGGTGGGCGAGCTGATCGGCGGTGTTGCGCGTCTGCGCGAGTTCCTCGAACTTCCGATCCTCGTCGGCGTGCTCCTCGGCCTGGTGGACCATCCGCTCGACCTCGTCGTCCGAGAGCTGGCCCGAGCCGGTGATCGTGATGTCCTGCTCGCGACCGGTCGCCTTGTCACGCGCGGTCACGTTGAGGATGCCGTTCGCGTCGATGTCGAACGTCACCTCAATCTGCGGGACGCCACGCGGCGCAGGCGGGATGCCGGTGAGGTGGAAGCGACCCAGCGACTTGTTCTGACTGGCCTTCTTCCGCTCGCCCTGCAGCACGTGCACCTCGACCGTGGACTGGTGGTCAGAGGCCGTGGTGTATGTGCGCTGCACGCGAGTCGGGATCGATGTGTTGCGCTCGATAAGGAAGTCCGAGACGTCGCCGAGCGTCTCGATCCCAAGCGACAGCGGCGTCACGTCAACGAGCACCATGTCCTGCATCTCGTCGCCGAGCACGGCCGCCTGAATCGCGGCGCCGACCGCCACGACCTCGTCGGGGTTGATGCCCTTGCGCGGAGCCTTCCCGGCGATCTCCTCGACCAGCTTCTGCACCTTCGGGATGCGGGTTGAGCCGCCAACGAGGATCACGTCATCGATCTCGCCCGCGGTGAGGCCGGCATCGCTCATCGCGCGCTCGACGCTCTCACGGGTCTTCCTGATCAGATCGTCCACGAGTTCCTCGAACTTCGCACGGGTCAGCGTCATCTCGAGGTGCTTGGGCCCCTCGTTGTCCACGTTGGTGATGAACGGGAGGGAGATCTGCGTCTGAATCGCGCTGGAAAGCTCGATCTTCGCCTTCTCCGCCGCGTCCTTGAGCCGCTGGAGCGCCTGGCGGTCGTTGCGCAGGTCGATGCCGATCTCCTTCTTGAAGTCCTCGGCCATCCAGTCGATGATGCGCTGGTCGAAGTCATCGCCACCGAGCTTGGTGTCGCCCGCGGTCGCACGGACCTCGAAGTAATCGCGCTCCTCGGTGTTGGACTTGTCCACCTCGACGTCTAGGATCGACACGTCGAAGGTCCCGCCACCAAGGTCGTAGACCATGATCGTGCCCTCGAGCTTCTGCATCTCGTGCCCGTACGCGAGCGCCGCGGCCGTGGGCTCGTTGATGATCCGGAGCACCTCGAGGCCCGCGATCTCACCGGCCTGCTTGGTCGCGGTGCGCTGGTTGTCGTCGAAATACGCAGGCACCGTGATGACGGCCTTCGTCACGTCCTCGCCGAGGTAGTCGGCGGCGTCATCCTTGAGCTTGCGCAGGATCATCGACGAGATCTGCTCGGGGGAGTAGTCCTTCCCATCGATCGTCGTCCTGTCGCGCGTGCCGATCTTGCGCTTGATCGATGCGACGGTGCGGTCGGGATTGAGGACCGCCTGCCGGTTTGCCGGCTGTCCGACAAGCCGCTCGCCGTCCTTGGTGATCGCCACGACCGACGGCGTGGTGCGCCCGCCCTCGGAGTTGGGGATGACCTTCGGTTCCCCGGCCTCAACGACCGCGACGCACGAGTTGGTGGTGCCAAGGTCGATTCCCACCACTTTTGCCACTATGAGTCACCTCTTCTTAGAATGCAACCGCGCGTCGTGCGACGGTCTCACGCACTCCGGTCGCGCGGCCTGGGCTTGTATGCACACCCCGGCGGCTTCGATGCACCATGTCGCCGGGGCAGTGTTATCAGTGGGGGCCGCGTGTTCGCGCCCCTCCATCCTTCAGCACGGGCATAATATCACTTGATAACAATGATGTCAAGGGGTCTTCGACGGGAATCTCAGGGTCTTCGCATTGGCGTGAATGGGCCCTCACCGCCAGCAGCAGTGAGGGCCCGGGGGAGGCATTTCCAGCTCTGATTCCGTGCGCCTATTGCACTCTCACGATCACACTCGACAGCCGGGCTCTCGTGTTTGCGCCGGGGGCGAAGTAGGCTGCCAGTATGAACTCCTCGTGGCCGGCGATCCACTCGGTCAGGTCCACCTCCGAGCGCTTCCACGTGTCATTATCCACGCGCGTGACCGTCTCCCATGTCTCGCCGCCGTCGAACGACACCTGCCACTCCAGCCATCCCGCCCGCTCGTCGCTGTCGTAGGTAAGCGCATTCAGCGTCGCGGTCTCGATCGGGGCGTGGGCCTTGATATGCCACGCCGCGCGCGAGTCATTGCCGTAGATGTATCCATCATCGACGCTGTCCGACCAGCGTATGCCCTCATTTCGGACCATCCGCCCGAGCGAGATCGCCTGTTTGCCGAATGTGTCCTCGCGGAAGTCGCCGACCCATGGATCGATGGTCGTGGCGCCGAGCAGGAAGGCGGCGTCGTCCAGCAGCGTGATCATGCCGCCCTCGCGCTGGGTGCTCCAGTAGCGCGCGGGATCGTACTCGCGGATGCGCTCCGGCACGGCCAGCGCCCGGCCGCGCTGGGTCTCCAGTTCGGCCCGCTCGGCTTCATCCATGCCGTCGGCCGCCGCGCGGACCGCCGCCTGGAGGTCGTAGTACGCGTCCATCATCTCCATCGCGTCGATTGAGCGCTGGACCTGGAAGCGCTGCTGGTCTGTCGCGGCAAGGGGCAGTGCGATCGCAAGCTGTGCCCGCGCGCGCTCGATTCGCTCCGGTGGGAAGAGATCCGGTATCTCGTCAACCGCCGCCCTCGCCCGGAGTTCAGGATTATCGGCCGCCTCACGCAGTATGTCGAAGTAGGCCCGCATCTCGCTCGCCGCCGGGCCGTAGAGGCCCTCGAAGTACTCGTCGAGCAGCGCGTCCGGGTCCTCCGTCGGGTCCCAGCAAAGCTGCCCGAGCAGGTACCAGCCGATCTCGGCGCCCTCCGCGCGGTACTCAAGCTCAGCGTTGAAGCCGTTGAAGTTGCGCGAGGTAAGGTAGGGGATATCGGCGGCCACGGCGGGATACATCGGCCACGGCGCCCACCAGCGGCAGTAGTATTCGCGCACGAACATCTGCTCGCTGACCGCGCCCCAGCCGTCTACGTACTCCATGAACGTCGCATTCCACTTCGAGCGCGGGTCGTTGATGGCGCGGAGGTGATCGGCGACGTAGTGCGCCAGCACGACCAGCACATTGTCGTCGGGGTCGGCGTATGTCGGCGGCCGGACGCAGCCCGCATACGCGTAGAAGGCCAGCCAGCGATCGGGGTGCTTCGCCTTCACGCGCCTGGCGACCGCATTCGCGAAGGTCACGACGCGATCGGCCTTTCCGCGCTCGGTGCCGCGTGCCTCGGCCGGGTCGAGCGCCTCGCAGTCCCCGCAGTGACACCAGCCGTAGCCATCATTCGGCGAGAGGGAGAATGACTTGAGGTCCGGGTCATTGTCGAACGCCGTGATGGCGGCCTCTGCAAAGATCTCGATGACGTTCTCGTTGGTGGTGCAGAGTTGGCCGTCGGGGACGCGCTCGCCGCCCTGCAGCGCGAAGTACTCCGGGTGCGTCGCGAAGTACTCATCGGCGGGAATGACGCGGAGGAAGCTGTGTCCGAAGCGCACAGGCGTCCCCTGTCCCATTCTATTCCGCCGCTGCCACGTCTGCAGTTCCTCGTGAGCGGCCGCGGCATCCTCCGGCGCGCTGATTCGTTTGAGCGCCGAGTACCACAGGTTGCGATGGACCCACGCGGGCTTCTCAACCACGTCCCAGTCGCTCAGGCGCACTTCGGCGCCCTCGGGGATGACCTCCGCGTCGGGCCCGGGCATCAGCCAGCGGCAGCCGAGTTCCCTGAGCCAGCCGTACACCGCGTTGGCATGGCCGGGCTCCCTGCGCCCGCACAGGAGCAGCCTGTCGTCATCGAGCGAGCGGATGACATAGCCGTCGTAGCCGATGTGCTCATCCGTCAGCTCTGCGCGAACCTCATCGGGGGCGTACTCGTCGCCGACCAGCACCTTCGGGCCTGCCGGAAGCTGCCCGCCAGCGTCGCTCGCGACGACGACCACTTCGACGCCCGTCATCTGCGTCAGCGTGGCGGCAAGGTCCTCCGCCACGACCAGCCGCTCCTCGGGAGGATCGGGTGGCACAACCACGGTCAGTGCGAACGCCTGGGTGGCTGCGAGCACAAGTGCAACGGCCGTGATGATCGTTAGTCTCATGGGCGCTCACTCCCGTCGCCTCATTCACCTGCATCGTCAGAAAAGCTCCGCGTCCAGCCCCAGCAGCGCCTCGACCAGTTCATCGTGGATCTTCGCCAGCGGCAGCGTCCCCTGCATCAGCGGCACCTGGTCGGCGGCGTAGCCGCCCCGCGCGGCCGCCGTGCGGTCCGGCGCGTAGCCGACCGAGTCGTTGGTGACCCCAAGAACCAGCGGAATCGGCGCCAGCGCCGCCTCGCGCACGTCGTTCTTGATCGCCTGGAAGATCTCGAAGGGCGCGGCGTAGAGGCCCAGCGGCCCGATGCGCAGCCCCTGGATGATGGTCGGCCGCGCGATCGGCCGGCCCTCCTCAAGCGCCGCGATGAACCGCCGATAGGCGACCGCCTTCACCGTTGCGAGCCGCATCTCACGGTCGTCATCACTCGCACCGGGCGCGTGGATGATCGCCTCCTGCTCGGCCAGCAGCTCGCGGAAGTCCTCCAGCGAGTACTCCCGGCGGCTGAACTGCACCTCGCGTCTCACCACGTCGATGCGATCGACCTCCAGCGGCTCAGCCTGCGCGATCCCCTCACGGACGCACCGCGCGTAGCGGCCGGCGATCACGTCCAGCGCCAGCAGCGACTCCTGCTCGGGCTCATGCACCACGCAGGTGTTCACATCGCCCTGCGCGCCCTGCAAGAAGAGTCCGATTGAGCCGGGGTTCTCGCGCTCGATCAGGTTCGTCGCGACGCCGCAGAAGTCGCCGTGTATCCACCGCGTCTGCGCGCAGCACACCACCGGGTGGCAGCCGAACGAGCTGGCGAAGCCGATCAGGCGGCTTTCACTGTCGCGCGCGATCAGCACATGGGCGGTCGTGTCGGTCAGCTCCGGGCGCTCGGGCCGCCAGTCGTCACGCAACGCCTCCTCCAGCGACGGCCGCTGATCGTACTCCCGGTTCACGCCGATGCCCTCGCAGACGACCTCGGCGTGGGCAAGCGTCGCCGGGCGCAGGTCCTCGACCGCCGCGATCGCCGCCGCGGCGATGCGGTCCGGGAGCAACTCAAGGTAGGGCTGGTCGGGCTGCCCCCAGCCGATCAATCCGCCGGTCTCCGGGCCGCTGTGCGTGTGCGTGCAGTGCACCATCACGCGCTCGGGCGGAAGGCCCGTGGCCTGGCTGACAAGCTCGCAGACGCGCTCGGTCGTCTCGCGGTAGATGACGCAGATGTCGTTGCTGACGATCACCGCGGGCGGGCCGTCCGCCTCGAATGCCACCGCCCGCGCCCAGAGGCGATCGCGCACGCCGATGCTGTGGCGGTTGATGTATGCGCCGAAGCCGGCCATCTCCACGCCCACCCGCGGCGTCAGGTCGCTTCTGCCCACGCCGATGCGCATCACGCAACCTCCTCTGACGCGAAGTGCTCCCGTGCGGCGTCGAGCCTGTCGTTGACCTTCGCGACCGCCGCCACGAGCTGGTCGATGTACTCCGGCTCGCAGAGCAGAGCCTTGTGCGACATGATCACGCCGGTCACGGTGCAGGCCTCCTCGACGTTCGGCAGCCGCAGGTTCGCGTAGTCCTGCGTCCGCGCCGGGTCGCGGAAGGGCACCGGGCTGGTCGGGTGCTGAAGGTCCATCAGCGGGTGGCGGTAGACCGGATCGTAGGGCGTGCTCAGGCCGAGGCCCTCCGCCGCGAGTGCCGCGATGTACTGCGTGCGGTCAACGCCCGCGGCCTGCGCCGGGTCGAAGTGCATCGTGACCGCGTAGTATGCCTGCCGCGTGATGCGCGGGTCGCGCCGGGCCACTCGCAGCGGCCCGCCGATGCGCTCAAGGCCCTCGGACAGCCGCGCCGCGTTCTCCTCTCGGATGCGCGTCTGCTCTTCGATCCGCGTCAGCCCGCCCCGCAGCAGCACGCACTGCATCTCCGTGGTGCGGTAGTTGTGCGCGTAGACGCCCGCCGCCTCAAGCCCCTCGCCGTCCCTGCTCGGGGCCCAGCCGACGTGCTTGAGCGCGAAGGCGGTGCGGTAGACCTCGTCGTCGTTGCAGGTGATCGCGCCACCCTCTCCCGATGTGAGAATCTTGCTCTGCTGGAAGGAGAAGCTCCCCGCGTCGCCGATCGAGCCCGCGCCCTGTCCCTTCCAGCGGCTTCCGTGCTGGTGGGCGCAGTCCTCGACGACGCGCAGATCGTGCTTCGCGGCTATCTCCATGATCGCGTCCATGTCCACCATGCAGCCGTAGAGATGCACCGGCACGATCGCGCGGGTCCTCTCCGTGATCGCGGCCTCCACGGCGGCGGGGGAGATGCCCCACGTCTCCGGGTCAACATCCACCAGCACCACGCTGGCGCCGACGTCGAGCGCGGCCTGCATGGTCGCCACCCACGTCATGCCCGGCACGATCACCTCATCGCCGGGCCGCACTCCCACCGCCTGCAGCGCCGTCTGGATGGTGACCGTCCCGTTGGACAGCCCCATCGCGTGTTTCGCACCGATGAACTGCGCGAACTCCTCGCAGAACGCGGTCTCATGCGTGCCGACCCAACTCCACGCGCCCGAGCGGACGACCTCGTCCATCCACTTCGCTTCAAGGTCGCCAACGATCGGCCACGGCTGGTGCTCCAGCGTCACCGCGGGCGACCCGCCTGTGATCGCGAGTGTTCCTAAGCTGCTCATATCCGCATCCCTCTCTGCGCGCCGATGCTCGTCTGACGCAGCGCAGTTCGCCGTCCAACGCGAAGGGCCTCCATCGCGCTCAGGCGCCTCGTGCATGACCGGGGAAGGATCATCCCCCCTCGCGGGCGAATGACGCCCGGGAACGTCGAAGCGCCTCTCAGAGATGACCTCCCTGAATGAAGGAGATGCGAACTGTGTCGGCACCGCTGAAAGTTGGAGTCGTAGGCCTCGGCATCCGAGGATTCTGGCTGGCCGAGATGACGCGCGCGGGCGAGGCGACCAAGCTGGTCGCGATGGCCGATCTCGACCCGCAGAAGCTCGAGATCGCCCGCGAGCATTTCGAGGGCGTCACGATGTACCAGTCCGGTGAGACGATGGCGAACGAGGCCGACATCGAGGCGGTCTTCATCGGCACCGGCGACAAATACCACGCCGGCAACGCGCGCGAGGCGATGCGCGCCGGCCGGCACGTGCTCGTCGAGAAGCCGCTGGCTCAGAGCTTCGCCGACCTCGCCGAGATCGCCCGCCTTCAGCACGAGACCGGGCTGACCGTCGGGACCTTCCTCGAACTGCGCCAGGGCGACCTGTGGAAGCGCGTGAAGGAGATCATCGGCTCCGGCGAGATCGGCGATGTGCTGGCCGCTCGGCTGGTCGATCACGTCGGCCGCGACCGCAGCCAGTTCTTCAGCCGCGCCGCCACGCGCTCCCGTGAGGGCGTCGTGAGCCTCGTGGTGCAGAAGGGCGTGCACGCGCTGGATCTGCTCAACTGGTTCATCGACTCGTCGCCCCGCCGAGTCCACGCGGTCGGTGGCCTGCGCTTCTTCGGCGGCGACCGCCCCGCCGACCTGCACTGCCGCGACTGCCCCGAGCGCGAGGACTGCCCGCACGCTCGCCCCCACACCGGCGGACTCGCGAAGCCGCCGATCACGATCGAGCATGGCGACGACTTCTGCGTCTGGTCGGAGGCCTGCGACGTCGAGGACGTGACCTTCGCGAACATCGAGTATGCGTCCGGCGCCGTCGCCTCCTACGCCGAGGTACACTTCGCGCCGTGGTACGGGATACACTTCACGATCTACGGCAGCAGGGCGCAGATGGACGTGGAGGCCAACCACGACACGGGCCAGGCGTGGATCGAGATCACGGAGCGTTACACGCGCAATCAGAGGCGCGAGCGCCCGACCCGCGACACCGGCCATGGCGGCGCCGATCCGGCGCTGATCGTGGACTTCGCGGAGGCCGTCCGTGAGGGTCGCGAGCCGATCTCGGGCCTGCGCGCGGGCTACGAGAGCGCCGCGATCGGCATCGCCTGCCGCGAATCGATCGACAGCGGCCAGGCGGTGGACATTCCGGATGTGGATGAGGTTGCCCGGGAGGACGCCCAGGTCCTCTTCTGAAGGACCTCCCGCCCCCCGCGCGGAAACACCCACCTCCGCATCACCTTCGGCCTGCCGCAGAGGAGTTGCGCATCATGAATATCGTCGCCATCTGCCTCGATACCTTCCGGCGCGACATCGTCGGGCCGGGGAAGAAGCTCAGCCACGTCAGGACGCCCTGGCTCGACGACTTCTACGCCCGCTCCGTCGCCTTCGAGGGCGCATACGGGGAGGGCCAGCCGACACTGCAGATGCGCCGCGCGTTCTTCACCGGCCACCGAACCTTCCCGTGGAGCTTCAACTTCGACCGCCGGGGTCACTGGCACCATCAGCCCGGTTGGCACAAGATCCCGCCACACCAGGACACCCTCGCGGAGATCCTGCTCGCGCGCGGGTACTACACGGGCCTCGTTTCCGACGTCTACCACATGTTCAAGCCGACGATGAACTACTCACGGGGCTTCGCGACCCTCGACTTCATCCGCGGGCAGGAGTCGGACAACTACAAGCCGGTTCGGCCGGAACTGATCGAGGATGAGATGAGACGCTTCGTCCGGGAGCCGATCAACTGGAAGAAGCATGCGACGCTCTCGCAGTACCTCGCGAACATGGTCGGTCGTGAGAGCGAGGACGACTATCTCTGCGCGAGGGTCGCCGCCAGCGCCTGCGACTGGCTCGACGCCGCGCACCGGAACTCGCCGTTCATGCTCTGGGTGGAGATGTTCGACCCGCATGAGCCGTGGGACCCGCCCACCAGGTACGCCGACGAGTATGTTCCGGGCTGGGATGACATCGACCCGGTCTTCCCCGGAGCGGCGTGGGAGGGCGGCGAGCCCTCCGAGGAGATGATCGAGCGCATCCGCGCGCTCTACTACGGCGAGGTCACGTTCGTGGATAAGCAGGTCGGGCGGATATTCGAGAAGCTGGACGAGCTGAAGCTGTGGGATGACACGATCGTGCTCGTGCTGTCGGACCACGGGACAGAGATGCTCGAGCACATCAAGTTCGGCAAGGGCAACGGGAACATGCGAACGTACAACACCGGCTTCGCGTGGTATATGCGCCACCCGGATGGCCCGAACGGTCGCGTGGTCGGGCCCTACGTGCAGAGTCACGACGTCATGCCGACGCTGCTGACGATGTTGGATATTCCGCACCGCTGCGAGGGACTGGATGTCTGGCCGCTCGCGACGGGCGAGGTGGAGGTATTGAGGCCCTTCATAGTGAACGGGTGGGCCGGCCACGCCATCGGCCCGGCCTCGGGCTGGGCGTCGGTGATGGATGGCGACTGGCTGTACTCCTGCCCGGTGGGCCGCGATGATACGGAGCCGGAGCTTTACGCGCTGCCGGATGAGGACGAGAACGTGATCGACGAGCATCCGGAGGTCGTGGCGACGGCGCGCAGGCGCATCGAGGAGGTCGTCGGGCAGCCGCTGGACGGCCTGCGCTTCAACGAGGAGTGCGGTCCTGCACCTGCGCCGTACATCCGCTGGCTGAACGCGGGCGGGGGCAGTGACCTGTAGGGCGGGAGCCTGTGCCCGGCCGGTCGTTCGCTGTCCGTCGTTGCTGTTGTGGACCGGAGGGCGGAGTTGGGAGAATTCACCGCGCTTTCCCGGTCGCCTGTCGTTGCATTCAGCCGTTGACGTTGTGGCCCCGGCGCCCTCGCCGGGGAGCCGTTCGCAGTTGACTCGTTTCTGAACGCACAGGAGGCAGTTCCGATGAGCTACAAAGTCGCGTTTCTCGGCTGCGGCGGGCGCATGAACGGCCACGCGCGCGTCTACCCCATGATCGAAGAGGGCGAAACGGTCGCGTGTTGCGACCTCGTCGAGGAGAAGGCCGACGGCTTCGCGCAGCAGTATGACATTCCGCGCAGGTACCTTGATCTCGACGAGATGATCGAGCAGGAACAGCCGGATCTCGTGCACATGTCCATGCCGCCGACGATCCGCTACTCCCTTCTGAAGCGGCTCTCAGACCACGGGGTCCCCGCGGTCATCGTTGAGAAGCCGATCGCCATCGGCGCGCGTGACTACAGGAAGCTCCGCGAGCTTGAGGCCGAGAGCGAGACGAAGTTCACGGTCAATCACCAGCTTCGCTACCACGAGAAGACGCTGGAGATGCTCGACCGTGTGCGGCAGGGCGAGATCGGCGAAGTGCGCTGCCTCGACGCCTCGGCGAAGCTCCCGATGAACGGGCAGGGCGTGCACGTGCTCGACCTGATGTTCGCGTATGCTGGATACACGGAGATCCGCTCGGTTCACGCGGCCTGCTCGGGCTTCGATGACATCAACGGAACGCATCCGAGCCCGAACACCGCCTCGGCGCTGATCACCTTCGTGGACGAGAAGCGCGGGGTGCTGCAGTCCGGCGAGGGCGTGCCGGAGATCGCGCAGGATGTCCCGCGCCACATGCACAAGCGGATCGCCGTGTACGGCACCACCGGCTTCGTGCACTGGAAGATGAACGGCTGGGAGATGGGCATCGGCGGCGAGTACTCAAGCGGCGAGCATGTCTACGGCGAGGTCGATGACGTCGGCCAGGCGAATCTCGTGCGGTCGGTCTTCAACTGGCTGGAGACAGGTGAGCCGACGCCGACGAACCTCGCGACATCGCTGGACGAGTGGCTCGTGATCCTCGCCTGCTACGCGAGCACCGTGCGGCAGGCGCCGATCGAGTTCCCCTTCGAGCCGGAGGACGACGTCCTGGAGCAGTACATCGACTTCGTCGGCGGGGAGTGGACGAATCCGCACGCGGGGTAGGCGCCGACCACCACCGATCCGGCCTCGGCGCTGTTGATCACGCCGGGGCCCGATGCTTTCTGTCATGTCAGTGATTCGAGACATTCGAGGGACGCGAGGTAGCTCATGGCAACCGCAGACGCAATTCAGACGAAAGCCGAAGCCGACACTCCCCCACAGGGCGAGCGGCTCCGCACCCGCACCATCATCGTCGCGCTGATCTTCGCGTTCGTGGCCGTCATCTGGGCGCGCGAGGCCGAACTCGTGGCCTTTGCCTGTCAGATCACCGAGTCCGTCCCGCCGATGACCGCGCTGGGTGGGCTGCTGGTCTTCGTTGTGCTCTCCATCGGCCTGCGCAAAGCCGCCCATGCAGCGGGCAGCGACAGCGCCATCGGCCGGGCCTTCGGCTGGCTGAGTCTCAGCGGCCAGCAGAACATGTACATCTACGCGTTCATCACGATCGCGACGATCGTCTTCTCCGTCGGCGTCATACGGACGTTGCTGCCCGAGATGACCACGCTGACCTACTTCGCCGACTACTCCAATGACTACGCGGAGGCCCTCCCGCACGCGAATCAGTACCTGCATGTCACCGACTCCGAGGCCGTTCGCCAGCTCTACGAGGGCTCCGACGAGGCACTCACCGGGGCGGGACCGGGCGGAGGCATCGCGGGTTTCCTCTACGCGCCCATCTGGCGCACTACGCTCGTCCCCTGGGGCGCGTGGGCGGTCCCGCTTCTCACCTGGTCTCTCTTCATCCTCGTGCTCTTCGGCACGATGCAGTGTGTCGCAGCGCTGGCCGAGCGTGAGTGGACGCTCTCTGAGCGCCTGCCCTACCCGCTGGTGGAGATACCGCTCGGCATCACCGAGCAGCGCAGCTTCATCACCAGCGTCTCCTTCTTGCGCGATCCGGTGATGTGGGGCGGCTTCATCCTCGGCGCGAGCTACGGCATTCACGAGATGATTGCCGCGACGACCTTCGCTTTCCCGCTGCTCGGGCGCGAGCACGCGCTGGGGAACCTGCTCACCGAGCACCCGTGGAGCGCGATCGGCGGCAACATCAACATCTTCCTGATGCCCGAGGCCTACGGGCTGGCGTACTTCGCGCCGCAGGACGTGCTGCTCACGACCTCGCTGTCATGGATCGGGATCAACCTCTTCCGGGTCGCGACGGCAGCCGGCGGCTATGACGTCAAGCCCACCGCATACCGTGACGCGACCGCGGGCTCGTTCGTCGGGCTGGTGCTGGCGGCGCTGTGGGTGGCGAGGCGGCCGCTGATAGAGAGCCTGGGGCGGGCATTCGGCCGCGATGAGCGCGAGGCCGACGAACTCCCCGCCGATCACGTCTGGCTGATGCGAGGGGCGCTGGCGGGGATGGCGTTGATGTTCGCGTTCTGGCTCTGGACGGGCCTGCCGTGGTACTACGTCATCTTCGCGGTCTTCATGTTCATGGTCGCGGCGGTCGGCCACGCCCGCGTGCGAGCTATCGCCGGCGCCGCGACCCCGTGGCTCTTCCCGCACAGCGGTATGACGGAGACATTCGTGCGCCTCGCGGGCGCGAACGCCATCGGGGGGGAGGAGCAGTGGCGGCCGTTCACCGCGCTCTTTAACATGCGCTGGGTGGACAGGGGCTACCCGCACTCTGCCCTCGCGTCGCAGCTTGAGGGGTACAACATGACCCGTCGCGGGGGGATGGAGTTCCGCGACATGACGAAGATGCTGCTGCTGGCGGTCCCGGTCGGCCTGGTGATCGGCTGGTGGATGCACCTGACGGTGTTCTACGATCACGGCGCGAACGTCCTCGGCGGCGGCACCGGCGTCGGTGGCGTCAGAGTGCGTTACGCCAACACCGACGCCACGTGGGCACTGGGGCTTGCCGCCGCGCCCACCGCACTGGACCCGAGCGCATGGTGGGGGCTCGGGACGGGGCTGGTGCTGACCACGATCGGTCTGGTCATTCGCAACATCTTCCTGCAGGTGCCCTTCCATCCGGCGGGGCTGGTCATCGCCTTCAGCCACGGCCGACGCTTCTGGGCGCCCTTCGGCATCGTCTGGGCGATCAAAGGTGCGCTGCTGCGCATCGGCGGGGTCGCATCGTACCGCCGCCTCATGCCGGGCTTCCTCGGGATAGTCATCGGACACTACTTCTTCACCGGAATCGTCATGGGCCTGGCCAAGATGACCGGGTTGGCGATCTTCGACAAACTGCCGATCATCTGGTTTTAGCGGTCAGGCCGCGCCCTGTCAGCCGGCCGCTCGCCGCTCGGCGTCGGGAGTTGACAGCTATGCCGTTGCGAAAACTCGGCACTCTCATGGACCATCTCGTCGAGACGTCGCCCTTCGTCTACCGGGATCAACTCCTGATCCTCGAGTCGGTGCGGCCGAGGACGCCCGGCAGCAGCCATCCGGGGGAGCACTACCTCCGCATCAGGCGAATCGCTGACGGAACGCGCGATGTGCGCGATGCGCAGGAGTTCGCCGACGCCGAGGTGCTCACAGAGTTCGGACACAGCCACACCTTCGCGGCCCCGATTGTGCGGGACGACGAGCTCTTCGTGTACGCCTCACGCCGCGATGAGGACGATGGGATCATGGATGAGATCACCGTCTTCCGCACCGAGGACCTGCGGAACTGGCGGCAGCAGCTTGCGATCAAGGGAGTCAACGAACGCCTTTTCAACTGCTCCGTCTGCTTCGACGGCGAACGCCACGTGATGGCGCTGGAGAGCGACTTCCGGCCCTCGCCGTACTTCACGGTCAAGTTTGCGGTCTCCGACGACCTCGTGAACTGGACGGTGTTGCCTGACAGCGAGGCGGTGCTTGGGACCGACCGCTACGCCGCCTGCCCCACGATCCGCCATCACGACGGGTGTTACTACGTGTGGTATCTCGAGCGCCCCGATCGGTGGTGGTTCGAGACGTGGCTGACCCGCTCGCAGGACCTCCTGCGCTGGGAGCACAGTCCCCAGAACCCGATCCTGCGGCCCGGTCCGGATGAGGACGTGAACAACTCGGACATCGACTTCTGCGAGTTTGGCGGCAGCATTGTGATCTACTACTCGTGGGGCAGTCAGCGGGGCGATGAGCACCTCGCACATGCCGTCTACGATGGCACGCTTGCGGATTGGGTGCGCGAGGCCTATCCTGACCGGTAGTGGCGGCTGCAGACTCGATCTTTCGCGACCAGATGGCGGCGTGCCGCGCTCTCCGGCGCAGTCTGGAGCGGAGACGGCGGGCGAGGAGCGGTCTGAGTTCCGCATCTGCGAGGGCGCATGCGCTGATTGACGGCCCGCAGCCGGAAGGTCCTCACTCGCATCCCGTGGAAGCGGGCAGGTGCATCTACGGTCAGCCGTCGCAAGGGGATGATCCCGTGAGTTCACCCAACATCGTGTTCTTCTTCTCCGATGAAAAGTAACCTGTAAAACTATGTCTCCAGAAGCCCCAGAGGCGTGTCCACGGGGCTGATGCCGAGCTCCCCCTTGACGTGATAGACGGTCAACACACCCCGAACGCGAGGTGATCGCGCAGACGCACCACGACTGTGGCTGCCTGGCGGACCCGGCTTGCGCCATGCCGGGCTCCGGCTGGGTTCGTCAGGCGGCCGCCAACAAGGAGCCCGGCATGGCTATGAGCGCACGAGACGTCTTAGAAACGCTGCAGACGACGAAGATGCAGGCAGACCTCCACCACCTCCTGCCACAGATGCTGAAGCCGTGTGTGGCGGTGATGCTGGAAGACGGACCTCCTGGCGGCGAGTGCGATCCGAACACAACCTGCTACATCATCGCCACTGAATTCAGACGGCTTGGTAAGCCTGAGGAAGACGCCAGAGGCGCACTCCTGGCATGGGCCGCCAACGTCGGTCGGGGTAGGCGACTGGGGACGCGTGAGGTCGAGAAGACCGTGGTCAGCGCGTATCGAGACGAACTGCGCACATACGGATGCTCGCCGACAGGGAAGCTCTACCGATCCGGCTGCTGCGTGGGACAGGAGAACTGCCTCTACTACAAGGCTTGCGGCGGCCGAGGAGAGCATGACGAACTCAGCTTCTACCGCTACGGTTGGCCAGCGCTGGTTGGCAGCGCACAGGCGGCTCTCTACAATGCCATTCGCGCGTTGGAGTATGAGCGAGGGGTGCCAGGTGGGAAGACATACGCCAGCTACCGTGATCTTAATCACCGCTCGGGATGCAGCACAAGCGGCATGAAGAGCCTGCTCCTGGGGCTGCAGAAGGTAGGACTCATCACGTTCACACCGGGTCAGCCGGGCAGCGCACACAGAACGGCCTCGGAGATCAGTCGGGTGCTGCCCATTCCGGAGCCGCCGCCGAGGCGGTGACAAGCGGCGGGGTGAGGTCATCTTGTGTGCCACCAATGGAACGGGTCGTTGCACCAGTGGAAGGGGGGTGTTCAACCAGTGCAACACAAGAAGTCGTCACCAGGGGAAGAACGACCTCCTCGGTGCCGCAGGCACTCAGCCGTGGTCCCTGCCGTAGGCAGTGAAGCCGTAGCAAGCCGTGCCCCTGCCTGACACCCGGCCCCGGAGGGGGCGGAAGCCGTCGAGCGCGGCGGCGGAGTGCAGTGTCGAGTGAGCCAAGAGCCCTCACTTCCCTATTGATTTCGGCGAAAAGCGGGGTGCCCACGGATGGGCGGACGTGGATCAGGCAGTTGGTATCGCTCGCGGTCGTACGAGACCACAGCGGGGCTTCGTCAGCTCGATGTGCGACAACTCGACCGCGAAGGCGCACTGCGTACTGGCCGGGAGACTCGTTGGGAGTGGCGCGATGCTCGCACCGGCGAGCAGACCGCTTGGATACTCATCACCGGCGGACGCGATGCGATCACGCTGGACTACAAGATCCGTCGGCAGGGCGAGGAGTGGCAGGAGGTCGCAGAGCACGTGCCGCTCGAACGGACGCCCTGCAACTACGGAGGCTCGCGGCCGTGGTTCCGCTGTCCGGGCGTAGTCAACGGCGTCCCGTGCGAGCGGCGGGTCGCCATCCTCTACGGCGCCGGCAGGTACTTCCTTTGTCGCCACTGCTATGACCTGCGCTATGAGACGCAGTACATGCACGAAGCGGACCGGCTGCGCGCGAAGGCTCAGGCGATCCACGAGCGGCTCGGGGGCGATGGCAACCTCGTCTGGGGCTTCCCGCCGAGGCCAAGGGGGATGCATCGACGCACCTACGAGCGACTGCGATGGGAGGGAGAGTTCGCTGACACTGCAGCCCTGGTGATGACGCTCCAGCGCTTCGGCGATTCGTCCGTTGAGCTGGACGCGGGGCTTCGCGCCCTTGAGCGGATGGCTGGCGACGCAGGCGACTGATACGGCGCTTGCCACTGCGCAGCGGTCGGTGCGGCGACTGCCGGCCGCCGCGGGTGCTCGACGGCTCGATCCGCCCATCGTTGCACTGACGCGCCCAGAATGGCGTCTGGGCGTCGCCGGG
>JBMNNW010000153.1:0-9420 GCA_050942735.1 Armatimonadota bacterium
TTTCCGTTTCCGTTTCCGTTTCCGTTTCCCGTTTCCCGTTTCCCGTTTCCCGTTTCCCGTTTCCCGTTTCCCGTTTCCCGTTTCCCGTTTCCCGTTTCCCGTTTCCCGTTTCCGTTTCCGTTTCCCGTTTCCCGTTTCCCGTTTCCCGTTTCCCGTTTCCCGTTTCCCGTTTCCCGCTCCCCGCTTCCCGTTCCCGTGTTCGCCACGGATCGACCCGGGGCCTGCTTTCCGGACGATGCAGGAGAAACGCGTGCCGACGGTGTACACTCCATGGGATTCGTGGCGAAGTGTCTTCGATGACAGCCGAGGAGGCGGAGATGTCCGAGGAGCGATCCGAGCAGACCGGCGACGATGAGGAGCGCCAGCGCAAGAGGAACGCGAAGAAGAGGCGCGCCCGACTCAGGTGGCTGTGGCTGCTGCCGGTGATCGCGCTCATCGGGTTCTTCGCCTGGCGGTCACGGCAGCCCGCGACGGTCGAGGTGGTCAGGCCGCAGAAACGCATGGTCGTGCAGGCCCTCACCGCCAGCGGCCGCGTCGAGGGCGCGCGCGAGGTCAACCTCTCCGCCGACCGCACCGGCATCCTCGTCGATCTACTCGTCGGCGAGGGCGACCGGGTCGAGGTCGGGGACACGGTGGCGCGGATCTCCTCGGACCTCGAGTCCGCTGAGTTGAGCCAGGCGACCGCCGCCATCGCCACCGCACGGGCGAATCTCGCCGAGGCCCGCGCGAGCGCGACGACGCTGCCGCCGAGCATCCGGCAGGCGGAGGCCGAGGCCTCGGGCGGCATCGAGCAGGCCCGTGAGCGACTCGCCGCCGCCGAGGCGCGCCTCGACGAACTGCTCTCCGGCGGGCGCGAGGAGGAGGTTCGGGAGGCCGAGGCCACGCTGAGCCAGGCGCAGGCGCGAGTGGCGCAGGCGGAGGTGGACGTCGAACGCGCCCGCAGCCTCGCGACCTCCGACGCCACGGCGCGTGCGGGGTTGGAGCGGGCTCAGGCGAGCGCGAGCGACGCCGCCGCGCGCGTGCAGGAGGCGCGCACCCGACGCGTCCAGGCCGAGCGCGACCGAGATCGCGCCGCGCGGCTCTTCGAGGAGGGCGTGATAGCCGAGGCCGACTACGAGGCGGCCAGCACCGCGGCCGCGACCGCCGCCGATGCCGTGCAGCAGGCGCAGGCGGGCCTCCGGCAGGCGGAGGTCGAGGCCGAGAACCAGCGCGCGCTGCTGCAGATCACGCGCGAGGAGCGCCTCGACCGGGCCCGCACCGAGCTTGAGACAGCCCGCCAGCAGCTTGCGCAGACGCGAGCGCGCCTCGACATCGTGACCGGACCCGCGCGCGCCGAGCAGATCGCCGCGCAGCGGGCGGAGGTTCGCGCCGCGAGGGCCGCGCTCGACCAGGCCGCAGAGGCCGGCCCGGCGCGCGTGGAGACTATCCGCCGCACCCCCGCCTCCGAGCGCGTTCGCGTTGCCGAGCGTCGCCTTGAGGAGGCCGTCGCAAGCCGCGACACCGTGCTCGCCAGGCTTGAGAAGACCGCCATCACCGCCCGCTTCAGCGGCATCGTCACCGACGTGATGCTCAAACCCGGGGACGTCGTCACCCCCGGCCAACCGGTCGTTGTCATCTCGGAGATGGACTGGCCGGAGGTCCGCGTGGAGATCGACGAGCGCAACATCGCGGAGGTCGAACCCGGCCTCGACGTATTCCTCATCGCCGACGCCTACCCCGACCGCACGCTGAACGCGACCGTCGCGCGCGTCGCGCCCAGGGCGATCACCGAGCGCGGGGTCGTGGATGTGATCCTCCGCCCGCTCGACCCACCCGAGTGGTTGCGACCCGGCATGACGGTTGACGCGAACATCGTCGTCGCCGACAGAGAGGAGCTGCTGGTGCTGCCCAGCGGCGCGGTCGTGCTCGAGGGGCGGGAGGCCTCGGTGCTCGTGGTGGACGACGGCGAGGTGCGGCGCATCGAGGTCGAGGTCGGCGTCGGCGGGGTGCCCGGCGCGGTGATCCGTCGCGGCCTCGACGAGAGCGCGCTGGTGGTGCGCCAGCCCGCTTCGGTGAAGGTCGGGCAGATCGTCGAGCCGGTGGAGCGTGAGCCGCTGCTGGAGGGTGGCGCCGATGTTTGAGCTGCGGCTGGCCGTCCGACATCTGCGCGCGGGAGGGTCGCAGACTCTCCTGATCCTCGCGGGCGTCGCGATGGCGGTGACGCTCGTAGTCTTCATAAGCTGCCTGATCGGCGGCCTGCAGCAGAACATCATCGAGACCGTCACGGGTCCGATCGCGCACATCACCCTCCAGGCCCCCGAGCGGATCCCGCGCGTACTTGAGGACATCCCCGGCAGCCCCGATGCCCTCGTCGTCGCCTCCCGCGAGCAGCGACTCTGGCAGCCGGACACCATCGATCAGTGCAACTGCCTCGCCGCGAGGATCGTCACATTCGATCACGTGACCGTCGTGGCCCCCGCCGTCGGCGGTCAGGCGCTCATCACCCGCGCGGGCACCGAGAGGAGCGTCCGCGTCGTCGGCGCCCCACCCGCCGAGCAGGACAGAATCTCCGGCCTCCAGGACGACATCCTGCGCGGGGACTACCTCCGCATTCAGTCCAACGAAGCGGTCATCGGGTACACCCTCGCCGAAGAGCTGGGCGTCGAACTGCATGATCGCGTCCGCCTCACCACCGGCGCGGGAACCACCGAGACATTCAGGATTGCCGGGATCGTGTACACCGGATCAGAGTCCATCGACGGCTCCACCGTCTTCGTCACGCTCCGCGCGGGACAGACGCTCTTCGCGACCGGCACCCTCGTGAACTCGTTCTCCGTCAAGCTCGACGACCCGTTCCGAGCGAACGAGGTCGGCGACGCGATGGCCGCCTCCCTCGACCTTGAGGTCAACACCTGGATGAGCGACAACCCGCGCCTGCTCAACGCGCTGCGCGCGCAGACAAGCTCCGCCACGCTCATCTCGGTCTTCAGCCTCGTGGCCTCCTCCTTCGCCATCGCGAGCGTGCTGGTTGTCAGCGTCCTCAAGCGGCAGAAGGAGATCGGAATCCTCAAAGCCATCGGCGCCCGCAGCGGTCAGATACTGAAGGTCTTCACCCTCGAGGGGCTCATGATCGGAGTCGTCGGCGCGCTGATGGGCGGCGCGCTCGGCTCGGGGCTGATCCTGCTGTTGCAGGCGATCGAGCGCCCGTCCCCGGTGCCCGGCGTGCCACCCGAGCCGGTCTTCCCCGCCGTCCTGATCCCGTGGATCATCGCCGCGGCGATGATCGCCGCCGTCATCGCGACGGTCATCGCCGCCGTGCTTCCTGCCCGGCAGGCGGCCGACCTCGACCCGGTCGAGGTGATTCGCGGTGGCTGAGCGCGGCGTCGCTGCGGTCGAGACGGTGGGCCTGAGGAAGACATACTTCGGGGCGGTGCCGATCCAGGTGCTGCACGGCATCGACCTGCGGATCGAATCCGGCGAGTTCGTCTCCGTGCTCGGCCAGTCCGGCTCAGGCAAATCCACCCTGCTCAACTGCCTCGGCGCCCTCGACCGCCCCACCGCCGGTCGCGTGATCGTCGCGGGCGAGAACCTCGCCGATCTCGACGACGACGAGCTTGCCGACCTGCGCAACTCACAGGTCGGGTTCATCTTCCAGTCTCACTATCTGCAGGACGAGTTCACCTGCCTTGAGAACGCGCTCATGCCCATCAGCATCCGCAAGGGCAACCCCGATCCTGAAGACATCGACCGCGTCACCGACCTCCTCGAGCGCGTCGGCCTCGGCCACCGGCTGGGCAACCCGCCCTCACAGCTCTCCGGCGGCGAGCAGCAGCGCACCGCGATCGTCCGCGCGCTCGCCAACCGCCCCCGCCTCGTACTCGCCGACGAACCGACCGGCAACCTCGACAGCAAGTCCTCCGCTCAGGTCTTCGAGGTCATGCGGGAGATCAACCAGGAGACGGGCGTGGCCTTCGTGATGGTCACCCACGACGACCGGCTCGCGGCGCAGGGCGACCGCATCCTCCGAATCGAGGACGGCCTGGTCGTCGAGGAGTGAGGTCGCTCGTGGCGGAAGACAGCGCGGATCGCGGAAGGAGCACTCCTCCGGGCCGCGAAGGCATTGTACGCCGATCCGCGCACGCACAGAGAGAGGGGCTTCCCGATGACCCGCAACATGACCGTGCTGGCCACGGCCCTGGCCCTGGGAGTGACGATGATGGCCTGCTCGCAAGAGCCGCCGGCCGACCGTGAGATCATCGAGCTGCCCGCACCCGCCATCTCAGGCGAGGTCTCCGTCGAGGAGGCGATCGAGCGGCGGCGCTCGGTGCGGCAGTTCACCGATCAGGCGCTCACCGAGCAGCAGATCAGCCAGCTCGCGTGGGCCGCACAGGGAATCACCGAGGAGACGCGCGGCTTCCGCGCCCCGCCCTCGGCCGGGGCGCTCTATCCGCTCGAGCTTTACCTCGTCACCGGCGATGGCATGTATCACTACCTGCCCGAGCGGCACGCGCTCGCCGTCATGCACACCGAAGATCGCCGTGAGAGCCTCGCGCAGGCCGCGTTGGGGCAGGGCTCGGTCCGCTCGGCCCCGCTGGTGATGGTGGTCGCCGGAGTCTACGCCCGCACCGCCGCGCGTTACGGCGACCGCGCCGCGCGCTACGTGCACATGGAGGTCGGCCACCTCGGGCAGAACGTGCACCTGCAGGCCGAGGCGCTCGGCCTCGGCTCGGTGCCGATCGGCGCGTTCGATGACGCGGCTGTCGCCGACTGCCTCGGCCTCCCGGGCGATCACGCTCCGCTCTACCTCATCCCGGTCGGCCATCCGCGGTAGACGGCGCCTGGCGGCCGAGGTCGGGGTTCTCGCCGGACTCGGGGGCTATCCGCCCCTGATGAAGATGATCGCCGCGACGTGATGAGACGGAACCCCGACGAAGCCCCGCCGGGGCTTGCCGGTCTTCGCCGCATCACCGCCGGGATCGTCCGGCGCGCCGCCGCGCTGCGTCCACCCGAGCACCACCGCGGTGTCATCGACCTCATCGAACCTGCCGACGATCTGCGGCCCGCTGTCGGCGTTCCCGCCGACAGGCCACGCACCCGCACAACCGCAGTCATCACCGTCGCAACAACCATTCGCCCGTCCCGTCGGCGTCATGCGCAGTCATTCCTTCCGCCGCGCAATGCCGTTTTCCTGAATGACTTCCCGCAGGAGCTTCAAGGCCAGCGCCGAAGTGAAGATTACGAGCAGACACACGGGGTGTGCGTGAGCGAGGGATGTGATGAGAGATGCACCTTCGATTGACTGCGCTGACAGTGGCCGCAACTGTCGCGGTGCTGGCCGCCGGCACGGCCGTCGCGCAGATGCACCACGACGGTCACGGCGATGCGCACGATCAGATGGATCACGGTGAGATGGACGCGACTGGGCCCATGGACGGGCACGCGATGGAGATGCCCGAGGCCGCGAAGTGGCGCGACCCGGGGATGAGCATCTCCGATCCCCCGCCGCTGATGGGCCGGCAGATGGGACAGGTGCAGACGCTCAACGTCCCCCCGCTCGGCTACGAGACGGACGGGGACGTGAAGGTCTTCACACTGATCGCGCAGCCCATCGAGCACCAGCTCACCACCGGCGCGCCCTTCGATCAGACGATCATCGACGAGCTGAACCGCTTCACCGGGCAGCATCACGGACATTACTTTGAGAAGAAGGTGCGTGTCTGGGGCTTCAACGGCACAACCCCCGGCCCCACGATCGAGTGCACCGAGGGCGACAGGATCCGCGTGATCCTGCACAACGAACTCCCTGAGCCCACCTCCATCCACTGGCACGGCATCGAGCTGCCCAACGAGATGGACGGCGCGGGCGGCGCCACCGAGCCCCCCACCCCGCCCGGCGGCACGCGCGTCTACGAGTTCACACTCTACCAGCACGGCACGTTCCTCTACCACTCGGGCTTCAACATGATGAAGCAGGATGGCAACGGGCTGGTGGGCTTCCTCGTGGTGCATCCACGTGAGACCGACAGGCCCATCGATCGCGACATCGCGATCATGCTCCAGGAGTGGGCCTTCCACCCCGGCAACCCCTACGCCGACCTCGTCACGATGGACTTCAACTGGTTCACATTCGGCGGGAAGGCAGCCCCCGACATCGAGATCCTTGAGATCGAGCAGGGACAGCGCGTCCGCATCCGCTTCGGCAACATGAGCATGGACTCGCACCCGATCCACATCCACGGATACACATGGTGGGAGGTCGGGACTGAGGGCGGGGCGATCCCCCCGTCCGCGCAGCGGCCCGGCAACACCGTCAACATCCCCCCGGGCAGCACCCGCGACGTGGAGTTCGTCGCGTGGAACCCCGGCATCTGGCGGCTGCACTGCCACAAGCTCCATCACATCATCAACGCACATGCGGACGTCCCGATGGGCATCATGGGCCACGGCGGCATGTTCACACTCGTCCACGTGAAGCCCGCCGATCCCGACGCCCCATGGCGGCACCCGAGTCAGTCCGGGGAGGCGATGCGATGATGCGCACCTCACTGATCCTGACACTCCTGACCGCCACGATCCTGCTCGCGCCGATCGCCGATGCGGCGGATCGCCGGGAGGCACTCTCCGCCGAATCGCAGTCCCGCGTCGACGCCGCACCCGCCTGGGGCGACGCCGACGAAGCCCCCATCGCGGCCATGCTCGCGGACGGCCTCACGCGCGACGAGGCCGTGCAGATCGCGCTGGCCAACAACTCCGCCCTGCAGGCGGCCTTCGCCGAACTGGGCGTGGCCGACGCGGAGCTGCGGCAGGCCGGCCTTTACTCGAACCCCTCGATCGAGACCGTCATCCGCTGGCCCGATGAGCATGACGCGGAGGTTGAGATCGAGGCCACGTGGAACCTCGCCGACCTCTGGCGCGTCCCGCTGCGCAAGCGCGTCGCGTGGACGCAGGCCGACCGTGCAACGATGACGGTCCTCGCCGAGCTGCTCAACACCGCCGCCGACGCGCGGCTCGCGTGGGATGGCGCGGTCGCCGCGACGGCACTGGTCGCCGAGACCGAGCAGGTCTTCGACGCCGCCCGCGCGCTGCTCGCCCGCATGGAGGAGCGCTTCGACTACGGCTTCGGCGAGCAGCTCGACATCGCGCGCATCAGGGCCGAGGTCGCCGAGGTCGAGTTCTCGCTGGCGATGGCCGAGGCCGAGCGGGGCGTGGCGATGGCGCGGCTGCGACGCGTCCTCGGCCTGCCCGTGGAGGCGGTCATCGAGCCCGAGGGCGATCTGCCGGAGGCTCCCGTCGGTCTTCCGGGACGTGACGAGCTGATCGCGCTTGCGCTTGCGGAGCGTCCGGAGGTTCATGCGGCGGATCTCGGCGCGCGCGCCGCCGACCTCGACCTGCGGCTTGAGCGCCGCAGCGCGTGGCGGCGCGTCGGGCTGGGCCCGGCGTATGCCCGCGAGTCCGGGGGCGATGAGCTGTGGGGCGTTGTGCTGGACGTGGGGCTTCCCGTCGCGGACAGCAACCGCGCGCAGCGCCTCCGCGCACGGGCCGAACTGCGCGCGGCTGAGAATCGCGCCGCCGCCGCGAGGGCGATGGTGGGTGAGGAGGTCGAGGTGGCGCTGGAGCGCCTGCTGCTGGCGACCCGGAAGGAGGCGCTCGTGCGCGAGACGATCATCCCGGCGCGTGAGCGCGCGCACCAGTTCGCGCAGACACATTACATGCAGATGGAGCTGTCGATGCTGCCGGTGATCGAGACGCGGCGCGAGCTGGCGGAGGCGCGGCGGATGCACGTGGAGGCCCGCCGCCAGGTCGCCGAGGCCCTCGTTGAGCTGCAGTTCGGGGTCGGCGGGCGGCTGCCCTGAGCCTCGCGGGACGAGCCGTCCTGCCCCAGGAGCAGGCATCCCTGCCCGTGGGACATACATCCCTGCCTGTCGCCGTTCACCGCTCGCCGCCTACTCGCGCGTCGCCGGGATCGTGCGCTCGAGCTGCGGGCCGCGGTACTCCGCCAGCTCCTCCGGCAGCGGCAGCTCCACCCACGCCCTCCGCTCGCTCGACAGATACGCCGCCAGCCCCCACTCAACGTTCCGCATCGCGTCCTCAGCCGTCACCGGGACCGGGCCGCCGTCCTCGATCGCGCGGCGGAACCCGCGATGCATCCGCGTCCACCAGCTTTCCCGCAGGTCCTCGTCGATCTCAACCTCACGCGCGGACTCGCCACGCCGCGCGAGCGTCACCCGATCCGGCCGCCAGCGCGCGGCGATCACACCCTCGGTCCCGAAGACTGTCACGCCCTCCTCGATCGCCGGCAACCCCTCGGGGGTGCAGTACATCGCGATCGTGATCAGCGCGCCGCCGTCACACTCGGCGATCACCGAGAACTGGTCCTCCTGGATCATCCCCGGGCTGAAGCGGTTGCGCACGGTCGCGCAGACGGCGGTCGGGTCCTCCCCGCAGAGAAAGCGCGCGGTGTCGATGTAATGACACCCGAAGTTGATGATGTGCCCGTTGCCCGCGGAGGCCGCGCAGTAGCGCCATGAGTCGGTCGCCCCCTGCTCGGGCGTGTTCGCCGGGCCGGTGAACGCACCGTCGATGGCGACGACCTCCCCCACCTCACCGCGCTCGATCAGCCGACGCGCCATCGCGAAGGGCGGGCGGAAGCGCGTGGACTGGCCGATCATCAGGAGCTTCCCCGTCCGGTCGCGCGCCTCGATCATCGCCCGGCAGCCGGCGACACTCGCCGCCATCGCCTTCTCGCAGTAGACGTGCCGGCCCGCCTCCAGCGCCGCGACCGTCACCTCCGGGTGCATCTGCGTCGGCACCAGCACGACCACCACATCCACCGCCGGGTCGTCGAGCAGGTCGCGGTAGTCCGCGTACAGAGCGACTTCGCCGCCGCAGCGCTCACACGCCAGCGCGGCCTTCTGCTCGTTCGGGTCGGCGAGCGCGACCACCCGCGCGCCGTCGATCTCGGCGATTGCGTCGATATGTGAGGCGCTGATCCGCCCGCAGGCGACCAGCCCGTAGCCACGCTCCGTCATCACAGAGATCCCTTCTGGGCGTGTGTTGCACGATCCGCACTCCGGCCGCACCTTCACCCCGGCGTCCACCCGCACCTTCACCCCGGCGTCCACCCGCACCGTGCCCGCCCGCCGTTGTCGTTGCCGCTTCTCGGCGACGACCCGTGCCCCGCCCGCCGTTGTCGTTGCCGCTTCTCGGCGACGACCCGTGCCCCGCCCGCCGTTGTCGTTGCCGTCCGGAGCGACGCATCTTCAGATGCGTCGGCCGTTGTCGTTGCCGCTTCTCGGCGACGACCCGTGCCGTTGCTGTAGGGCGGGGACCCGTGCCCCGCCCGCCGTTGCGTCGGCCGTTGCCGTCCCTTCCCCCTTCCGCCAACGGCGACAGGCAGGGATGCCTGTCCTACAAACGACAAACACCAACCAACGCCCGCCG
>JBMNNW010000154.1:0-9095 GCA_050942735.1 Armatimonadota bacterium
ACAACGACCAACGACAACGACCAACGACAACGACCAACGACAACGACCAACGACAACGACCAACGACAACGACCAACGACAACGACCAACGACAACGACCAACGACTCCCCGGCGAGGGCGCCGGGGCCACAACGACAACGGCTGACGTCCGCCGTTTGTCGTTTCCCGTTTCCCGCCCGCCGTTTCCGTTTCCGTTTCCGTTTCCGTTTCCGTTTCCGTTTCCCGTTTCCGTTTCCCGTTTCCCGCCGCCGTTAAACGCAGCGGCGCCGCCCTTTCGGGGCCGCGCCGCCGCATTCCGTCGTCGCCTCAACGCCCGCCTTACGACATCTCGATCTCCACGTTGTCGGCCACGCCGCCGAGGATCGTGTAGTCGGTCCGCGCGTCCTGCAGGATCGAACCGGGGATGAACTTGCTCACCGGCCCGTGAGCGACGAGCCGCGCGATGAACCGCTGCCAGCTCATTGTCGTCGCCGGCCCGCACATCCCGTCCAGCCAGAAGCTGCGATGTCGCGCACCCATGATGTCCGCCGGGGCGATCGTCGCTGCCTTCGGTGGCACCCACGACCAGTCGCCGCCGAAGCTGTGCAGGGCGTTTTGCATGATCGTCATCGGGTGAAGCTCGACGATCTGCGCCCGCGCCTGCTTGTAATCCTCGATGCTGTCGTACTCGTGCCCCATGTGCGACTCCCAGAACGCGATGTGCCCGCACCAGCCGATCCCGCCGTAGCAGCAGTCCGCGCCGCCCGCGTCCTCGATCATCGACGAGTAGTCGCCGATGTTATCGCTGTCAGGGAAGTGAATGTTCTCCTCCTTCGGCCGCAGATCTTCATTGACCCGGCCGAAGAAGTTCGCCCACATGGCGGTCGCGAACGAGCCCTCCCAGTCGGCCGGGGCCGTCTTCCCGTTCTCGTCGGCGTATTCGTCCATGTTGAACGTGATCAGGTGGCCGCAGTCGATCCCCAGCCGGTTGATCATCTCCGCGGCGATCGCGAACTGCGGAACCGGGCCGACGGGAAGGATCATCACGCACTCCCGGCCCTCCTCAGCCGCGTCAACGATGCGCTTGACGATGTCGGTGGCGAAGCGGCCGTAGAACTCGGACGCGTCCTCGACGACCGTGATCTGAAAGTCCGGGTTCGAGTGCTCGGTGATCTCGTCCTTTGTGATGGCGCGGACGCGCGCGCACTCCTCGGGGTCCTGGAAGTCGATGAACTTCGAAAGCGCCGGCATGAAAGCCATCGATGTGCCCTCCTTGGTGCTGGTCTGAGCCACGTTGGCTGCGTGATCGGATTGCTCTGCGGTCAAGGATATTCGCCCCCTCGCGACGAATATCCTTCCTCGCGCAGCCATCATCACCCAGCGAGGTGCCGCCCGGTGTTTATCACTCGCAGGCCGCAGGATGCCGACCTGATCGATCGTCTCGACCCCGGGTACTGGCATCCGCAGTACGAACGCGTGCTGGCCGAGTGCGGGGTGCCACTCGTCCCGCTGGGGCCTTTCATCGCGCACATCACCTACGGCGCGATCGTCACCGGGCGCAGGCCCGCACACGACGCCGACGGCCCCCTCCTGCTTGGCCAGGGCGCGCTGCGGCACACCGGCGTCGATCCGAGCGACTGTCCGCGCATCGCCCCCGACTCGCCGTGGGTGCTCGACCGCACCCGGGTGCGGCCCGGCGACCTGCTGATCGCGCGCTCGGGTGCGGGCTCGCTGGAGAAGAACCGGCTGGCGGTCTATCACTGCGATGAGCCGGCGGCGGTGGACTGCTGGGTGGACATCGTGCGCCTCGACGGGATCGCCCCGGACTTCGTCGCGGTGTTTCTCAAGAGCCGCTTCGGCTGGCCGCAGATCCACCGGCTGATCAACGGCGTGGGCCCCGCGAACCTCAGCTTCGGCGAAATCCGCTCGCTCCGCGTCCCGGCGGTTGACGACGCCCTGCAGGAGGAGGTCGCCCGCTCTTACACCGAGCGCGTGATGCCTGCTCACGAGCGGCGTGAGTTCGCGGCGGCGCTCGAGCAGATGCGCCGGCTGGTGCGCCGGCTTGAGGCGGAGCTGGAGGGGGAGTACGCCCGGCCGGTCGTTCGGTGAACGGCGCACGCACAGGAGTGTGCGTGCCACGGATGCGGGTTGTCGTCTGGAGGGCGGGGGCCTGCGCCCCGCCGGTCGTTTGCAGGGTACCCCCACCCGGCAGTCCGGGCGAGGGCGCCCGGACTGCCGTTCTCATTGCCGGGCGGGATCCTGTGCCCCGCCCGCAGTTGCCGTCAGCTTGCGACCCGTGACTTGCGACTTGCGACTATCCTACCTCCCCCGCACGCTCAGCGCCCGGTCCGGGTCGATCGACAACCAGCCGGGGATCTCGTTGCCGAGGTTCACCCAGTAGTCGTCGAGTACCCCGACCTCCGCCTCCTCGATCAAGAGCTTCCACCAGCCCGCATCATTCGGGCCGACGCTGACGCGCTTGCGATCGATCGGTCGCTCCACCGCGCGGAAGACCTCAACCTCGCGGCCGTCCGGCGCGATGAGCCGCCCGACCACCGTCTCACCGGGGAAGCTGCCCTCAAGCGAGAGGTGGAACGCCTCCGTCCCCGCGGGGACCTGGAAGTACAGCGGCGTGGCGGCCCTGCCGAGCATGTGCAGGCCCTTGCTGTCCACGTCGCTGGAGACCGCCCACGCGGCGCCCTCGACGTCCACACGGAAGGTCGCCGGGCCGGCGGTGATCAGCAGGTGGTAGTGCGGAGAGCCCACGGCGTCAAGCTCGATCGGCACCTCGGTGCTCACCAGCCCTGCCGTGATCTCTTCGCCGCCGGCTCCCAGCACGGCATACTGCAGCAGCCGGCCGCGCGCGGTGACGTTCCGGAAGCTGATCGTGGTGATCTCGTCCGTCGGGAGGATCACGATGTGCTGGTCACCGCGCAGCAGGTGGTGCTCCAGCGGCTCGGCGTTGGGGACGGTGTCCGCCGCCGAGACTGCGAGGCGCTCGACCTCGGCGGCCCCTGAGGCGGGCGAGGGCGGGTTGATCGCCGGGGAATCCCGCCGCGCGCTGAGCCAGTCGAAGAACTCCGCGTCGGGCTTGTAGAAGCTCGAGGACTGCGGCTCATCGAGCATCGCGAACTGCCGCATGTTCCAGTGGAGGATCGTGAGGTTCCAGCCCATCCACTCCAGCCGCGCCCGCGCGTTGTCGTCGGTAATCTTCGCCTCCGCGGCGCGGTAGAGCCGCTCGATCTCGTCGAAGTTCCGCGAGTAGACGTCCTCCATGATCTTCGGGGTGAGCGTCCAGCGCGCATCGGAGTTCTCGATGAAGTGGCGCTTGATCTCCGCGTCGAGCAGCCGGTAGAGCGCCTCGATCTCGGGCGCGCCCTCATGGTAGGCCCGCTGCACATACTCGACGAACAGCGCCTCGATGTCGGCGTCCGGATCCCACGCGAGCTTCGCGAGCAGGTAGTTGGTCGGGCCTCCGCCGCCCCACGCGGGCTGGCCGTAGACGTAGACGCCCTGCATCCCGTACTGCTTCAGCCGCGGGTAGATGAACTCGAGGATCTCCAGGCCCGGCGAGCAGATCGCGCCGGCCTGGTTGGTGAGGTAGTTCGGCAGGTCGTAGTACATCAGCCGGTCGGTCAGCGCCGTCCACTGCTCGGCGAGCGAGATCCACGTCTGCTGAAGCTCCGGCCGGAAAAGCGTGTATCCGTAGTCCATGTGCGGCGCCCAGACCGGGAAGAAGTTCGGCTCCAGCGGGATCGGCTCGGAGGGCGGGTAAACGTAGGCGGCGTAGACGTAGCCCGCGAGGACCTTCTCGGGGTACTTCTCCGCGACGATCCGCGAGACGCCGTTGTAGAAGTGCAGGACCGCGGGCGTCACGGAGAGGTTCCCGTCCGGATCGGTCTCATACATCGCCTCACAGTCCGGGCAGCGGCACCAGCCGCCCGAGTCGGACGGGGAGAGCGAGAACGTCACCTCATCGGGCCTCTCGTCGAAATACTCGATCGCGCGCTGCGCGAACGCGTCGATCAGCTCGGGGTTGCTCAGACACAGCTTGTAGCGCCCGGTCGGCGGCACGCGCTGGCCGTCGAACATCGGGAACCAGTCGGGGTGCTCGTCGAAAAGCTCGGCCGGGATGGTGCGGGCGAAGTTGTGGCCGTGGAAGATCTGCAGCGACTGGCCCTCGGGCCCGTGGCCGCGGGCGATTCGATGGCGATCGACCCACGCGTCCACTCCGTCCTTGCCCGCCTGGATATACGGCAGGCGGCGGTTGGGGAAGAACGGCGCGTCCATCATGTCGGTCTCGGGGACCGTGACGGTGCGCATCTCCGGGACGTCCTGGCCGATCTCGGTGGGCAGCAGCCAGCGGACGTTGAGGAAGCGCTCTATGAACTCGTAGGTTCCGTGGCGGGTTCCGTGGGAGGTTCCGCCCTGCGCGGTGCGCTCGCCCCCGGCGGTGTCCTGCCCGGCGATGAGCACGTTGCCCTCGCGGGTGACGATGCGGAAACCCTCGACGGGAACATCGCTGAGGTCCAGCCCGGCGGCCTCGCCGAGGAGGATCGCGGGGCCGGTGGCCTCTCCCGCGATGGCAAGCTCCGCGCCCGAGACGGCCTCGATGTACCTCTGCAACTCCGAGGCGGCCTGCAGGACGCTCGGCGGGGCGTCGGGTGCGTGGACGATGGAGAAGTTGCTGGCGCCGTCCTCGACGATCGTAACCGGCTGGCCGAATGCCGCGATAGCGCTCAGCGCGATCAGTGCGGTGATGGACAGTGTTCGCTTCATGGCAGACCTCGTTTCCGTGATGATACCGACGGGCGGTCATTTCCCGGTCGCCGCCGATGACTCCTGCGCATTCGGGCGGACATCGTCGATCCGTGTCAGGTGTTACGTGTGCAGGGGGCTCCCGGCTACGTGCGGAGGCCGAAGCGGCCGCGCAACTCGCGCTTGAGCACCTTCCCTGTCGCCGAACGCGGGAGATCGCCGATAAACCGGACCCTCCGCGGAACCTTGTAGCGCGCCAGATACTCACTGCAGTGCTCGACGACGTCGCGCTCGTCGAGACTGCCTCCCTCATGCAGCTCGATGAACGCCGCCACCGTCTCCCCGCGCAGCCGCGACGAGGCGCCCACCACCGCCACGTCCCGCACCGGCTCGAGCAGCCGGATCACATCCTCCACCTCCCGCGGGTAGACGTTCAGCCCGCCCACGATGATCATGTCGGTCTTCCGGTCCACGATGTAGATGTACCCGTCCTCATCCACGTGGCCGAGGTCGCCGGTGGAGAGCCATCCGTCGCGGACCGCCGCCGCCGTCTTCTCCTCATCCCGCCAGTAGCCGCGCATGATGTTCGGACCGCGGGCACAGATCTCGCCGATCTCCCCGGTCTTCATGCGCTGCCCCTGCTCATCGCGAATCTCCACCTCCACGCCCGGCAGCGGCGGGCCGACCGAGCCGATCTTGCGGGTCTCCCGCGTGCGGTTCACGCTGATCACCGGCGAGGCCTCGGTGGGCCCGTAGCCCTCCAGCAGCGTGGTGTCGTAGCGCTGCTCGATGATCGGGGTGAGGTCGCGCGGGAGGGCGGCGCCGCCGGAGATGCACAGTCGCAACGTGGAGAGATCGGGGCCGTGCGCACCCTTGAGCGCCGCGAGTACCGCGAACATCGACGGGACGCCGCAGAAGATCGTCACACCCGCCCGCTCGATCATCTCCAGCGTCGGCAGCGGCTCGAAGCGCGGGAGGTGCGCGCTGGCGGCGCCCATCACGATCGGGATCATCATCGTGACCGTCGCGCCGAAGATGTGGAAGAGCGGGAGCACCGCGAGGAAGACGTCCTCCTCGGTCATCCGCACGGCCTCGACGGAGGCGCGGGCGTTGGAGAGCAGGTTCGCGTGGGTGAGCATCGCGCCGCGCGGCCGCCCGGTGGTGCCCGAGGTGTACTGAAGCGCCGCGACCTCCTCCGCGTCCGGCGGGGCGGGGAGGCCGGAGGTGTCCTCGACAACCAGCGCCCGGAAGTCCACCGCGCCCTCGGGAACGTCCTCAGCGGCGATCACCGCGTGCTCGACACAGTTGCAGCGCTCGGCCATCGCGAGGACCAGCGGCGCGGTCCTCTCCACGCCGACGAGCACCTTCGCGCCGGAGTCGCCGACGATATACGCGACCTCCTCGGGCGCGAGGATCGGGTTCATCGCGACGGCCATCGCGCCGAGGCGCGCGGCGGCCATCCAGGCGTAGACGAACTGCGGGCAGTTGGGCAGCAGCAGCGCGACGCGATCACCGGCCTCCACGCCGAGGCGCGCGAGGCCCGCGGCGACCCGCTCGACCGTCACGGCCAGTTCGGCGTAGCTGATGACCTCCTGCTCGGGGCCCGCGCCCCAGATGATCGCTGGCCGGTGGGAAACCCGCGCGGCGGTCTGCTGGAGCACGACGGGGATCGAGTCCATCTGCGGCACCTCGTTCACAGGCGCGTCTCCCCCCCCGTCCGTGGATGATGGTGCGTGCAATTCGCCGCGCCCCACCGCGCGACCTGCAACGATCCCGCGCTCTCCTCCTGCCGCTCGTCTGCGACCTGCGACACACAGCCCGTCGTCTACTCGTCGCCCGCAGACCGCGTCGCTGATCAGACGCCCCCCCCCCCCGCCCTACAGACGGCGTCGCTCGTCGCGCACGCCCCCCCGCACATGAGACATTCGGCACACGGGGCAACTCCGGAGGTCGTCTCTGCAGGGCCTCCTCCCGCGATGGAGGACCCGCCGCGGCGGCCCCGCCGCGGTCGGTTGGCGTTGTAGGGCGGGGAACGGCGGGCGGGGCACAGGTCCCCGCCCTACAGACGGCGTCTCTCGTCGCGCACGCCCCCCGCCGAGCGCGATGCAATCCCTAACCGCCGATACGAGCCCTTCCGGGCCGGGCGGTCACTCCCGCATCACGGGCTCCAGTAGACGCTCTCCTGCATGGCCTCACCCGGCGGCATGGCCTTGGCGTGACCGTCGGCGAAAGCGTAGTTGGAGTTACCCATGTGGCGCTCGAGCGAGACGCGGGCCCAGGGGTTCTTTCCAGGGTTCACGCCCGCGCCGTGGGTTCCGTAGGCGTACTCGGCGTCCGCGCCCGAGCCGTCGGCGTTCTCCGCGATCGCGATGGTCTCAGCGGGCTTTTCGATCGCCGCCATCCTGATCACGGTGACGTCGCCGGAGGGCGTCGTGCCGGGCCGGAAGAGGCGATAGTTCGCGATGTAGCTGAGCTTGTACTCGCCGCGATCCCACGGGTCGGGGTCGCTGGGACACTCATAGATCTCTGCGTTCCTGTGGTAGGGCTCGAGGAGGATCGGCCAGTGCAGCGTCCCGATCGCCGTGGAGGTGTAGGCGAGATTGTAGCGCTCATCGTAGTCCTGTGCGTACATCAGCGTCGCGAGGCCCATCTGCTTGAGGTTGCTCAGGCACGAGGTCTGGCGAGCCTTCTCCCGCGCCCGCGCGAAGACGGGGAAGAGGATCGCCGCGAGGATCGCGATGATCGCGATGACCACCAACAGCTCAATGAGGGTAAACCCGCGCTTCATGTTCGCATCAACTCCCCTTCGGCTGATTGTGGACGGTTACCGGTTCCTTTAACCAACTTCCTCGCGTCTGTGTTCCATCCTCCTCGCTCTCAGGCGCGATTGCGTGCCGAGCGACGAGAACGCCCCGATGTGCGCCGTTCCCCTCGCCGGCTTCAGCTCCTCACCCACTCGCTCCACACGCGCATGTCGTAGTCGCCCCCGTGCAGGCGGTAGGGGCCCCAGTCGCACGCCTCCGGCTCACCCTCGCAGTCGATCGCCAGGATCGTGATGCTCGGGTCCGGCGGCAACTCCGGCAGCCCACGCAACAGGATATGATCGCCCTCGCGCTCGACCGTCACCTCGATGTCCTCCCGGCCGAGCACCCGCGCCCGCCGGATCTCGTTGCGCAGCCCCGCGAAGTGGAAGACCTCGCCCTGCCAGTACTTCACCCAGAGGTAGAGCGTCTCACCGCTTCGCGTCATATCCCCGAACACGAGGTGCTCGAAGAGCCGGTTCGCACCGGCGCTGTCGTAGATCGCCTCGGCGTTGCGCTCGGTGAAGCGCCCCAGCCCCTCAAGCTGCTCCCGCGCCCGCTGCGGAAACGCCCCGCAGCCCATCGGCCCGAAGTTCAGCAGCAGGTTCGCCCCCTGCCCCAGCGCCTCCGCCAGCAGATACACAAGCTCCGTGGCGCTCTTGTAGTGATGATCGTGCTTCACGTACCCCCACCAGCGGTGCTGGTTGACGTCGCAGACCTCCCACGGCACCGGCACCTCCGAGGCCACGATCCTCCGCTCGCTGGACGCGATATACCCGGGCCGCTCGTTGCGCGCGAAGGGGCTGTCGGGGAACTGCGCGGGCGGCCCGTGCAGCCGGTCGCCGGTGATCAGCGCCTCCGGCTGAAGCTCGCGGATGATGTCGTCAATCTCCACCGGCCGCCAGAGATCATGCAGCGGCCAGCGCCCGTCGAACCACATCAGGTCGATCTTTCCATAGTTTGAGCAAAGGGCGCGGACATCGTCATGCGTCTTCTGCACGAGCCGCTCAAGCTCATCGGGATCGGCGTCGGGGCCGTCGAAGATCACCGGGAAGTGCCAGTCCTGCAGTGAGTAGTAGAGCCCCACGCGCAGCCCCTCGGCGCGGCAGGCCTCGACGTATTCGGCGACGAGGTCGCGGCCGGGCGCCGTGCCGGGCGCGTCGAACTCCCAGCCGGGCGAATCGAAGAGGCAGTAGCCGTCGTGGTGCTTGGTGGTGAGCACCATGTAGCGCATCCCGGCGTCGCGGGCCATCCGCGCCCACTCGCGGGCGTCGTAGTTGGGTGCGCTGAACTCGTCGGCGAGCCTGAAGTACTCGCTCGGCTTGAGGTGCCCGCGGAAGAGCACCTGCTCCCCGAGCCCGAGCAGTGAGTAGAGGCCCCAGTGGACGAACATCCCGAACGTCGCCTCGTTGAACCATGCGCAGGGGTCGGTCTGCGTCTGTGACATCGTGCGATCTCCTTCCCAGGGTCAGTGACAACGACCGCCGTGTGCAGTCGTCCGCCGTCAACGTCGTCATCTGCCTCGTCGTCGGAGAGGTCGGACCCCGCTCCGACCT
>JBMNNW010000043.1:0-37367 GCA_050942735.1 Armatimonadota bacterium
GCTGAGGCTCGACGTTTACGCCGAGGCGGGCGTGGAGTGCGTCTTCGTGGAGGAGACGCTCAGCAGTTCGGACCTGATCTCCGAGGCGGACTATCTGCGCTTCAGCCACCCCGGTGCGGCGGCGTTGCTCGAGCACGCTCGCGAGCGCGGGCTGCGGACGGTGTACTACTACTGCGGCGCGATCGACCGGCGCCTCGAACACCTCGCGGCGCTTCCCGCGGACGCGGTGGCGTTCGAGGAGAGCAAGAAGGCGTTCGAGGTGGACCTCGGTTCGGTGCGCCGCACGGTCGGCGCGGATCGGCCGCTGCTCGGCAACATCGACGCAGTGCATGTCCGCGATGCCGGCGAGGAGTCGCTGCGCAGGGCGGTGGAGGCGCAGTTCGACGCGGCAGGGCCGCTGCTGGCGACGAGCGCGGGCAGTCCGCTGACGCTCGACACCGATCTGAGTAAGCTCGACCTCCTCGTGGAGCTGTCCGAGCGCCGCGGGGGTTGACCGGAGGTCAGAGCATCCGGCGTTTGATCGCGCTGCTCTCCGAGCCGTCGGGGAGTACGTAGTCGGGCGAGACGACGCCCTCCTGCTCAAAGCGGCGCTTGCGCACGCAGCCCTCGCCACCCCTCAGGCAGTACTGCTCGACCCACCTGCGCTCGATCAACCCGGCGTCGGAGGCGCGCTTGATCGCGGACGTCTCGTTGTACCAGCGGCAGATTCTGCAGTCGCGCGGCATCGGTGTCGCTCCCTGCATTGACTGAGCGTGGTCAATGCAGTGATTCGAGGTGCGGCGGCGGGCTCCTGCCCGGCACGAAGGTTGCGGGTACGCCGGCGTGGAAGTCTCCTGTGAGGCATCATCGACACGAACGCATCGGATGTGATCTGCGTTGCGAGGACCCGCGTGGGACGACGGCCGCGACTTCGACGTGCTGGTCGTGGGCGACCTGAACATCGATCTGATCCTCTCCGGCCTGCCGAGGTTGCCGGATTTCGGCGAGGAGGTGCTGGCGACGGGGCTGGCCCGGCGGCTGGGCGGCTCGGCGGCGAACTTCGCCGTCTGCTGTGCGCGGCTTGGGCTGCGCGTCGCGTTCGTCGCGAAGGTCGGTCGCGACGAATTCGGCGACTTCCTGCGCGGGAAGCTGCAGGAATGGGGTGTGACGACCGACTACGTCCGCCGCGACCCGGAGCTGGTGACGGGGATCACCGTGTCGCTGTCGGGCGCGCGCGACCGGGCGTTCGTCACCTACGTGGGGACGATCGACTCGCTGCGGGCGGCGGACGTGCCCGCGGGGCTGCCCGGTCGCTCGCGGCATCTGCATATCGCGAGTTACTTTCTGCAGACGAAGCTGCAGCCGGGCTGCGCGGAGCTTGCAGCGGCGGCGCATCAGGCCGGCGCGACCGTCTCGCTGGACACCGGCTTCGACCCGGAGGAGAGCTGGGACAGCGGACTGCTGCGCCTGCTCCCGCAGATGGACATCTTCCTGCCCAACGAGGCCGAGGCGCAGGCGATCACCGGAACATCCACGATCGACGCGGCGTTCGAGGCGCTGTGCGCGATGACGGAGGTCGTCGCGCTGAAGATGGGGCCTGACGGCGCGCTCGCCTGCGAGAACAACGAGACGGTGCACGTTCCGGGGTTCGCGGTGGATGTCGCGGACACTACCTGCTGCGGGGACGCCTTCAACGCGGGCTTCATCGACGGGCTGCTCGCGGGCCTGCCGCTGGCCGAGTGCGTTGCGCGCGGCAACGCCTGCGGCGCGTTGATGGCGTCGGTGGTGGGCAATGAGCCGCACGCGCTGAGCCCGGACGAGGTGGCGCAGATGACGGAGACGGGGCGGCGCGCCACCGGCGGAGGGGACGGCGAATGAGGATCGGCCGGGCGCGAAGCCGGTGCCGCCGGGGCACGGTGCTTGCGACCGCGCTGGCGTTCGCGGGGGCGGCGCTTCTGCTCGTCTGGCTGGCGCTCAACTCGCTGCTGGGCCCCTACGCCGGCACGCCGCGCAGGCAGGCGCTCGCGGCCGGCTCGATCACACTTGCCGCCGGCGGCTTCGCGGTCTCGGTGGCCGTGGTGGTGACGGCGCTTCGACGGCGGCGCCGGCTGCTGGAGCACATGCGTCCGGGCGAGCAGATCGTGGGGACATTCCCCGCCGAGATCGTGGACCTCAGCGACGATGGTGCGATGATCTGCGCGCGCTCGGTCGGGCTGACGCTGACGAACCAGCGACTTCTGATCCATGAGCCGGAGCAGGACGTCGAGCCGAAGGTCAGTCTCGAACACGATGAGATCGCCTCAGCGCTCGACCGGGGGCCGACCCCGGGCGGGCACCTGCGGCGGTGTGTGCTGCACGAACTCGCGCTCAGGGATGGGCGAACCCTGTGCATCCAGATGGACGCGGCCACGAGCATCGACTTCATGGACCCGCGGCGGCGTTATCTCGAGGAGCGCGTGCGTGAGATGCGCGCGCTGATCCTCCACGCCGACGGTCCGACGCCCTCGCGCCCGGCGCAGTCGCTGGACACGATCCTCGCCGACGGCCGGCCAACCGTCAGCCTGCTCGAACTCGATGAGAACTACCTGCGAATCACCGGCGAGCATTCGACCGCGATGGGCGACCTTTACTACTACTTCCACTGGGACCACATGACCGTGGGGGCGCTTGAGCCCGCGAGGGTCAGCGGGCTCCCGGAGGCGTGGGTCCGACTGCGCCTGCAGTTCCACGACACAAGCTCGCTGGTGGTGTGCGGGAGCGAGGACGCGCTGAGTCGTATCCGGCACAAGGCGCTCTCAGCAGGCGCCGCGCGTGCTCCTCAGGGCAGATCACCGGACGACGCCGGCTGAGGCATCATCGCGACGGCGCATGATCACCGTGGTCTCCTTCGCGTTGTGCGGCATCTGCGCGATCCGAACGTCGTCGTAGCAGCGGCCGAGGATGCCGGTGGCCTCACTGATGTGCCGCTCGCGGCGGCGCGTGACGAACTTGATCGTCATCACCGCGAGCGCGCCGGGCTCGAGCAGCCTCGCCATCTCGCACATAAGCTCCGCCGACTGCGCCGGGTCGAGGTTCATGTCGTTGGTCAGTACGCCGAAGCGGCCGATCTCGTCGGGGTCCAGCTCCTCGGTGCGGCAGCGCAGGTGTGTGACGTTCTCCAGCCCGGTCACCCGCTCATCGAGGTCCCCGGGGTCCACCGCGACCACCTCCGCCACGTGTCCTGCCAGCACCCGCGTCCACCCCCCCGGGGCCGCGCCGAGGTCGAGCGCGCGACCGTCCTCGGGCAGGCGCAGGTCGAACTGCTCGATGGCCTCCCGCAGCTTCAGCTCCGCGCGGCTGACGGGGCGCTCGCCGGGCGGCCAGCACCGCATCCGCCGGAGCTTCTTGCGCAGCAGGTCACCGGCGGGGTTCATCCCCATGAAGCACAGGTCCTGGAAGATCTCCACCGACAGCACCTGCTGCGGATCTTCGAGGTCAACCGGCGGCCTGCCGTCATGGACGAACGCGTCGGCGACCGCCAGTGCGACGTCCGTCGAGTCGAAGTCATGCCGACCGCGGCGATCCACGTCCACCATGAAGCGGAGGTCGGGGGCGGGCGGAGGAAGCTGTGCCGCCGCGCTCTGCATCGCATCGAGCCACTCCCGGCCCGGACCGATCTGCATCCGCAGCGTGACCGGAGTCACGTGCGCGATGACGTAGGTGTCCGCTTCTCTGATCGCGTCGAGCGCCTCGCCGGGCGGCCCCGCCGGACGGGCCACGATGTTGCCACCGATGTAAAGCGACTCGACGCGCGCGCCAGGCAGCAGTCGGCGCAGCTCCTGCCGCGCCTCCGCCTCCCAGCCGCGCGGGCAGGTTACAAGCAGGAGCGGGCGGTCGAGCACCGTGTTGCCGATCTGTGATTCGCTCATGTGCGTTATCTTCGCGCTCACCCGCCCGGGGACCTGTCCGCAAGGGAAGGATGCTTCGATCCGCGAATACTGCAGACGACGGCGGAGAGTCCGGATCTGCAGCGGAAGTGGAGGGCGCAAGCATGCAGCAGAAAGTCCCGCCCACGGTGACGTGGGCTGATGATGACGGTCCGGCCGTGCGCATGATCGATCAGACCAGGCTGCCCGGCGAGTTGGTGATGCTCGACTGCCGCGACGTCGAGTGCGTGGCGCAGGCGATCGAGCGGCTCAGCGTGCGTGGCGCACCGGCGATCGGCTGCACCGCCGCGCTGGGGATCGCACTGGCGGCGCACACCTCGAAGGCGAGCGACGTCGGGACGCTCAAAGACGATCTGCGTGTCGCCCGGGAGCGCCTCGCGGCCACCCGACCGACCGCAGTGAATCTCTTCTGGGCGCTCGGCCAGATGGACGCGGTGATCCGCGAGCATGAGAGTGAGGGGGCCGAGGCGCTCCGTGCGGCGCTGCTGGAGCGCGCGGAGGAGATCGTCGAGGACGATCTTCAGCGCTGCATGGCAATCGGCCGAAACGCGCTGGAGCTGATCCCCGAGGGCGCGAACATCCTCACACACTGCAACGCGGGCGCGCTGGCGACGGCGGGCTACGGGACGGCGCTGGGGGTAATCCGGGCGGCCCACGAGGCCGGGCGAGGCGTGCATGTGTGGGTGGATGAGACCCGGCCGCTGCTTCAGGGGGCCCGACTGACTGCGTGGGAGCTGTGCGCGGAGGGGATCGACGCCACGCTGATCACCGACAACATGGCCGGCTACGTGATGGGTCAGGGCAGGGTGGACTGTGTGGTGGTCGGCTCCGACCGCATCGCGGCCAACGGCGACGTGGCCAACAAGATCGGCACGTATACCGTGGCGGTGCTTGCTGACCGGCATGAGATCCCCTTCTACGTCGCCGCTCCGGTCTCAACGATCGACTACGACCTTGCCTCCGGCGACCTGATCCCCATCGAGGAACGCAGCCACGATGAGGTCTCGATGCTCGCGCATCGCGCGCGGGAGCCGATCTGCCCGGACATCGCGATCTACGCCCCCGCGTTCGACGTGACGCCCCACGATCTCGTGGACGCGATCGTCACTGAGAAGGGCGTGGCGCGGGCGCCCTACGTGCAGTCACTGAGGGCGATGGCGGACTGATCGTGCGTTTCTCATCCGGCGAAGGAGGACTCGACCGGCAGGCGGGGAAATGACACAGTACGCTCGTACATGTCCGTCACTCATCCAGGACTTTGACATCCCGCACGACCTCTTCCATCAGCCCCGGCGTGATCAAGCTACATGTTGTCAGATTGTGCAGGAGGGGTAGCGATGAGTCAGGACCAGGAGCCTCGGGCACCCGACACACCGCAGCGCAAGGCGGCACGTATCAAGATGAAGGATGCGCTTCGCCTCTTCGAGGGGCGGCATCCCGAGCAGGGAGTCGAGTCGATGAAGGAGGTGCTTGAGCTCGATCCCGACTTCGTGGAGCCGCGCAAGTGGCTGGCGGACTACTACGCGAGGACCGGCCAGGATCGGCTGGCGATCTCGCAGTACGAAGAGATGCTTCGGATCGAGCCGGACAACGCAGACTTGTGGCAGGGACTGCGTGAAATAGACCCTGTCACCGCCGACAGGCTCGAGCGGCTGCGCAACGCGCCACCGGATCCGTTCGTCGCAGCGGGAAAGGGCGTAGACATGTCAGACCTCGATGACTTTGAGGACGAGGACGAAGACGAAGACGAAGACGAGCTGGTCGAGCAGGAGCAGGCGGCAGGCGCACCCTTCCAGGCTGCGTCGGCCGACGATGACGACCTCTTCCTTGACGATGAGGACGCTTCGGACTACGAGCCACTCCCGTGGGACCACGAGCAGGACGCCGAGTTCCGCCTGCAGGTCGAGCAGAATCCTGCATTCCGCGATGTCATGGATGGCTGCGAGCTGTTCTGGGCGGATCCGCAGGGCTGGTCGCATCTTCTCGGCGAGTCGCGTGCCCCCGAGGACATGGGGTGGAAGATGCTCGGGGAGCTTGGGCCGGCGGCCGCCGCCGATCTGCATGCGCTGATCCCCACGATCCTCGTGGCGCCCGGACACGCGAAGTGTCCGATCCCCCTGCCGCTGAAGAACCCCACCCTGGTGCTCAGCGAATCGCAGCGCTATGCGCTCGGCAACCAGGAGGTGCTCTTCGCGCTGGGGATGGGCATCCACGGCCTGCTCAATGACAACGCGCAGGTCTGCTGGGGCTGCCAGGTGATCGCCGAGCGCGAGCTTGATTGCGAGCTGCGGGAACGCGTTCTGCACAACGCCGGCGAGTTCGCCGTCGGCTGGGATGAGCGGATGCCTCGCGAAGAGGTCGCGCGGATCCGCAAGCTGTGCCACGCCTACGAGCTGCGGGCCGTGCTCTCGGCCGACCGGGCCGGTCTGCTGGCCTGCGGCAACATCAGCTCGTCGCTGCGCGCAATCGCGGCGTTGGTTGCCGAGCAGGGCGACGGGATGACCGCGACGCCCGAGGACCTGCTCAAGGAGTTCGCCGACGTGCCACCGGGCCAGCTCGCGTCGATCCCGCTTGCGCGCGACCCGTGGACGGACAGGCAGTACGCCGCCTACCGCATCCAACTGCTGCGCTGGTGGGCCGGCACGGATCAGTTCAAGAAGGCCAAGGGGCGCTGAAAGGCGCCGGTCATCGGACGGAGGATCATGATGGGAGAGACGACTCTGACCATCAGCGATGAGCTGATGGCGCAGCTTGAGAAGTACGCGCCCGCCGCCGGGCATGAGAGCGGTGAGGACTTCGCGAGGGCGATCCTGGAGCGAGAGATCGACCGGCTTGAGGACTCGGGCGCCAACGAGAAGATCGAGGACCGACTCCGCGGGCTGGGATACATCTCCTGACGCCCGCTCACGAACCTGGATGAACGAGGCCGCTCCCGAAGACGGGAGCGGCCTCTGATTGTGTGCCGGGCATGTTCGACGGTCAGGAGGTGGAAGTCCTCCGCACAGCCAGATGGATGCGAAGGGTGGGCGGAGCGCGGGTCGCGCGGAACGCCGCTGTCCTGCGCGGTCCTCAGATCGTCTGACTTTGCCGCTGCACCTCCGCCAGCGCCCGGCGCGCGGCCTCCAACTCCGTCTCAACCTCCCGGACCAGCTCCTCGCGAGCCGCGTCAGCCGGAGCGCCCTGATCGGGGCAGGCGATCTCCAGCCGCGCGACGTCGAGCAGGTCCTCGATCCGCTCTATCTGCGCGAGGCACTGGTGTTGTGCGGCCCGGTTGCGCGCCAGCAGCTCATCGAGCCGCTGCGGGGCGTCGGAGGCCGTGGAGGCGTGTGCGGGGCGCGTGGGGTTGCCGAGCGCCTTCCGTGCGTCGCCTGCAACCCGGCGCAGGTCGAAGAGTCGATCCGCCAGCTCAGACGCCTCCGACGCCAGCCGCTCGGCCTGAGTGTCGAGGCCGCTGAAGACGCCGCCGGCGCGCTCCGCTTCCCGGCTCAGTTCGCGGGACTTGCGGCGGATTCGTGCGATCTGCCCGCGCACCTGCTTTGCGGGCGGCTGCTCGTCGTCGAGCGGCGGCATCACCCAGCGCTTGAGCGCGGCGTAGACGCCGACGCCGACGCCCGCCCCCGTCAGCATCGGCAGAAAGCGCCCGGCCATCGGTGAAAGGTTGAGCCCTCCGAGCGCGACGTTCGCGCCCGATGCAAGCGCCAACCCCGCGAGGACCGCAAGGATCACCGTGCCCGCCTCGCGGCCGGTCTCGCGCTTCGGGCGGATATCCGGGCGCGGGGCGGTCGCGTGCCTGCTCAGCTCCTCCACGCGTCGGCGGTACTCCGCCTCCCGCCGCCGCTCCTCGTCGCCCTGCGCCCCGAGGTCGTGGACGTACCCGGTCGCGTACTCCTTCGGCGCCTGGCGGGAGCGGATGGCGCGGTAGATCAGCCACGCGGCGATGATCCAGCCGTAGGTCAGCAGCCAGCTCAGCCCGGCCGTCGCCACTCCGATGAGCGTCAGCACAACCACCAGCAGGCTCACCATCGCGACGGCGACCGCGCCGCCGACCACCACGCCGCCCACGATCGCGAGCAGCTTCAGCGGGTTGAAGCCACCGAAGCGCGGCAGCCCGCGCATTCCTCGTCCGCGTCCGTGTCTGCGTCGCATCATCGCCGCCCGCCCGTCCGGCCGCGCCTGGCCCTCAGAGCAGGCTCCTGCCCTCCATGTGCGCCGGGATCGGCTCGCCGAGGATCTCCAGCACCGTCGGCGCGACGTCCATCAGGTGCGCGGGGCCGTCGAGCGAAAGTTGCCGCTCGCCCGGCAGCCGCGCGGCGATCATCCCGTGGAAGTCGTGCACCGAGTCGTCCGGGCCGATCTCCGTGTCAAAGGTGTGCAACTCGTCATTGCCGACGTCCTGTCCGAGCCGCCAGTTCAGGTCATCGAGGTAGATCATCAGGTCGGGCGCTTCGTCCACGTGTGGCCCGGTGTAGATGTCCTGCGGGCGCAGTGCCCGGCTGTCCATCGTTCGTCCCTCGTGATCGACGATCGCCTCGATCCGCGCGATCAGGTCGTCGCGCACGCTCTCATACTCCGACGCCGCCACGATCCCCTGCGGCTCGCGCCCCTTCACATTGATGAAGAGCCGCCCGTAGTACCCCCCCCACGCCCACGCGGTCGTGCGCTCCCAGTCCACGATCTCCGCCGAAAAGCGCGTGATCTCGTTGACCGGCTGCCTGAGCGTGAGCAGGCCCTCGGCGATCAGCCAGTCGTTGATGGCGAAGGAACCCTTCATCGCCTTGCCGCCGTGGTCGCTCACCACGAAGACCGCCGCGTCATCGCCCGCGAGCGCGACGAACTCCCCGAGCTGCTCGTCGAGGTGCACGTAGTAGTCGAGCAGCGCGCTCTCGAACTCGTTGCCCGGCTCATACTTCGGGTGCTGCGGGTCGCAGTACTTCCAGAAGCCGTGCTCGATGCGGTCGGGTCCCATCTCCACCATCATGAAGAAGTCCCACTCGTCCACTTGCATCAGCGCCTTCGAGACGCGGAAGCGCTTGTCGGTCATCCGATAGATCTCATCGAGCAGCCACTGCTTGTCCTCGGTGCGGAAGCCGTCCACGTCAATCATATACCCGTCGGCGATGGCGTCAAGCTGCTTCCCGAGCCCCGCCGGGTAGGTGTACTCGCAACTTGTGTCGGGCGTGAGGAAGCTTGAGATGAGGATGCCGTTGACGGGCGTGACAGGGTAGGTCTGCGGCACGTTGATCATGCACACGCGCTTTCCGGCGTCACCGAGAATGTCCCACGCGCGGGGAAACCTGACTGCGGAGTTGTTGGCGATCCACTTTCCGTCATACTCCCCCGGACGGCGGTTGCGGAAGCCGTAGAATCCGAGCTGTCCGGGGTTGACGGAGGTCATCATGCAGGTCCACGCGGGCACGGTGATCGGCGGGTCGGAGCTGCGCAGACGCCCGGCGGCTCCGCCCTCCACGATCGCCCTGAGGTTCGGCATCTGATCGAGCCACTGGTCGAGCACAAGCTGCGGCGGTGCGCAGTCCCATCCGATGATCACAACGCGTCCGGCGTCAGGCATTCTGTCAGTCGGTCCCTTCGCGGAGCCTCACGAGAGTGCTATCAGAGTGCTACGATTATACCCCAGCGCCGCTGCGGTGGCAACGCCTGGCGGTGGTTGGGAGCGCAGAAGGAGGCGGGTTTGCAGGTGACGAATACCCAAGCATGACTACACATAAGATCATCTTCGGCGACGCACAGCGCATGGATGCCGTTGACGACGAGAGCGTGCACCTTGTGGTCACCTCGCCTCCCTACTGGTGTATCAAGGACTATGGGCACGAGGATCAGATAGGTCACGATCAGACGTACGAGGAGTACCTCAGCGCCCTCGGCAATGTGATTGCGGAATGTCATCGCGTACTGCACCCCGGTTGTCGGATGGCCATCAACATCGGCGATCAGTATCTCCGCGCCAGCGAGCACGGGCGCTACCGCGTTCAGCCAATCCCCGCGGACCTGTCGGTTATCGGGCGCGAGATCGGCTTCGACTTCATGGGCAACATCATCTGGCACAAGATTTCCACCACCAACACCACTGGCGGTTGCTCGTTGATGGGTTCGATGTACCATCCTAAGGACGGTCACGTGACTTACGAGCACGAGTACATTCTACTCTTCCGCAAGCAGGGGGACTGGCCGCGACCGGACGCGGAGACGAAGGAGAAGAGTCGGCTGACAAAGCAGGAGCGGACCGAGTGGTTCCGTGGATTGTGGAATGACATCCCGCCGGTGCGCCAGGATGAACATATCGCCATGTTTCCGATCGAAGTACCTCGCCGGTTGGTGAAGATGTACACTTTCCACGGGGAGACGGTACTGGATCCGTTCATGGGTAGTGGCACTACGGCTCTTGCTTCAGCCACGGAGGGGCGTAACTCCGTTGGCTATGAGATCAACGCGGAGTTCGAGGACCTGATCCGCGAGAAGCTCGGGGTAGACCAACCGACGCTCTTTGGCGAGGTAGAGACAGACGTCGAGTTCATCCGAAAGTCAGAGCAAGCACCGGTCCATGCCTGAGGTCAGTTGAACTCATCCGGATCAAACTCCACTTCGAGATGCCTGCGGGTCTTCCTGTAGACGATCATGGTCGCACCGATTCCCTCCCGCAACTGCTTCATCGCCTCGTAGGTCTCCGGCTTGATTGAGACCGCTGTGGATCCGACACGCCCGTCAATACCCATTGCCTCTTCCTCAGGCGTCGCCCTGGTCCATTCATTCTTCGTCTCAGATGCGACGTGCTTCAACACCGCTGCCTGGAACCTCATGCCCTGATAGGTCTTGCATATCACCAGGTCTCGCACCCATCGGGCGATCATCTCTCGGTCTATCTGCTCTAAGACATCCCGGAACGCCCTGATCTTCTCTTCAATCCTGTCCACGGCTTCGTCCATCGCGTCTGGCATCTGCTGTCCGTACCAGTCTTCCCATCCCTCGACGCAATCGCCGGGGAACTCCTCGATCAACTCACTCATCTGCCCGACGACACGCGGCCTCGTTGCTTGCGCGTATTGGTTTGCGAGATTCAGCAATGGACTTGCGTACTTAGGAAACTCAGCGGTGTCGATCTCGAGTGCGTCCGCAATATCGTCCCAACTGATCTTCAGCAGCATATTCATACCTCTCCCTGCAGCCGTAGCTTACCACGACGACTACTCACGCCGTCACCCACACCGGCGAACTCCACGCCCACGGCCCCTCCGCGGGCGCTATGTTCGACGGGTACTCCGGAAAGCCGCCCGGCATCGTCACCTTCGCGTAGTACCACCCGCACCCCGGCAGTCCCTCGATCGCCTCGTCGAACCGCGCGGGCAGGTCGCGCAGCGTCGCCACCACCTCGCCGTCGCCGATGATCTCCAACGTCTCGACCTCGCGCGGCGCTTCGACCACGACGCGCGCGGCGTACGACTCCGCCTCCGCGGTGCTCTCACCCATGAAGGCGTCGTTGAGCCAGAACCTCAGGCCGATACGCGCTCCGGCGGTCGCGTAGCAGCGATGCTCGCGCATCGCGTCGATGATCCCCGGGAGCGTGAAGTCCCGCACCCACAGGCCGGTCAGCCCACCTCCGAGCCCCGGCGTCCGGCGGTGGCCGTCTGATGTCCCGACGAAGCCGACGCGGAAGCCGGCGTTGAGGTGCTCGTGGAAGCAATCGCTCTGATGGATGTAGTCCCCCCAGCCGCAGACCACTTCCATGTTGCCCTCGCGCTCGCTGCGGGAGAGCGCGAACCGCCGGTGCTGCGTGTTGAGCACCCCGCTGGTCGTCTCGACCCACGCGATGAGCGCGTCGAAGGCGTCGTCGCCCTGGCCGATACCCGCGTCGGCCCAGCGCAGCATCGGCTCATCGTAGCGCTCGAAGAGCACCGAGCGGTGCTGCGGGATGACCGCGCCCCACTGTGCCTGCGTCCACTCATACGCGGGCACCACGATGAACTCACCATCGCGCGACCACGCCTGCGCCTGCCGCATCGTCTCGCGCCAGTCGCCATCGGAGAGCCGGCCGCCGTAGATGTAGTCGTTGTCCGTGATCGCCACGAAGTCCAGCTTCGCCTTATCCCGCGCGTAGCCCAGCATCTCGATGAGGTCGCCCTCCGCGTCCTCGGAGAGACCGGTGTGTGTGTGCGGGTCTCCCAGCAGAAGCCGGTAGCTCTCTCCGTCAACCGTCAGTTCGCGATCCTCCGGTGCGAAGTACTCCCTGCGCGGCAGATCGACCTGTGTCCAGCCCTCCCAGCCGGTGTCCTCGGGCTGCTCCGGGCGATCATCGACGGGCGCGCGCAGCAGCACCACCTCGCCGCGACCGCGCTCTGTGATGGGCACCGCGCGCTGGGCGGCGACGAGCAACTCGCCGCCGATGACGCCGCGCTCATCGGGCGCGTAGTCCATGAAGCGCTCCTCGATGATGCGGACCGGCTCACCCCACCTCCCGCCGCTGAAGCGACGCCCGACCAGCACACCGTGGCAGGTGCGGGTGTTGCCGTCATGCGGCTCCTTGCGCTCCCACATCGCCCACAGGCCGCCGCGGTCATCGCGCACCAGATAGGGGTGCCTGCGCCTGCCGGGGTAGCCCCAGACGCCGGCTTTCGGCAGCAGCCCGTACTTCAGGTCGGCGATCTCCTCGATAGTCCAGTGGTTGCCGTCGTGGCGGACGGCCATCAGGAAGTTGTGCTGGTCGATCACGCCGTCCGCGTTCTCGACGTCCTCGGTACGAATCATCAGCGCGTGAGGCGCGCCGGTCTCGTCGAAGGCCACGCAGGGGAAGAGCAGCGAGGCGCCCGGCACTGAGAACTCAGTCGCCCGGCCGTCGAAATGCACGCGGACCCCGAAGTTCGCGTCATCGCCGCCGATCCCCAGGCCGTGCGCGGCGCGTAGCGTGACGCCGCCGGATTCGGCGACGGACCGCCGTTCGTCGGCCTCTCGCGGCGTCCACGGGACTGCAACTGAGTGCAGGTTGCCGGCGTGGTCGAGGCAGAACGTCAGGTTGCCACCGGCGGAGTTCTGCCATCCGAGAAGGGTTGACGGTGCACGGTCGCGGTGGGCGCGGCTCTGGACCCACAGGTCGTAGACATCTTTCGCCGCGTGCGCACAGGCCATGTCGGCGAGGACGGTGAGGTCGGTCATTGGCATTCGCTCCCGGTGCGAACAGAAAGGGTTGGGTGAGCGTCACTTTCGACCCGCAACGCCCGGAGGCCTCCCAGACAGGCGCGGCGCCGGAGGGGCTGACCGTATTGTGCAGGTTGCTGGCGCCGGGGGCTCACGTCGGCCTGGCTCTCTCTCCCTGGACGCATACACGAGATGCGTCAGGCGGGGAAGGGTGAGAACACAGCCGTGAGCGGAGACCCGAAAGGGCTTTGAGAGGTCGGAACGCGGACTCATGTCCCGAACGTTGTGTGTGAGGGCGGGGGAGGCTGTCGTTGCCGCACCTACATTATTCGGTCGCACCCGCGCCGGATTCTGCCTTGACTTCGGGGCCGGGTTTCTGTATGATTTAATGCACGCGGTTGAGCCGAGGTGGTGGAACTGGCAGACACGCTAGCTTGAGGGGCTAGTGACCTTTATTGGTTGTGCGGGTTCGAGTCCCGCCCTCGGCACCACCAAATACTGTAACGGCGGCGACAGCGCGATGGAAGCTGCCGCTGCGAAGGGGCGGCCCGCAGGGCGCCGCGCGCGTCACTCGGAAGTCGCTGTCGTTGTCCTGTCGCTTTTCGCTGCTTTCGTTGCTGCCGTTCGGGCGGTTAGCTCAGGGGAAGAGCGCTTGCTTCACACGCAAGAAGTCGCAGGTTCAAATCCTGCACCGCCCACCATCAGGGAATGAGTCGGGCGACAAAATATCTGACTGAGGCAGGAAGTCGCGGGAGCGAGCGGGAATAGCTCAGTTGGTAGAGCATCAGCTTCCCAAGCTGAGGGTCGCGGGTTCGAATCCCGTTTCCCGCTCCAGACGGATCGCCGCCGGGACTGATACAGGTTTTGATGCGGGAGTAGCTCAACGGTAGAGCATCTGCTTGCCATGCAGAAGGTTGAGGGTTCGAATCCCTTCTCCCGCTCCATAGTTCACACCGAGGCGGGCCCGGCAGAAGCCCGGCCCGCCTTTTTCAACCGTAGACAACATGTGTGTCCCGCGCCGGGCAGTGGTGGCGGGCGTAGATGCTGAGGCGGCATAGCCAAGTGGCTAAGGCGGCGGTCTGCAAAACCGCTATTCGCCGGTTCGACTCCGGCTGCCGCCTCCATCTCTTTTAACGGTGGCGACGTGCACCGTGCCCATCTCCTCGGGAGCATGTCGCCGGTCGCCGCTGTCGTCGCTGCCATGAGCCGGAGTGGCGGAACGGTAGACGCCGGGGACTTAAAATCCTCTGAGGGCCAACCCCCTCGTGCGGGTTCGAATCCCGCCTCCGGTACCAGAAGATGATCTCGGCCGCAGAGGGCCCTCTTGCCGGGCCTCTGCGGCCGTCTGCGTTCTTGATGACCGCGTCCCGCGGCAGGTCTTCGCCACCGCCGTCGCGAACAGTTGTCGGCAGCCTCACCATCCGTCCGGACTCCCTCCTGCACGCGACACGACGAGGAGTGAACGATGTGATCAGGCCGGCGGCGATCGCTCTTGTATTGACGCTCTGCGCGGCGGGCGGCCTCGCGCAGGAGCCCCTGTGGCAGGCCGATCTTACCGCGCCCGACGGCGGCTTCGAGACATACCACGACGACGACGCGGTGCGTGTCCGCGCGATCGAGGAGGGCGGAGAGGCCATCGTCCGCGCCGAGGCGCCCGGCGAGCGCACCCTCGAGGGACTGCGGATCGTCACCGCACCGGTGCTCGTCGGCGGCACCCGCGCCACCATCCGCGCCGAGGTCCGAGGCAGCGGCGAGGTCTGGCTGATGGCGAACTCGCGCAACGGCTGGCTCTACAGCCGCCGGACCGCGCCCCTCAGCGACCGCTGGCAGACGCTGGAGCTGACCAAGCCCCTGGCGCTGGCGGACGACCGCATGACGATCGCGCTGCTCACGCGCGAGGCCGCGCCGATGACGCTGGAGGTCCGCTCGCTGGACGTCTTCACCGAGCCCGTGCCGTTCGCCACCGACGCGGCGGTGTCGCCCGTGCGGATCGAGGCCGAGGCGCTCGCGGCGCTGCCACGGTATGTCGAGCGCGTCGAGAACGCGTCCGGCGGCATGGTCGTCAGCGGCACCGATCACGCGCTGCTCACCGGCATCCCGACGCCGCACACGACGCAGCCGATCTACGTCTTCGGCCGCGCGCGCATGCCTGACGCGGCCTCATACTGGTCGGTGGTCGCCGACACCGGAGGCGGCGCGCAGAGCGTCGCGCGGTTGGCCGGCGAGGACACCCGCGACTGGCAGTGGATCGGGGGTGAGCCGTTCACCGCCGCGATGGTCGGCGAGAGCTTCCGCATCCAGCTTCACGGCTCCCGGGAGGCCGTCGGTCGCGCGGCCCTCGACTACGTCGTGCTCACCACCGAGGCCGAGCCATCTGCCGCGCAGCTTGAGGCGGCGCGCGAGCTTCCGCTTGCCGGCCCGCCGATGCTCGCCGCCGGTCGGACACCGGAGCCGCCGGCTCTCGATGGCCTCGGCGATGACCCCTGCTGGCAGAACGCGGTGGCGCTGACGGGCTTCACGCAGGTCAACACGCAGCTCCCCGCGATGCACGCGTCGGAGATGCGGCTGGCGTGGGATGAGGCGAACCTCTACTGGTGGTTCCGCGGTGAGGAGCCGGTGCTGCGGCCGGAGATGAACCGCCTGCATGACTTCATCCAGAACGTAGATCAGCGCGACGGGCAGGTCTGGCGGGATGACTCGATCCTCCTCGTGCTCGACACCGGCGAGGGGATCTTCGACGTCTTCATCAACGCCCTCGGGGCGGTCAACGACTCGCGCATCGGCGACCCTCTGAGCCTCTGGACCACCCGCGATGAGAGCTTCGACGCCGAGATCGAGGTCGCGACCGAGGTCGGTGACGGCTACTGGACGGTCGAGGCGCGCATCGGCCTCGGCAGCCTCGGCGTCACGCCCGCGGAGGGCGACACCTGGCGCTTCATCGCCGGCCGCCTCGAGAGGGCCGACGACGAGACGAGCGCCTGGAACCTCTGCGCGCCCGGCCTGCACGACCCGACGGCCTTCGCCGACCTCCACCTCATCTCCGACACGCCCGGCGCGATCGTGACAGTCCCCGAGCCGCTGCAGCCAGGCAGCAACGAGATCCGCGCGGCGCTCGCGGGCTCGGAGCGCGGCGCGCTGCTGGGCAGCGCCGTGGATGAAGACGGTGCGACCGCGCGGGCGTGGGCGTTCGGCCACGGCGATGCGGAGGTTGTGACGCCGCTGCCGGTTGAGAGCGAGGGGCGGCTGCAGTTCCGCTACGCGCTGCTTGATGGCGCGGCCCTCACGCCTCTGGTCATCTCGCCGGAGTACGAGCGCAGCGTGCGCTCCTCCACCGCCACCGTCGCGCTGCAGACCGCCGCGCCGTGGAGCCTGCGGGTGAACGGCGAGCGCATGGGCGCCGGGCAGTCGGCGTCCGCCGATGAGCCGCTGACGGTCTTCCTGCAGAAGGGCGTCAATGCGTTGGGCCTTGAACTCGAGGGCGAGGCGCAGGTGCGCGTCGAGGCGGGTGACCTGGTCATCACCGGGGCCGATCCGTGGCGCGTCGCACCCGCGGATGTCGTCGACGCCTCGGTGCCGGAGCTCGACCCGCGCGCATGGGATGTCGCCGCGGGCGAGTCGCTGGGGCCCGGCGCCTTCCGCTTCACGGTGCTGTGGGAGGACACGCACACCTTCCCGAACTCGCAGCCCGCGCTGTTCATCGCGCAGGGCACCTCGCAGCACTTCACCGTCGCCGCGAAGGGCCTGCCGGGGCACACGCTTGAGGGATACCGCTGCCACTTCTGGCTGCCCGAGCCGCTGGAACTCGTCGGTGTTACCGGATACTACGGCACGCGCGAGGAGCAGCCGAAGTTCGCGATCGAGCGCGTCGCCGCCGAGCAGATAGACGGGGAGGCATACACGCACTACGTTGTGACCACCGAGCAGCCGGTCCCCTACCGCGAGACCGTCCGCATCCTCGAACTGTTCAACCCATTCTTCGCGTGGCGCGATGGCTCGCAGCCCGAAGACCGCGACTACCCGCTCTACTTCGCCGCCGAGGCGCTGGGCGGGAGCGCCCGCGAGGCGCGTCGGCAGATCACGGTGCGGCCGCTGCCCCCGCTGGAGGGAAGACAGCCCCAGCGGCTCGTCTGGCAGCTCTGGGGCGGCTTCTTCTCGGCGATGAACCGGGCCGAGACGAAGGCGCTCACGATGCAGACGGCGCGCGCGGCGGGCTTCACCAGCATCGTCGCGGGCGACCGCGAGACCTCCGAACTCGGCGACGAGCACGGCATGCAGAACGTGCTCTCGGTCAACTTCGAGAGCTGGAGCATCAACATGGCCCCGTGGCTGGAGGAGAACCCGCAGATGGCGCTGGTGGACCGCGGCGGGGAGGTGAGCGGGCGGTACGTCTGCACCTCAGCGTTGCTCGATGAGGCGAGGCCCTTCATGCAGGAGACGCTCCGGGAGATGATCGCCGAGCGCCGCCCCGACTGGGTGGACTGGGACTACGAGTCGAACGTGATGACCAGCTACCTCTCATGCTTCTGTCCGCGCTGCCTCGACGACTTCCGTGAGAGCGCGGGGCTCGCCGCCGACCTGCCGCTGGACGCGGATTCGATCGAGCGCGACCACGCCGGGGCGTGGACGGAGTTCATGAACCGCAGCATGGCGCTGGTGGCGGTGCAGATGAAGGAGGCCTGCCACACGGCAGAGCCGCCGGTGCGGATGCAGATATACAGCGGCTACCACTCCCCCGACACGAAGTGGCGCTACGGCGTGGACTGGGCGATGATCGGCGAGCTTGAGGCCTGCGACGTCGCGGCCTGTGGCTACGGGCGGAATCCGGAACGGCTGAGCGCGACGCACGAGGCGCTGGGAGGCATCCCGCTGGTGGTCGGGCGGCTGATGCGACCCTACGACCGCAACTCGACGGAGGCGGTGACGCCGCTGACACGCGCGGTGATGCTGCGGCGGCTGATGGACTGCACCGGCGGCGTACTCGTCTACGACCGCCCGCCGATCGAGGGCCGCTCATGGCACGCGTCCGCGGAGGTCTCGCGGCTCGCGGCGGCGCATGAAGACGTGTTCGCCGAGGGCGAGTTCGTGATGGTGGACGGTGTCCCGTTCGAGCAGGACTGGGCGGGCGCACGCAGCCTCGGCGACACCATGATCGTGGCGATGATGAACACCACGGCCGCGGATCGCGCGCTGACGCTGACGCTGCCGGAGGGCTACGCGCACTGCGTGGAGTTCTTCAGCGGCGAGTCGGCGACGCCGGGGGAGACCGTGACGCTGGAACTCCCGCCCGGCGACGCGCGGGCGTGGGTGCTGGGGCGGTAGGGGGAGGAGGGCGAGGATTGGGAGGAGGGGCGGGCGCAGCCCGGAGCGCTGCGCCCTGCCGGCCCGCCGCTTGCCGTCGCCGTTTGTAGGGCCGGGACCCGTGCCCGGCCCGCCGTTGCCGTTCAGGAGGGGCGGGCGCAGCCCGGAGCGCTGACCCTGCCCGTCCCAGCGCGACGGACCGCGGAACGATAGCAGCGACGAAGGAGACGATCACACCATGACCACCCCGATATCCGACTTCGCGCGGCGGCTTGAGCCCATCGGGCGCATCCTCCAGCTCCCCGACTGGCACGTCTGGGGCTCATCGGCGATCGACGGGCCGGACGGGAAAGTCCACGTATTCACCGCCCGCTGGCCGAAAAGCAGCGGCTTCCGCGGCTGGTCCACACACTCGGAGATCATGCACTCCGTCGCCGACTCCGCCGAGGGGCCGTTCGAGGTCGTGGACGTGCCGCTGCAGGGCCGCGGCGGCCACCACTGGGACGCCCGCATGGTCCACAACCCCACCATCCACCAGTTCGACGGCCGCTACTACCTCTTCCATATCGGCAACCGCGACGGCCGACCCTTCACCCAGCAGATCGGCGTCGCCGTCGCCGATGACCTCCACGGCCCCTGGGAGCGCTTCGAGACACCGCTGCTGGGCCCCAGCCAGTACCGCGACTGGGACTGGCTGATGGCCACCAACCCGGCCATGCTGCACCACCCCAACGGCCAGTTCTGGCTCTATTACAAGTCGTGGGACCTCGCGGACAAAAAGCGCAAGATGGGCCTCGCGATCGCCGATGATGTCATGGGGCCCTATGAGAAGCACCCGGAGAACCCGATCGTTGACTACTCCCCGGAGGGCAAGCAGGTCGAGGACGCTTACGTCTGGGTGCAGGACGGGCTCTTCTACATGCTCATGGCCGATGACAACGAGGGCGTCGTCCGCAAGCACGGGGGCGCGCTGATCACCAGCGAGGACGGCGTGCACTGGTCGGAGCCGATGCTCGGCTACGACACCACCGACGCGTATTTCGAGGGCGAGCCGGTCCGGCGCTTCGAGCGCCCGCAGGTGCTGCTGCGCGATGGCCGTCCGGCGTATCTGTACCTGGCCATGCAGGGCGATGAGACCGCTTCGTCGGCGGTTCTGCGGGTGCGCGAGTAAGCGCGCTTGGCTTCCGGCGGATTGTCGGGCAGGCGGGAACCCTCCGCGCCGCCTGTTCGTTGTGTTGTATGACGAAGGATGGGCGACGCCGTCGTTCTCTCATGTACGCAATCCCCGCAGTCAACGCAGGAGGTGGGGTCGTTGACCCGCCGAGGGTTCACGCTCATAGAGTTGCTGGTCGTGATCGCGATCCTCGCGGCGATACTCTTCCCGGTCTTCGCCCGAGCGCGCGAGAAGGCGCGTCAGACGAGCTGTCAGAGCAATCTCCGCCAGATCGGGCTTGGCATCCAGATGTACCAGAACGACTACGACGGGACGGTCATGCCCGCGCGCTATGGAGCCATGCCCAACATGGTGTGCTGGACGCAGATTGTGTACCCATACCTCAACAACGATCAGATCTTCATCTGCCCGAGCCAGTCCATGCCGGTCGCGACGGCTCACTCCGGCGGCTACCCCAAGGGCTACGGGTTGAACTACGAGGTCCATGCCTACGAGGGCTATCCCGGCCACACGATGAACCAGCTTTCGATCTGGCCACCGATCAGCATCGGGAAGCTGCGGGAGCCGGCTGAGCTGATCTCGGCGATTGACTTCGACTACGATGACGCCGGCATCCACTATCACACCATCGACGCCCGTGCGGCGTGGCGGCATAACGAGATGGCCAGCGTCCTGTTCATGGACGGCCACGTGAAGACGATGCGGCGCAACCAGACACTCGCGCCCAAGGACATGTGGCTGCCGAGAGACTGACGCCGGGGCCGGAACCGCGGGGACGGCGGCGTGACTGCTTCGGCCGCGGAGTCGGTTGACAGCCCATCGGGGCTCTGCTACCATATTCACGTGTCCACGCGCGACTCCGCGCGGGGGCGTCATTAGTCGTGAATCATCGGCCATGGAGCGTGCCTTTTGTTCGACAACAGCTTCTACATACGGCAGCGGGCCTTCGTGCAGGTTGTTCCGGGTTTCCGGATACAGCCGCACGCTCCACTGACCGCGAGGTCGTCCTGACGGCGTACAATGCCCGCTGCCTTCCGGCAGCGGGCTTTTTCGCATACACCAGATGAAAGGCGGGATCATCAAAAAGAGGACGGCGAAGACACAATGGGCATGAGCAGCCAGGTTCTCATACTCAATCAGAACTACGAGCCCCTCTGCGTCTGCGGCTGGCAGCGGGCCGTCTCGATGGTGTACGTGGGCAAGGCAATCGTGGTTGAGGAGGACTCGAAGGTGCTGCACTCGCCGAGCACCCAGATGAGGCTCCCAACGGTCGTCAAGCTCGCCTACCAGATCAAGCGGCCGATGCCCAAGCTGAAGCTCTCGCGGCAGAACCTGCTCGCTCGCGATCGCTTCACCTGCCAGTACTGCGGCCGCCGGAGCAAGAATCTGACTATCGACCATGTGATCCCGCGCGATCGCGGGGGAACCTCGAGCTGGGAGAATCTCGTCGGCTGTTGCGCCGACTGCAACAACAAGAAGGGCAACCGCACGCCTCGTGAGGCGGGCCTGCACCTGATCCGGCGCCCGAGCCGACCGAAGTTCATCCCGTACCTGAGCTACGCGGTCTTCACCGCCGCGGTCAAGAACCCCGCCTGGCGCTACTACCTCGAGCCGTTCGCGCCACACCTTGTCGGCTCCTGAGCCCGGCTGCTTCGCATGCACAGGCGGCATGGTCCAGCACTCATCAAGGTCGGACGTTCCACGCGTCCGACCTTCTTCATGCGGAGAGCCGCGGCCGGAGGCAGGACCACCTCGCCCGCCGGCGAAATGCCCCACGGGCGCGCGTGATGATCACGGCCCGGAGGGAGCACTCATGCGCATCGGACTGGCGGCGGATCATGGCGGCTTTGCGCTCAAGCAGTCGCTGCTTGACGCGCTGGCCGACAGCGGACATGAGCTGGTGGATTTCGGGGCCACCGAGTTCGACCCGCAGGACGACTACCCCGACTTCGTGATCCCGCTGGCGAGGGCGGTCGCGGCAGGCGAGATCGACAGGGGCATCGTCATCTGCGGCAGTGGCGTGGGCGCGTGTTTCGCCGCCAACAAGGTGGCGCGTGTGCGCGCCGCGCTTATCACGGAGGTCTTCTCGGCGCGACAGGGCGTCGAGGATGACGACATGAACGTGATCTGCCTCGGCGGGCGCGTGCTGGGCAGCGCACTCGCTCTGGAGCTGGTGCGGGCGTTTCTTGCCGCGGAATACCTTGCACTCCCGCGCTACGAGCGGCGCCTTGAGAAGGTGCGACAACTGGAGACAGGGAGCGACACTGATGAGTGACAATCCGGTAGCGAAGCTGCAGGACTTCGGGCAGAGCGTCTGGCTGGACGTGCTCGGCCGCGGGCTGATTGAGTCGGGGGAGCTGCAGGGGCTGATTGAGAACGACGGGGTGCGGGGCGTTACGTCGAACCCGGCCATCTTCGAGAAGTCGATCGCCGGGACCGATGATTACGACGAGGCCATCGCCGAACTGGCCGGCAGGGGGCTGGGCGCCGAGGAGATCTACGAGACGCTGGCGGTGGAGGACATCCAGCGGGCGACCGACCTTCTGCGGCGGATGTGGGACGGCACCGACGGTCAGCACGGGCATGTGAGCCTCGAGGTCAACCCGCACCTGGCGCGGGACACCGACGGCACCATCGAGGAGGCGCGGCGACTCTGGGAGGCGGTCGATAGGCCGAACGTGCTCATCAAGGTGCCGGCGACGAAGGAGGGCTTGCCTGCAATCGAGCAGCTCATCTCCGAGGGCATCGGCGTGAACGTCACACTGCTCTTCGGCCTGCCGCGCTACCGCGAGGTGGCGGAGGCGTATATCTCGGGGATCGAGCGGCGCGTGGCGGCCGGTGAGTCGGTCTACCGCATCACCTCGGTGGCGAGCTTCTTCCTCAGCCGAATCGACGTGCTGGTCGATGGGGTGCTGGATGAGATGGCGCAGGGCGAGGGCCGCGAGGCGGAACTGGCGGATCGGCTCTACGGGCAGGTCGCGATCGCCTCGGCGAAGACCGCGTATCAGATGTACAAAGAGATCTTCGGCGGCTCGCGCTGGCGGAGGCTCGCGGACCGGGGCGCGCGGGTGCAGCGGCTGCTGTGGGCCTCCACCTCGACGAAGAACCCGAAGTTCCGCGATGTGAAGTACGTCGAGGCGCTCATCGGGCCCGAGACGGTCAACACGCTGCCGATGGAGACGCTGATAGCGTGGCGCGACCACGGCGAGCCGCGCGAGACGCTTGAAGAGGGCCTTGACGAGGCCGCGGAGGTGCTCGAACGGCTGCCCGAGGTCGGCATCGAGATCGACCAGGTGACGGCGCAGCTCGTCGAGGAAGGGATCGAGAAGTTCAACAACCCCTTCGATGAGCTGATGGCGACGCTGGGTGAGGCAGTGGAGAAGGCGCGAGGCTGAGCGCGAAGACGCAACGATCTCGAAGAGGGCCGGGAGACACTCGCCCGGCCCTCTTCGCGTCTCTCCGCCGCTCGGCGCGGCCTGTGAGCGAAGGTATCGAGGCCGTGATGGCGAACTGATACCCGGCCTGCCCCCGCGCGGCCGATGAGCGCCCGTTCCCGACCCTCCGGAGGCTGACCGATGGCAATTGTTGATGACATCCGGGCCGTGGCGGAGCTTCACGCGCCGCAGAGGCTGCCGGTGTTCTGTCTCTCCCAGGAGTTCGACGCGAAATACGCCGGTCTGACGTACCGCGAGTACATTGAATCGCCCGAGCAGGTCATCGCGGTTCAGCTTGAGGTAATGGAGGCCTTCGGGTGGGACTGGGCATGGCTGCACCTTGACGACACCCTCGAGTTCGAGGCACTCGGGGTGGGCGTGGCCGACGGGGGCTTCGCCGACGGTGGCGAGAACGTCGTCCCCTGCACCGCCGACTATCTCCCCTTCGACCGTGAGACGCTCGGGTCACTAAAGGTTCCCGCGCCGCGGTCGGCCCGGATGCCGCTTCTGCTCGACGCCGCGTCCGGCCTGCGCTCGGAGGTGGGGGAGAGCAAATGCATCACCGGACGCGTCGCGGCGCCCTTCTCGGCGATCACGTTGATCTTCGGGATGCAGACGGCGATGCTGACGATGCTCGACGACCCGGAGCTTTTCGCCGACGCGCTGGCGTTCGCGGAGGAGCAGGCGATCACCTGGGGGCTGGCGCAGATCGAGGCGGGATGCCACGCGATCTGGCTGGGCGACTGCAACGCGTCGATGCATCTGATCTCGCCGGAGCACTACCGCGAGTGGGCGCTGGAGCCGTGCCGCCGCGTGACGGAGGCGTTTCAGGACGCGGGCGCGTTCGTCTTCCTGCACAACTCCGAGGAGACCCTGGAGGGGCTGCGGCTGCAGTCGGAGACGCACCCGGACGTGCTCTCGGTGGGGCCAGGCCTGGAGATCGGCGCCGCGATCGAGGCGTTTCGCGGCCGCCAGGCGCTGATGGGCAACGTAGACCCGATCGCGATGCTGACGGAGCGCTCGGCCTCGGAGGTGGCGGCTGAGGCGGGGCGGCAGGTGCGGCTGATGGCGGGCGGCGGCTGCATCCTCAACTCCGGCGAGTGCGTGCCGCGCGAGGCGAAGCGCGAGAACATGCACGCGATGGCCGACACGGCGCGGCAGGTGTGGGAGATCGTAGGCCCGCGGACGGGGTGAACGGGCCTGTCCAACCGGGATGACTACAGTTCGCCGATGATGTAGACTTGCTCGTGCTTCGAGCATCCGAAAGCTCAATCCGAAGGCTCGGCGGGCAGCGCGCCCCGCAAGAGTTGGCGATCGCTGCAGTGAAGAGGCGAGTGTCATGTCCGAGATAATGAAGGCCGCGATGCTGCACGCCGTCCACGACATGCGCGTTGAGGAGGTGCCGATGCCGGAGATCTCCAGCGAGCGCGATGTGCTGGTGCGCGTGCGCTCGGTGGGTGTCTGCGGCTCCGACGTTCACTTCCACGAGCGCGGCGTGATCGGCAAGTACCCGCTCAGCGAGCCGACGATCATGGGTCACGAGGCTGCGGGGGAGGTCGTCGAGGTGCTCGACGAGTCCTGCGGCCTGAAGCCCGGTGACCGCGTCGCGATCGAGCCGGGATACACCTGCCGCCGCTGCGAGTTCTGCAAGTCGGGGCAGTACAACGTCTGCCGCGACGTGGTCTTCCTCGCCGCGCCACCGGTGCACGGCGCGTTCGCCGAGTACCTCGCGTGGCCGTCCGACTTCCTCTTCAAGCTCCCCGATGCGGTCTCGATGGATGAGGGAGCGATGATCGAGCCGCTGGCGGTCGGGCTGTGGGCGGCGATCCGCGGCGGCGTAACGCCCGGCGACTCGGTGGCCGTGCTGGGCGCGGGGCCGATCGGCCTGCTGACGATGCAGTCGGCCGTCGCTGCGGGCGCGACACGCGCGATCGTCAGCGACCTCGAGGCCGGGCGGCTGGAGCTTGCACGAACGCTCGGCGCGACGGAAACCATCGACGCCTCCGCGATTGACACCGAGGCGGCGATCATGGAGCTGACCGGTGGCCGGGGCGTGGACGTGGCTTTCGAGTGCGCGGGCGCGGTCCCGGCGCTGCAGATGGCCCTGCGCGTCACGCGCAACGGTGGCACCACGCAGATCGTCGGGATGCCCGCCGAGCAGCACCCGCAGATCCCGCTTTACGAGATGATCAACCGCGAACTCGACCTTCGCGGCCTCTTCCGCTACGCGAACTGCTATCCGCCCGCGATCTCGCTGGTGGAGAGCGGCCGGGTGGATGTCGCGTCGCTGGTCACGCACCACTTCAGCCTCGATGAGACGCCCGAGGCGATGACCTTCGTGCACGAGCGCCGCGACGGCGTGATCAAGGCGATCGTCCGGCCGTGAGAGGGTGGCCGCCGGGGCGGCGGCAGATGGGAATGCCCGCGCCACATGATGGCGTAGGGCGGTCAGATTCGCTCAGCCTGCGACCGGCGATCGGTCGCTTCCGACCTGCAACTAACGGCTCCGAAGGAGCATAGCGATGGATTTCGAGACAATCCGGCCGCTGCTGCCCGGGCTTGTGATGCTCGCGGCCGTCACGGCCATCTTCTGGTTCGTCGTGATTCGGCCGACGAAGAAGAGCCAGGCCGAGCACAAGGAGCTCATCCAGAACCTCGCCCCCGGCGATCGCGTGGTAACGGTGGGCGGGATCTACGGAAAGGTCCTCCGGGTGCGCGAGGAGACCTTCGATCTGGAGGTCGCGAAGGGAGTCGTTATGACCTTCGACAGGCGCGCCGCCCGCAAGCTCCGGGGCGAGGACTGAGGCCGCACACGGGGTGATCGATCTCACTCATGAGCACAACCGCGCTTACGATCACAGTCGCCGTTCTCTCCGCGCTGGTCATCGCACTTTGCGTCGCGCTGTATCTGCTCTGGCGCGAGGTCGGCACGATGCGTGTCCGGTCGGCGACCGCGCGTTCGGTGGCCGATGCGCTGCGTGACGGCCGTGACGAAGAGGCCCTTCGCGAGCTGCTGGAGTACCTCGAGGCCGCACATGCGCGCATCGAGGCGCTATCCGAGCACGCCCGCGCTCTCGACGAGACGCTCCAGCGCTTCCACGAGCGCTCGAAGGGCCATCTGCAGCGCGTCGGTGTCGTCCGCTTCGACGCCAGCGACGAGGTCTCCGGCGGGCTGTCCTGCGCGTTGTGCGTGCTCGATGCGCACGACGGGGGCTTTCTGATCACGACGCTCTACGACCTGAACCGCTCGCGCACCATCGTCCGCGCGGTTCGCGGTGGGAAGACAGATCGCGAGCTGCTGCCCGAGGAGGCCGAGGCGCTTCAGGCGGCGACGGCGGCCGCTCCGGTGCGGCCCGCTGCCCCGGCACCCGATGACCGACCCGCGGCGGAGGCCGCCGACGCGGGTGAGACTCCGGCCGCCGCCTCCGAGGCGTCTGATGATGCGTGAGACACTCGAGGATCTCGCGGACTTCCTGCGCATAGACCGCAACCTCGCGGAGAACACCATCGAGGCGTACCGCGGCGACCTGCGCGACTTCGGCGACTTCCTGCGCGGGCGCGGCGTCGAGACGTACACCGACGCCTCACGGCAGGATGTGATCGACTTCATCAGCTTCCTGCAGCGCGACCGCGGCCTGGCGCGCACCACCGTGGCCCGCAAGCTCTCATCGGTGCGCGGACTCTATCGCTTCCTGCTGCTTGAGGAGCGCGCGCAGGCCGACCCGGCGGCCGACGTTGATCTCCCGAAGCCCGCGCGTCGCCTCCCGAAGGTGCTCTCCGTTGCCCAGTGCCGGCGGCTGCTTGAGACTCCCGACCGGTCGGAACCCGAGGGGCTGCGCGATGCGGCGATGATCGCGGTGCTCTACGCCGCGGGACTGCGCGTGTCGGAGCTGGTGGCGCTGCGCATGCACGAGTTGAGCCTCTCGGAGGGCCTCGTGCGGACGGTCGGGAAGGGCTCGAAGGAGCGGATCGTGCCGGTGGCGCCGCTGGCGCTGCACCTGGTGCGCCGCTATCTCGACGAGGCCCGGCCGGCGTTCGACAGACACCCCGGCGAGGACGCGATCTTCCTCACGCGCCTCGGCCGCCCGTTCAGCCGAGGCGGTTTCTGGGCGACGCTCAAGGCGTACGTCCGCCTCGCCGGTCTGCCGGAGGGCACCTCGCCGCACACGTTGCGTCACTCGTTCGCCACGCACCTTCTGTCCGGCGGGGCCGACCTGCGGGCGATCCAGGAGATGCTGGGGCATGCGAATCTGCAGACCACCGAGGTGTACACGCACGTCTCGACGGAGGATCTGCGGCGGATCTACGACGACGCGCACCCGAGGGCGTAGGTGGGGACCGGTCGCGGAGCGCGCCCTTCTATCGGTCTGCTGGTGAGTTCCCCCGGGGCACTATCCGGAAAAACCCTGAGATCGTCCGCAACCAAATACTGTCAAGCTTGTCGAACAGTCACAATGGGATGGGTTGAGCGTTCGCACCGCCGCTTTGATTGGGGGCTGCCGGTGGGGCGAGCCGGGGATTTAACGTGCACAGCCCCACACACAGTCAGGGAGGGTACCACCATGAAACGTCTCGTAATCTGCATGGTCATCGCAACCATGCTCCTGTCGCTGGGCGCCGTCTACGCCCAGGAGGGCCTCGAGGAGGATACCTGCTGGACCGATCGGGTCTGCATGTTCGGGTACTTCCAGGTCCGCTTCGTAGACGACGACCGCGACGAGTTCAGCAACTTCGATCTGCGCCGCGCGTTCTTCACGATCAAGGGCGACGTCGATCCGCGCACCACCGGGATCATCACCTTCGCCCGCGTGGGTCCTGGCGACCCGAACGTGGACATCTACAACCTCTTCGTGGATTACCGCTTCGACGAGCGCTACGGCATCCAGGCCGGCCAGGTTCCGACATGGTTCGGTCTTGAGGCGTGGGAGGGCTCCTCGGTGCGGCTGCCCTTCGAGCGCGCGAAGATCCTCGAGGCGGGCCCCGGCTTCTGGTTCGCGGGTGCGTCCGACCGCGGCGTCTGGCTGCGGCGCGCCCCCGAGGGCCCGGAGGAGCCGCTCGTCGTCCTCGGCATCTGGAACGGTCAGTTCCGCGCCGATGACATGAACGAAGACAAGAACATCTCTCTCGACCTCAAGTTCAACCGCGACTGGGGCCAGTTCGGCGCATCGTGGTTTGACGGCAGCTACGTGCGCACCGACGCGCAGGGCGTGGAGCTCGACGAGACCCGCCGCGCCGTGGACATCTACGTCCGCAAGTTCGCCGACCCGTGGGGCGTGCAGGCCGAGTGGGTGGATGGCAGGATGATGGGCGCGGATCGTGACGGCTGGTACCTGCAGGGGATGTACGACCTCCAGGACGGCAAGAACGTCGCATTCGCCCGGTATGAGGAGTTCAACGCCAGCGTGGATCGCGACAACCGCGCGAGCTACGACGGCTGGACGGTGGGTGTCCGCCACAAGGTCTACGAGAGCGGCTACATCACCTTCCAGTACACCAACGGCGAGTGGAGCCGCACCGGCATGGTCGATGGCGCATCCGGCAACAACAGCGAGGACCTGCTGGGCATTCAGTGGCAGTACGAGTACCGCTGAGCCTCTGACAGCTTCTCGACGAACTTCGCGGGCAGGCCGACCCTCGGCCTGCCCGCCTTCGCGTACCGGCCCACGCGATCGCGAGAAGGGCTCGTGTCAGCAGTTAGAGACTGCCTCGCGCTCTACTGCGGGAGGACGCCGGGCAGCGGCGACCTCCGGATCGGCCCCGTGTGCCGGATGTCTCGTGTGCAGCGAGGCGTGCGTCTGTCGTTCGTCGTTGTCGTCATCCGTTCCGTTTGGAGGGACCGGTCTCCGGGAGATAGACGTCATCTCACCGGTCCGGCCGTTCGGCACGCCGATCCCCTCCTGACTTTTGAGCGACAGTGAACGACACGGGCCGGGACGGAGACCGGCCCCTCCAGACGACTGGACGTACCGCAACGGCAGGCCGATCCCCTCCTGACTTCTGAGCGACAGTGCACGACACGGGCCGGGACGGAGACCGGCCCCTCCAGACGACTGGACATACAGCAACGGCAGACGACATAACGACACGGCGGGCGCGGGTCCCCGCCGCGGCATTGCCCCCGCCCTGCAACGCCAACCCGAGCGTGGAGGGGCCGCCCCGCGCAACGCGGTCAGGTCCCGTGAGCGCAGCGAGCGGGACCTGAGGTTCCACCCCGGCCCTGCGAACTGAGGTTCCACCCCGGCCCACGCCTTCACCGTCGCGAGCTTTCTCAGCGGGCCGGGGTGGAACCTGAGGCGCGGGCGCGCCTCACTCCTCGCGCGGACGCTTCGCGCCTCGCACCCGGAGTGGCCCCTCCACGGGTGTCGGGAACGCGAGTGCTCCCCCGTGCGCGGACGCTTCGCGCCTCGCACCCGGAGCGGCCCCTCCACGGGTGTCGGGAACACGAGTGCTCCCCCGTGCGCTGACGACGAGCGGCACATCGCACCTCGCACCCGGAGCGGCCCCTCCACGGGTATCGGGAACACGAGTGCTCCCCCGTGCGCTGACGACGAGCGGCACATCGCGCCTCGCACATCGCCGCTCCCTCCCCACCCCGCCCCCCCCCGCACATGAGACATTCGGCCCACGGGGCGGCGGCGGTGCCTGGGTCGTCAAAGGGCGGGAGCCGCGCGCTGCAATACAGATGCTGCTGCTATCTCTTCCTGAAACTCCCGGTGCAGACCCCGCGGGAGGAGAAGCACCCGCGATGGCGAAGATACCTAACAACACGACCGGAACGCCGGCGTCGGCACACTTCGGCGACGGTTTGCCGTGTGCCCTGACTTTCGCGTACCTCGCGCCGCCCTGTGAGGAGTGCCAACGTGCTCTACTCCGCGTCGCTGGAGGACATCCGCAACCGCAAGGTCACCGATGTGTACTTCACACGCACCCGCGAGATACTGCAGAGGAAGGGCACGTCGAAGCATGTGACCGCCGAGGTCCACTGCACGAGCCTGCCGGATGGATGGAACTGGGGCGTGTTGGCGGGGGTCGAAGAGGTAGCGGCGGTGCTGGAGGGCTTCCCCGTGGAGGTGCACAGCGCGCCTGAGGGCAGCCTCTTCCTCTGCCGCGAGCCGGTCATGCGCATCTCCGGAGACTACGCTGAGTTCGCGGAGATGGAGACCGCCGTGCTCGGGATGCTCTGCCAGGCCTCCGGGATCGCCACCCGGGCCTCGCGGGTACGCATCGCCGCCGGTGACCGGACCGTCGTCAGCTTCGGCGCCCGACGCGCGCACCCGGCAGTCGCGCCGATGATCGATCGCTCATGCTATCTCGGCGGCTGCGATGGCGTGGCGGTGGTGAAGTCGGCCGAGATGCTCGGGATCGAGGCGTCCGGGACGATGCCGCATGCGCTGATCCTGGTTGCGGGCGATCTCGCCACCGCGCTACGCTGGTACGATGAGGTCATCGACGATGCGGTGCCGCGCGTGGCGCTGGTGGACACGCTCTGCGATGAGAAGTTCGAGGCGCTTGAGGCCGCCGAGACGCTCGGCAGGCGTCTTGATGCGGTCCGCATCGACACACCCGGCAGTCGCCGGGGCAACTGGGCCGACCTGCTGCGCGAAGTCCGCTGGGAGCTGGACCTGCGCGGCCATCAGCACGTGAAGCTCTTCCTCAGCGGCGGGATGGATGAGTATTCTATCCCGAAGTACAACGAGTTCGCCGCGGGCTACGGCGTGGGGACGTCGCTGTCCGGCGCTCCGCCGGTGAACCTGGCGATGGACATCGTGGAGATCGAGGGCGAGCCGATGACCAAGCGCGGCAAGCTCTCGGGGGTCAAGAACGTCGCCATCTGCCCGGGCTGTGGTGAGCGCACGGTGTTCGCCGAGGGGCGCGGCCGGGCCGATCAGTGCGCCTGCGGCGAGCGGGCCCGGTCGCTGCTGCAACCGCTGATCGAGGGTGGCGAGGTGGTCGGCGAGTTACCCGGCGTAGAGGCGATCAAGTCTCGCTGCCGACAGCAGGTCCGCGCATGGACGGGCGCACATCCGAACGCGGTGGATTGGTTTGACTGATGTGGAGGGTATCTCGTGAGTGAAGCTTTGATCGTCATTGACATGCTCAACGACTTCGTCCGGGATGACGGAGCGCTCAAGTGCGGCAAGCGGGTGGACAGGATCATCAAGCCGATCTCACGGCGCCTCATCCAGGCGCGGCAGTACGGTCATACGGTGATCTACATGTGCGACCGGCACCGCCCCGACGACCCGGAGTTCGAGCAGTTCCCGCCGCACGCGGTGGAGGGAGCGGAGGGCGCGCAGATCATCGAGGAGCTTGCGCCCGAGGAGGGGGATTATGTCCTGGCCAAGCGCCGCTACAGCGCGTTCTTTCAGAGCCAACTGCTCCTCGCACTGCTTGAGAACGACGTGACTGAGATCGAGCTGACCGGCGTCTGCACGAACATCTGCGTAATGTACACCGCCGCCGATGCGGTGAACTACGGCTTCAACGTGTTCGTCCGGGCCGATCAGGTGGCGGCGCTGGACGAGGAGTCGCATGAGATCGGCCTGCAGCAGATGGAGGAAGTACTGGGCGTCGAGGTGAAGCGATAGGCTCGACACGCCGACACCGCGACGCTTCGCAATCCGTGCCAACAGCCGCAGGGAGAGTGATCAGTCTTTCGATGAGCAATCCACAGCCGGGAACCACCTCCCGCTTCACAGGATCTCTGCTCGCCGCGGCCTGCGGCGACTGTCTCGGCGCCGCCCACGAGGGATATTCGGGCACCGACCTTGCAGAGGCATACTACGATGGGCGCTTTCAGCCGGGCTCGCTGACGATGAGCGACTGGACGGACGACACGTCGATGTTGATCGCTACCGCGCAGTCAATCGCCGAGTGCGGTGAGGTCAACGGCGAGGACCTCGCCCGCCGCTACCTCGCGTGGTTTGAGGCGGGCGGCCGGGGGATCGGCCGAGCCACATACCACGCGATGAAGCGGCTGCAGTCGGGAGCCGCGTGGGAGATGGCCGGAGAGAAGGGCGAGTACGCGGCCGGGAACGGCGTCGCGATGCGCGTGGCTCCGGTGGGGCTTCTCCACGCCCGCCGACTCGAGGCCCTGCGCGACGATGTGCGCGCCTGCGGGGTCATCACCCACCGCAACGAGGAGGCCATCGACGGCGCCTATGCGGTCGCCTGGACGGTCGCGAAGGCGGCCGCTGGAGAGCTTGACACCGAGACGATCCTGCTGGAGATACTCGATCAGCTCGAGCCCTCGCGGGTGAGTGATGGGCTATCGGAGTGCGCGCGGCTGCTGGAGGCCGAGGAGCCTCCGCTGACCGCACTGCCGGCGCTCTCCCTTGGAGGAGCCGCCTTCGAGACCGTCCCGGCGGCGTTCTACTGCTTCCTGCGCACTCCCTTTGACCTGCAGGAGACGCTCGTCTCCAGCATCGTCGCCGGCGGTGACACCGACACTCGCGCAGCCATCGCGGGCGCCATGACGGGCGCGTACAACGGCCGGGAGGCGATCCCCACGCGCTGGCTCCAGGAGCTGCCCCACCGAGCGGGCATCGAGGGTGTCGCTGAGACGCTCTGCCGGGTGACCGTGCAGCTCTGATCTCGCCCGCCGCCGCAAACGGGAGAGCCTGCGCGCGGCCCGCGGCCGTCGCGGTCTGCGTGAAGGACCCCGCGCTTCGCTCGGCGAACTGCGCGGCATGAACCCCTCAGATGCCGCATCTCATCGCCCGCAGTGGGCCGAGCGCTTCTTCGCCGTCCGCGATCGCATGCGCGGCTGGATCGACGCGGCGATCAGCCGCCACAGCGCCATCCCCTACCACGGTGGTCACGACGAGGGCACCTTCATCTCCTCGTGGCTGGGCTTCCATCAGCTCTTCGGCGCGCCGCGGGCGCTGGACTTCGCGCGGTTTCTCCGCGATGGCTTCGCCGAGTGGGCGCGTGAGAACATGCTCCACGGCTTCTACCCGAGGGGAGAGGCCCATCATCAGACGGAGATCTTCACGTTCTTCCTCTGCCGACTCTGGCGGGTGGCACCCGACGATGAGACCGCCGAGTTGATCGTGGATGCGGCCCATCACATCGGCAACTGGGTCGAGGGCTTCCCCGAGTGGTACGATCACGATCGGCAGTGCTTCCTGAGCTGGCGAATCGGCACCGAGCAGATCGGCGGCCCGAGGTCGCGCGGCTACGAGGTGCCCGATCACTTCCGGCTCATCCAGCTCGCGCTCAGTGCCCACGACATCACCGGCGAGCAGCGCTACCTCGACCTCTCCACCGCATACGCCGACCGCTGGTCGGAGGCGATCCTCGAGGCGCCGATGGATGAGCCGCCGACGGTCATCCGCTCGGGCGACTCCGCCGCTGATCAGAGCGAAGTCTTCTACGCGATCGGCGCGCACCATCACGGCGATTCGCCGCTGGAGCGCGCTGAACCCCATGTGCCCGCCGGGACGGTGGACGTGCTGCTCGACCTCTACGCGATGATCGGCCACGACCGCTACGCGGAGGCCGCGCGCCGGATCTGCCAGGCGCTGCTGCCGGCGCTGAGCGACCCTTACTCCAACCCGCCGGGCGCGCTGCTGAGCCGCTACCGCGCGGACACCGGCGACACCTCCCTCGACGACGCCGCGATCGCGCAGATGCACGATGGGATCGAGGAGACGCTCGTCGGCCTCGACGGGATGCTGCGCCTGCTCGAGCGCACGCGGGTGTCGGGCTACGCGCTGACGGCCGGCCGCCTCTACGCCTCACTGGCGGACAACCCCTTCGCCGCGGACCGGCTGGAGGCGTCGGCGGAGCTGTATGAGCGCCTGGTGGGCGAGAGGCCGACGCTGGGCCGGCGGGTCGAGACGCCCGCGATGGTCGTCGAGACGCTCAGCGGCAAGCCCGTCGCCGGGATAGGGAAGCGCAAGGACATGGTGCGCTGGGCGTGGGAGAACGAGCTGGGCGCGCTGCGCCCGACCTCGGCGCTCCCGCCGCCGACGCTGATGCTCGCGTGGCAGATACTCGGCGACGAGTCGCTCGCGGAGAGCGCGCTGCGAACGGTGGGTGATCGCGTCGCGCTGGCCGTCAGCGCGCTGCGCGACGGCCGCGACCACGGCTGCGCCGGCAGCACCATCGGCGCGGTCGCATCAGGTCACGGGCGCGACGGCGGCTACGGGAACGTGACGGGCGCGTTCTTCCCACTCGCCGCGGGGATGATCCGCCGCCTCTCGCAGGAGGAGCCGCGGGCGCGCTTCCGGGCCGACGGCGAGGAGCATCTACCCGAGACGGTCGCCTCGCTCGTGCGCACACTCCCCGCCGCGGGCGCGGAGGTTCTGCTCTTCAACGACGCCGAGCAGCCGGTGAGCCTCGAGGTTGCGCTGCGTAACACCCCGTGGCGCTCTGTGGAGCTTCAGCCCGGCGCGGTGACGCAGGTGGAGTTGCCTTAGCAGCGGAGCGCGCCGTTGACCGACGCGATGGACGCCTGAGGCGGCACGGCGGAACATACCCTTTTCTGATTCTCGACGAGAGACTGTGGATCAACTTGACACGCCACGCGCTTTATGGTAGTTAATACGAGTGAGTAGTGATAGGGGAGCGGAGGTCAGATGAGTCAGGTGGGATGCGGGGACAACGCAGTCGAGGACAGGACGCGGATGATTATCCGCGACCTCCGCTCGCGCGGGCAGCGCGTGACGCCCCAGCGTGTCGCCATCGTGCGGGAGTTCGTTGCGCGGTGCGACCATCCGTCGGCGGAGGCGATTCACCGCAGCCTGACGGATGATTTCCCGATGATGGCGCTATCCACCGTGTACAACACCCTGCGACTGCTCGCGGAGATGGGCGAGGCGGTTGAGGTCTCCCCTGCGACGCCCGAGACTCGCTTTGATCCCGAGACGGGTGATCACTGCCATCTCACCTGCCTGTCGTGCAGGCGCATCGATGACCTGCCGCTTGAGGCCTGCGCTCAGGCCCGGGAGTTCATCGAGGCCGCGCGCGCGGCCGGCTTCAAACCCGTCCGCCAGGTCTACCAGATCTTCGGCTACTGCGCAGAGTGCCGCGGGAACAACCACGACCAGGCCGCGACCTGAGGCCCACCGGGGAGCGTTTGGGCCCTTTTTTTGTCCCGGCGCTCTTCACACAATTCGTTAGTAATAAAGAAGGTATTGCGTTTGCATGGCGGCGAGCGGGCTTGCCCGCATAACACATAGACCTTAGGAGAGGGTACACATGGCAACAGTCGCACGGGAGGTCGTTGAGAAGGCAGGCGTGGACGTCGATAAACTCGTTGAGATGCTGGTGAAGAACGCCGCGGCGGAGCTTACGACGTTCTACTACTACACGATTCTGCGCGTTAACCTCATCGGGATGGAGGGCGAGGGCCTCAAGGCCATCGCCGAGGACGCCCGGATCGAGGACCGGAATCACTTCGAGGCGCTCGTTCCGCGGATCTACGAACTGGGCGGGGAACTGCCCGCGGACATGGTCGAGTTCCACAACATCTCCGGCTGCCCGCCGGCCGTGATGGATGAGGGCGACGACCCCCACGACGTCGAGAAGATCATGAAGGTGCTGCTGGAGGCCGAGCAGTGCGCGGTGCGTCAGTACACCGCCATCTGCAACATGACCGCCGGCAAGGACCACCGCACCTACGACCTGGCGCTGGCGATTCTGCACGAGGAGATCGAGCACGAGGCGTGGTTCTCGGAGTTCCTCGGCCACGGTCCGTCCGGCCACTTCGCCCGGCGCACCGCCGGCGAATCGCCGTTCGTGTCGAAGTTCCTGCACATCGGCTGACCTGTCCTCACCGCCGCGCCGATTCTCGTCGCTGCAGGGAGGGGATCGGCGCGGTGGGCAGAACTATCATGGCGAGAGGACGGCAGATGTGACGAACTGACAGGCGACGTTCCATCCTACCACCGTCACTACAGGCGGGGCGTTACATCACACGAGGAGGAGACGAGCAATGGAAGAGCGCACCATGCCGCTGATCGGCGATCCGGCGCCGGCGTTCACGGCGCAGACCACTCACGGGGAGATGAGCTTTCCCGACGACTACGAGGGCAAGTGGGTGATACTCTTCTCGCACCCGGCGGACTTCACGCCGGTCTGCACAACCGAGTTCATGACCTTCGCCTCGATGGCCGAGGACTTCAAGGCGCGCAACTGCGAGCTGATCGGGCTGTCGATCGACTCGAACTACTCGCACATCGCCTGGGTCCGCACGATCGAGGAGAAGATCGAGTACAGGGACATGAAGGGCGTCAAGATCACCTTCCCGATCATCGCCGACCTGAAGATGGAGGTTGCGAACAAGTTCGGGATGCTCCAGCCGGGCGCGAGCGACACCCACGCGGTGCGCGCGACGTTCATCATCGACCCGGAGGGCATCGTGCGCTGCATCCTCTACTACCCGCTGAGCAACGGGCGCAACATGAACGAGATCATGCGCGCGCTGGTTGCGATGCAGACTTCCGATGAGCACGGCATCGCCACGCCCGCGAACTGGCACCCCGGCGACGAGGTCATCATCCCACCGCCGGGAACCGACACGGCGGCGGCGGAGCGTGTCGCGGCTCAGGGCGAGGACTACCGCTGCCTCGACTGGTTCCTCTGCCTCAAGAAGCTCGACGTCTGAGAAGGCGCAACCGGCAGAGCCCTGACAGAGATCGGCCCCCGCTTCGGCGGGGGCCGTCGCGCGTTCTGCCCGTGGGGCGGAGCGTGTGGGGCGCAAGGCACCGCCGCTACCGCAGGCGCTTCCACTCGTCGATCATCGCCAGCGTGCTCTCCCACGGCATGATGCTGTGCGAGGAGACGCCCGGCGCGAGGATCAGACCCGTCGGCGCAAAGACCGCGAAGGTCTCGCGGACGGCCTCCCGAGTGACGTCCGGGCCCTTCCACAGGTGATAGGTGCTGCTCGGGCCCGTCCAGAAGCTGCTCAAGTCGCTCAGCGCGTCGTGGATGCGCGCCGGATCGACGCCCCCGAACGCGATGTCGATGCCGAACAGCGAGTCAAGCTCGAGGCCCCGCAGGTAGTCGAGGATCGGCATCACGCCGGTGTTGAGCGTGTAGGTCGCGAGCATGCCGCCCGCGTGCGCGGCGTCGCGCTCGGCGCGGAGGCGGTCTCCGAGGAAGCGTTCGAGCATCGCGGGCGAGTAGAAGTCGGCGGTTTCGTAGAACCCGTTGCGGCGGATCATGTCCACGCCGCGGCCGCCGAGGGCCTGCAGCGCGCGCATGCTGATCTCATGATCGTACGCGAGATACGCGTCAACCAGCGCCGGGTTCTCGATCGTCATCACGCACAACTGGCTCGCGCCGAAGAGGTGCTGGGCGCCGGTGAGGCCCATCCCGCAGGGCGCGAGAGTCGCGAGGTCCCAGCGGGCGGCAAGCTCCCGCGCCGCCGCGACGGCGCGGTCGGCCCGCGCCTCGATCGCGTCA
>JBMNNW010000155.1:0-9018 GCA_050942735.1 Armatimonadota bacterium
CAGTGGAGCTAGAGCCGCGCTGTTTCTGACCATACACCGCCTCAACACGAACTGGGCGAACAGCTCGTGGGCGCGCCAGATCGCTCCTCTACTGCAAAACTCAACCCTTAGACTTTGATACAGAGCCCGCGAGGAGGAGAACCGCTCGCCGGACGAGCATAATGTACATACCTCGCACGGTCTTTCGGAAGCGGAGGAGATCGCGATGTCACGGCTGGTACTGTCCCTCTCAACGCTCGTGGTGGTGGCGACGCTGGCCGGGGCGGTGCTGCTGACCGGCTCGATCGGGACGTCGCCGGGGTGGTCGGCGGGGCCGCCGTCGGAGTGGCCGCAGCACCGCGGCGACGCCGCGCGCAGCGGCTTCGTTGACGACGTCTTCGACGCCGGCGTCTCGCTGCGATGGGTGCACCAGCCCCGGCAGGGGCCCAGCCCCGCGTGGCGCGGTGAGGACACTCGGATGCCCTTCGACGAGGTCCACCAGCCGGTGGTTGTCAGCAACGACCTGCTCTTCTTCGGCAGCTCCGCGGAGGGCAGCGTGGTGGCGCTCGATGCGGCCAGCGGGGAGGAACGCTGGCGTTACTTCACCGACGCGCCGGTGCGCTTCGCGCCCGCGGTCTGGGAGGACCGGCTCTTCACCGTCAGCGATGACGGCGGGCTGCACGTGATCGACACCGCCACCGGCCGGCTGCTGCAGCGGATCGACGTGGCCCCGCGGCGGGACATGCTTCTGGGCAACGGCCGGATGATCTCCCGGTGGCCGGCGCGCGGCGGCCCGGTCATCAAGGATGGCACTGTCTACTTCGGCGTGGGCATCTGGCCGTCGGAAGGCGTCTACGTCTGCGCCATCGACGCGGAGAGCGGGGAGATGCTCTGGTCGAACGACGATTCCGGTGGCCTCGAGTGGGACCAGCCGCACGGTGGCGCGCGCGCGGAAAGCGGCATCTCCGCGCAGGGCTACCTCGTCGCGACCGACGATCAACTGCTGGTCCCGACCGGCCGTGGCGTTCCCGCCGCGCTCAGTCGCGATGACGGCTCGCTGAGTTACTTCCATCTGCAGCTCTACGGCAAGCCCACCGGCGGCGCGACGATCCTCGCAATCGACGATTTCTTCTTCAACGGCGGACACTTCTTCGAGGAGGCCACCGGGCTCTCGGCGGGGCGCGTTCCCGACCGCCACCTGATGGTCGCCGCTCCCGGCCGGGTGATCTGCGCCGACGGCGATCAACTCCGCGCCATCGGCTGGACGGAGAGCGACGTGACCGACCGCCACGGTGAGCAGGCGACCCTGCGACAGCCCCACCCGGTGCCACTCGGCGGCGGGGGCGAGGAGATGTCGGTCGGGGGCGCGGTGGGCGGCGCGGTGCGGTTCACCGGCGCGGGCGATCACGCGCTGCTTGAGTCGCCGCTGCAGGACGCGCCGGAGACCTTCGCGGTGTGGCTGAAGATTGAGCAGGACGCGCCGGACAACCAGCGCGTCGGCATAGTCGCGGGGAACTACCCGGACGCGGTCTCGGTCAACTGGGAGGTGCACTTCAACGGGAGGCCGCGCATCTACTGGAACCGCGGCGAGGTGGACTGGCGCCCCGAGGTGGACCTGCGCACCGGCGAGTGGGTGCATTACGCCTTCGTACGCGACGCCGCCAACGGGCGGATGATCTTCTACCTCGACGGTGAGCAGGCCGCAACTCACGATGACGTCGGTGACGACCTTTCGCTCGACAGCCCGGTCAACATCGCGGGCGACCGGCGCGGGCCGAATTCACCGTGGTTCACCGGCGCGATCGACGACCTGCGCGTGTACGATCGCCCCCTCAGCGCCGAGGAGATCGCGCTGCTGGCGACGCCCGGCGAGGCCGGGCGGATGCCCGCGCGCGGGCTGATCGCGCACCTGCCGCTCGACGAGCGCCCGGCGACGCCGACCACCCGCCTCAGTGACGCCTCGGGCAGCGAGCGGCACGCGCGGCTGGTCAGTCAGTCGGGCGTTGCCGCGCCCCACGACGTGCGCGGGATGATCGCGGTGGGCGAGACGCTCGTGGTGGGCGGCCCCGGCGTGGTCTCCGCGCTCGATCTCCGCGAGCAGAGGCCGGAGCGGATGGTCAGGTGGCAGTTCGAGATCGAGGGTGAGGCCAGCGGACTGGCGTGGGCCGCCGGACGGCTCTACGTCAGCACCACCGAGGGAGCGATCTACTGCTTCGGCCCCGACGACGGTGAGAGCCCGAGGAGAGTGGAGCCGGAGGCGGTGCGTGGGCCGCGAGACGCCGAGAGCGTTCGCGCGGCGATGGAGATCATCCGCCAGTCGGGCGTGAGGGATGGGTACGCGGTCGACCTCGGCTGCGGGGAGGGGGGGCTGGCGGAGGAGCTGGCGCGTCGGACGAACCTGCAGATCATCGGAATCGAGGCCGACCCGGCGAAAGCCGCCGCGGCACGCGAGCGGCTCTCTGCGGCGGGGCTCTACGGCAGCCGCGTGACGATCCACCAGGGCGATCCGGCGCGCACGCCCTACCCGAACTACTTCGCGGACCTCGTGGTGTCGTCACGCGCGCTTGAGCGTGGGGCCGACGCCGTCGCGGAGGCGGAGATGATGCGCGTGCTGCGGCCGTGGGGCGGGGTCGCGGTGATTGGGAGTCTGCCGGGGATGCAGCGCGTGGAGCGTGGGGAGTTGCCCGGCGCCGGGCGCTGGACGCATCAGTATGCCGACCCGGCCAACACGCTCACCTCCACCGACGAGCGGGTGCAGCGGCCGCTGGGGATGCTGTGGTTCACCGACTACGAGCAGGTTCGCATGCCCGACCGGCACGGTCGCGGCCCCGCGCCGCTGTTCGCCGACGGCCGCCTTTTCGTCCCGGGCAAGCATGGCCTGCACGCGGTCAGCGCGTACAACGGCCGCGTGCTGTGGGAGTACGAGGTCCCCGAGATGCTCGCTCCCTACGACCAGGAGCATCTGCTGGGGACCGCCGTGAGCGGATCGCCGATCTGCTTCGGACAGGACAGCGTGTACCTCCGCCACGAGGAGTACGCGGTGCGGCTTGACGCGGCCAGCGGCGAGGAGCTTGCGCGCTTCACAGTGCCTGCCGCCGGCGGTGAGGCGCGGCGGTGGGGCTTCATCGCGACCGAGGACGGCGTCGTCTTCGGCAGTGCGGCGAACGAGGAGCATGTGACGATGTGGGCGTGGTCGAAGGTCGGTGAGATGGAGGGCATGGAGGGCGAATCGGAGGCGCTCTTCGCGCTCGACGCGGTGACCGGAGAGCACCTGTGGACGTACGAGGCGGATGATTCGATCCGGCACAATGCGGTCGCGATCGGCGACGGCACCGTCTACCTGATCGACCGGCCGATCGCGCAGGACGACCTGCTTGCGAGGCAGGAGCGGCGCGAGGACAGCGGCAACAGGCTCTACCTCGCCGGGGAGTCGGCGGGCCATCCCTTCGGGGTGCTCGTGGCGCTTGATGCGCGCACCGGTGAGGAGCTGTGGCGGGCGAACGAGGAGATCTTCGGCACGATGCTGGCGCTGAGCGTCGAGCACGACGTGCTGGCAATGAGCTATCAGCACAACCACGCCTACCGCCTGCGCTCGGAGGTCGGCGGGAGGATGGCGGGCTACCGCGCCTCCACCGGCGAGCGGCTCTGGGCGCTGGAGGGCATCAACCAGCGCTCGCGGATCATGCTCAACGGGGACACGATCTACGCCCAGGCGGGCGCGTGGAACCTGCTGACCGGCGAGGAGGTCCCCTTCAACTTCACCCGCTCCTACGGCTGCGGGACGCTGGCGGCCTCGCGAAATATGCTGGTCTTCCGGTCGGCGACGATGGGCTACCGGGATCTGTCCACCGAGCGGACCGAGAACTACGGCGGTATACGCCCGGGCTGCTGGATCAACACGATCCCCGCGGGCGGGCTGGTGCTGATGCCCGACGCGATCCACGGCTGCACCTGCAGCTACCTCAACAAGGCGCACATCGCGCTTCAGCCGATGAGTGACGCGGGGTGAGACGAGACCGCGCGCGGGCCGCTGCAGGGATGGAGCGGCCTCGCGGGGAAGCCTTCGGCGCGGCTGACGTACACCCGGACGTGCAGGGAGAGAGCGATGAGCAGAGCAACTTGCCGGCTGATGGGCGCGGTGCTGATGGTGGCGATGGCGACGCCGGCGGCGGTCTCCGAGACGGACGGGCGGAAGGACGGCACCCTGGAGGATCTTCGGCAGCTTCTCGGGGCCGAGACCCTCGCGACCGGGGTGTTGGGTGAGCTGCCGATCATCATTGACGCATCAGAGCTTGCCGCGCCGAACCATCACTCGCGTCTCTCGCGGGCGGTTGAGCTGAAGCCAGGGGTGCGGTACACGCTCGGCGTGCTGTACCGCGCGAGCGGGCGCTCGATGGTGACCGCCGGTGTGAAGTGGCTCGTGGCGGAGCAGCCCGCCGGGCTGGTTGACGTCGAGGATCATCGGGTTCGCTGGCCGGCGACCGACGGGCTCGTGCTCCGCGCGTTGACATTCACGTCGGACCACGAGCACACCACGGCGCGGATCATCCTCAAGGCGTTCGGCGGGATGACGCTGGAGGTCGAGGGCGTCGCGCTCGTCGAGGGATGGTATGCGAACTGAGCCGGCGGCCCCGCTGCGGGGGAGCACGGAGCCTGCAAGCGCGGAGGAGTCAGCAGTGATGGGCAGAGTACCAGGCCCTGTCGGATCGGCGGGATCGCGTTTCGTATTGGCGGCGGTCTTGTTGCTCGCCGTGGCCATCGCATGGCCGGTGGTTGCGAACGAAGTCAGCCCGCGGCCTCTGCAGCGGGACACCGTGCTGGCCGAGGGCGGCGAGAGCCGCACGATGGTCGTGGCGCATCTCGATGACGCGAGGATCGCGCAGGTGGCGCGCGAGATCGCCGAGGCGATCGGCCACGAGACCGAAGTGATCGATGAGACGAGCGTGCTGGGCCTTGACGAGGGCCTCGCGCCCGAGCTTGAGCGGCAGAACCTCGTGCTGGTGGGTAATGCGTGGAATAATCGCGCGATCTTCCGGCTCTACATCCGCGAACTGGCGCTGTGCGATGACCGCTATCCGGGCCCGGGCGGCTGGATCGTGCGGACGGTCTGCAGCCCGTGGACGGCCGGGAGCAACGCCGTGATTGTGGGCGCGTCCGATCCCGACGGCCTTGGCGGCGCAGCGGCGAGATTCGTGGGCGATCTTCGGCGCGAGGGGGGCGCGGTGACGCTTCCGTGGGCGTGGCGCTTTCAGTCGGGGAGGGACGCCAACGGCGACGCCATCTACACTCCGCGCAGCTACGGGGAGGCCGACTGGGCGTCGTACCGCGAGCAGATTGCGTTCACCGATCAGCCGATCCTGCAGTTCCCCGCGACGGTCTTCGGACAGGCGATCAGCGCCGGGAATCGCTACCACGAGACCGGCAACCCCGACGAGGTCCGCCGCTTTCAGATGGCGATTGACTCAATCCGCGAGCTGGGAGGTCGCGTCCACGAAGCGCGGCAGGTTGAGTTCAGGCTCAAGGACTTCGTGATCGCATGGGAGCGGATGGAGGCGGACCCGTCGCTCTCGGATGGGGAACGCGCCGCAACCGCGGCGTTCATGCACGGCCTCGGTCGCCTCTGGGAGGATCGCTACTGGTCGTCGCCGGGGCTGGCCGATCGCGTGCAGCGCCTCCGGCCGATCACGAATCATCCGAGCAACGGCACACTCGGCTACCTGCGGCTGGGGATGTACCTGCTGCGCAACTGCGAGCTGTCGGATGAGGCGCGGGAGGATGCCCTGCGCTGGGTCGAGTCGGCGGATGTGGCCTTCAACGCGCAGGAGCAGTCCTTCAAGGTCGGCTGCGACGCCAACGGGTATCAGTGGTGGACCACCAAGCACATGATCAAGTACGCGGTCTGGCGGCCCGACTACGACTTTCTGTGGAATGGGAACGCAAGACTCGTCGCGGACCTGATGCTCGCGAGCGCGGACAACATGGGCAATGCCTCGGGCTTCGGTGACGTCGGCGCGAGCCTGATCGGGTACTCCAGCCACGCCAGGTACGTTCTTCGCATCGCGGCGCGCCACTACGACGACGGGGGCCTGCGGTGGATCAGCGAGCACCTCCACGGCGGCCTTCCCAACGCCGAGGTGTCGGCACGGCCGATCGAGCCCATCGACGCGACAGGCGTGACGCGGATCCCGTGGAGCCGCGCATACTACGACGACCTCGCCACGCGCGGGGGGAAGTACACGGAGGTGCCGTGGTCACGGACCTTCGACAAGATCGCCTTCCGCGCGGGCTTTGAGCCCGATGAGCCCTACCTGCTGCTCGACGGGATCGGCGGGATGGGTCACGGGCATGACGACTGCAACTCCATCACGAGAGTCACCGCCCTCGACACCATCTGGCTGATCGATGACGCCTATGCACTCAAGACGATGTACGATCACAACGGCGTCTTCGTCGCGCGTGACGGGCGGTCGTCGGGGGAGGCCTACGCGGCCGAGCTTGAAGCCATCGCGGACCTCCCGTCGGTGGGGATGACCCGATCGCATTCGCCCGCCAATGGGCTGCGATGGAGCCGCAATATCTTCTGGGTCAAGGACGGGCTCTTCGTGATCGTGGATGATCTCGAGTGCGAGCAGGCGGGGGACTACCAGACCTCCAGCACGTGGCGCTGCGCCGCGGAGGGCACCCTCGACGGGCACAGATACACCTCGCGCCATCTCGACCGGATCATGACCATCGTGGGGGACGGGAGCGGGCAGTCCAAGGCCGCGTGGGAGCGCCATCCCGGCGAGATACCCGCGCACGTGCTGCGGCGGATCGTGTCGCGTCAGATGAGCCCCGGCGAGAGCTTCGCCTACGCAAACGCCCTCGCGTGGCCCGAGCGGCCTGAGGCGGCGCCGGAGCTTGTGAGAGTGGCGTCGCAGGCGTGGCGGGTTGAGCGTGACGGCGCGCTCACGATCGTTGCGACGGGCCCCGAGACGCCCGGCGCGATCGAGACCGATGCGCGGATGCTGCTGATCGGCCCGGAATCGCTGTCGCTGGTGGACGCCACGGAGTGCTCCGCCTTCGGCGAGGCGCTGCTTCGGGCCTCGCGTCCGGTGACGGTGGAGCTTGGTCGAGAAGGCACCGGCGTCGTGCTCTGTGGCGACGACGCCGCGGACGAGCAGACCTCGGTGTCGCTCGCGGTGCCGGGGGACGTTCGTGTCGGCGGCGAGGCGGGGCGGGGCGTCGCCGAGGGAGGCCTGACGCGGCTCGAACTCGCCGCCGGGCGCCACGTGCTGCAGTACGCGCGGGCGGACGTGGGCGGCACGCTGGACCGCGTGCAGCGAGAGGCGTCGTCGTGGCCGGAGATCGCGGGCGAGGCGAGCGGGCCGGGCGCCGAGGTCGCGACGGGCGGGGAGCGGCTCTGGCGGTATGACGGAGTGCATGAGGTGCTCCCGCACCACGTGGCATCGGTGACGGCCGAGCCGCCCTGCAAGCCCGGACGCAGCAGCCCCGTGCAGAATCTGGTCGATGGCGACTGGCGCGTATCGACGGTCTCGGCGATGTGGAACGTCAACGAGTCGCCGGAGGTGCTCTTCGACCTCGGGGAGAGCGCGTCGATCGACCGGGTGATGATATACACGTGGGAGGGCATGCGCGGGCATGAACTCGCGGGTGTCGAGATGGCGGTCGGCGACAGCCCGGATGCGGCGGGCCTCCGGCCGGTTGCGGCGGAGTTCCCGATCGTGGGGCAGGCGGAGCGGGATATCAGCCGGATCCGCCTGGCGGAGGACCTCGGCGTGCGCGCGCGCTACGTGCGGTTGACCTTCACGCCCGCGACCCCCGAGGACGCGGCCTACGTGGCCGAGGTCGTCCTCTATCCCGCGCACGGCGAGGGCGCGGGGATGGGGCAGGTCAACGATCTCGCCACATGGGACCTCACCGGCGACGGCGCGGCGGAGGTACTCGTGGCAGGCTCGGACGGGAAGCTCCACTGCCTGCGCGCGGACGGATCGGTGGCGTGGGAGTTTGAGGCGGACGGGGCGATCAACGCCGTCTGGGCGGGTGAGATCGACGGGCAGTTCGCGCTGCTGGCGGGCTCCGACGACGACCACCTCTACCGCCTTGACGCGGAGGGGCGCGAGGTCTGGAAGTCGCGGACCTACGGCTATCAACCCCGGAACTACCAGACCGGCAAGGTCATGGAGATCGAGGTCGCGCGCCTCAAGCCCGACGGCCCCGAGCTGATCATCGCCGGTGCGGACAACTGGCACCTTTCAGGCTTCCACGCCGACGGTGAGGAACTCTGGCACACGTACTACTACTCGCACAACACCACATTCATCGCCACGGGTGACATCACCGGGGACGGTGTGCGGGAGATATTCACGGGCAGCTCATTCACCGACACCAACTGGTTCGACGCCGACGGAAGGCAGTCGAACTTCCAGCGCACACGCATCGGGCCGGCCGCCGCGGGGGTCACCGCCGACCTCGACGGCGACGGCCGCGACGAGATGATCGCGGTCGGGCAGACGGGCATCGTCGCGAGCACTGTCCGCGAGACCGCGCCCGGCTCCGGGGAGTGGGCGCACGAGGAACTCTGGCGAATCGACACCGGCTGCCCGCAGACCAGCGTCGTGGTGGCCGACGTTGATGGTGACGGCCTCGATGACGTCGTCACCGCGGGCAAAAACGGCTTCATCTGGGCGCTCGGCGCGGGGGGCGAGGTTCACTGGCTGCGAAACGCGCACAACTCGACCAACGACCTTCTCGTGGCCGAGCTGGCGGGCGGTGAAGAACCGGTGATCCTCGCGGCCTCCGATGACGGCAGCGTGCAGGTGTGGTCGCTGCAGGGCGAGTTGCTCCGGCGCATCGAGGTCGGGCTGCAGGTGCTGGCTCTGCACACCGGTGACATCACCGGCGACGGGAGCGCGGAGATCCTCGCGGTGACCACCGATCGTAACTACTCACCTTGTGGTATCAGGTGCGTTGTAGGAGGAGGTTCTCGTCAATAGAGGGACCGACGGCGTCGGTGAGCGTTTCGAGGGCAGCATGGCC
>JBMNNW010000156.1:0-8941 GCA_050942735.1 Armatimonadota bacterium
GGAAACGGGAAACGGGAAACGGGAAACGGGAAACGGAAACGGGAAACGGAAACGGAGACGGAGACGGAGACGGAGACGGAGACGGAGACGGAGACGGAGACGGAAACGGGAGTGTGTGCAGGAATCAGGTCAGACGGTCCGGAACAGTAGTCTCTCGGATCACCAGGCACCTGCGGGCTGCGGGGGGCGACGGGCACATGAACTCAACTCCGATCAGCGATCACCGCGATCTTGACGTCTGGCGGCTGTCGATGCAGCTCGCGCGCAGGCTCTACACGGCCACCGCCGCGATGCCTGTCGATGAGCGCTTCGGTCTTACCTCGCAGATGAGACGGGCGGCGGTTTCGATCCCGTCGAACATCGCCGAGGGCTACGGCCGAGGCACGCGAAAGGAATACTGCCAGTTCATCAGAGTCGCGAGAGGTTCGGCGGCGGAACTTCAGACGCAACTGCTCCTCGCAGAGAATCTGGAGATGCTTGAGCCGCAGGCAGTGGATGACCTCACAGAGATGGTCGAACGGGTCAGGCAGATGCTGCACGCGCTCGTCAGATCACTGGAGCAGCGCGCCTGATCGGTCTGGTGCTCGCGCAATCCCGTCATAGCAGCGTCTCGCCGCCGATCGCACGGAGACTGTCCGCTGCGGCGTGATGCCCGTGTGGCGCGTCGCCTCGCCGGGTCGCTGTCGTTCGCGACTGCCGCTTCCCGATCACTGCTTCCCGACCTTTGAGAGGTACTTTATGAAGGAACTCGCACGAGACGTATCCGCTCTTGGCGGCGCCTGCTGGGACTACCTCGGCATCGTCGAGCGGCTGCCCGAACTCGATGAGAAGACGCCGATCCACTCGCTCAGCGCCCAGGGCGGAGGGCGGGCCGCCACCGCCGCCGCCGCCGTCGGGCGGCTGGGCGGGACCGCCGCGGTCTTCAACCGCATCGGCGACGACGAGTTCGGCCGGCATATCCGCGAGGGCCTCGAGGCCGACGGCGTGGACACCACCTGGCTGATCTCGGTGCCGGGAACGCGCTCGCATTTCGCCTTCTGCGTGGTGGACAAGCCCAGTGGCAAGCGCACGATCTTCTATGAGTACGGCACCGCGGGCACCTTCAGCGAGGACGAGCTTGACTACGATGCCCTGCTCGACTGCCGCTGCTTTCTGACCGACAGCCACCACGACTGGACCTCCGTCGCCGCCGCCCGTCGCGCGCGCGAGGCCGGTGTGCCGGTGGTGCTGGACATCGAGCGCCCCAAACCCTGCAACGAGCACCTGCTCGCCGCAGCCACCCACCCGATCATTCCTCGCGACTACGCGCTGACAGTCACCGGGACCGATTCGGTCGAGGCGGCGGGCATGGAGATGCTGCGTGGGGGCGCGCAGGTCGCGGTCATCACCCTCGGCGCCGAGGGGGCGGTCGCGTTTGCCGGCGACGGCGAGACCATCCACGAGCCCGCGCTGGACGTCGGGCCGATCGTGGACACGACCGGCGCGGGCGACGTCTTCCACGGAGCGTTCGCTCTCGGGATCGCCCGGGGCTACGATCTGCGTGAGAACCTGCGCTTTTCCTCCGCCGTCGCGGGGCTCAAGTGCCGGAAGCTCGGCGGCCGCGCGGGTATTCCGACGATGGACGAGGTGCGCGAGTTCCTCGGCTGACCGGCCGCCGCCGGCGGGGCGGCGCACCACCGTCGCCGGTCAGCGGCCGAGCGCGTCGCTGACCCCGCCGGCGTAGGCGTTCATGGCGTCGGCGATGATCCCCGCGTCGGGGTTCAGGGCGATGAAGTCGAAGCCCTCATCGGCGCGCCGTCGGACCTGATCGGGCGCGACCGCGAGGATCCCCGCGTGGCGGCCGGCACCCTGCGCGGCCTCACGTACGCGGTCGATGGCCTCCGCGACCTCCGGGTCATCGACCTGGCCGAGCTTCCCGTAGCTCGCGGACAGGTCCATCGGGCCGACGAAGAGCACGTCCCAGCCGTCGAGCGCCGCGATCTCCTCGATCTGCCGCACAGCCGCGTCGGTCTCGATCTGCAGGATCACCGCGACCTCGTCATCGGCGAGGTCGGGGTAGTCGGCCGAGGAGACGCCCCAGCGGGTCGCGGCGACGTCCGGGAAGTAGCCGCGATGCCCCGCCGGGGGATACTTGCAGGCGCCGATGGCCCTGCGCGCCTCCTCGACGGAGTTGACGAACGGGAAGACGACGCCGCGTACGCCCTGGTCGAGCACCCACTTGGCGGCCCAGTCGTGCACGCCGGGGACCCGGACGATCGGCGTCACGCCCCTGCCGAGGCAGATCGGCACGGCGGTCGCGAGGTTCTCGATGGTCTGCGGGCCGTGCTCCATGTCGACCCAGACGAAGTCGAAGCCCGCGGCGCAGGTCATCTCGACGATCAGCGCGCTTGGGATGAGGTTGATCGGTCCGACGACCGGGCCGGCTTTCATCTGCTCGACCAGGGGCGGCGGTGTTGCGCAGGTCATGGCAATCAGGTTCCTTCCGTGCTGTCTTCGCTCCATGCGTAGCTTCGCCGGGTACGCGACATGGACCTGCCGGGAGGGGTGCGTATCAAAGTCTGATGGTTGGCTTCCACTGATGCACGGGCTGCCGGGCCTCACCCCCCTCGAGGAACGGCAACTGCGTACTGCAACGGGGAAGCCTCGCTATCCTCAACTCCTGATACGGCTCCCTGCCGGGAGAGAGCCGCAGCGGCAGGCCGCCGCGGTCCGCGCGCGGATGGAAACGGGGTGGCGTGACCGAATAATGTAGGCGCGGCAACGACAGCCTCCCCCGCCCTCATACACGACATTCGGGCACCCCCTCCCTGAGAGTTCGCTGTGCGAACTCCGGCGGGAGGGGGAATGAGTCCACGCTTGGACCCGCCAGGGCTGTTTCGGATCTCCGCTCACGGTTGTGTTCTCCCCCCGTCCCGCAGGACCCGAGCGCAGCGAGCGGGTCGGGATGAGGCCGCCGTGAGCCGTCAGCCCCAGCAACCTACATAGTTCGGTCAGACCCAGACGGGGCCGGGCCTTTACGCACTGCTTGCCGACGGGTAGAATCGGCGGGCGACGGGAGGACGCGGGGGTGCAGGCAACGAACTGTCCCGCGGCGCGCTCTCCAGGATCCGCCGCGGATTGAGGCCCCGAGATGAAGCTGATAGTCCAGATTCCCTGCTTGAACGAGGAGCAGACGGTTGCCCGGACCATCGCGGACATCCCCCGGGAGATCGAGGGGGTCGATGCGGTGGAGATCCTCATCATCGACGACGGCTCCACCGATCGCACGGTGGAGGTCGCGCGCGAGGCCGGGGCGGAGCATGTTATCGGCTTTGCGGAGAACCGGGGGCTGGCCTCGGCGTGGAGCGCGGGGATCGACGAGGCGCTGCGCCTCGGCGCCGATGTGATCGTCAACACCGACGCGGACAACCAGTACCGCGGGGAGTGCGTCGCCGACCTCGTTCAGCCGATCATCAGGGGCGAGGCGGACATGGTGGTGGGGGCGCGGCCGATAGACAGCATCGACGAGTTCTCGTGGACGAAGAAGCGTCTTCAGCGGCTGGGCAGTTGGGTGGTTCGGCACGTCTCAGCCACCGACATCTCGGACGCGACCAGCGGATTTCGAGCGTATTCACGCGGCGCGGCGATCGAGCTTGCGGTGGTGTCGAGGTTCACGTACACCCACGAGACGCTCATCCAGGCGGGGCGGACCGGTCTGGCAGTGACCGAGGTGCCGATCGAGACGAACCCGAAGACACGGGAGTCGCGCCTTTTCCGGAGCATTCCCGAGTACATCCGGCGATCGATCAACACGATCCTGCGCATCTACGGTCTCTACGAGCCGCTGGCGTTCTTCAACGCCATCGCCGCGGTCCTCTTCGTGCTCTCGGCGATCCTGGGGGTTCGCTACGTCTACTTCATGGCGATCGGCGAGGGCGTCGGGCACGTGCAGTCGGTGATCGTGGCGGCGCTGCTGCTGATGCTCGCGGGCCAGGCGTTTGCGCTGGGCATGCTGGCGGACCTGATCGCCGCCAATCGCAAGCTGATCCAGGACACGCGCACGCGGGTTCGGGAGATGCAGTTCGGCTTCTCGCGGCACGGGGAGGACGGATCCGCGCCTTCGGGGCCCGAGAGCGGCGGCGACGGCTGACGCGAACGCTGCTGCACCAGTCCATCCATCCTGAGGTGAGGGGTCTTTGAAGGCAACGCCTCCGCGCTCCATCCGGCGCAGCAGGGCGCCGGATATGCTCAAGCGGATCGCCGCGGTGCTCGTGGTCGGCGGGCTCTTGGCGTGGGTGATCCATCGCGCGTGGCAGGACGCCGGTACGATCGACTGGTCGGCGCTGGAGATCCGGCCGGGCATGATCGGGCTGTCGGTGGTGGTGGTTCTCGTCGCATGGGGGTGGCACGGGGCGCTGTGGTCGGTGATGATCCGGGGGCTGGGCTACGATCTGGGGCCGTTGGCGGCGGTGCGCGCCTCGCTGGTGGGCAATCTTGGGAACTACATCCCCGGCAAGGTCTTCATCGTGATCATCCGCGCGCGGCTGGTGCGGGGCGCGGGGGTTCCGGGGATGGTGGTGGCCAGCAGCGTGGTGCTTGAGACGCTGCTGCGCAACCTGGTGGCGGCGCTGATGGCGGCGGTTGGGCTGTGGTATCTGGGCGCGGGTGGCTCGTATCTGAGCGCGCTCGCGGTGCTGGTGGTGGCGTCGGTGGTGGTGGTGCATCCGGCGGTCTTCAACCGCCTGACCGACTACGCGCTCCGCAAGCTCGGCCGCCCCCCGCTCCCGCGGCATCTGCGAATGCGGAGTCTCGTGACCCTGCTTGTTGGGTACGCGGTCTACTGGTCGTTCTACGTGCTGGCGTTCTTCCTGCTGACCCGGGGGACGCTGGGCGCGGAGATGGCGGACCTTCCCGGGCTTTCGGTGGCGCTCTTGATCTCGCTGATCGCCAGTATGATCGCGGTCTTCACGCCGGTGGGGCTCGGGGTGGCCGATGCGACGCTGGCGGGGGTGCTGGCACTGACCGGGGCGGTCGGCGCGCCGGGAGTGCTTGCGGTGATCATGCGCGTCTGGCGGACCGTCACGGAGGTGGGGATAGCCGGGGTCGGGTGGTTGCTGCCGGTCGGAACGCACGAGAGTCTCTCCGAAACCCTTGATCACGCCGATGAGAGCATCGAGAGTGGTGAACTGTGACGAGTGATGAGAGGCCGGCGGCCCTGCCGCGCGAGGGTGACGGCGATGATCGGCACGGCGGTGTGGCCGCAAGAGATGCGCGGGACCGGGCGCAGGCACGAGTGATGCTCGCGGTCGGGCTTGTCGCCTGCGCGGCGATCTTCGCGGCCTCGCTGGAGTACCGCGGTGATGCGGGCCTCTACAGCCGCGACTCGGGGCAGTACTGGACACTCGCGGTCAACGTCGTCGAGGGCCGCGGTTTCAGCTTTGACGGGGAGAACCCCACGCGGATGCGCCAGCCGATCTACCCGCTGACGCTCGCGGGGATGATCTCGCTTTTCGGCGAGACCGTGCGTCCGATCCAGGTGCTGCAGTTGCTCTTCACGCTCGCGATCGTGGTGGTGACCGCGGCGATCGCCCGGGAGCTTTTCGGCGAGAGGGTGGCGGGCCTGAGCGCGCTGGGGGCGGGGTTGTACTACCCGCTTCCGGTGCTTGCCACGGAGATCCGTCCCGAGGCGCTCTTCGTTCTGCTGCTCGGTCTGGCCGCGCTGACGGGCTGCACGGCGCTGCGCCGGCGGAGCATCGGCCGTGCCGCGGCCTGCGGGCTCTTCCTCGGCCTGGCGATGCTTACGCGGGCGAACGGCGCCTCATTCGTGGGGCTGGTGCCGCTGGCCGCGTGGCTGGTGCTGCCCGGGCGAGAGCGTTCGTGGCGCGAGCCGGCGGCGATGGCGGCGGTCGCGGTGCTGGTCGTGCTGCCGTGGGGGGTGCGCAACCATGTGGCGCTGGGCGAGTTCAGTGTGATGTCCGACGCGGGCCCGGCGAGCATCTACGTCGGCACCCACCCGCTGGCAATCGCGGCGTGGTCGGACTACTTCAGGACGATCGAGGCGACCGAGGAGTACCAGGAGCTGCTCGGCGACGGCCCCTACCTCGGTGAGGAGCCTCGCGAGCGGTTCGAGGCGGCCGTTCAGCGGCGTCTGCGCGAGGATCCGTGGGGGGTGGCGTGGCGGGGCGTGGTGAAGATCGCGCTCACGTGGACGTACGCGCCCGGCTCGCGACCGATGCTCGGACGCAACGAGGCGCTCTTCCGGGTGCTGCAGATTCCGCAGGTGTTGCTGCTGGGGCTGATCGTCCACGGCACATGGCGTGGAGGGAGGAGGGCACGGCTCTTCGCGGTGGCGTTCTTCGTCGCGACCTCAGCCTCGATGTTCCTCGGCGCGCCGACGGCCCGCTACACGCTGCCGTTCATGCCGCTGGGGCTGGCGCTTGCGGCGAACGGGCTGCTGTCGCTGCGGCTCCGGCGTCGCCCGATTCCGGGTGGGTAGGTGTTTCGCTTTGCGCGCACGTCGAACTGAGGTGGTCTACCGCCCCGGGCAACCGTGATCCGTCATCTTCATGGGACGCGTGGGCCGGGGTGGAACCTGGTCCGATTCGGGATGGGCGTCGCCGCGAGCGTGGGAGCCGAAGAGGAAAAGCCCCCGCAGCCGATCGCCGTAGAGCGCTTCAAGCTCTCGCTTGAGTTCGCGCAACGCCTCGTCAAGCTCCATCGCAGCCTCCACCATGCCGGACGCGGACGCTACTTGACCGACCAGATCCGCACGTTGTCGTACCAGCCGTCGGTGGTCATCATCTGCCGGAGGCCGAACCACCCCGAGCCCCAGACGCCGCCGCGGGAGACGCCGTCATCCACCCAGTCGATCGAGACGCGGCCGTTCACCGCGAACTGGATGTGCGCGCCGCGCTTGACCAGCGTCAGCGTGCTGGTGACGCCCGTCTGCAGCGGGATGAAATCATAGCCGCCCGAGACCCGCCAGAAGCCGGGGTTCTTGCGCAGCGCGCAGTTGGGGGAGCGGCTGTTGGTGTTGCGGAAGTAGCTGATGTGGTAGCAGTTGATGTCGCCGGAGTGGTACTGGTCGAATGTCCCGTCGCGCTCGGCCAGCGATGGGTCGAAGATGCTCTCACCGCCGATGCCCTTCGCGCTGAAGAACACGATGCACAGCCCTTCGATGGTGTTGGGCGTGAACTCCCACTGCGCGATGAAGTCGCCCGGGTGCTGCGTGTTGTTCCACAGGACGATGTGGTTCGCGCCCTCCTCGTCGGGGTCGGGCTGCTGGATGCGCAGCCGACCATCCTCCTGCGTCAGGATCCCCGGGCCCTCGAGCGTCCAGTTCTGCTCCCACGGCTCGTCGAAGGTGTCCTCGACGATCAGCTCTCCCTTGAGGTGCTCGATGTCGAGCACGGTGTCGTAGAAGATCTTCCCCTCGTCATACATCGCCTCGCCGTCGCGGTACTCGCCGATGGCCCGGATCTGCTCGCCGGTCATCGCCCGGTCGTAGATGCGCAGGTCGTCGATCGAGCCGAGCGTGGAGCCGACCTGCAGCATATCGGCCCAGGGCCCGTCGGTGCCCGCCAGCTCGTTCCACTTGCCGAGCGTATCACTCTGCGGCTCTCCGAAGAGATAGTAGGCGAGGTCGTTGGCGTCGCGCTTCCAGGTGTACGCGAGGTGGTACCACTTGCCCGGGATCAGGTGGCTGTAGACCGCGCGGGCGCCGCCGCGGTGGCGCGCATCCCAGGGGTTGTTCGCCTGGATCTGGGCCTGGTGGTACTGCTGGAAGACCCTGATGTCGGGGCCGGGCTCATCGCCGGTGGTTACGGGCGACCACAGGACGCGCTCGGGGCGTGTCGCGGGCGTGGGCTCGTCGCAGCGGAACCAGAGCATCAGGGTGCCCTCGTCGGGGTTCGCCGCGTCGAGCGGGATCAGCGCGGCGGGCTGCCCCTCCGCGGAGGACCTTATCGCCTGCCCGTCGCGGCCGTGCACGAACTCGGCGGCCAGCAGCTCGCCCTCGCCGCCGGCCTCAAGCGCGCATGAGCCGTCGAACGTCGCGCGCAGAAGCAGCCTCGGCCCCTGCGCGTGTGCCGCCATGCACAGGACCATTGCCAGGACGATCAGCATCGCTCGAAAGCACATCATCGGGCACCTCCCGGTTGCGGCTCTTCTCAGGGGCTGTCTTCGCGTTCGACCGGCCGGCGTCCTTCCTCGCCGCGGGAGGGAGTCGGGCCGCACTCGGGGAAGACTCACTCGGAGAGATCCCGTGTGAGGAGGACGGCCATGACCGACTGGCTGAAGAAAGCGAATCAGGTGCTGGGCGATCTGGCCGGACAGGCCGGTCGGCAGGCGGAGACGCTGCAGCTTCAGGCGAAGCTGGGCTCGCTGGAGAACGATCTCGAGCAGGTCTACGTGGAGGCGGGGAAGCGCGCGGAGGAGTTGATGCGAGAGCGCCGGGTTCAAGACGATGAGCTTCGGGTCATCCTTGAGCGGGCGCGGGAGATCAATGAGCGGATGATGGAGGTCCGTCGGCAGGTGCAGGACCTGCGGCAGACTCCGGAGCGGGCGACGGAGCCTGAGGCGCCGACGGCAGGGTCGGAGCCTCAGCCACAGCCTGCGCCGGAGCCACAACCCCGACCTCAGCCGCAGCCTGCTGAGCCCGCCGAAGAGTCCGCGGTCCATCGGACCTGCTCCTCCTGCGGCGAGCGCGTGAAGACGCACGCGGTCTTCTGCGCGCAGTGCGGGACGAAGCTTGGCGGCTCCGGGGAGTAGCCGAGCGCCACACCGAGGGGCGAACACAGGCGCCCGCACCCGTGGCAGAGACGGGTGCGGGCGCATCGGTTCTTTTGGGGCATCGCGTCAGCCGAGCGGCGCGATGACGGTGAGCAGGCGCGAGAGACAGACCGCCAGCTCCCAGCGGGACATCGCCGACTGGAAGTGGAAGTAGCCGTCGGGCTGACGAACC
>JBMNNW010000044.1:0-36698 GCA_050942735.1 Armatimonadota bacterium
GTCGGCCTTTCTGAGATCGACATCACCCCGCCGCTCGGGATCGCGATGTCCGGCCATTGGACCGCCCGCACCGCTCGGGAGATCCGCGACCCGCTCTTCGCGCGAGCGCTCATCCTCGATGATGGCAAGGCATCGCTGTGTCTCATCACCGTCGATGTGCTCTCCGTCCAGCGCGGAACTGTGCTGCGCTGCCGCGAGGCGATCGAGCAGGCCACCGGCATCCCCGCCGACCGCATCGCCATCAGCGCCACGCACACGCACTACGGGCCCCTCGTTGCGCGCATCTGGACGCGCGATCTGCGGCCCGACCCGGACTACCTCGCGGAGCTTGAGGCCGGGATCGTTCGCGCCGCAACCGTCGCGTGGGAGCGGCGGCAGCCCGGCCAGATCGCCATCGGATGGGCATTCGAGGGGAAGCTGTCCTTCAACCGCCGCTTCATGATGCGCTCGGGCGAGGTCGTTATGCACCCACCCGTCGCGAGCACCGATATCCTCTACCAGGAGGGGAAGACCGACCCGGAGGTCGGCGTGATCTCCGTCCGTGACGCGGACGGAGAGCCGCTCGGCTGGTGGGTCAACTTCGCCTGCCACGCGACGGTCGCCGCGCAGTCGGAGGCCATCTCCGCCGACTTCCCCGGGGAACTGTCGCTGGAGATGAAGCGCCGGCACGGCGACGGGACCGTCACGCTCTTCGGCAACGGCTGCTGCGGAAACCTCTGCCAGATCGACGTGTTTGACGCGGATCGTCCAACCAGGGGAGAGCCGATCCTGCGCGAGATCGCCGAAGGCCTCGCAGGCGCCGTCGAGCGGGCTGAAGAGCAGGCGCGGTTCACCGATGACGTTCTGCTCGATGCGCGCTCGGTCGAGGTGCAGATCCCCCTGCGGCACGTGGACCGGGAGGTCGAGCGGGCGGCCCGCGAACTGCTCGCAGACGAGGAGTACGACGAGAACGATCCGGTGCAGTACAAAGAGCATACCTACGCGCGCATGATCATCGAGCTTGTGGAGGAGAAGCGCGACCGGCCCCTGACGCCCGGAGAGGTGCAGGCGATGCGGATCGGCGACGTGGCGCTGGTGATGCTGCCGGGCGAGATCTTCGTCGAACATGGGCTGACGATCAAGCTGCAGTCGCCGGCGGCGCGCACGTTCGTGGTGGAGCTTGCCAACGGGATCGTCGGCTATGTTCCGACGCGCGAGGCGTTCGAAGGCGGCGGATATGAGCAGAGGCTTGGGAACAACTCGAAGCTCTCCCCCGTCGCCGGTGAGTTGATGACCGAGACGGCGCTGGCGCTGCTTGGTTCGATGTTCCGATGAGCGGCTCGCCGGCATATTCGCCCCGGCAGGGCTACATTTCCTCGCCGCGATGTGGTATGCTGTCCTCCGACACGGAGCAGAACCTGCCCGCGTACTTCTTCATGCGTACACGACCACCCCGCACGACGAGGAAGGGGATGCACGATGCCCTGGCGACTGCCCGGTGACGTCACCGACAGAGCCGTCACAGTGTATATGACCGGAGCGGTCTGCACTCAGCCCGCCCAGGTGCTGCAGACTGAACATGCCGTGAAGGTCATCCAGAACTTCATCAACGAACTGCGCGAGCGCGGTTCGAGGCACCTGAGGGTGTTCGGCGACCTCGACACCGAGGGCGACCGCGAGAATCCGTCACCGGCGGCCGAGGAGATGGCGCACGTGCTCGGTCTGCTGTGCGACATGACCCCTGAGGACGCCTGCGTACGCGCGCCCGACTGCGAGCAGCTTCTGACCGACAGGATGGCCCTCGCGGAGTTCGTTGAGGAACTCTACGACCACTGGCGCGCCTACGAGCGCTACCTGATGCTGGAGGCGTCCGCCGACGACTCGCGCGACAGCGCCGTTGCCGGTCACATGCCGTTCATCTACAACAACCAGGACATCAACCACCTGATTCGCGATGCCTACCGCCACATCGAGCGGAACCTCCGCGGCCACTGGCCCCGCGTGTACCGCCAGACGCCCGGCGGCGCGAACATGTCGCTGCTGATCGAGCACATCGGCTGGGACTGCCCCGGCGGGGTGTACGAGCAACTGCTGGAGATCCGGATGGTCCGCCTCGCGCTGCTCGTCCCACCGGTGATCCTCTACCCGCGCAGCATCCGGCGGCAGGGACGCTTCGTGGAGGTCGACAGGAACCCCCTCGAGGGCATCCACCTCGACCACAAGGAGTGGCTGTGTATCCCGGTCCTGGTGGGTAAGCTGCGCTACCACGTCTACTTCCACCGCTTCTTCCTCGCGCTGGCGACCTCGCTGGTGAACCTCTTCGAGCTGTCCGGCCACGAGGAGGCCCGTGAGAAGCCGGATGCGATGCTGATCTTCGGCCTCCCGCCCGAGCACCTCGGCAGGGAGCAGACGGTCTTTCACATCGATGAGGAGAACGACATCGCGGTCGGTGCCGTGGGCATGGCCGATGAACACGACTACTTCGGCTACTTCAAGAAGATGATGCTCACGCTGCACAACATGATCATGATGCGCCGCGGGCGGCTGCCGCTGCACGGCGCGATGACCCACCTGCGGCTGCGCGAGGGGCCGGAGCAGTCGATCATCATCGTCGGCGACTCCGGCGCGGGCAAGTCCGAGACGCTGGAGGCATTCCGGGTGCTGGCCGCCGAGTGGATCTCGGACATGACGATCATCTTCGACGACATGGGCTCGCTGGAGATCGAGGATGGGCGGATGGTCGGCTACGGCACTGAGATCGGAGCGTTCGTGCGGCTTGATGACATTGACCCCGACTACGCGTTTGGCCGGTTGGACCGGGGCATCTTCATGAACCCGCACCGGCAGAACGCGCGTCTCGTGCTGCCGATCAGCGAGTACCGCCATGTCGTGCAGGGCTACGATGTGTCGATGCTGCTGTACGCGAACAACTACGAACCGGTGACCGAGGCCACGCCGATCGTGGAGTTCTGCCAGCGGCCCGAGGAGTCGCTGGAGATCTTCCGCCAGGGCCGGCGCACGGCCAAGGGCACCACCGACGAGCGGGGGATCGTTGACACATACTTCGCCAACCCGTTCGGTCCGGCCCAGCGCCATGACCTTCATGAGCCGCTTGCCGAAGAGTACTTCGCGGCTGCTCACGAGATGGACATCCCGGTCGGGCAGATCCGTACGCGCCTGGGGATCGAGGGCATGGAGCGCGAGGGCCCACGCCAGGCCGCCGAGGCTCTCTTCCGCCACCTCATCGCGGAAGCGGAGCGCGCAGACAGGAAGTAGCACATCACGGTGCGACCGGCGGCGAACGGCCGTCTCGACGACCGTTCGCCGTCGGCGTTCCGTTGAGCACTCCGGACGTTACTCCCCCTCGTACCCCCGCTCGCGCCAGACCGCGCGGGAGTACTCGATCTGCTCGGCCATCGGCTCCTTACGCCCCTCGATGCTCGGCCACGGATCGCCCTCGCGCGGATCGGGACGCCAGTCATCGTCCTCGTACGCTTTCCGGTCCTCCTCGCGACGGAAGTCCGGCACGTCGATGGTGTTGCTGTCATTCAGCGCCGAGCGGTAGGCCAGCGGGCCTATGATCGACATCGTCACCCCGCGGTAGACGTCGAGGAACGGGGCCTCGCCGGTGCGGATGGCGGTCGCGAAGTGGTGGTTCATGAAGAAGTCGCCACCACCGTGCCCCGCCTGCATCGCCTGATCGTGGAACTCGGGGAAGTCCGGGCGGTAGATGATCTCCTGGGGATGCCGACGCTCCTCGTGATACTGCTCGCGAACCACACGCAGCATGTTCCGGTCGCCCCCGCGAAGGTTCTCCATAAGCCCCCGGGAGCCGTGAACGCGGACCCAGACACCGTGGCCTCGCAGCCGCACCTGCACCAGGCGCACCACCGCGCCGTTGTCCATCCGCAGCGCGATCATCGAGGCCGGGTCGCTGAACTTGATGATGCGATCCATGACGGGGTCATCGTCGGGAGCGGTCATCACGAAGCCGTTGACCCTCTCCGGCCACGTGTCCGTGATGAACATGATCGGCGCCAGTGAGTGCGTGCAGTAGTAGGTGGCCGGAATCCAGTTGCGCCAGTGATACGTCCCCGGTGAGCGCCCCATCACAACGTCGGCCGGGTCCGGGTGGATGTACTCCCCCTCGGCATACATGACGGTGCCGACCTCGCCGGCCCTGTAGAGCCGTCGCATCTCCTGGTTGAAGACCATGTAGGGGTAGTTCTCAGCGAACATGTACGTCAGGCCGGTGCGCTCGACGGTGCGGATCAGCTCCACGCCCTCCGCGATCGTGAAGCACGCGGAGGTCTCGCTCATCACATGCTTCCCGGCCTCCAGCGCCCTGATGGCTAAGGGCGCGTGCTCGTGAAAGTAGTTCGCGAGAACGACCGCGTCCATGTCGTGCTCGAGGAACTCGTCGAAGTCGGTGTAGGTCTGAACGCCGAACTCGCGCCCGACCTCCACCAGACGCTCCTCCCATGTGTCACACATCGCGACGAGTTCCATCCCGACCAGTTCGCCGGTCCCCCGCGCGAAAGAGCGCCCTCGCCCGACTCCGACAACGCCAACCCTGATTGTGTCCCGCATGATGGCCTCCGTTCTACTCAACCGGCGAGATGCCGTCCAGGTCCTGATAGAAGAGCACGATCTCGAGGTCCGGCTGCGCCTCCGCGACGATCTCACGCGCCTCGCGGAGTCGCTCCGCGTGGAAATGCCGTTCGGCGTCGGCATCGTCGAATCGCTCGCTGCCTCCCCACGCGCCGCAGTCCACGTGGTCAACGATGACGAGGCGCTTCACGCCATGCAGCGACACCGCCAGGTCCAGCGCCTGCAGCACGATGCTGCGCGCGGGCTCGTCGATCAGCGACTTCGAGCCGCCACAGCCGCCTCCAGGGGAGTCATACTCGAAGCGCTCAACACCGAAGTGCTCGGCCAGCAACCCCGGCAGCTCCGAATGAAAGCGGAAGTCCATGCATCGCACGACGATATTCTCACAGCATGGGCTGGATCTCATGCCTCGACTCGTCTCCTGGTGATCGGACTGCGCGCATACTCCCCGCCGACGACCAGGGCAGGCAGTTCGCCGTCGAAGGCGGCTTTCCCTGCAGGCATGAGGGTGGGAGGCGCGGCAGCGGGCGCGTCGAAATGTCTTCCGCGGACAGCCGGGTTCGTGCCGGAGGCAAAGATGACCTCACGCGACCGCATCACAGCCGCTCTTCGCCATGAAGAGCCCGACCGAGTCCCGATGGTTGAGACGCACTTCTGGCCGCCGACCATCGAGCGCTGGCGGGATGAGGGGCTGCCCGCGGATGTGCAACCGGAGCAGTTCTTCGAGCTTGACCGGCTTCCACGCGTCGGGATAGACTGCTCCCTGCAGTTGGACGAGCAGTTGCTGGAGGAGACCGACGAGTGGACCGTCGGCCGCGACCGCGACGGCGCGGTGCACAGGCGCTGGAAGCACCATTACGCGACCTGCGCCGAGGTCGATCAACTCGTGAAGACGCGCGAGGACTGGGAGGGCGTTCGCGATCGACTGCAGCCCACCCCCGACCGGCTGCCCGCCGACCTGCCAAAGCGCATCCGCGACATGCAGGCGCAGGAGACGTTCGTCGTGCTGCAGCCGGCGGAGCCGGTCTGGTGGGTGTGGCGGACGCTGGGGATGGAGCGGGCGTTCATGGCGATGGCGGGCGACCCGGAGTGGTTCGCCGAGATGGTCGCGGCGCAGACGGAGATGCAGCTTGAACTGCTGCGCATGGCGCTCGCGACGGGGGCCAGGCCCGACGGGGTCTGGTACTTCTCCGATCTGTGCTACCGCAACGGAATGTTCTTCTCGCAGCGAATGTACCGCGAACTGATGCTTCCGTGGCACGCCAGACTCGCGGACTTCTGCCACGCGAATGATCTCTTCCTGCTGCTGCACTGCTGCGGCGACGCGCGCGACCTGGTGCCGCACCTGATAGACGCGGGCTTCGACGCGATCCAGCCGCTGGAGGCCCGTTGCGGCAATGATGTGCGCGAGATGAAGCCGCTCTACGGCGACCGCATCGCGCTTTTCGGGAACATGAACATGGACGTATTCGCCTCGGGCGACCGGGCCGCCATCCGCGATGAGGTCCTCAGCAAGCTCGCGGCGGCGAAGCCCGGTGGCGGGTACATCTGGCACTCCGACCACTCCGTCCCGCCCACCGTCGCTTTCGAGGACTACGCCTACGCGGTCGAACTCACGCGAGAGCATGCCGCATACTGATGAGGAGATAGCGTGGACACGGGCAGTGAGATGGTCATCGAGATGCTCCGGCGGAGCTATTTCGCCGTGGACGGGCTCTGGTTCGTGATGCTGGAGGAGGATGACGGTCTCGAACGCGCGCTCAAGCTCGACGAGCGCGTCTGGCGGGTGATGCCGAAGATCCAGGCGCGCAAGGCCCGCGAACTCATCGGTGTGGAAGAGGACACGCCCGGCGCGCTCGCGCGCTGCATGGCGCTGAAACTGGCCGCGGAGGGCCATCGCTACAGGGCGTCGTCCCGGAACCCCGACGGGGCCGAGATCGTCATCTCAAGATGCCCGTGGCGAGATGTTCTTGAGCAGACCGGGCGCGAGCACCTCGGACCGGAGATCGCCGACCGGATCTGCGCCACGGAGGCGGCGACGTGGGCGGCCGAGTTCTCACCCGACGCGGGCCCCGCGATCGAGATGGAGATGCCGGAGTCGATCTGTCGCGGCGATGCGCGCTGCCGCTACGTCTTCCGCATGGCCGATGATGATGTTACCGAAGAATGAGTGATTCGACGATGCCGCAGGAACCACTGACGGTACTGATCAAGCCCGCCGGCCCGGACTGCAACCTCGCCTGTCGGTACTGCTTCTACTCCGGGAAGAACGAGGAACTCTTCTCCGACAGCCCGGGGCACCGGATGTCGGATGAGACACTGCGAGAGTTGATCCGCAAGTACATGAACTACCACGAACGCATCGTCCCCTTCGCCTGGCAGGGCGGGGAGCCGACGCTGATGGGACTGGACTTCTTCAAGCGGGCGGTGGAGTACCAGCAGCTCTACGGTCGATCGGGCCAGCAGGTCTCAAACTCGCTGCAGACCAACGCGGTCCTCCTGGACGATCCGGCATGGGCGCGGTTTCTGCATGAGTATCACTTCCTCGTGGGCGCGAGCATCGACGGCCCGCCGGAGGTGCATGATGCATTCCGGCGCGACCATGGGGGCGCCGGCTCCCATGCGCGAGTGCTCGCGGCGCTGGAGAATCTGCTCGCGCATGAGGTCGAGGTCAACGTCCTCGCCATGGTCCAACCCGAGAACGTGCACCGTCCCGCCGAGACCTACGAGTATCTGCTCGGCCTCGGAGTGGACTTTCTGCAGTTCATCCCGCTCGCTGAACGTAACGCGGCCGGGGCCGGCCTCGCAGACTTCAGCATCGCTCCCGCCGACTATGGGCGCTTTCTGTGCGAGATATTCGACCTCTGGGCCGCCGAACAGCCCCGCCAGGCCTACGTGCGCATGTTCGACGACGCTCTGGCCGTCGTGATGGGTCATGACCACCCAACCTGCATGTTCGGCCCCGACTGCGGCCCCTACTTCGTCGTCGAGCACAACGGAGACATCTACGCCTGTGATTTCTTCGTTGAGGAGCGGTGGAAGTACGGGAATATCCACGACACGCGCCTGCACCACATCCCGCGGCTGGAGCTGTACCGAACCTTCCGCGCGCGCAAGACCGCGGGTCTGGGCGAGACCGCCTGCGGGCGCTGCGAGTGGTTCAGGATGTGCCACGGAGGCTGCCCCAAGTACCGTGTGATGCTCGGCGACGCCGCGCAGCCGACCTACTTCTGCGAGGCCTACCGGATGTTCTTCGAGCACGCCGACGACACGCTTCAGGCGATCGCGCAGCGCCTGCTGCAGTCGCAGGACGCCCGGGAGGTGGCGCAGGCGGTTCAGGAGCCCGCCGGCGGCGGCAACGCGGATCGCATCGCGCCCCCCGAGTCTTCGGAGGATCGGCCGCGTCGCAACGCCCCCTGCCCGTGCGGGAGCGGGCGGAAATACAAGGACTGCTGCATGGCCTGAGGCTGGATCTCAGAGGCGGAGTAGACCGAACGGAGCGCCGACCGGAGTCGGCGCCCCTCGTGTTTGGGGACAAACCAGATCTGTGTGACCGATCAGAACAGCGCGCCGAGCAGGCCCCAGAGGCTGCCGATCGCCCACAGGGCGTTGCGAGCCTCGCCCCAGTCGAAGCCGCGGTCGCGATAGGGGATGAAGATGATGTCGCCCTCCCGGAGCGTCATATCCTCCGGCGCGATCCCCTTGTGCGCCTGGCCCATGTTAAGCGTGAAGAACTCCGTCTCCCCCAGGTCGTCGGTGCGAAGCACCGTGACCTGCCTCATATTCCCGAGTTGGAAGTTCGCGAAGCCCGCGACTACGTCGAGGACCGAGAGTTCCTCCGTCAGCGGGATCGGCCCCTGCCGGGTGGCCGCACCCATCAGATAGACAGTGTTGACCTCGGTGACCACGACCACGTCATCCGGTTCGAGAGCGATGTTCCGGCTGAGGTCACCGGCCATGATCGCCTCGACGTCAACGGTGATGCTCTCATTCTCCCGGTAGATGTGCACGCTCTTGAGCGCCGCCATGTCCGTGGGCCCGGCGGCGGTGAGGAGCCGAAGGACATCACGCTGCTGCTGCTCGCGGATATTGATGACACCGGGGCGGGTGACCGCGCCGAGCACCAGCACAGTCTCGGGCCCCGCCGGCGGCACCAGCAACACGTCGCCGGCGTTCATCGCGAGGTTGTACTGCAGCTCACCGCGCATCACCAGCGCGTCGAGGTCGATGGGGATCGAGCCATCGGGCGTTATCACCTGCGCCCGCCGCAGGTCGGCCTCGGGGGTGGTACTGCCGACACGTGCCAGTGCCTCCACCACGCTGATCGGCTCGGCAATCTGGATCGACTGGGGCGCCCCGACCTCGCCGAGCACCGAGATCTTCCCGGCCTCGCGGACCACCAGCACGTCACCGGGATAGAGCAGCTTGTTCTGCGTGAGATCGCCCTCATCGAGCAGGAGGCGGAGGTCAACCGAGATAATCTGCTCACCGGGCCGGATGATCATCGCGGAACTGCGGTCGGCTCCCTCGGTCAGGCCGCCTGCAACCCGCGAGATCGCGTCCAGCACGGTTACGCGCCGCCCGAAAGGAACAATCGTCTCGCCCGGCTCGCGCACCTCGCCCAGCACGGCAATCCGATCCTCGAGCCGGGGGACGTAGATGGCGTCCCCGTACTGCAGGGGGATGAATGCGTCGAGTTCGGTAGCGGTGCGAAGCCCGCTGAGATCGACGGTGATGGTGGGCCCGCCGGTCCGTGTCAGCCGCACCGAGCGCAGGTCGGCAAGCTCGTTGGGCCCCGCGGCCGTGACTGCATCTGCCACGGTGGCGCCGAAGGGGAGTATCATCGCGCCGACCTGCTGAACCTCGCCGGTGGTGTATACCTTGCGCTGCGAGGCGAGTTCATCGAGGGCCACCGTCACCATCGGCCGCTTGATAAGCCGCTGAAGCTGGGTGCTGATGTCGTCCTCGATCTCCTTGAGGGTCCTCCCACCCACCTCCACGTTGCCCACCACCGGCATCGAGAGCGTGCCTGTGGGCCCAACGCGGAACTGGCCACTGAGCTGCTGCTCGCCAAACACGGTCACGTCGAGGACATCGCCCGTTGACGCCGTGTAGCCGGCCAGCGGCGCCTGTGCATGGCCGACCGTCACGGCGAGCAGGATGAGCCCTGTGATCGCTGCTGCAACTGAGAGCGGCGTCGATGTCCTCATCACGGGGGTGATTGTACGCCTGCCCGACAGTGGTGTCAAGCGCGGGGCGCACCAGGCCCCGGCGCCGGAGCAGGGCCATCGCACTCCGCCCGCGGCCGGCACCTGCTCCGGGCGTGGAGTCGCTGATCCGCGCGGCCCGCCCGCCGCTTAGTTCCGCGAGAACGGACCGTCGTCCTCTCGGCCGGTGATTCCCAGCGCCTCCAGCTTCTGCCGCGCCGCGGCCATCACGCGGTAATGCCGGATCTCCTTGCGCAGCATCGGGAGGACGGCCGTCAGACGCTCCCCGGGCGTGTTCATCTCAAGCACCGCCTGCTGGCGCTCCAGCTCCATCTGTAGATTGGCTGCGATCGCCCAGGACAGTTCCTCCGGGTCGCGCGGGATCTCCGCGCCGCTGCCCTCCGAGCCCATCGTCTGAAGCACCAGTGACATCAGTTCGCGCAACTCGGCCCGCGCCATGTCCGCGCCGAGATTGTCGCGCCCGTCATCCCCCGCCCGGTCATCGAGCAACTCGACATCCGCCCGCACCACCGGCATGGCGCTGAGTATCGCACGAATGCGGAAGCGCGGCCCGCCCTGCGCGAGGACCATGCTGGAGCCGTCCGGCAGCTTCGTCACCTCGGAAACGCGAGCGATCGTCCCGATGTCGTGAGGGATGCTCGGCCCGCCCACTTCACGGCCCGCCCGCAGCAGCGAGACGCCGAAGTAGCCGTCGCCCTCAACAACCTCCGCAAGCATCTCCCGATAGCGCTCCTCGTGAATGTAGAGGGTCGTGGGCGCTCCGGGGAAGAGCACTGAGTTCAGTGGCATTATCGGCAGGTCCTCGATCATGGCCATCCTGTCGGCGGCACCTCCGGGCGTTCTCCTGTCATGTACTTACGATGCCGCGCCGCGTTCTCCTGCATGATTTGCGCAGATTGGTCCCGCCGCAACCTGAGAGGCCCTCTCTCTCATGCACAGGATACTAACGCAATTCTAACGCACGAACGTGCTCAATTCCGCTATAATTGACGAGCATCAGACGATGTGACCATTCTGCACGGGAGGCGTCGGAACCTCATCAGCCGACGCCTCCCGCCTTTTTTCCCGCTGCATTTCCCCTCGCGACAGGAATCCCGCCTCAGGCGCGGAAATCTATCATCGTACTACTGCTGATAGTTGCCCGACGGGAGCGATCGGCCATGAGCGATCACGATCACAACGCTGCGATCGAGCGCGCCGACGAACACATATTCTCGATGGGACTTGGCGACGTCGCGGCCGAGATGAGTCGCCTGAACATGCGTTACGGCCTGGCGAAGATGCATCACGTACTGCAGGATCTGGGTCACGCGCCGGACGCGACGTTCATCGGGACACCCGACCTCACCGTCACGCGCAATGAGCAGCGCTGGAACGCGGGCGTCGGCTACGGCGGCAAGCTGACGTGGGGCGCTGGCGATCGCGAGGTCGTCTTCCTCGACGTCAAGCCCAACTGCTGCGGGATGCTGGTGGGCGGACTGCAGAGGCCGCCGGAGCTGTCCGAGGTCGCCGCCCGTCTGGATGCCATGCTCGACGATCGCGCGGAGCTTGATGGGATCTCCATCGACTGGGACATCGGGACAGGCAACCACTTCATCGACGTGATGCGCGTCGAGCCGGTCGATTCCGATGCCCAGCTTCCGCCGTGGTGCTTCGTGCTGCATTTCTCAGGCGGCGAGCTTCGCGGCGACAATGACCTCGGGATGGGCCTCTACTGGCACGACAGCGCCGAGCTGCAGCGCAGGATGGAGGTCTTCGAGACACCGTGGGGGCCCTGCCGGACTCTGCTGGGCGAAGATGCGCGCGAGTACTGGGAGTTCTTCCAGCGCGCCGACCGGTTCATCGCGACGCGACGGTTGATGGCGGCCGAGAGGCTCTTCGATGACTTCTCCGTCATCGCGAATCTGCATCACCAGGGGCTGGTGGGCCTCAACTCGGTGATACTGGGCTGCCAGGACACCTCACGCGGGGGGCTCATGCCGGTGATGCTGCGCGAGGACACTCCGGGCTATCTCTTCCACGCTCGGCCGAACCTCTCGGACGCGGTGATTGATGTGCTGGGCTGGCGCGACCGCGCGACCGGCCATGGAGTGCTCGACCACCTGCACGAAGCAAACGTGATCCCGCATGGGGCGGGGTACATGCTGCCCGGCGTCGCGCGCGTTATCGGCGTGCACGTCTACAACGGCCGGCGCTACTACGAGGTGGAGGCCACCGACCACGCGGTGCGGATCATGCTCGGGACCCCGCGGGATCTGACCTACGCCTACCGTGGCCGCCGGGTCATTCTCTCGAGCGTCGAGTACTCACTGGGCGAGATCGCCGCGCGACTGATGCCCGTCTACGTGCTGAAGGCCTGAGGGTTCCTCGCTGAGCATACTCGCGAGGACTTCCCCGGCATCACCAACGAGTGGCCGCTCCAGCAAATCCGCGGCGTCGTCGAGGGCATCATCTGCCAGTTCCATGAAGCGACGGGCCCGCTCGGGCACGCCATCGGTGATAGCGAAACGCCCGGCCGCTGGCTTCTGTCCAGGTTCGATCATCGCTATTCACCGGAAAACGCGGTAGCTCAGCGGGTTGATTCCCGCCCCGCGCATCAGGTCGGCGGCCTGCTGGCGCCACGCCTCAGCGGTCGCCGCGCGTTCCTCGGGGGTCTCCGCCGCCACGCGGGCCTCCACCGCGCCGGCGATCTCATCCCACCGCGGGTTGTTCGCGATCGCCCACACGGCGATCTGCGCCACCGGACGCGGTGGATGCGCGCGTCCCACGTACTCTGACAGCACTGCCATTCGCGGCTCGGGGCAGCAGACCGGGTTCATGCGGTCCTGGGTGGTCGGCGCGGGCAGGTCGTAGTTCGTGCAGGCCGTCGGGATCGTCACGTAGGCGATGTGCCTGCGTGTGAGGTCGATCGGGACCCAGCCCAGCGTGGTCATGCCCTGAACGCCCTCCCGCTGCGCCCAGAACTGCGTGCCGGGCGAGACGACGACCTCCTCCGGTCCGAAGGCGCTTCGCCGGATACGCGCGCGGACCGACTGATCCCCGTTCCCGTAGAACGTCGCGTCGATCTGCCCCGTCCCGAGTGCGTCGAGCAGATCCATCGGCGTTCGCTCACGCTGCGCATCCGCCGGTGACCCCGCGAGGACCACCAGCGCAGCGCACACCATCACCATCGAGACCGTGAGTCGGCTGACCATCATACCCACCTCCATGTGTCCCCGCGACATCGTTGGTACATTGGACGTCTTAGCCCCGCCGACAGTTTCACCGCATTCGAGCGTCATGCGGAGGGCGCGCCCGCCCATCCGGCGAAAGGACCGTCGCCGTGACCGGCCCCTCACCGTCGCGTGCGGACCACCGAAGAACCTGCTGACGAAGGAGGCTGGCGAGCAATCAAACCTTACCTCAGCCTCTCGATGGGCGGCACCGCGCACCGCAACACGCAGCGCGCACGCCGAGTGGCCGCCATCACCGGCTGGCTCATCTTCTCGGTTGCCGCCGCAGCCATGAGCAATCATCAACCAGTGGAAGCCATCGTGTTCGTGGACCCGCTGGAAGTGGATACCATCGGGGCCTGGGAGACCAACTCCTGCACCGCTGAGGCGGCGACGGACATCGTCCGTCAGGGCGACGCGTGTCTGAAGCTCACAGACGAGGGCTCCAATGCCCAGGCGTTCATCCGGCTGGCGACCACACCCGGCCTGCGCTACCGGGTTGAGGTGGCCGCATACAGGCACTCAACCAATTCCGGTGAGTGGCTCGGCTGCGTGGCAGTTTCCTTCGCCGGCGGCAGAGGCAGCAGCCCCACCTACGCAGCCCGCTCCGAGTTCATCCCGGAGGCCGACCGATGGTCTGAGCTTTCCCTTGAGTTCGAGGCGGCGGCCCGGCACACCTACCTGATCCTCGTGGGGCAGAATGCGACCGGTGACGTCACGCGGTTCGACCATGTGCGGGTGACCTGCGTGGGAGTTCCCGCGGTCGCCGCGACACCGGACGCGGAGCGACAGACGCCCACGGCGGTCAACGGCGTCGAACTGATCGGCAGTCCCGCGCAGATCGGCGAGCGCTGGGGGACCGTCAACGCGCAGGCAATCCGCGCGGATATGGCGGAGTATTACCTCAGCCCCGCCGAGAAGGCCCGGATCACGACCGAAGAGCTGCTCCGGCGCTCGGAGACGGCGACGGAGCTGGCGCGCAGGTTCGCGCCACACTGGATCGAGGAGTCCGAGGCCGTCGCGGCGGCGGCGGGGGTTGATCCCGACCTCTACCTCGCTTTCGTGGGCAGCGTCTACCGCGGGCTCTGGCGCGGAGATGACTGCACCTCATACGCGGTGTCACCGGAATTCACCGAGGATGACCGCATCTTCTTCCACAAAAACCGCGACAACGCCCCGAAGGCTCAGTGCGCGTTCATCATCGACACACAGGTCCCGGGCGTGAACAAGTTCATCTCCGTCAGCGATGCGAGCGTCATATCATGCATGATGATGGTGAACGACAGGGGCCTCGCGGGCTCGGCGGACGTGGGCGGGCTGCCGATTGAGACGCCGCGCTTCCGCGGCTGGATGAATACCTCGCTGCTGCGCTACATCGCCGAGCGGGCCTCGGACTGCGAGGAGGCGCTGGCGATCATCGAGCGCTTCGTCGCGGAAGGCCACTACGCCGGAGGAGGGAGCCACGGCACGCACTGGCTTTTCGTCGATCGACACGGCTCGATCCTCGAGATCAGCACCAATAACACGCGGGTCGAGCACACGTGGCACACGGAGAAGGCATACATGAGCGCCTCACGCGGGGCGGCCACCGCGCGCCTGCACGGACTTCCAGAGCCGATCGACTTCGCGGCCTTCCACAACGTCTCACGCGACCCCGCGACCTGCTTCCCCAGTTCCATCTCCGGAATGTCCGTGGAGATCAGCCGCGATCATCCGGAGATGCTGACCGCGGCGTGGATCGCGATGCCCGCACGATCGCTTGCATTCCCACTCTTCATGGGCGGAACGCAGACGCCACGGGCGCTTCTCAGTGGCCAGGTGGACATGGCGGGGCGGCAGTTCACCGGCGACTTCCAACTGTGGGAGCCGATCGAACAGTTCGCGTTCGGAGCCGGCCGGCTGCTGGAGGCCGAGGTAGGCCGCCTGCTGGCGGACGGAAGGCCTGACGAGGCGCGCGAGGCACTCGACCGCTGGGTTGCGGACTGCACTGCCGCACACCTCGGGGCGCTGAGAGCGGAGCAGTAGCCACCCGCGGACTCGACGCCATGCTCCACAGGGCGTCTCGATGCCATCGAAGGAACTTTGTCCGCACGGAGAAGGTCATTCTCAGCGTGTTGCGGAAAACGTGTCGCACCCCGCTGCACGAGATGGAGTCTCTCACGGAGGCCAGAATGATGCAGATGTCTTTGCGCACGGCTGTCATCGTGTCGCTCACGGGTGCGTTGCTCATGGTGGTGGCGAGCGCCACATGGGCCGCCGAGATCGCCGAGGAAGACGTGCTGCTCAAGACCGAGCTTGAATCGTGGGGCACCGGCGCGGGCCTGACGCCCGTGGGCCACCCGGAGGCTTCCGGGGCGGTCGCGATGGCGATGGCGTCCGATGCCGTCGTGGCGGGTGCGTTGCGGCTTGAGGCGGGCGAGTACACGCTCGTGCTGTGGCAGTATGCCCCCGCCGGTGATGCCGACGGTTTCTTCATCGAGATTGACGGCAACCGCACCCGGCTGCTGGGCACGATCGGGCAGTGGGACACCCTCGCCCTGCCCTTCTCCGTTGAGAGGACAGGCCCGGTCACGATCTCAGTCATCGGCCAGGAGGCGGGCATGACGGTGGACCGCATCGCGGTCGTGCGCGGCTCCTACGCGACCGGCGAGATCGACTTCGCGGACGTCCCCGGAGAGACCGCGGGAGAGCGGCTCGAACTGGATCAGATTGAGCGGCTCGCCACTCCCGGCAGGCTGGCCGAACCGCCGGCCGCCCCGCAGCCTGCCGATGCTACCACCGTCTACCAGCAGGACTTCGAGGCGCCGTGTGAGGGCGTCGTCGGCGATCACCGCTGGATCGACGGGCCGTTCGGGCGGGCGCTGGTGCTCGACATGCCCGACGGCCGCTTTGACGTGGACGCCGGTGCCCTCGAGATCGGCGAGCAGGGCACGATCGAGTGGTGGGTGAAGACGCGCGAGTCCGCCCGCGTGTGGTGGGACCAGGGCTGGCGCTACTTCATGCGCGCCACACCGGCCGAGGCGGGCGGAACGCAGCTTGACCTCGACAAGCACATCACGAGCCTGGCTCTCACCGCGACGCCCGGTGGCGGTGCCTATGCGCTCACAGAGGGCACGCATGAGCAGGTGCAGATCGGCACAGGCAACGTCGGCAACGATGACTGGCACCACATGCTCGTCTCGTGGGATCTGCGCGGCGACCGGCAGTATCTGTGGGTGATGATCGACGGCACCGGCGTGGAGAAGTTCTTCCCGCGCACATTCGATCCGGTGAGTTTCGCACGCATTGAGTTCGGCAATACACCGTCGGACTGGGATGTCCCCTATCTGCCAATGGACGGAGCCATCGACGGAATCCGCATCAGCAACGTGTCGGTGGCCGAGCGGCTGGTCAGATAGTGACGACGACTGGGAAACGCGAAGATGGAGGTCTCATGATATGAGGATGATCGTCGTTGCGATCCTGATGGCGACGCTGGTCGGGTCAGCCGGCTGCGCGGTTGCCGCCGACATCGCCGAGGAAGACGTGCTGCTGAAGGTAGAGATCGAGAACTGGGGTCAGACCAGCGGGATCTTCCCGATGGCATATGAGGAGGCGTCCGGAGGCGTCGCGATGGCGCTGGGCGCCGACGCCCTCGCCGTCGGCGGCCTCGATCTCGAAGCCGGCGACTACACGCTGCTCTTCTGGGACCACGCGCCCGCCGGCGACCAGGATGCGTTCTTCGTGGAGATCGATGGCGTCCGCGAGCGCATGAAGGGACATATCGGCAGGTGGGGCACGATTGTGCACCCGTTCTCCGTGAATGAGGCGGGCACCATCACGATCGCCATCATCGGCCAGGAGGCCGGGATGATCGTCGATCAGATGGCGATCGTCCGTGGGCACTACGAGCCCGGTGAGATCGAGTTCGCCGATGTGCCCGGCGAGACCCGCGGCGAGAGCGTCGGCCTGAACGAGGTCTCTCGCCTCGCTACCCCGCGGAAGCTTGCGGAAGTGCCGCAGGCCCCGCTGCCGGCCGACGCGAACGTCGTCTATCATCAGGACTTCGAGGCGCCCTGCGAGGGCATCGTCGGCGAGCACGACTGGATCGACGGCCCGTTCGGGCGCGCGCTGGTGCTTGATATGCCCGACGGCCGCTTCGACATCGACGCAAGCGCACTCGACATCGCCGAGCGGGGTACCGTCGAGTGGTGGGTGAGGACGCGAGAGGCAGCGCGCGTGTGGTGGGACCAGGGATGGCACTACTTCTTCCGCGCCACCCCCGCCGAACCCGGCGGAACGCAGATCGATCTCGACAAACACATCACCACCATGTCGCTGACCGTGAGCCAGGGCGGCGAGCCCTACGCGCTCACGGACGGGACACACGAGCAGGTGCAGCTCGCGACCGGCAACGTCAGCAACGAGGACTGGCACCACATGCTCGTTTCGTGGGACCTCAGCGGCGACAGGCAGTACCTGTGGGTGATGATCGACGGCGAGGGGATGCAGAGCTTCTTCCCGCGGACATTCGAGCCCGGAGCGTTCTCCCGGATCGAGCTGTGCAACACCCCGTCGGAGTGGGATCTCCCCTATCTTCCGATGGACGGCGCGATCGACGCGGTTCGCATCAGTAACGTCTCCATCGAGCAGCGACTCGAGAGATAGTGACGGGTGGATAACGACCCGGTGAGCGACGAGACACACCGGCTCTCAGGCCAGACGCGGCCACGGAGGTACTGAAGATGCGCAACATTATTGCAGTGATCGTTCTGACGTTGCTGGTCACTCCCTGCTTCGCGCTCAACGAGGCGCTGGTCGATGATGCGACCGAGGCGATGCGTACCGCAGTGACCTACCTCGTCGAGGAGGTCTCCGTGGGCGGAGGCTACGCGGGCTCATACCTCGCCGACCTGAGCGACCAGTGGGGCGAGGGGCACATCACCGAGACGATGAACTGGGTGCAGCCACCCGGCTCCCCGAGCACCGGGATGGCGTTCATGCGCGCATATGAGGCGACCGGCGAGCAGCTCTTCCTCGATGCGGCGAAGCGCAACGCAGAGTCGCTGGTGTGGGGCCAGCTTGCGTGCGGCGGATGGGATTACAACATCGACTTCACGCGCGCCGGTGAGGAGCGCTGGTTCTACCGCCGCAACATCGGCAGTGACGACCCGGCCCTCACGTCGGGGCGCAACGTCGGCACGATGGACGACAACGTCACCCAGGCGGCCACGCAACTGCTCATCACGGTAGACACGGCGCTGGAGAAGGCCGGGCAGCGCGATGAGCAGATCCACGAGGCCACCCTGGCGGCGCTTGACTACCTCCTCGAGGCGCAGTTCGACCACGGCGGCTGGCCGCAGCGCTTCCCGCTGAGCGGCCGGGCGTATAACGACTTCTCCACCTTCAACGACAACACCATACGCGACTGTGCCCGCACGATGATGGCCGCGTGGAATGCATACGGCGACGAGCGCTACCGAGAGTCGTTCATGCGCTGCGGCGAGTTCATCATCAACGCGCAGCTCCCCGAGCCACAGGCCTCGTGGGCGCAGCAGTATGACGAGGATCTCAGGCCCGGCTGGGCTCGGCGCTTCGAGCCCGCGTCGGTCTGCAGCAGCGAGAGCGTCGGGGTCATGCGGCTGCTCATTGAACTGGCGGTCTTCGCCGAGGACGAGAAGTTCATCGAACCGCTCCCTGCCGCGATGGACTGGTACGAGCGCTCTGAGCTTCCCGAGGGCGGCTGGGCCCGCTTCTACGAACTCAAGACAAACCGGCCACTCTACTTCTACGCCGGCAGCTACCGCCTGACCTACGATGACAGTGACACGCCGACACACTACGGCTTCAAGGGCGGGTACTACCGCCCCGACATCCGCGAGACCTACGACCAGATCAAGCAGATGGGGATTGCGGCCTACGCCGCGGCTCGCGAGGAGCGCCGCGAGATCTCTCGCGAGGAGCAGATTCGAGGCGCCGAGGGCATGGAGGGCGACGTGCGCCAGGTCCTCGACAGCCGCACCGAGAACGGCGTCTGGCTCAGTCGCGGTGGCTACGGCCCGGATGTGGAGCATCTTAACATGAGGACCGTGCAGCAGCGCATCGGCACACTCGCCGATTACGTCGGGAACGCGAAGGGCTTCCCCGGCCGGTAAGCGCGGCCTGAGAACGCCGCGCAGTGGGGCGCGTTAGACTCACGCTCGGGCGCGACGGCGTCCGAGCGTGAGTGCCCTCCGGGTGAACGAGGGGCGGATGGTGGGGCGGACGTGTCACCAGGCACATCATCAGCGATGAGCTTCGATGCACCGGAGATCATCGAGGTCGAAGTTGACCATGACAGGTGAATCGGAAACAATGAGCGCCAGTGAACGAACGGACCAGCAGCCTCCAGTCTCCGCCGAAGGAGCGGCCACGCAGCCCGCGCAGGCGCGCGGGATCGGCGCCCGCCCCATCATCGTCGGGACGCTTCTCACCATCGCCACCGGCCTGTGGGTCGTGCAGGTTGAGATGGTCCTGCAGACCGCGGAGGTCTCCGAATCGGTCCCCCTCATTCCGGCGATCGCCGGTCTGCTTGTTCTGGTATTGTACAACCGCGGACTCGACGGCCTCTCCGGACTGCTTGGACGCCGTGCTCCGGGTGCGCGCGAGTGGCTCTCCCGGTGGCGGCTGAGCCGGCGCGAGATCATCATCGTCTACTGCTTCATGACGCTCTCGGCCCTGATGATGTCCGCCAAGGTCGCGGGGTATATCATCCCCGAAACGACTGTCTACACGTACTTCGGCTTCGACAACGCGAACTTCCGCCAGGCCTCTGAACACATGCCGTCGTGGCTGATCCTCCAGGATCACGACGTCGTGCGAACGCTCTATGAGGGCGGCGATCTCGATATGCCGCCGGAGATCGGGGGCTTGCCGGGCGCACTGGCGCGCGCCACCGAGGGACTGTGGTGGCCGCTGATGCAGGTCCCGTGGGCGGCGTGGGTGCCGCTGCTGGCGGTCTGGATCGTCATCATGGGGCTGGTATTCACGGCGGGGATGTGTCTGCTGGGCCTGATGAAGCGCTACTGGGTCGAGAAGGAGCGCCTGTCTTTCCCGCTGGTAATGATCCCGCTGGAACTCTCCAGCGCCGGCGCAACGGGGAGACGTTCCGCGTACCTGCGGGACGCGGGCTTCTGGATCGGATTCCTGCTCTCCGGCACATTCACGCTCTTCGTTGTCCTCCACGCGGTCAGTCCCGGCCTGCCGCAGTTCCAGCCCTACTACAATCTCGCGCCACTGTTCAGCGACCATCCGTGGCGCTCCGTGCAGAACGCATCGATCCAGGTCCGACCGGAATTGGTCGGGATGAGTTACTTCATGGACTCGGACATCCTGCTCACGATGTGGGTGATGACCTTCGTCAACAGCTTCCTTGCGGTCGGCACGGCCGCGGCGGGCTACGAGACACGGGACTTCCCACGGCCCTTCGACCAGGGTGTCGGCTCGTACGTGGTGCTGGCGATCTTCTTTGTCTGGTCGGCGCGGACGTGGCTCGCTGATGGCATCGGGCAGGCGCTGATCTGGCGGACATCGCGTGAGGGAAAGCGCTACGCTGCACTCTGGGGCGGGCTGATCCTGAGCGTCGGGGCGTTGATCGCGATCGTCATCGCGGCCGGGATGAAGTGGTGGGTGGCGGTCTACCTCTTCACGATCATCCTCGTCTTCTTCCTCGTCTACGGCCGCGCCAGGGCTGAGACCGGGGTCCCGCACCCGAGCCCATTCCCCTCAGGCGGGCACCTGACCGTGCTGGAGTACATTGCCGGGCCGAAGTCGTGGGCCGGCGGCGCCACGCCGGGGCTGCTGGGGTCGTTCTTCTTCCTCAGCCGGGGATACACATTGACGGCCGCAGGCGCCGAGATCGAGAATCTCAAGATCGCCGACACAGAGGGCATCCGGGAGCGCTCCATGATCTGGATGAGCCTGATCGCCCCCGTTATCGGGCTTGCAATCGCCTTCACGTTGAGGCTGGGCGCGGGCTATCACTTCGGCCTGAACTTCCTCGAGGGCGGGACGGTCGAGGGAGGGTACGCGATCACTCAGATGCGCAACCACGCCGACCAGGTGATCCGCGAGGCCACCACCGGTGTCGGCCGAACCGTTCCGGCGGCGAACGCGGCCATCTTCGGGGGGATCGTGACGGTCGCGCTGATCGTGCTGCGGCGCGTCTTCCTGCGCTTCCCTCTGCATCCGCTGGGCTACGGACTGGCGATGGTGCGACTGCGGGCGTTCTGGGCGCCCATCATGCTCACATGGCTGATCAAGACGCTGCTGCTGAAGATCGGGGGCGCGCGGGCCTACCGCCGGGCCGCACCGGCCTTCATGGGCCTCGCGATCGGGCACTACTTCTTCGCGGGGATCTGTCTGGGGATACTGGGCGCGACCTATCCGCAGATGCTCGACAAGATCGAGGTCATCAACTTCGACTGACCGGACGGTACTCGTCTGCCGTCCACGCGCCCCTGCCTGTGATGGGCCCCATCTCGGGCAGGGGCGCTCTCGTCACAACTCAGACGAAATCATCCTCGTGTGCAGGCCGGCGCTCGCCGGTGCGCAGTTCATGGATCTTGCGCAACTCAACCCGCGCGCGCTCATACGACGAATCGACCGTCAGCGCGCGATGCAGCACACGCTCCGCCTCGTAATACTCCCCCATCTTCCGCAGGATCATGCCGAGGTTGGTCCAGTTCCGGGCGCTCCGCGGCCTCAGGTTGACCGCATTCTCGGCCGCGCTGCGAGCGCGCCCGAAGTTGTCCAACTCGTAGCGCGCAGCCGCAAGCGCCGACCATGCCGAGGCATCCTCGGGATACCCCTCGAGCCATGGCTCAAGCAACTCCACCGCACGCAGAGGCTGATGGTTGCGAACGTAATGCTTCGCGAGTTCAATCGGGCTGTCCGACAGCTCCGACACGGGCATCAGCCAACCTCCTCACTCAAAACAATGCCGCGCCGTAGTAAGTATACCCGGCGCGGCGGACCGTGCGCAGTTAACATTCGACGGACTCGTGCCGGTGACGGCCGGCGCTCAGCGACAGATGATGAGCGTGCCTTCTTTCTCGGGCTCGAAGGCCGAGCGGATCCAGATGTTGACACCGCGCTCGCAGGCGTACGCGAGGGCCTCGCGCTGGATGACCTGCGGGCAATCCTCCATCGCCAGCAACTCCGAGGCGGTCACCTTGCCGAGCTTGCAGGCATCCTCGCCGTGAACGTTCGGGTCGCAGTCGTAGACGCCATCAACGTCGGTGAACATGATGCAGGCATCCTGGCCGAGCGCATCGGCGAGAGCGACGGCGGTGAGATTGGAGCCGCCGCGGCCAAGGATCGAGACCTCATCGCGACCACTCTGAGTGTCGGTGTAGTAGCCCTGGAAGCCGGCGACCACCGGGATGATACCGTTCTTGACCAGGTCGGCGACGTGGTCGATGTCCACGCGCTCGATCGCCGCATCGACCGGGCTTCCGCTGGTAACGATGCCCGCCTCGCGTCCGGTCAGCGATCGCGCTGCACAGCCCCGCTCCTCGAGGCTCATCGCGAGGGAGCTGTTGGCCCGCAGCTCACCCGACATCAGCAGGCGCGCGTATTCGCGGGGATCAGGATCGGAGCTGATGGCGGCTGCGAGGTGGTCGAGCTTGTCGGTGGCCCAGTCGAATGCCGAGACGACTACCACCGGGGTCCTGCCCTGGTCCCGGAGCGGGATGAGGAACTCCCGCGCCACCTGCGCAAGTCGGCGCGCGCGAGCGTCGTTCCTTCGCTGGGCGAGGGTCCGGTAGATCTCATTGACGGAGTGGAGGCGATGCAGCTCGTCGAGCAGGCGATCCTCGTTGGGACCGAATCGGTTCTTGCCCTGCATGGAGGTGCCACCGAACTTCATGACCGGGATCTCGGGCATAACACTTCACTCTCCGATCTGAGGAGGGGAGTTGGCTCGTTGTCAGTGATCCGTGGGACGGCGGCCGGTGACCGGTCGCCGCCTGTGGCGAAGCTGTATCCTACACGAACCGGCCCCGGTCTGCAAGCAGAATCGCATCTTATGGGTTCGCCCAGATTATGTGGATGACGGCGACGGCACCTCCCCCGCCCTCACAGACAAGGTTCGGGGAATGATTCCGCGTTCCGACCTGCCAGAGCTCTTTCGCATCCCCGCTCACGGTTGTTTCTCCCCCCTCCCGCCTGGCGCATGTCGTGTATGCGTACAGAGAGAAAGGGCCGCGGGCTGAGGCCGACGTGAGCCCCTGGCCCAGCACCCCACACAATACGGTCAGCCCCGCATCTTATTCGACAGAGCGGCGATTCCGGCCCCGCCAGCGCGCGGCAGGCTGCTCTCCCGGCGAGGACTGCGCGGTGAGGCGGCTAATGCGGTCGCCTGCGGCCGCCACCGGCTCCGCGCTCCCGAAGCACCTGCACCGGTCCGATGAGGCCCGAGCGGTTGCCCTCACGCATCCAGCCGAGGGTCCGGTCATAGTACGCGTTGAACCATCCGCGCTCACGGGCCATCTCGACGACTTCCGCTCTCGCCACCTGGTTGGCCAGCGTGGTGGTCACTTCCACGATCAGATCGTTGATCCCGGGGACGACGAGTCCGGTGATCTCAACGATGTGCGGCGGCCACGCGCTCTCCCCCAGTTCCTCGTCATTGAGCCATGCGCGAGCCACCTGCCCGACCTCTCCGAGGTCGAGGAAGAGCCTGTCATCGGCGTGCGAGGGGGTGACGTAAAGGTCGATCTGATACGACACCGTGCCCGCGAACTGCGCAAAACCCAGCTCTTCAAGCGGCCTCAGATGAAAGTCCGCCGGGACGGAATCCGGCACGTAGGATACATCGCGGATCTCGAGGTCGCCCGACGCGGTGATCACCGACTCGCGGATGACCTCGATCGACTGCGCGCGGACCTCGCTGCCGATATGCACCAGCGACGGCTCACTCGTCGCATCGACGCTCGCGTCGCCGCCGGGCCTGGTGGTGATGAGCGCAGACTCACCGGAGAGCAGGTGTACGCCGAAATACGTTGGCTCCGAGACCTCGTGATGAACGGCGATCACGCGCGGTGCCCCCGACAGCGTGTCCCAGCGCTCGACGATCCGGGGCTCCTCGCTCACAAGCATCAACCGCGCGTCAAGCTCTTGCTGGCCCTCGTTGTGCAGGAGATGGACGCCGACGTCATCGGCGGCCCTGCTCGCGATCACCAGCTCATGCGCGGGGTCGTCGAGCTGCAGCTCATAGCGCCCGATGACACGCAGGAGCAATTCGCAGAGCCGACCGATCTCGTCCTCAGGGACCACGAGGCAGGCTCCTTCGGCGACCTCGGCCTCGGTGAACTGCGAGGGTCCGCTCGGGCCGAGGTAGGCGCTGGTGAAGCCATCCAGCGGGAAGGTCATCGTCATCCCAAGGCCGCGCGGGTCATCGCCGCCCATCTCCTCGGCCTGCGTCCGGTCCATCCTCACCGCCCCGTCGAGCAGCCGCGTGCGCGCCGCATCGAAGGCGTCATCGGCGCCGAAGTCCGCCGGGATCATCGGCCCATCTCCGCAGACCGCGACCCGCCCGCCGCCCTCGCGCAGGTCGGCAAGCGCCTCAAGCGCGCGCGTGGGCATGACCGCGGCGTCGGGCACGATGACCGTGCCGTAGAGCTGACCGGGCGTCGCCACGCAGCCATCGGAGATCTCAGCCGCGACAAGGCTCCGGGCATCGATGAAATCAAAGGCTATCTGCCTGGAATGCAGCACCGCGCAGACGCGCCTGAGCGACTCCCAGGCGGTCTCGAGCGCCTCGCCGCCTGCCCACGCCGCCTCGACGGGGTAGTACACGGCAACGTCCGCCATCGGCTCGCTCTCACGCACCGCGACGCTCATCGCCGCACAGTGGTCGGCGAACGAGGAGAAGCTCTCCCACAGCGGATTGCCCTCACCGAGGTGGCTCATCGTGCCGATCCAGTGCCCCCCGGAGGTGTGCGAGTAGAGCGCCATCGGGCACATGTAGTTGATGCCGCGGGTGAACTGATAGTCGGCCACCCACCGCATCTGCTCCGGGGTCAGCGAGTACCCGTAGACCGCGTAGGTCTCGGTGAGCACCAGCCCGCGCCACTGGTCGGCGCCCCCCTGCGCCATCGGCCGAAGGGAGGCCGCCGATGACGCGAACTGCGGGAAGCTGAAGTTGTCCTGGCCGGGGAATATCTGACGCCAGATGGCGTCAACGCCCGGCGCGTGCAGGGAGCCGGTGGTCTTGAAGAAATGTCCGAAAGTCCGCCGGTGGTCGGGCAGGTTGTCCTCCCCGCCGACGTGGCCTGTGTGTATCAGACCGTGCTCGGCGCACCAGCGGTTGATCGGCTGGAAGTAACTCTCCTCGAAGAGGTCGGTCCACAGCTCGAAGAACTCGCACCGGATCGCCGCGACCTCCTCGACACTCAAATGCCTGTGGAGTTCGAAGCCAGGCGCGTCGTCGGAGAAGAGCGCGGGCAGCCACGGTCGCAGATCGAAGCCGCGGCGGGCCTCAAACTCCTCGAGCATCCTCCCCGTCCACGGGATATGATCGCTCCCGACCAGGCCCCGAACACTGGTCTCATCGGTGAACATCCCGGGGATCGTTGTGCCGAAGAAGTCACCGACAGCTTCTGCGTAGCGCTCATGGGTGACCTCGATGAACCGGGCGGTGGCCGCCGGATTGAGGTGATCGACGGAGTAGCCCGTGTCGTCGAGCGTGAAGATGACGTTCCGCTCCCCGATGCCCACCTCCGCGACGATCTCCCCGTCTCCACCGACCCGAAGGACCTGATCGCGGAAGTCATCGTGCCCGTCGAGCACCCTGCCCTGGGCGGTGCCGCTGGGCCAGCCGCCCTCGTCATAGAGCCAGGCGTACATTCCGAGCTCGTGCGCCTCCTCGACGGCGACGCGGATCAGAGCGAGATACTCATCCGAGAGGTAGGGCGGCTCGATCCCGCTGATGAAGTCGCCAACGCGGAAGGTCTCTCCCATCGGATGGAGGAAGAATCCCCCGCACCCTCGCTCAGCCATCTGCCGAATCTGCTCACGAAGAAGGTCCGCGCTCAGCGGCCCGTTGAGAAGCCAGAACATCGCGGGCCGGTAGGCCGCGGTGGGCCTGCGAAGCAGTTCCAGCAGGTCGGCGCGGTCGTCGGGCATCGGCAGTCACTCCCGGTCGGCTGGGGATCACGCGTGTCTGTCACGCACAACGTGAGTTCGCGCCCGCCGGGCGGGACTCCTCCCGAGGGTTCTCGTCGGCGCAGACGCGGGGCGAACGCGGCCCGGGAATTGCAGTGCGGGCGGCGGAGCAGGAGACGGGGGATCATCGGTGGATCAGAGCGCAGTTCGGGTCATGCACATTCTGCCGCACTCTGCCGCCGGAGGGGCCACGCTGCTCGCGATGGAACTGGCGCAGCGGCTCAACCCGGCCCGCTACCGCGTGACGCTTGCCGTGGGCCCGGAGTCGTGCGGCGAGGGGAACCTGCTCGATGAGATGCGGGAGCGTGGCCTCGAGGTCATCGTCATCCCGAACATGCGCCGTGCACCGCATCTGACACGCGACGCACGGGCACTGCTCGAACTCAGCGAGGTCATCCATCGCGAGCGACCTCAGATCGTGCACACGCACGGCTCCAAGCCCAGGCTCCTCACTCCACTGGCCACGGCATTCGACCCGGCGCCGATCCGCGTCGCGCATCTCTGGGGATGGGAGTGGATGCCCGCGCAGGACCTCGCGCGCCGCAGCGCCTACGCGTGGGGCGCGCGGGTCAGCGCGCAGGGCTACGATGCGTTGATCGCCTGCTCGGATGCGATGCGAAGACAGGGCCTCGCCCGGGGCGTCGGCGAATCGCGGCAGTATGAGGTGGTCCTGCCGTCGGTGGACCTCACGCGATTCAGCCCGAAGGGCCGCGAGCAGGCGCGGAGCGAGGTGCGCGGAGCACTCGGCATACCACTCGATGCGACGGTCGTTGTGTCGGTGATGCGGCTGGCGCGGCAGAAGGCCCCGCACATCCTGCTCCAGGCAGCAGCAGAGCTTGCGAGGCGCCTCCCTGCGCTGCGCTGGCTGCTCGTCGGGGGCGGACCGCTTGAGCCGGAGGTCAGGGAGATGGTGAACGCTCCCGAACTGCGTGACCGCGTGATCCTCGCAGGCCCGCGACGCGATGTCGCGCGACTACTGAAGGCATCCGACGTCTTCGCGCTGGCATCAAGCTGGGAGCCCTTCGGGATCGGCTACCTTGAGGCCTCAGCAGTCGGGTTGCCGGTGATCGGGACGCGGGTGGATGGCGCCCCGGAGGCGGTGCTGCACCCGACGACCGGTCTGCTCGTCGAGCCGCACAACCCCGAGCAGCTTGCAGCCGCAATCGCGACGGTCGCGACCGACCCGCGCCTGGCGCGCAGTCTCGGCGAGGCCGGCGCGAAGCGCGCCCGGCAGTTCGGCCACGAACGCTTCGTCGGTGGGATCGAGCGCATCTACGAGCGGCTGCTGGCGCGGAACTCGCTCTGACCCACCGCCCCCCGTCAGCGAAGAAGACCTGCCCACGCGGCCTCGTAACGCCGCGCCATCGCACGAATATCATGCCGCTGGACGACCACCCGACGGCCCTCTGCTCCCATCCTGCGCGCCCGCTCCGACCGGCGCAGCAGCGCGATGAGCGCCTCCGCGAGTGCCCCTTCGTCGCCGGTCGGCACCACCAGCCCGGTCTCTCCATGATCCACCGCCGCCGCCGCGGGTGAGCTGACGACCACCGGCCGCGCGGTCGCCATCGCCTCGAGAACGACCGCCGGATCGCCCTCGTGGCGCGACGGCAGAGCGAAGAGGTCGCAGGCCCGCAGAAGATCGGGCATGTCTTCCCTCCGGCCGAGCAGGACCACGTTCGGAGCGATCCCCAGATCGCGGACAAGCGCCTCAAGCTCTGCCCGGCACCCCGGATGGCCCGCGGGCTCTCCACCGGCGATGAGCAGCCGCGCCTCTGGAAGATGCACGAGGACACGGCCCATCGCGCGCAGCAGCACATCAAAGCCCTTCCGACGCACCAGCACCCCGGCGCTCAGGATCACCGGGGCGTCCTGTGCAACACCCGGCGCACTGCGAAGCGCGATCCCCCGACCCGCGGGTGAGAAGCGCTGTGTGTCGATGGCGTTGCGAATCACGGTGGACTTGCGCAGAAGACGCTGCTCATCGGGCAGTCCGGCGAAATCTCGGTCGGTCAGGGGGATGATGAGATCGGAGCAGACGTCGGCCACGCGCACGAGAGACCGGGGAAGCCGCTCGTGGATCCGCACATTCCACACGACGGGCAGCCTCGCCAGCCTCCCACCCGGCCCGGCCGTGACCGCCGCGCGCGTCTGATTGCAGTGCAGCAGATCGATCGAATCCGCGCGCAGCCGGCGCGCAATGGTGCGGGAGTAACGCGCAAGCGCCACGCCTGCCCGGAGCTTCTCCCCCACGCCGGCGCTCGGCAGCCTGTGCCCGTATGCGTCGAGCGGCGGCGGCGGCTCGATCGTCCGCACCGGCAACCCGGCCTCAGCGGCTGCGCCCGCGAGCGCACCGGGACGCGGCAGCAGGATGATCGGCTCAAAGCGCCGCCGATCGATGTGCGCCAGCAGATCGAGCAGCGCAAGGCCCGCGCCCTCAGTCTGCGCGTAGGCGTCGAAGAACGCGATGCGCGCGGGGCGCGAGCGAGGTGCCATCAGAGGTATCCCAGCCCGCGCAGATCGCGTTCCACCGCCGCGGCCTCCGCCGTCGTGTATCCTCCGCCGCAGGCCCGATCAGGCAGACCTGTCTGCTCGCGGGCGGGCGAGGGCATGCCACGCAGCATCTCAGAGAGCACGCGCCCGTCCATGTACGCAGGCACGGGCTGCCCGAGCAGGTGCAGGAGGGTCGGTGCAATGTCCTCGATCCGGGCGCCGATCGCCTCAAAGCCCGAGCGCGCAGACCGCCCCGACAGCCCCAGCATCCCGTGGAGGCGGTGTGTGCCCTCGCGCACCGCGGGCGCGAAGACATCGTCCGCGCGGTCCCGCGTGAGCGGCCCTGAGAGAGTGAAGTCTGTCAGTATCTCCCGACGATAGCCCCGCGGAACCGCGAGCAGATCAGGAGCCTCGGCCACCCGTGGCCCGTGGTAGATCTCCTCCGCGCGAAGCGCCGCGGACATCACGCGCTCTCCGGTCTCAGGATCCCGCAGGTCCGCAAGCCCCGCAACAATCTCATCCACAAGCTCACACCGCCGGCTCTCCGGAACCCGGCCGGCGTCGAACCTGCCATCGAGATTCAGCGAGATACTGCCGTAGTCGCTCCAGCAGAACGCGTCGGTGTGCGCCCAGTCAACACCCTCGGCGAGCAGACGAGAGATCAGGCGTCGACGGGTGCCGACGAGGCGGCCCCGAAGCGCCTCTCTGATCGCCCCCGGCAGCAGCCGGGAGCCGGCACGAAGGGCCCGGCCACGAACGCTCCTCGCGAGATCCGGTGGGCGAGAGCACAGCCAGCCCCGCTCCGCCAGCCATCGCCCGAGGTTGATCCCACCCTCGGTCGGCCCGGCCCCGTGGTCTGACACAAGCATGACCGTCGTTGCCGGACCGGCCAGCGACTCGACCACGCGACCGACCTCGCGGTCAACGAGCCGCCACGTGTGCAGCAGAAGGTCATCCACCCGCCGCCCTGCGAGGGTCGTCACCGACCGAGTGCGGAAGAAGTGGTGCTGGACGTGATCGGTGGAGACGAAGCACAGTGCCAGCAGATCCACCGGCCGAGTTCGGGCGAGGTAGCGCGCCATCGCGCCGGTCTTCGCAATCTTCCGCTCCAACCGGTCGAGTGCGTATGCGTTTCTGTCGGCGGGCACCGTCTTGTCGAAATACCCCGCGAACTGCGCGGCAATCTCCTCGAAGAGCCCGGCCGGATGCGCGATCTCAGGGCCGAACGCGGGCGCATCCAGCCCCGACAGGCAGAAGCCATCCAGCGCAGGCGGCGGCCAGGTCCACGGGATATTGAGCGCACCCACGCGAACTCCGTGGCCGGTGAGCAGCTCGAAGATGGTCGGGATCGAGATGGCGCCGCCGTTGAGGAACTCCGGCGCGTAGTCTCCGCCGATGCGCATGAACGCGAACGCACCGTGCTTGCCCGGATTGCAGCCCGTGAGCATCGAGGACCATGCGACAGGTGTCAGCGGCGGATGCGTTGAGCGCAGGCGCGCCCTCGCGCCCCCGCACAGCAGGGAGGCGATCGCCGGAAGCTCGCCGGCGTCCAGCCACGGATCGATGAGATCGAAAGCTCCTCCGTCGAGCCCGATCAGGATGACCGATGGATGCCCCGTCATGCCCCGCCCTCGCGCCGGACAGCCCGCACGAAGGCCCGCCCCGAGTACTCGGTTACTTCATTCACCTCGAACTCCGCCGAGACCGCCTCCGCGACGGCCTCCACGGAGGGGAACGCATGCAGGTGCGTCTCGCCGGCGGTCGGAGCTTCCCGGCCCGTCAACACATCGATGATCGAGCGGAGGATGCCGGGCCCCTGCGCGGCCTCGCTGGCCGAGATGCTCTGCAGCACGCCGAGCAGGCCGCCGGGCCGCAGGACGCGCGCGCCCTCGCTCAGCACCTCAGCGGGGCTCCGTGCGTGGTCGATGCTGCCCATCATCAGCACCACGTCGAAGCTGCCACCGGCAAAGGGCAGCAGCTCACCGACGCCCTGGACGAGGCCGACGGGCCGCCGGGGCCGCGGCATTTCAGGCGGGATATCCCCTCCAGGGGCGCATCCGCCCGGCAGAGGGTCGATGCCGATGTACCGCGCGCTGTCCGGCAGAAGCTCGGCCACGTGGCCGGTGCCGGAGCCGACATCGAGCAGATCCAGCGGCCGCGCCGGGAGACCGCAGAACTCGATGAACCTTGCGTGCATCTCGCGCGCCCGCTCACGACGCGCGGCCGCCTCCGCCGGGTCGCGCCACGCCTCGTCGCGCCAGTGCACGAAACGCTCCATCGCCTCCCCCCAGCCCCTCCAGCGCTCGTCTGCCGCCGAGAGATTCGTGCCCAGGTCCGGAGGCATCATCCGAGGAATGTCATCACGGACAGGATACCATCGCTTGCAGTCGGGGCAGCCGAGGTTGGCGCTGACGATCACCTCACCATCGCTCTCCTCGATCGCAAGGTTCAGCGGTCCCCCGCCGCACGCGGGGCAGATCAGGCATTCAATGAGCTTCTCTGAGAGCATCCTCCGTCACCTACTCGAGGTACCCCAGTGATCGCAGGCGTCGTCTGATGACCTCCTCGCCATCCGCGCGCGATGAACGATCGGAGGCAGCGGGGTCTATGTTCACCGCCGCCGTCCTGACCTCCTTCGCCGCATCCTCGCTGAGCAGATCAACCATCACCCGGCCGTCGAGATATGACGGCACGGCCATCCCAAGCAGGTGCAGCAGCGTCGGTGCCACGTCGTAGATCGAGTGCTCATCCGCGCTCTCAGCAGTTCGGAAGCTCGGGCCCGAAGTCAGAAGTGTCCCGTCAGGGTGGTGTGCGCCGGTGGGCAGTTCGGGAGCATCGTGACGCAGGATGGTTGAGCCGTCGGAGTCGATCAGCGCCTGGATCGAAAGATCGTTGCGCCAGTGAACGAGCAGATCGGGCATCAGCCCGGCGTGCGCGCCCGCGAACTGCTCGTCTCCGAGCGCAACGCGCGCCACCGCCCGCTCGCCGCTCTGAGCTTCGCGCAGGCCCAGCAGGCCCTCACGAAGCTCGTCGAGCAGCCTCTCCCGCTCGCAACCGGGCTCCACGCAGCCCTTCGGCCAGCGCCCTCGGGTATTCAAGAAGATCTGCCCGGTCTCGGTCCAGGCGCGCGTTCGCGGCCAGTCGGGCTCGATGCCTCTGACGCTCGCCTGCGCACGGCCCTGCAGACCGGGAAAGCGCGCGCGCAGACCTGCCTTCATCCGCTTCCCGGCACGCCGTCGCAGTCCCTCGAAGCTTCTCCGCACGACGGCGTCGGCGGCACGTCTGAACGGCGAACTCGATCGCGCCACAAGGTAGCCGCGATGGATCAGCCACGGTCGCAGGAGGATCTGTCCGCCGGAGTTGGGAGCCTGTCCGTGGTCGGACACGACCAGCAGGTCGGTGTCCTCCCCCGTCGCCGCGAGCAGTCGTCCGAGCCCACGATCGAGCGCCACGTAGACAGAGAGCAGCTCCTCCTCCCAGCTTCGAGCCGCACGTTCCTCGTACGTCGGGTGCCTCGCGTCCAGCAGATGCCAGCACCAGTGCTGCAGTGAATCGGTCTCAGTCAGCACGACACACAGCACATCCGGCCGCTCCCGTTGGAAGATGCGCCGAGCGGCCTCGAGCTTCACCTCGACGCCGGCCCGCGCTACCTCCGCGACCACATCGTAGCGACCGGCCGTCGCGTGGCGGCGCACGTCGGGGTGGATGGGATAGTCGCCGAACTCCGCCCGGAGCCACGCCGCAAGGTCGGCCGGGTGCGTGAATCCCTCCGCGCCGGGCGAGGGACACAGCCACCCCGCCACCATCACGCCTTCGACCGGCTCTGCCGGGTATGAGACGGGGACGTTGAGCGCGGCCACGCGCACCCCTGCGTCGGAAAGCATCCGCCAGATCGTCGGAGCGCGTCGGGCGCGGGCGTCGATCTGCGCGAGGTCGTAGCTGCCGCCGACCGGGTTGGTGAAGTGCAGAACGCCGTGCTTGCCGGGGTTGACGCCCGTCACCAGCGAGGTCCATGCTGAGGCGCTCTGATAGTTGGGCGTCGATCGGAGAGTCCCACACGAGCCGTCACGGGCGAGGCGCGCAAGGTGCGGTGACCGGCCGTCGTCGATGAGCCGCTGCAGGAGGGCGGGCGGGAGGCCGTCCACTCCGACGATCAGCAGCGGTCCGCTCACAGCTCGTATCTGAGCGCCCGCAGTCGTGACGCCACGGCCTCCGAGGCGGCCTGGATGCGATCGGGATCCTCTATCATCCGTGGCAGGTCGCGCTGAAGGATGCGCACGGGCACCTGCTCGAGCATGCGGTCGGTCAGCGCCTCCTTGAGCACCGCCCCATCGAAATAACTCGGCACCCGCTCGCCCCGCAGATGCATGATGGTGGCCGCCACGTCTTCCACCGCCGCGCCCTCGATCCGCGCCCCGCGCTGGAAGCCGCCTCCCGCCGCGATCAGAACACCCTCCGGTGATGGCGCGCCCGAGGGCGTCCGCCCGGTGGGCGGCCTCGCGACCTGAACGCGACCGTTGCGGCCGGTCGCCGTCAGCCCCATCACCGTCCGGCTCTGATCCCAGCGAGTGACGATGTCCGGGAACTGGCTGACAAAGGGACCGCTGAAGACCTGCTTACGCGACCTCGCCCACTCCAGCGGACGCCGCCCGGTCGCGGGATCGATCGCGTTCCGCAGCGACGACGTCACCTGGAGCATCAGCCGGTCGGCGTCCCCGTTCCCCACCGGAGCGTTCGGGAAAGTGTCCTCGTGGTTGAGGTAGATGTGACCGTCGGGAGTCGGAACCACCCAACTGCGCTCGTGGTCGAACCACGGCCTCCCCTCTGCTCGTGATGGCTCGCCGGAGGCGCGCGACGCGGGAATCAACTCCGCGAGAACCTGCGGCAGTACATCACGCAGCAGATCTCCGAGCCCGCCGAAGATGCGGGCGATCCCCCCTGTCATCCCGCGCCACGCACCGCCCGCACTCGACCTCGGCACCACCAGGTCGAGGTGAGCGAGCATCTCGGGAAGACACAGCGCCGCGCGGGAGTTCACGCCCATCCCGTAGGTTGAGGCGATCATCAGATGGTCGTCCGGCTCAAGCGCCGCAACCAGTCGGGCAATCTGCGCGTCCACCGCCTGGTGGATTGCGATGATCGTCTCACCCCAGTCGGAGTAGAGGTCATCGCGGAAATCAGCGTGATTCCGGTCGATCAGGTGCCAGTACCAGCGCAGCACACGATCGAGTTCGGTGAAGTTCACCCCGAGGAAGTCCCACCGCCGATCATCCAGCAGATCCAGTGCCACGGACGCCTTCGCGCTCATCGCCTCGGCCGCAAGATCCACGCCCTGGTCGTAGCGCCCGGCAGCCGCGTAGCTGCCCAGGTGGATGGAGTGCGGCAGGCCCTTGAGCCGACGGCGTGCGAGCGAGGCGACGCTCGCGGGATGGGCGAAATGCTCGTCGTCGATCGACGGCGCAAGCCACCCGGAGACCGTCGTGTACTCGGCCTCCTTCGCCGGGTAGGTCATCGGAACGAAGAGCGTACCCGCTTCCTGGCCGCGATCGGTGAGCATCTGCGGCAATGACGGCGCCCGCAGCATCCGCGAGTTCGCCGCCCTCCACTGGTAGCTCTCAGGCACGAGATTCCGCAGGCCCCAGACACCGTGTTTGCCGGGGTTGACGCCCGTCAGAAGGCTCGCCCACGCCGAGCACGGGTCGTAGTTCGCCGATGACTGCAGCCGGCCGTACACACCGTGGCGCATCAACGAGCGAAGCGCGGGCATCTGGCCGGTCGAGGTCAGGCGCTCGATCAGCTCGGGCGTGGCGCCATCAACGCCGATCAGAAGAAGCATGGCGCTACGTCCTCGCTGGGAGCCTCGACTGCTAAGTTGGCTGCGACGCGGTGCTTCAGTGTCACCGTCGTGCCCTCGTTCCGGGTGTAAGATAGCGCGCCGAGTTGCGGTCGGCGCCCGTCGCGATCACCGCCACCGTCCCACATCCATGCTCCTCGGCAAGCCCGACGAGCCCTCTGGCGGCACTCGCCGTCGTCCGGTGCAGGTCCACCACGAGCGCGACCGGGCATCCGGCATCAAGCAGCGCGGTCGCCGTGAGCAGCCCCCCGTCCACCGGCGCAACCGCAACGACCAGTCCGGCACCCGACTCCTCCAGCAGCCGCAGAGCAGCACCGCCGTCCGGAGTCGCCGAGAGCACCGCGCTCGCGTCCACGCCGAAGCGCTCATCGCCCCCCTCGCCGTCCGCGCGAAGTACCATCACTCGCTCTCCATCGGCCTCGGCGACCCGCACGAGGCCCTCTGCAATCTGCATCGCCTCTCCCGGGTCGCCGTCAGAAGCCAGCACCAGCACATCCGGCCCCCGAATCCCCCGGCACAGCGCTCGCACATGTCCGCGGATTGTCCGCAAGACCTCGTCGGCGCCGCGCCCTCGCTCACGGCCGCTCCCCCTGCGCCCGAACGCGCCGATGACCGGAACCTGCAGAGCGTTCGCAACCCGCTCTTCATCGTGCAGCCGATCATCGAGCTGCTCGGCCAGTCCAACAAGCAGCAATCCCAGCAATGTGCCACCCATCAGCCCGGCAGCGACCGTCAGGGCCTTTCTCGGCCGTGCGGGCTCGTCGGCAGCGATCGCATGGACCACCAGTCGCGAGGCCGGAGACTTCGCCCGCTCGGTGATCTCATACTCCTGCTGCTTCTCCTTCAGGGCCAGGTAGAAACGCTCCAGCAGCTCGATCTCGCGCTGCACTTTGAGCAACTCCACCTGCTCGTGGGGCAGACCGGCCAGCTCGCCCTCAACTCGCGACGCCGCCCGGCGCAGCATGCGCATCGCCTCCTGCGCCCCCATCCGCTCGCCCTCCGCCACGATCAGCCGCCTGGCGATCTCCTGCGCAACCGGGTTGATCGACTCCTGGCGGGAGTCAACGACCTCCGCCGCGCTCATCCGCAGACGCTCCCTCAGCTCATCGACCGCCGCCGTCGCGCGACGCACCGGCATACTCCCCGGTGCATACTCCTCCAGCAGACTGACACGCTCTGCCTCAGCCCTCGCGAGCGCGCTCTGCAGCTCCACGATCTCAGGATTCCTCCGCGTGATCGTCGATGCAAGAACGCGCTCATCAGACGCCGCAAGCTCCGCCTCAAGCTCGAGCGTCTCCGCGCGCCGAGCGCTCAGATTCGACTCCGCGATCGAAGCCTGCTCGCTCAGCCGAACCAGCAGGCCGATCTGCTGACGGGCCGATTCGTCGAGAGCGACCGTCCCTACGCGCTCTCCGAACTGCCTCAGACTCTCCTCCGCCTCCGCGAGCCGGGACTCCACCTCGCGAAGCTGGTTTTCGACGTAGATGCGCGTGCGCCGGGTCGTCGCACGGGCGTCGCCGAGGCTTCGCCCGAGGTAGCCGAGCACCAGCGCGTTGACGAAGTCACGGGCGCGTTCAGGGTCGGGCGCCTCGCAACGCACCTCGATGATCTCCGACTCCTCCACCGGAGCGACCGCCAGTGTCTCCGCCACACTCCGCCAGTCCGCGGGCCAGCGTGATGGAGGCGGCTGATCCGACAGCCCCGCCACAGTCTCCGGCAGATCCTCGAGCAACCCGTCCGTCAGGCCCTCGGTCAGCAGGCGCTCCAGCACCTCCGGCCGCTCCTGCAGCAGCCCCCACGCATCCTGCAGCGAGGGCCGACTGTCGATGATCTGCATCTGTGTCGCGAGATTGCCGCCACCCAGCGCTGAGATCGGCTCGCCAAGCATCGAAAGCACCGGCGACGCCGCCGACAGCACAGCGGCTCGCGGGCCGCGATCAGAGGCCACCAGCAACTCCGCGCGCGCCTCATACACCGGCGTTGAGAGAAGCACCCAGCCCACTGCCACCGCCACCGAGAGCACCACCGCCGCCACCAGCACCCACGCGCGACGTCGAAGCAGCCGCAGGTGCTCGCGGACGGTCATCGGTTCGTAGCCGGTTCCTGTCATCAGCCTCAGAAAGCGATGCGCAGCAGGCC
>JBMNNW010000157.1:0-8852 GCA_050942735.1 Armatimonadota bacterium
CTCGGATGCAGGCGCGAGCCGCGTTCCGCCCCCGACTGTGGCGCGGCGTCAGGCCTTGAGGCCCTCCAGGAGGCGCACGGCGGTCTCCACGATCAGCTCACCGAAGCCCGGTTCGTAGCGGCTGGAGTTTGCCTCGTATGCGCCCTCCTCGAATGCCCGCTTCGTCGGGATATACCCGACACTGTCGTTCGCCAGCTCAAGCACCATCGTCTGTGCGAAGGGCGAGCGGCGCTTGATCTCCAGCCCCAGTTCGACGAAGAACTCGCCCGGGGCGCTCACGATCGCGAGTTCGCCGACGCGGAGGGCCTGCACGACCGTGTCATGGGCCTCGGGCGGCTCGGCCTCGAAGCGCCTGACGCGGCGCTGGAAGGACCGCTCGCCCATCAGGACCTTCTCCCCGGCGGCGAGACGCTCCTCGATCTCGCTGGCCTGCGCGAGGTCGTCCTCGGTGGCAGGCGGGCGCGGGGCGAGCGTCACTTCTTCGAGTGCGCCGGCCAGCGGCGCGTCACCGGTGAACTCGGCCTCGTTCCACGCCCAGAGGGCGTTCGCGGCGATGATCGCGCCGGCCCGTTCGCAGTGCTGGTAGCGGTCATTGCGCGGTGAGACGCCGCCCATCACGTTGAGGTTGTTGATGTCGCCCGAAGCCCCGTTGGAGAGGGCGGCGACGAAGCGTTCGCCCCGCAGCCGCTGGATCATCTCGGAGAAGAAGCCGAAGTAGTCCGCCGAGAGAGCCGTGTGGTCATCGGGGATGCCGACGTAGTGCAGCGAGTAGTTCCCCAGCAGGCCGATGGTCTCCCCGCAGGCTCGGCGCAGGGCCATGACGCCGACCTCGGGGTCTGTCGGGCCCACGGGCTCGACGACCTCGGGGTTGCCGATGCCCGGGTTCGTCTGCACGGTCCCGTCTTTCATGCGGTAGCGGCGGTTGAAGACGAGGCGCCCTTCGGCGGCGCCGGCCCATCCCACTTCGGCGGGCTCTCGCGACTGCCAGGCGATGCGCACGGCGTCGGCGATCCGCCGCACGAGCCACTCGGTGTAGTCATCGTCGCCCGTGTGCGGGCCGGTGTGCGTGTGGGTGCAGGCGATGAGCACCTGCTCGGGCGCGAGGCCGGTGGTCTCCGTGATGAGAGCCTTCGCCCGGTCGAGGTACGTGCGGCTGATCCCGATCACATCACAGATTGCGACCGCAACCGCGCCGCCCGAGTTCTCGAGAGCGAAGCTGCGGACGTGGAGCGGGTCGTGAACCGTGCTCGCGGTGCGCTCCTCGAAGTAGCCCCTCATGGGAGTTCCCAACGGCGGAGTGATGTCAAGACACGACGTGCCGGCAGTCAGCATATGAGCACCTCTTCTGATTTCGTCCGGGGGTACGCGGCCACCGGTCATGGAGGTTCGCCGTCGGCGCAGGCGGGTCCTTGCTCGACAATGCCGGCGGCTCGGGGAGGTGATGGCTCGGCGCACGGCCAATGGTGCGCGCATGAACTCCATCGCCACCGACTATCAACAGGGCACCGGCAGTCCGTGGCCCTGCCTGCGAGCCATCGCCGAGGCGGGCTTCACGCATGTGCACTGGTGCCATCACTGGAACACAGACTTTCTCTACTCCGCGCCCGAGATCAGCCAGATCCTGCGCTGGCTGGGGGAGTTGGGCCTGTCCGTCACCGACATCCACGCCTCCGCCGGGCAGGAGAAGGCGTGGGCGTCGGAACTGGAGTACGAGCGGCTGGCCGGGGTGGAGCTGGTGGTGAACCGGCTGGAGATGGCGGCTCGCCTGGGCTGCGACGTGGCAGTGCTGCACATTCCCGCGGAGCCTGAGGAGCCGGCCGCGCGCCTCGCCTACTGGGAGCGCTTGCGACGGTCGCTCGATGCGCTGATGGGCTGCAGCCGGACCACGGGCGTTCGCATCGCCCTCGAGAACGGCGGCACGCCGGAGAGTTGGGTGCCGATCGTAAGGGTGCTCTCCGAGTACGGGCCGGAGTTCGCAGGGCTGTGCTACGATGCGGGGCACGGGAACATCTCCGGCGATGGTCTGGACCGACTGGAGGCACATTCCGATCGCCTGCTCTCGGTGCATCTGCATGACAACGACGGCTCCGGCGACCAGCATCTGCTGCCCTTCATGGGCACGGTGCAGTGGGGCCGGCTTGCCGGGCTGATCGCCGGATCGAGCTACGAGAAGTGGGTCAACCTCGAGGTCTCGCAGGCGCGCTCGGGCTATGATGATGGGCGCGCCTTCCTGCGAGATGCGCTTGCTGCGGCCGGGAGGCTCGCAGAGGCCATCGCGACCGCCGGGGCCGACCATGACTGAGGGAGGCAGCGTGATGACTGATCGAGTTCTGATTGGCGCGAGCATCGGTCGAGGCCTGGCGGGGCTGGAGACGTTCGCGAGGCTGAGACTGGGCAACTGCGCGCTGGCGGACCTGCCCTTCGACCGCGACGAGGCCGTCGCGATGATGCGCTTCTGCCGCGAGCACAAGATTACGCTGTTCCTCTCGGAGCTTGCCTACCGCGGATCCACGGAGCTCTATCGGCCGGAGAAACGCGACCTGCCACGCGAGGAGTTCTGGACGAGGGAGGAACTCGACGCCATCGTCGCCGAGGCCGGCGAGTTCTACGGGGGGCGCATGACCATCGGCGAGGCCGGCGGGGTGCTCTACTGGCCGAAGGACTACCTCCTCCGAGAGGGAGCGCGGACCTACAACGCCCTGCCGCCGTGTGACACCATGCTGGAGGCACGGGAGGCGTACCTCGACTACCTGCGAGGCTTCATCGACTTCGAGCGCGAGGAACTGGGTGGCGGGCCGCTGATGAATGTCGAATCGAGCCTCGTCTTCAAGTATCACGCGGAGGCCGGGATCGACGTGCTCTGCCACGAGTCGCTGCCCGGGGATCCGCACCGGATGCAGGCGGCGGTCCGCGGAGCGGCACGGGCCTTCGGCAGGCCGTGGGGAACGCACATCGCGATGGGATGGTACGGCGGAGTGACGGTGGATGAGTTGTGGCTGAAGCGCTGGAAGAGCAGCGTGTGGCACTGCTATCTGACCGGCTCGGAGTTCATCTACCCCGAGAGCGGGCATCTGGCGCTGACCGAGCACCAGACAGGACGCCGCCTCGAGGCGCGCAGTCCGGAGATGGTGGCCGCGCGAGGTATCCTGCGTGAGGCCTGCCAGTTCTCGCTCGTGCACCGGCGTCCGACCGGTGGGCCGAAAGTCACGCTGGGGATACTCTCCGGCTACGGCGACGGCGCGCCGGGCCTCTGGAACCCGTGGGCGTGGGGCCAGTCGCATGATGACCGCTGGCTGGCGGGCCCCCCGGAGCGCGCGTGGGAGCTGCCGGACCAGTTGCACCGCCGGGAGGAGTGGTCGAACTACACCGTGCAGGGTGAGCGCGACTGGTCTGGCAACCCGCCGTGGGGCCAGTATGACATCGTCCCCATCGAGTCGGAGCTGGCGAATCTGCAGCGCTACGAGTGCCTGGTGCTGCTGGGCTGGAACACGATGACCGAGGAGCTCTACGAGAAGCTGAAGGCGTATGTGGGCGGCGGAGGTCGCCTGGTCCTGTCTCTGCCGCATCTGCGCGCCGATTCGGTGCGCGGGGGAGCGCCGCAGCTCTTCCGTGACGGCGACCTCTCCGACCTCTGCGGCGTGAAGGTGACCGGCGCTCTGGAGACGGCGGTGCGGGGCGTCAAGTTCCTGGAGCAGTCGTCGCTTCGGGGCTATCGCCTCCCGGTGGCCGACGTTCAGTGCGACCCGCGCTTCCTCGGTAACTTCACGCCGGCGACGCTGGAGCTGACCTCCGCTCGCGTGCTGGCCGGGCACGACATCCTGTTCGCCGCCGATGCCGACGAGATCGCGCGGCGGCCCGTGCTGGTGGAGAACCGCGTGGGGGAGGGCTCGGTGCTGCTGGTGACGCTGTGGGAATACCCGGCTGATGAGGCGGTCGTCGGCCTCACCCGCGAGCTGCTCCGGGTGGTCTCGGCCGGCGAGCAGGGCGAGGTGCGCCTGCTGGGAAGCGACCGGGTTCGCTACGCCGTGTATGAGCTGGAGAGCGGCGCTGGCGAGGTCATATACCTTCTCAACACCGACCCGGACTGCGCAGCGCCGGTGCGGCTGTGGGTGGATGGCCGGGAGAGCGCGGAGTTGCTCGTCCCGGCCTGCGAGTTCACGGTGGCCTATCGCCTCGGCCCCGTCATAGTGCTGCCGATGGATCGACGCGTGAACCTCGAACGCGCTGAGTGGGACGGTGACGCGCTGGAGATGGACTTCCACGCGGTCCTCGCGCAGGAAGTTGCCGTCGAGAACCTGGCTGAGGCGGCGGTGACGGTGACGCTCAACGGGTGCGTCGCGGAGTTGGCTGCCGGCACACGAGCAGGCCTGCCTCTGGAACGCGCGGTGCCCGAGGATGCCACCGCGTATTCGCCGGAGTTCGCCGATGAGCCGGACTACCAGGGGGAGATCGACGCCTGGACGCCATATTGAGGCCGCGTCGTCTGAGGGCTGCCGCGGCAGGAGGAGCGGATCGATGACAGAGAGACTCACCGTTGAGGAGCCGGCGCGCAGGGTGCCGGTGGTGCACGAGTGCGACATCTGCGTGGTCGGGGGCAGTTGCACCGGCCTGTTCGCGGCGGTGCGAGCGGCCCGGCTGGGTGCGCGCGTCGCGGTCGTCGAGAAGCAGAACTGCTTCGGCGGAATGGCAACCGCCGGCCTTGTGAATGTGTGGCACAGCCTCTGCGACACGGAGGGCGAACAGCCGATCATCGGCGGTCTCACCGCCGAAGTGATCGAGCGTCTCGACAGGCGCGACGCAGTGACGAAGTCGGACAGGCTCAATGTCGCCTTCCGGCTCAACACCGAGGAGCTGAAGATCGAACTCGATGAGTTTGCAATCGAGCACGATATCACGGCGCTTCTGCACACCTTCTACTGCGCGCCCGTGATGGATGGAGACCGCCTCGACGCGGTGGTCGTCGAGAACAAGGGCGGACGCCAGGCGATCCGCGCGGCGCAGTTCATCGACGCAACGGGCGACGGCGACCTGGCGCTGGACCTCGGGCTGCCGGCGCATGAGGCGGGGGATCTCCAACCGCCGACGACCTGCGCGAAGTTCTACGGCCTGCCGGGCGTGAGCGACTTCGACTGGGTGGAGGCGGTGCGGGAGCACGGTGAGGAGTTCGGCCTGGAGAAGGACTGGGGCTGGGGCGGCGTGATCCCCGGGATGCCGGAGCTTACATTCCGTGCGGACACGCACGTGTTCGGGCTGGACACCACCAACGCCGGGGAGTTGACCCGCGCCGAGATCGAGGGGCGCCGGAAGGTGCGGGCGCTGCTGGATGTGATCCGGACCTATGGTCCGGAGGGCGTCTCCGTGCACCTCGCCGACCTCGCGGCCACCATCGGCATCCGCGAGACCCGGCGCATCTGTGCGAGCTATCGCCTCACCGGCGATGACGTGCTTAGCGGCCGCCGCTTCGACGACGCCATCGCCAACGGCTCATACCCGGTGGACACTCACCACGCCGATGGCGCGGGGATCACCTTCCGCTACCTCGATGGCACGCAGAGAACCGTCCCCGAGCGCGGTCAGCCGCCGATCATGGGCCGGTGGCGGGACCCGCTCCCGGAGGATCCGACGTTCTACCAGGTGCCCTTCCGGAGCCTGCTGCAGGAGCGTGTGCCGAACCTGATGCTCGCGGGCCGGATGCTCGACGCCGACAAAGCGGCTTTCAGCGCCGTACGCGTGATGGTCAACACCAACCAGACCGGGGAGGCGGCGGGCGTGGCCGCGTGGCTGGCGCTGGACGGCGGGATGCGGGTGCAGCAGGTGGATCCGGCGCGGCTGCGTGAGACACTCGCGGCGGGCGGCTCGGTCATCATATAACCCGCGGGCAGGCCGTTGACACGGGCAGGTCAACCGGGAAGACACCGCCGCCGCCAGGGAGGCGTGGCTATGAGACTGGTCATCCGCGTTGAGGAGATCAAGGGGCGTTGCCCTGCCTACCGCGCGGGCGACGTGATCGTGCTGGAGAACGGGTTTCGCCTGAACGTTCAGGAGACCACGGCGGGCTGCATGCACTCATTCGCGTCGATCATCCCCTACCACGTCGCCCTCGCCAAAGGCGTCAGGCCCGAGCAGATGGGTCTCGCGCACAGGGACCGCCGGGACGGCAGGGCGTACGTGCAGTGCCTCGACCCGTGCGAGATGACCGGCGGTGGGACGGTCATCTTCAGCATCGAGCGGCAGGAGGACTGAGTCGCCGCGCGTCCTCGGCGGCCGCGTCCTCAGCCCGCGATTGTGGTATCACCACCGGCCGCGATGGCCTCGGCGGTGAGCACCGACATCAACGCGTCCTCAAGCGTGGGGCCGAAGTCGCGTCGCCCCTCGATTGCGTCGATGAACGCCTGCGTCTCACCGACCGTGCCGTTCTCGTAGGCGGGAGGCTCCGTCGCGTCCACCCGCCAGTGAAGGACCCGCTCGTTGCTGTCGAAGACCGTCAGCGCGCAGTTCCAGGCGTCCACGAGCACGGTGTAGTCGGGGCCGTGAAACTCATAGGTCTCCTCACAGACGCCGACGGCGGGTGAGAGGAAGTAGTGGACAGCGCCCAACTCGGTCTCGACTTCCGCGCGGGAGTAGAAGACCTCCTCGTGCACGGCGGGGGTGTTGGCGGCATGCACGCAGCAGGGGCGGCCCATGATGGAGAGGGCCGCATCCACGAGGTGGATGCCGGTCCAGACGCGGAAGGATGGCTCGGTGCGGTTGTGACGCAGCATCCGGGCGATGCACACACGTGGAGGACGGGTGGCTGCGTTCGCGTCAAGCCACTGGCGAGCCCGCACAAGGGCCGGGCTGAAGCGGCGGTTCATGGAGACCATGTGCGGCGTGGAGGTCTCGCGCGCCGCGTGCACGAGCCGTCGCACGGCGTCCGAATCGACGCCGGGGGGCTTCTCGATGACCAGCGGGATGCCCAGTGGCAGCAGCCTCGTGGCGAGTTCCTCGGTCAACTCCACGGGGGTGATCAGGATGAGCCCGTCGATGTCGTGATCGGTGAGCATCCGGTCGATGTCCGTGCAGGCGGCTTCGAAGCCGAAGTCGCGCGCGTATCTGCGAGCTTTCTCGCCATCAAGATCGCAGACGGCTGCGAGGTGGAGCGCATCGGGGCTCCTGTCTCTGAGGTACTTCAGTGCGGCTCCATGGTTCGCGTAGCTGTGGCTGCCGGCGCCGAGCAGGCCGATCCGTGTCATCGCAGTGCCCTCCTTAGACCTGGCTTCCAGACGTGCCGGACGGTGCAGGTGTCGAATGGAGTATTCTCCGCCGGGGCGGAGGTTTACTTCGTCCGGGCGACAGCGGGCGGCAGAGTCTTTCGGCGTGGGCGGACTGCCACTCTCGCGATATCCTCAACATTATGCGGCATTTTCTTGTATTAGTGCTTGACTCACACGGGGAACTCGCGGTAGGCTCATCATGAATGCTCATACCTGCATCTCGCCGGGGGAGTATCGTGGTCGAAGCGGGGGCACTCAAAAAGCTCTGGATGGATGAGATCGGCGTTACCAGCGTCGAGTATGCCTTCATGCTCGCGGTGCTGGTGCTGGCGAGCGTCGTGGCCTTCGGGAACCTGTCCGCGGAGGTCGAGACGACGGTGTATGAGGCCAGCTCGACGATGCAGGAGGAAAGCCCGGGCGTGGGCTGCTCAAGCGGGTAGGCGGGCTCAGTTCCCGGGCTTCCCGGCGCCGGGCTGGAGCACCGGCAGGCTGGTCGGGTATTGCAGATGGGGGATAAGTACAAAGGGAACGGCCCGCGGTGTGGTGACCGCGGGCCGTGTGCGTGTACGCGGGAGGCGACTACCGCCAGCGCAGGACAGGTACCTCCGCCTGCTCGACGATCTCCGGCCACGCCTCGCCGAGGAAAAAGCCCGACAGAGCACCGCGCTGCGGTCCGCCGACGGCGATCATCTGCGGATCCCACTTCTTCGCCTGGTTGAATATCACGCTGGGGGCGTCGCCGGTGACGAGGAAGACCTCGGCCTCGACCCCGCGAGTTGCGGCGAGCTTGGCCGCGTAGTCCGCCCCCTCGGCGAGTTCTGATTCCGGCACGGCGCCGGTGACGATGGCGAGCTTCCATCCGCCCGCGGCTGCGAGGTCGGCGGCCCACTCAAGGGCGTGGCCCGAGGCGGGGCTGCCGTCGTAGCCGACCATGATGCGCTCGATATTCACCGGCCTCTCGCGCGTCACGAGGACGGGCTTGATGCAGTTGCGCATCACTCTGGAGGCGGTTTGCCCGAAAAGGGAGTTCTTCCCGCCCCGGCCGGTGGCGCCGACCACGACCATGTCCACCGACTGCGCCTCCTCCACCAGCACCCTGTCGGGCCTGCCGGCGAGCAGGCGAGCGGTGAACTCAACGTCCGCCACGGCACACGCCTCGCCGCACTCCTCAAGCGCCTCACGAAACCAGTTCACAGCGGCGGTGGGGAGGTGTTCGAGCCCCTCCCGTGTCTGCACATCGTGCCCGTAGGCCTCGGCCTCGCCGTCGAAGTCACCGAAGACGGAGGCAACCGCCACAACCCCCGCATCCGCCAACTCTGCTATCTCGATGGCGTGTTGGACAGCCACCTCCGCCTGAGGAGAGCCGTCCACGCCGACCATGATCGCCTTCATCCGCGTCTGCTCCTTTCGCTCTGCTTCGCGTTGGGCCACTGTGTAGTTTCACCGCGCGCGCCAGTTCTCCTGCCCCGGCACGGCTCCGTATCAACGATTAAGGGTTGGGGGGATTAAAGGGAGCTGCCCGTTGTTCCCGGAAGGTGGGTTTGAATCAGAAACTCACATTCGGGAGGGCAGCTCCGATGAACAGACTATCGGTCGAAG
>JBMNNW010000158.1:0-8809 GCA_050942735.1 Armatimonadota bacterium
CGCAGTCCGGCGGTGCAGACGTTCCTGGTGCAGCTCACCGGTCCCGGGAGCTACGTGCCGAGCGCGCGGTCAATCGCGGGCGGCGGCTACGGTTCGGTGCCTGCGAGCACGCCGATCGGCCCCGACGGCGGACGCGAGGTGGCGGAGAAGACCGTGGAGACGCTCCTCGGGCTGTGGGACAGCGACGGCTGATGGCAGCGACGGGGCCGCGACGCCCGGGCGGCATCGCGGCCCCGACGGAATGACTCCGGGAGAAGAGGGCTATGAGCGACACGAAGCTGAAGATCGGGTGGGCGCAGGCGGATATCACGCCGGATGAGCCGGTTCTGATCGCGGGGCAGCGTTGCGCGCGTGTGTCGGAGGGCGTTCGCGACCCGGTGACGGCCACCGCGCTGGTGTTCGAGCGGGGCGGCGAGCACGCGGTGTTCGTGAGCTGGGACCTCGCCAGCGCCTCGGACGAGCTGTGCGGGGCCGTCCGGGAGCGGGTGGCGGCCTCGGGCGGCCCCTCAGCGGATGCGCTGGTGATGTTCGGCACACACACCCACGCGGCGCCCGCGGCGCGGATGACGCGTTACGGGCAGGAGTATCACCCTCTCCTCCCGTCCTCGGGCGTGGAGCTTGATGTGATGTCGCCGGAGGACTACGTGGTCTTCGCCGCGGACAGGATCGCCGCGGCGGTGGCGGAGGCGTGGGAGGGGCGTGGGGAGGGCTCGGTGGCCTTCGGCCTCGGGCAGGCGGTCGTGGGCCGCAATCGTCGCTGGGTGGATATCCACGGGAACGTGACGATGTACGGGAACACCGACACGCCCGAGTTCAGTCACATTGAGGGCTACGAGGATCACTCGGTCAATCTGCTGGCGACGTACGACAGCGGCGGCGATCTGACGGGCGTGATCGTCAACATCGCCTGCCCGGCACAGGAGACGGAGCATCTCTTCGAGATCAGCGCCGACTTCTGGCATGACACGCGCGTCGAGTTGAGGCGACGCCTCGGGGATGGTCTCTACGTGCTGCCGCAGTGCTCGCCGGCGGGCGATCAGTCGCCGCACCTGCTGTGGGGCAAGCGCGAGCACGAGCGGATGCTTGAACTGAAGGGCCGCGACTCCCGCGAAGAGATCGCCCACCGGATCGCGAACGCGGTCGAGGAGACGCTGGGCTTCCTCGGCGGCACTGAGGATGATGCGCCGGTGCTGATGCGCGAGAGGCTCACGCTGGAGCTTCCGATGCGCTCGCTGAGCGAGGAGGACGTTCGCCCGGCGCTGGAGGATGCCGCGGTGTGGCGTGAGAAGTGGCAGGAGGAGTTGCGCAGGCTGAAGGAGCATCCGGAGCTTCGTGAGGAGCCGCGGTGGTACACGCAGGTGACGGACGCGTACCAGCGCATGCGCTGGTACGAGCGGGTGGAGGAGCGCTATGAGCGGCAGCAGCGGCAGCCGACAGGGTCCGTGCAGCTTCACATGGCGCGGCTCGGCGAGGTGGCGTTCGCGACGAATCCCTTCGAGTACTATCTCGACTACGGCGTGTACATAAAGGTGCGCAGCCCGGCGGTGCAGACGTTCCTCGTGCAGCTCGCGGGGCCGACCATGTACCTGCCCAGTCCGCGCTCGCTCGGTGGCGGCGGATACGGCTCCGTGCCGGCGAGCAACACGTTCGGCCCGGAGGCCGGGCGGAAGCTCGCGGACGTGACGATCGAGACGCTGATGAAGTTCTGGCGCCAGTAGATGGAACACCGGGACGACGGCGGTGTCAGAGACAACCGGAGATCACGGTCACGGAAGAGCATGGGCGGTCGGCTCTCTCCGGGCCGAGGAGCACGAGCGGGGCGACGGAGATGAGCGACGCGAGGCTGAAGATCGGATGGGCGCAGGCGGACATCACGCCGGATGAGCCGGTGCTGCTTTCCGGGCAGTTCCACGCGCGCGTCTCGGAGGGGGTGCGCGATCCGGTCACGGCCACTGCGCTGGTGCTCGAGCAGGGCGGCGAGCACGCGGTGTTTGTCACCTGTGACCTGTCGGGCGCATATGGCGAGTTGCAGGAGGCCGTGGCGGGGCGAGTTGAGCAGATGGCGGATGGTCCGCAGACGGCGCGACTGGCGATGAGCGCCACGCACACTCACGCGGCACCGCTGACATTCAGCAGGCTCTTCAGAAGCGGCTACGGGCCACCTTATACGTCCGGAGCCGACCTCCCCGTGATGGACCCGGCCGACTACGTGCAGTTCGCCGCGGGGCGGATCGCCGGGGCGATCGCGGAGGCGTGGGACGGGCGCGCGGAGGGCTCCATCGCGTTCGGCCTCGGGCAGGCGGTGGTGGGTCGGAACCGCCGGTGGGTGGATATCCACGGGAACTCGACCATGTACGGGAACACCGACACCTCCGAGTTCAGTCACATCGAGGGGTATGAGGACCACTCCGTGAACGTGCTGGCGACGTATGACGCGGCGGGCGCGCTCACCGGCGTGATCGTGAACGTGCCGTGCCCGTCGCAGGAGACCGAGCACATCTATGAGATCAGCGCGGACTTCTGGCATGAGACACGGGAGCAGTTGCGCCGCCGGCTGGGCGAGGACCTCTTCGTGCTGCCGCAGTGCTCGGCGGCGGGGGATCAGTCGCCGCACCTGATCTGGGGCAGGCGCGAGCACGAGCGGATGCTCGAACTGAAGGGCAGGGACTCTCGCGAGGAGATCGGCCACCGCATCGCGGACGCGGTCGAGGAGGTGCTCGGCTGCCTCGGCGGGACGGAGGATGGCTCGCCGGTGCTTGAGCACAGGACGATCGAACTGAGCCTGCCGATGCGCCGGCTGAGCGAGGAGGACGTACGCGAGGCGGAGGCCGCCGCCGAGCAGTGGCGCGAGAAGTATGAAGCGGAACGCGCGAGGCTCGAGGCCGACCCGGCGGCGCGAGAGGCGCCACGGTGGTACACGGAGGTCACGAAGACGTTTCGCCGGATGCACTGGCACCTTGGTGTGCGCCACCGCTTCGAGCAGCAGCAGAATGAGCCGAACCTGCCGGTGACCCTGCACGTCGTCCGACTCGGGGATGTCGCGATCGCGACGAATCCCTTCGAGTACTACCTTGACTTTGGCATATTCATCAAGGTGCGCAGCCCGGCGGTGCAGACGTTCCTCGTGCAGCTTACGGGGCCGGGCAGCTACGTTCCGAGCGCGCGATCGGTTGCCGGTGGCGGGTACGGCTCTGTCCCGGCCAGCAACCCGATCGGTCCGGAGGGCGGGCGGGAGGTCGCCGAAGCGACGATCGGTGCGCTGCTGGAGATGTGGCGGGCGGACGGGGACTGAAGACGGCGGATGAGAAGAGCGACGCGCAGCGCGGCAGCCGCTTCGCGCTCGGCGCGGAGGTATTCGATGGTTCAGACGCAGCATCCCGGCGGGGCGATCGGGATGCACTGAGGGCGCAGGGCACTCACTGGCAGGGGCGGATATAAGACCATGCGAAGGCACACTGGACACATCGTAGCAGTCATGGCGCTTTGCGCCCTCCTGGTCGCCGAGGCGACGGCGGCGGACGGGTGGAAGATCGGTGTGGGCGGCGGACGTATCACCGGGTACATCGGCCTGCTGGCGGATCGGGGAATGCCGCGCGACTACCTCACCGACGCGGAGATCGCGGACATCGAGGTGCTGCGACAGTACCGCGCGGTGATCGTCACGGCGGCGAACAACCCCGACGCGGTCTCGCGCGCCATCGAGCAGTATGTCGCGGAGGGTGGCATCGCGATCACCGAGGAGCGTGTCGCGCCGTCGCGACGCGTCGTGCGTGGAAGTCGTCTTGGGCCTGCGAACTCGCCGAACATCATCTTCGGCAAGTACGATCACCCGATCAGCCGCTCGATGCACTCGGCGGGCGTGGTGACCACCCACGCGCAACCGGGGCTGGCTATCATACCCGAGGGCGCCGAGGGCGTCACCGTGCTGGCCGAGTACACCGAGGAACGCGTCCCCGAGAGATACCGCGAGAAGCTCACCGCCGGGCGGTCGGGCGTCCCGGCGGCGCTGCTGATCGAGCACGGTGAGGGCCGCTGGCTCTACTTCGGTCCCCGCGTCTCGTTCTCCCTGGCGCTGCGCGGCCCGGAGATACAGCCCGCGATCCTCACGGCGCTCGACCTGCTCAGCGAGGGCGTTCTCGTGCCCCGCTTCACCAGCCTCCATCCCGCGCGGCGACTGGTCCCCGCCGTGCCGTGGCAGCCGCAGAGCAGTGAGATCATGCCGCGGCCGGCCCCGCGCGGAGAGGAGCCCTCGGCCCTGCCGGAGGGACTGGAGGCGCTCGATCTGCCTGAGGATGTGCCTGCCGACTACGTGATTACCGGAACGCTCGCGCCGAATGCCCGGGCGACCGTGATGCTGCCGTGGTTCAGCGCCGACTGGCAGCAGCGGCTTGAGATCGAGGGCGCGCGACTGAGCCTGATCGAGACCGGCGGAGGCCGCGAGAGCGTGCTCGCCACCGGCAGGCGGACAGAGGCCGGACAGAGCGAGCGTATCGACATCCGCAGGCGCCCGCGAAGCCTCACGGTCTTCATCGGAGGCAGGGCCGCGCTGTCGGCGGCGCTGGCCCCGCTGGCGGGCACAGTGGCGCTGGGCGGGATCGAAGACGCGTTCCTGCAGACCTGCGCACCGGTGGTGTTCACCGACGACTTCATGCGCGCGGAGGGCGACCCGGACGAGTGGGAGACGCCCGAGGGAAGCTGGCAGGTCTACCAGGTCGATGGCGAGCCCGGGCAGGGGGCGAACCCCTTCGCGTTCCGCGCCGAGACCGAGGAGATCGCGATTGCGACCGGTGGCTACTGGTTCTGGGATGACTACGACCTCGGGGCCTCCGTGCGCCCGAACTGCTCGACCGCGTCGATCATGGCACACCTGCAGTCTGATGACGACTGCCTCGAACTGCGCCTGACGCTCCCGAAGACGGCCGAGGGTGACGGCGGGCGCCTCGAGCTGATCCGGCACCTGCCCGGTGGCGAGAAGCTGCTGGCGTCGGCCGAGGCGAGGGCGACGCGCGATCGCTGGCAGCGACTGCGCCTGCGGGTCTCGCGAGGACACGCGGTCGCGTCACTCAACGGCGAGGGACTGCTGCGCGTGGCCGATGATCTCGCGCGCGGGCGCGGGCAGATCGGCCTGCGGATCACGGGGGGCTTCGCGCACTTCGATGACGTCAACGTGCAGCCGTGGCAGGCCGCGCCGGTGCCGATGAACGGGGGCGCGTGGCTGGCCGAGCGCGGCACGGTCTCGGTGAACGGAGGCGAGGTCGCGCTCACACCGGCAGGCTCGGCGAGAGCGCTGGCCCCGATCACGGAGCTTGCCGACCTGCGGGCCTCCGTGAAGCTGCAACGCGGCGACGCGACGTCCGCCGGGCTGCTGCTGCGCCATCGCGGTCCGGGCGATCACTACCGGGTCGCGGTCGCGAGGGCCGCCGGGGGCGGCTCAGAGCTTCAGGTCATCCGCACCAGGCGCAACGAGGAGGCGCTGCTGGCGCGGGAGCCGCTGAGCGGTGGCGCGACGCGCTGGCATGAGATCACGGCGACGCTCCGCGGCCGGCAGATGCAGATTGCCGCCGACGAAGGCGCGACGATCGAGATCGCCGACGAGGCGTTCGCGACCGGGGACTTCGGACTGACCTGCGAGGGCGGCACCGCGCGGTTGCGCGACGTCACCTGCTGGCCGGTCGATCATGAGCGTTTCACGGCCGACCCGGAGACGCCGCCCCACGCGGGTATCATCGACCTGCACACATGGGCGGGCGCGGGCAGCGGCTGGGAGCCAGCGGCCGATGACCTCGACCTCTTCTGGCATCGCGGGATGTACATCGACGACGTGGAGGTCCGGCTTGGCGTCCACCGCGGCTCGGACGGCACGGCCGCGGCGACGCTGCTGATTGGAGACGGCATGGATGCGTCCGGCGGGTACGCCCTGAGCGCCAGCCAGACCTCATCAGGGGAGCCGGTCTCGGTGAGTCTCAGCCGCGCGGGTGAGGAGGTCGCGTCCGGGGAGGCGCGCTCATGGAGCGCGGAGGGCTGGGCGGTGAGCCTGCAGCGGGTGGGGAGCCTGGTGGCCGCGCGCATCGACGGGAACGTGGTGTGCAGTTTCCGGGATCCATCGCCGCTTCAGGATGCGCGGCGAGTCGGCCTCCGCAAGGATGGGGCGGTCATCGACGCGGCGGACGCGGAGGTGCTGTCATCGGCGGTGCGAACGTGGACGTTCGAGGACGCCCCGGCCGACTGGCGGGTGGAAAGCGGCACGTGGGAGATCTCCAACCGCTGGTCATGCTCGCCGAACTGGACGTGGCTGGCGGGCTGGAACCAGGAGGGCCAGGCGCTCATCCACAGCCGCAAGCGCTTCAGGGGCGACCAGGTCATCGACATCTACGTCGGTACGAAGATGATGCCGCGACCGGAGGGTGAGGGACACTATGAGGAGCTGCGCGACCTGCACTTCGGGCTCTGCGGTGATGACCAGGGACGCGGTTACCACGTGATCCTCGGCGGAGACCAGGGCCGGGGCGCGGAGCTTCAGAGGAACGGTGAGACCGTCGCGACGAACCGCGGGTACGCGATCCCCCAGGCGGAGCGGCACAACAACTGGCTGCTGATCCGGCTGGTGAAGAGCGGGCCGACCGTGACGGTCTACGAGTGGGGCGTGGAAGTGCTCAGTTACACTGACGATGAGCCACTGGACGCCGGCTCTGTCTCGTTCGGGACGGAGGAGAACGGGATCACCGTTCCGCGGATCACGGTATACGGACAGCCGGCGCAGTAGCGCGCAGACGCATCTCCCGGCGAAGGCGTCCGGGGCGGGGAGCGCTCCCCCACGTGTCTCCTGCGTCTGGGTCCGGCACCGGTGTGCCACGAGCGGCAGGTGTTGTGACACAGGCCACAAAGTACGCCTCGGGCGAACACCTGAGGCGTACCGTGCTCTGTGTGGACGCCTGCCGCTGGCTGTCGTGCATGGCGGAATCGTCAGGAATGTCTCGTCTTCTGAGGGGGAGACGATCGTGCGAAGCAACGGATACCATGCGGTCACACTGCTCGACCTCGACAACCCGCTCGCTCCTGCATGGCTGAATCGTGCGGGCGTTGATTATCTCTACGCAGCCGCTCCTCCGACCGAACAGGGCCCCGACGGCAGTCCCGTCATCGCCGCGACACAGCGCGAGCGCTGGGAGAGCGCCCTGCGCACCTACGAGGGCACGGGCACGGGCGTGCTGCTGATGGGCGGCTTCTACATCGAGCCGCCTGAGGAGCATCAGGCCGTTGACGCCTTCGGGCGGAAGCACCCGATGGCGTGCTTCCGCAGCACGGGCTTCCAGCAGGCGATGACTGAGCGGATCGTGGCGCTCGCGACCGCATTCTCCGGGTACCCGGCATTCGCCGGCTTCGTTTTCGACGACGGCCCCCATGTTCGGGTGGACTGCTGCTACTGCCGGCAGTGCCGGGAGCAGTTCCGGGAGCAGCACCACGTCCGGCCGCCCGTGTTTGAGCCCCGGAAGCCCGGCCGCCGCGTCCGCGATGACGACCCGATCCTGCTGTGGGAGCAGTTTCAGCAGGAGAGCTGGCAGATATACCTCCGCACGCAGTCGGAGGCGGTCAGGTCGGTCTCCGACAGCGCCCTGATGCTGACGATCCCGTCGGACTCGTACTTCTACGGCCGCTTCCTGAACGTGGCGGTCGATCCCGAGGAGACGCGGCCGGGGCACCTCGGGAGGCTGCAGCGGATCGAGCGGATCCAGCCGGAGCGATGGCACATCTTCCAGAGCTTCCCGCTCGCCCGTGTTCCTGAGGCGGATGAGAGCGGCCTGCAGCCGTGGGCGCTCGGTGCGCACATCACCGCCCAGTCGCCGAAGATGCTGATGCAGACCGAGGGGCCCTACGCGCCGACATACGAGCGGGTGCAGTATATGAGCCCCGAGGAGATCGAGCGGATGGCACGGGTCACGATCACCGAGGGGGCGGCGGGACTGTGCTACTGGACACCGGCGGGCCCACTGCCCTCGTACCCCGCCGCGTTCGACGCGCTGGCCGAGGTCTACCGGGATGTGGAGCGTATCGAGGAGACGCTGGCGCGGCGGATGCCCGTTGAGGCGAACGTCGGCGTGCTCTACTCAACGACGACGGAGACGATGGAGCAGCCGTGGGAGCGAGAGACCTCCGAGCGCTGGCGGCACCTGCACGCGTACGAGGGCGTGCTCTACGGGTTGTTGCGATCGAACGTCCCCTTCGAGACGGTGATGGAGACCTCGATCACGCCTGAGAGGCTCGCGCGCCTGAAGGCGCTGGTGCTGCCGTCGGTTCGCTGGCTGTCGGCCTCGGCGCTGTCGGCGATCGAGAGGGCCATCGCCGAGCGCGACCTGGTAGTGCTTGCGGCGGGTGAGTGCGTAACTGTCCGCGGGATGACCGCGAGCGGCTGCGATCCGCTGATCTGGCACAACCGGGCGCGGCGGGGCTACCGCCAGGAGCGCTATGCCGACCAGCAGTGGAGTGAGGTCCGCAACACGCTGGCACCGCATCTGCTGCCGCTGATCGACGCCCCGGTGCGGGTATACTCCGACCGCGCCATCGGGAGGGTGTACGCGCTCGACGGTGGCGGGCAGATGCTCATGGTGGTCAGCTGGGATCTCGAGGACCTGTGCGAGGTGGCCGTTGAGGGCGAGGGCCGCGCGACAGACCTGCTGAGCGGACGCGAGATGGGCGCGCTCAACGACCTCGGCCGACTGACCGTCCCCCCGGCGGGATGGCGCGTGCTGCGCGTCTCGCAGTAGCGGTGCGAGCTTTCGCGGCGACCGTGGCGGAGACTGAGTGCCGAACC
>JBMNNW010000047.1:0-36044 GCA_050942735.1 Armatimonadota bacterium
ACCCTCCCGGCGTATGCATGGTACCCATATTCGCAGCAATCGTCACGTTAAGTTTCGGTGCCGACATGAAAGGCGGCCCCGGAGGGTCCGGGGCCGCCGCGAGTGTGCGCTGATGAGCGGTGCCGATCAGAGTTCGGTCAGATCGACCAGCTCGCCCGTCTCGATGCTCGTGTGCACGCCGACGCCGATGCGAGTCGCCTCAAGGCCGTCGTAGCCGTCCGGATACTCGCCGAGGTCGTCCATCGTGCCGCCGTCGAGCAGCACGTTGACGTTGCGCGCGAAGTCGGCGATCGAGTCCATCCCGTAGCCCTCGAAGATCTCCCGGCCCTGCTTGTCCTTCCGCTCGCGGAGGAAGCTCTTGTTGTGCGTGGCCATCCCCTCTTCGTAGTTGCAGGTGATGGTGCCGCGGTCCTGTGAGTCGCACTCAAGCAGCCCGTCGGTGCCGACCATGCGGATCCCCTGGTTGACGATCGCCTCGAAGGGGTCGGGGAGGATCCACGAGCTGTCGAACATGATCGTCGCGCCGTTGTCGAACTCGACCTTCGCCGAGATGCTGTCCCAGGCGTCGATGTCGAGGCTCCTGAGCTTCTTCTTCACGCCCGTCGCCCAGACGCGGGTGCCGTTGGCGCCGCCCATGAGGAAGCGCGCGAGGTCGTAAAAGTGGATGCCGAGGAACCAGCCGGGCGACGACTTCTCCGCCGCCTCCGGCCACCAGTCGCGCGGGACAACGATCTTGTCCTCCATGTGCGCGTAGCCGTACTCGATCTCGCCGAGGTCGCCCGCCTCGATCTTCTGGCGCATCGCGATGTGATACTCGTCGAAGCGCTTGTGGAAGTCCACCTGCAGCAGCACGTTGTTCTTCTCGGCCACCTCGATCATCTCGCGGCAGCCCTCCATCGTGACGTCCAGCGGCTTCTCGCTGAGCACGTGGATCCCGCGCTCGGCGGCCGCGACGACGAACATCCTGTGCAGGTAGTCGGGCGTGACGACGGTGACGCCGTCGAGGTCCTCTTTGTCGAGCATCTCCTCGTAGTCGGTGTAGGCGTTGAAGTCGAACTCCTCCTGGCGCTGCTTGAGCAGCTCCTCGTTGAGATCACATGCCGCGACGAGCTGCGCCTCGCCCCAGTAGGCCATCTGCCGGAAACACCGGAGGTGCTGAATGCCGAACTCGCCAAGACCGATTACGCCGATGCGTGCCTGTGCCACGTCAATTCCTCCCAGCCTTCGGATTCATCATATTGAGACCGGGCGCCGCCCGGCCATCGCTTACGTTCGGAGCGTCTGAAAGCCCTTCGCCGCGGGCGAGCGGATACCTTCGTGCTCGCCGTCACGCCGCCTGCGGACGCGGGCGCGCCCGCGAGAGGCGGTGCGGCCCGCCGGGCGCTACTCGCCGTTGCACCAGTTGATGAGGCCCAGCGCCATGCCTTTCGCGCCGTTGATGACCTCGGTCATCGAGATCTTCTCATTGTCCGAGTGCGCCTGATCGATGTCCGCGGCGCCGAAGACGATCGTCGGGAGGCCGGCGAGACGGTTGTAGAGCCGCGCGTCGCAGGAGACGTTCCAGCCGAAGATCTCGGAGGAGGGCGCATAGTTGGTCACCGCGTCGTGGATCGTGACCGGGAGCGGGTGGTCGCCGGGGATCTCATACGAGTCATTGTGCAGCTTGTCGAAGGTCAGCTCGAAGTGATCCTTCAGCCACTGGTCATCGGTCTCCATGACCGCGTCCCACAGCTCCTGCTTGACCTGGTCCATGGACTTGTTCGGGAGGAAGCCCACGCCACCCTCCATGACGCACTCGCCCGCGACCATGCTGGGCCAGCCCTGGGCGTTGATGATCCCGAGGCAGAGCTGCACCGGCGCCTCGTAGCGCTCGAAGAGCGGGTAGTTGGCGCTCTCGGCGATGAGCTTCTTCTCATACTTGAGCATCTGCCGGATCGCTTCCATCATGTGCTCGATCGCGTTCTCGGCCTCGTGGCGGCGGCCCATGTGCTTGGGCGTGCCGAAGGTCTTCGCCTTGAACCAGATTGCGCCACGGTTGGCGGGGAAGACATTGAGCGAGGAGCCCTCACCGACGAGCACGCCGTCGGCCGAGCAGCCCTGCCGGATCAGCGCGAGCGCGCCGTTGCCGCCGACCTCCTCCTCGAGGACGACCTGCTGCTCGATGTCGCCCTTGAGTTCGGCGCCGAGGTCCATGACGGCCGCGACCGCGAGAGTCTGCATGATGACCTGGCCCTTGGCGTCCATCGCGCCGCGACCGATCACGTACTCGCCATCGAACTTCGGGTCGAAGGCGTCCTTCCAGTCGGCGCCGGGAACAACGTCGGTGTGCGACTGCAGGATCATGCTCCGCCCGCCGCCGGTGCCCTTGAGCGTGGCGACGACGTTGTGGCGGCCCTCATACGACATCTCGTTCTCGTTGTGAGAGTACTCCGGGTCCTCGAAGATGTCGTCGGATATTTCGCGGTACTCCGCGTCCATCCCGAGCCCGTCGAGCAGTTGCTTCATGTACTCCTGCACACCCTGCTCATTGCCCTGGACGCTCTCGAACGCAATCGTGTCCATCAGCCAGCCGCGGGCCTCCTCGGCGCGCGCGTCAACGGCCTCTGCCACCTGCTGGGGGGTCACTTCACTCACTGCAATTCACTCCGTTCGTAACGACAATCGCGTGTCATCAGTGCAAGCTGTAGGTCGCAAGTCGCAAGTCGCAAGCAACGGCGACGACGGCAGCAACGACGCGGCTGGGCGCAGGTCGCCGCCCTACATGACGATCCGCGCGCCCTCAGCCGAGAGCGACAGAGCGCGAGAGAGCGCCGTCGTTCCCGCACGGCGAAAAGCATTCACCATCGCCGCGCCAACTTCCTCCCCCGAGTCGGAGACGAACGCCGCGACCGTCGGCCCCGAGCCGCTCAGAGCCGCGCCATGCGCGCCCGCCTCCAGTGCCGCCTCGATCGCGTCATCCATACCCGGCACCAGATGCGCGCGGTAGGGCTGATGCAGCCGGTCACGCATCGCCTCGTTGAGGACGCTGAAGTCGCCGGAGACGAGGGCGGCGACGATGAGCCCTACGCGGCAGAGGTTGAAGACGCCGTCCGCGTGGTCGATCGTGTCGGGCAGCGCCCTCCGGGCGTCGTGCGTGGCGACCTCGAAGTCCGGGATCGCCACCACGCATGAGAGCCCCCGGGCGACGTCCAGCCGCTCCACGAGCACCTCGCCGCTCTCGAGCGTGCAGCAGACTGTCAGCCCGCCCAGCAGCGCGGGCGCAACGTTGTCGGGGTGACCCTCGACGGCGCTGGCAACATCCAGCATCTCCCGCTCGCTCAGTCCGAAGCCCAGCAACTCGTTCGAGGCCACGATCCCGCCGACGATCGCCGCGGAGCTTGAGCCGAGCCCCCGCGCGAGCGGGATGCGGTTGTGCTGGCGGAGCTCCAGCACCGGCAGTCTCTCCCCCACCGCGGCCGCCGCCGCCTGCGCGGCGGCGAGGACCAGGTGCGTGCGGTCGCGCGGGAGCGACTCGGCGCCCTCGCCGTCGATGGAGACGCCCGGCTCATCCGCCAGAGCGAGCGTGATCTCGTTGTGCAGGCCGAGGGCGAGGCCGAGGCAGTCGTAGCCGGGGCCGAGGTTGGCGGTCGTCGCCGGAACGTGCACCGTCACCGAGCGCATCAAGTATCACTCCTGCTGAGATACACACGCGGCAGGCGCCGTGACAGGCGGGAGGTGATCTCCTCGCCGATGGTGCCGGCCCGCCGCGCCAGTTCTTCGATCGTGATCCGCTCATCGCCCTGCGCGCCGATCAGCACGGCCTCATCGCCGACGCCGACGGAATCGGCGTCCGTGGCATCGACCGTGATCGCGTCCATCGAGATGCGCCCAACGACCGGACAGCGCCGCCCGGAGATGAGCACTTCGGCGTTGCTGGAGAGGGTGCGGGGGTAGCCGTCGGCGTAGCCGAGAGGCAGGACCGCGATGCAGCTGTCGTGCGGGGCGCGCCAGGTGCAGCCGTAGCCGACGGGCTCCCCGGCCTCGACGAGCTTCACAGTCCCGATCTGCGTCTTCAGCGACGCGACCGGCCGGATGCCGTCGGGCATGAGCGCGGGATCAAAGCCGGGGTTGAAGCCGTAGAGGATCGAGCCGGGGCGGACCATGTCAAGACGCGCGCCCGCCATACGCAGAAGCCCGACGCTGTTGCACAGGTGCAGCATCGGCCCGCCCTCCTCACCCGCGCCGAACCAGGCGGACAGGCGGAGGAACTCGTCCAGTTGGTGCCCCGCCCAGCAAAGCTCGGGCTCGTAGGCGTCGGCGAAGTGAGAGAAGACGCCGGCGACCTCGAGGTGGTGGTTTGCGGCCAGCAGTCTCGCGAGGATCTCGGCCACCCCCGGGCGGGCACCGTGCCGCCCCATCCCGGTGTCGAGCTTCACATGGACGCGGGCGCAGCGGCCGGCCCGCCGCGCCGCGTGCGCAATGATCGAGGCGTGGCACGGGTCGCTCACCGCCTGCATCAGGTCGTGCTGCAGCGCGGCATCCGCCTCATCGGTGTTCGGCGGACCGAGCACGAGGATCGGTGCCTCAAGCCCTGCCTCGCGCAGTTCGATGCCCTCATCGACGATCGCCACGCAAAGCATCTGCGCGCCGGCCTCGATCGCGGCGCGGGCGACCTCGACCGCGCCGTGGCCGTAGGCGTTCGCCTTCACGATGGCCCCGACTGCGGTCAGCGGGCCGACGGCACGCTGAATTGCCTGTACATTCTCACGGACAGCCGCGAGGTCAATCTCGAGAAATGCCGGTCGCACGTGAAGCCTCCGACCCGCCCCGGGGGATTACGTCGAGCGATCCGCCGCATCCTCATCCTCCGCCCACTGCAGCAGCCGCATCGCGAAGTTGACCACCGCGAAGCCGATGGCGAAGATGCAGCCGGCGGCAAGGATTGCGTGTGCGTACTTCTCATCGGCAACGAAGGGCGCGCCGACCTGCCATGCCGCCACCGTCGTGGCCGCCATCGTCGCGAGCATCACCGCGCATGTGCCGCCCGGTGCGTCATCAAGCGGTCGGCCGCCGGAGACATCGGTGGGCGGCATTCCGAGCTTCGGCGCGGCGTCGTCACTCTGCGGCGGCCGCGACACCCAGGCGTAGAGCTGCTGCAGCAGCGCATGGGTGGCCGCCCGCGCCTCCCGCAGATCGCGGGCCTCACGCGAGACGAGCGTGAACGAGCGGTTGCTCTCACGCGGGGCGTGCCAGCGGATCCTGATCCGGCTGGTCCCCGCCACCGGCTGCATCGGCTCGATGATGTCAATGCGATCGCGCGGGAGGTACCAGTCGAAGTCATCGCCGTGGTAGACCAGCGCGTCACCCCAGGCGGCGAGGAAGCCGATGTCCCGGTCGGTGTCGCCGTCCCAGAGACGCTGCTTTTCACCGGGCGAGAACCCCACGAAGACCGGCTTCACGCCCTCCGGCAGCGCCTCTCCCCGCCGCTCGAGCTTCTCAGCCAGCGCCTGGCGCAGGCCGCGATTCCCGGCGAGGGCGAGCCGGTTGTGCGCCAGCCATGTGGACAACGGCGCCACGACCAGCGCCGCGATGGCGATGCCGAGCGGCACAGGCCCCTGCCCGTCGGGGTAGATCAGATGCACCACCGCCAACCCCAGCGCGAAGGGCAGCGTCGCCGCGAGAAACGCGGCGAGCGAGACGAGTCGATTGTACCGACGCCTCACATCGGCGCCGAAGATACGACGCTCGTAGCTCATGGGCAATCCGCGCCGACCGTCTAACGCTGGTTGAGAGTGAAGTCCGCCGGGGTGCTGAGGCCCGCGGTTATGACCGGCTCTCTGAAGGCCGGCTGGTAGCCGTAGGAGAACGCGTCCACGCGGGGCGTGCCCGCGGGCAGAGCCAGCTCGTAGCTTCCGCCGGCGTCCGCAAGCGTCGAGAGCACCTGCCAGCGGAACCACGGCGCCGCCCGCAGCGCGCCGCCGTAGCTGCTTTCGATGCGATCGATGGTCGCCTGGGGCATTCCCGGCGCGTAAGCGGTGGCGAGCCTCGCGCGCAGGCTCGCGCCCGCGAGAGAGACAGCGCCGCCCCCTGCCTGCCCCTGCACAACGCCGACGGCCCGACCGGCCTGCGCCCCCGCGACGGCAATCAGCTCGAGGTCGCGGTTGCGCTGGCGCTGCTCCACCTGCAGGCCCTGTATAAGCTGCACGTCCGCCATGTACCCGGCGACCGCCGCGGTCACGAGGTAGTCACCGGGGGCCATCGCGCTGAGCGAGTAGTTCCCGTTGCCATCCGTGTACGCCACGTAGTGCGTCCCGGCCGGAGGGATCGCCGTGGCGGGCTGCCCCGCGGCGACGCTCGCGGCGCCGCCGGGAACCGCGTAGACCGGAACGCGCACCGCCGCGCGTATCGAGCCGTCGCCGTCCCTGAGCATCACCGAGCCTCGGACCTGACCTCCGTCCTCAGCCTGAAGCTGGCCGAGCTGCAGGTCGGAGTCTCGGTCCACGTTGATCACCCGCAGGATTCCGCGGAAGTCGCCTGCCACAACCTGCAGAAGATGCCGCCCCTCGGGAAGGCCGCGCAGACGCAGCGTATCCGTGCTTCGGTTGACCGTCCGGATGAGTTGTCCGTCGAGCAGAACCTCGGCCTCAGCCCCGCTGTCCCCGCTGAAGAGGTCGCCGATCTGCCCCACGGCGTTGCCGATGCCGATCAGGCCCAGCAACGCAAGGGCGCCCCCGCCCCCGCATCCCGCGAGTATGAGTGTGACGATCGCGATGCCCATCAGTCGCGTCAGCTTCTGCTGCATGACAGGGCCTCCGAATCTGAGTGCGTCAGGGTAGAGATGAGCGCGAAAGACAGTTCGCCCTCGAAAAGCGCGACACCTGCACGGAACTACTGCTCGGACGGGGCGATCTCCACCCTCGCGCCGGCGGTGGTCAGCCAGAAGTCGAGCCTGCCGCGATGGTCCGCCGTCACCATCGTCGCGTTGCTGTGCTCGCGGCCCTCCATCAGCGTCACCTGGTGGCGGGAGCCGGGAGCCACGGGGTAGAGCCCATCGTCAATGCTGAAGCGAATCTGCGTGCGCGCGCCGCCGTAGAAGCGCTCGGGCATCCCCCGTCGCTCCCTCCCCCAGACCGAGCCCGTGCCACCGATCTCGAGCATGATCAGCCCTGGCGCGTAGGCCGCCACGCGCGCGCGGCAGTGCCCCTCCGCGGGGCGTAGGCGCAGCGGGATCGCCTCGCAGTCGCGCATCGCCCCCGCTGGCAGATCAACCGCCAGCCTCACGACCCCGCTCCGCGCGCCGCGTGAGGTGCGCGCTTCGGCGGAGAATAACCCGGTCGTGCCGAGATACGCGCGGTGGTCGGCGGTGCCGGCAAGCACCTCGACCTGGCCCTCACCCCGGCGGCGCAGAAGACGCAGGCGATCGTCGCTCCCCGACAGCCCCACCGCGGGCTCCACCAGCCGATTCGACAGCAGCCGGTAGCGAGCCCGGCGAGCCATCAGATCGCAGTGCACCGCCTCGTGCAGCGCATCCGCGGGCGGCCAGTAGCTCCACGCGGCGAACGGCGTGAAGACCGCCAGACCGGCACCGACGGAGTTCACCGTCAGCCCGAGGAAGAATGGATTCTGCTCCTGGTCGTGCCGAACGCTCTGCGTCGCCAGCGGGATCGTGCCCGACGACGGCCGCACGAACCAGCTCGGGCCCTGAAATGCGTAGGACTTCGACGCGGTGGCTGCTCCCTCGAACCTCTCCTGGGTGACGCTGCCGACGGAGCGCTCCACGCCCTCCCCGATCACGAAGGTGCCCTGCGCCTCCATCCCGTGCCTCACCGAGGGGAAGGCCGGATGGGACTCCCCGACGCGGTACGTCCCCACTCGATCGGCGGGCTCGAGCGCCCCGGCGATGCCGAAGAGCACCGCCAGCGGGCTGGAGGTCGGCATCCATGACCTCGCCTCATACATCCCCAGCCCGAGGTCGGCGAAGACCGCTCCCCCGCCCTCGACGTAGCTCATGAGCGCCGACGCGGCGGCCTGGGGCACCGAGAGGCAGGTCGGCATGAAGACCACGCTGTACGCGCGCAGGTCGGCCTCGGCCACCTGCCGCATCGTGAGGTAGTCAAGCCCGCCGAAGATAGTCCCGAGCCGGTAGTTCCACGCCAGTTGAGCGAGATCGCGCACCGGGAAGTCCGTGGCGTATCCCCACGCCGGTGCGCCGAAGAACTCATGCCCGCCGGCGTAGGGTTCGTAGATCACCGCAGCGGTCGGGCGCGGATGCTCGCCGTCGAAGGGACGTTGCTCGAGAGCCGAGCTGAGGCTGCCCAGCGTCCTGCTGCGCCACGCGCCCGTCCCCGCGATGCGCGACCAGTCCTCCAGCCCGACCCCCACCGCGCCGCGAAGCCCCGCCTCCAGCACCCATCCCTCAAGCGCCCCTGCCGCATACGCCTCGCTCGGCGGCAGCGGGATGCGCAACCACGGGATCACATCGAACTTCCCGCCCATCCGCGCGATCTGCACGCCCTGCACGTTGTGCGTACCGAGGTCGGGCTCGAGCAGATCGGGCGGAAGGTGCGGCTGGACGATGTCGTAGCTCTCGGGGATCGCCGCGAGGCTGCGGTAGAGGGAGACGCGTCCGGTCATCAGCGGCGTGTCGGGATCGAAACGCCGGATCTCCCGCGCCCACATCGCCATCACGTCGTGGTATGCCCTCCGCTGATACTCCGCAACGTCGATCGTCGGAGGGCCGACACCGTGAGGCTCCTCGTCATCGAGCGCGTCGGCGCTCTCCCGGGTGATCGCCTGAAGGCTCCTCAGATTCGTGCCCCAGCGCGCATTGAGCGCCTCGAGCGACCCATGCCGCTCAAGCAGAAACTCCCGGAAATCCTCGTCGGTGTGACTGATGTCCCGCTCCAGCGAGTGATCGGTGGCCCATGCGGCGATGCCCTCGGTCCCCGCCAGTCCACCGATGACCGCGCCGACCCATGAACGCACGCCGGTCTCATACTGCGGGTTGCGGGCCGAGATCCGGCGGGTGTTGTCGAGGCATGTGCGCAGCCCGACGATCACCTTCAGGTCGGCCGCCGCGGCCTCTTCGATGTGCTCGCGAATCGACTCAAGCTCGTCGGGCGCGTCCTCGGGGAGGTCGTAGTAGACGGTGTTGAGGATCGGTGACGTCTCGTTGATCGCTTTGATCGTCTCCACTGCGCCCGCCCCCTGGAGGCCGGCCATGAAGACCATCGGGGCGCGCCGGCTCTCAGCAGAAGCGTGGCCGACCGGGAGGCACACGGCCGCGACAACGAGCAGCACGCAGGCGGCCCGCCACGCGCCGGCAGGCCGGCTCAGGGGCTGCGAGCGGCGAATGCGGGACGAAGCGCTCATTGACAATCGACCTCATGCGCGCGGGCCTGCTCCTGTGCGTTGCGAGCCCCGGGACCGCCGGAAAGTCATCCCGAGAGCCAGTCGTCGATCGTGACCAGCGCGTCCTCGGCGGCCTCCTGCTCCGCGGCGCGCTTCGCGGGCCCCTCGCCGGTCCCGATGACCGCACCGTTCAGGCACGCCTCCACGGTGAACCAGCGGTCGTGCGGGGGGCCCTCGGTTCGCACGACGCGGTAGCTTGGTGGAGACATCGAACGCGCCTGCAGAATCTCCTGCAGCGCGGACTTGTGATCGCGCAGGCTGTCGCGCGACTCGACGTCCTCGAGCAGCGAGCTGAAATGCTCGAGAACGAATTCGCGCGCGTCCTCGAAGTTGCCGGCGAGGAAGACGGCTCCGATGAGCGCCTCAACCACATCCGCGAGCAGCGATGCCTTCCGCCGGCCGCCGGTGGCCTCCTCGCCGCGACCGAGCAGGATGTACTGCCCCAGCTCAAGCTCCCGCGCGACGGAGGCGAGGGCGGATTTGCGCACCACCGCCGCCTTCAGCCGGGTCAGATCGCCCTCGGGCATCTCCGGGTACGTCTCGTAGAGATGCGCGGCGAAGACGAGGTCGAGCACCGCGTCGCCGAGGAACTCAAGCCGCTGGTTGTCCGCGGGCTCATCAAGCCCCTGTTCGCGCGCGTAGGAGCTGTGCGTAAAGGCCAACTCCAGCAGATCGGCCGGGACGCAGCCCAGGCCGAGTCTCTCACGCAGCTCACTGAAGCGGTTCGCGTTCACGATGCTCGTGCCTGCTCCATCGAGTTGGCCATCGACGGCGTCTGACACTCCGTCATCCGTCGAAGCGGCTGGCCACCAGCGTGATGTTATGCCCTCCGAAGCCGAATGAGTTGGACATCGCGATCCGCACATCGGCCTCACGGGGCTCCCCGCGAACGAGGTCAAGCCGGGGATACTCGGGATCCTCAAGGTTGAGCGTGTGAGGGACTACGCCCTCGCTCATCGCCCTCATGCACAGCGCCAGTTCGGTCGGGCCGGTCGCTCCCAGCATGTGTCCGTGGACGGGCTTTGTGGACGAGATCGCCACCTCGCCCGCTCGGTCGCCCAGCAGCTTGAGGATCGCCTTGCCCTCGGCGCTGTCGCCCGCCGGCGTCCCGGGGCCGTGCGCGTTGATGTAATCGACCTCATCGATCGTCAGCGCGGCGTCGTCGAGCGCATTTTGCATCGCGAGGATCGCCCCCGCACCGTCGGGACAGGGCTCGGTGAAGTGGTGCGCATCGCCGCTCATGCCGATCCCGGACAGCTCGGCGAGAATCGGTGCTCCCCGGTCGAGCGCGTGCTCAAGCGCCTCGATCACCATGCACGTTGCGCCGTCTCCCATCACGAAGCCGTCGCGCGCGTTGTCGAAGGGGCGGCACGCATGTTCGGGATCATCATTGCGCTCCGAGAGCGCGCCGGCCGAGCAGAAGCCCGCGAGAGCGCTCTGACTGATGCCCGCTTCGGCGCCGCCGGTGATCATGACGTCCGCGCGGCCGAGTTTGATCAGGTCCGCGGCGTGCGCGATCGCGTGGGCGCCGGAGGCGCAGGCCGTGACGGCCGCGGAGTTGGGGCCCATCGCGCCGGAGATCATCGAGACCATCCCGGCCGCCATGTCAATGATCATCATCGGGATGAGGAAGGGTGAGACGCGACTGGGACCGCGCTCGAGCAGCCGTGTGAACTGCTCCTCCCACGTCGCCATGCCTCCGATCCCCGAGCCGATCAGCACACCGACGCGGTGCCGGTTGCCGTCATCGATCGACAGCCCGGACTGCTCGAGCGCCACGTCCGACGCCCACGCCGCGTAGCGGACGAACGGGTCCGCGCGCTTCATCAGTTTCGGATCGATGCGGTCGCCCGCGTCGAAGTCGAGATCCACCTCGGCGGCGAGATGTACCTTGTACTCGGACGGGTCAAAGCGCTGGATGATGCCTATCCCCGTCTCGCCTCTGAGGCATGCCTCCCAGAGCGCGTCAAGTCCGAGCCCAAGCGCGGATACGGTGCCGATTCCAGTTACCACTACGCGTCGATTCATCGATTCCGGCCCTCACTGCGTGCGTCCGAGATTGACCTGCGGCCGCACACTGCACGTGCTCGGCCGCAGGTCGTCGCCTGTCTGCCTGCGAAGGGTCTTAGCTCTTCGACTCGAGGTAACGCACTGCGTCACCGACGGTCTGGATGTTCTGCGCGTCGTCCTCGGGAATGTCCACGTCGAACTCGTCCTCAAGCGCCATGACGAGCTCCACGACGTCCAGCGAGTCAGCCTTGAGGTCGCCCTCGAAGGTCGCCGACTCGGTGACCCAGCTCTCGGGGACGGAAAGCTCGCGTACGATGACTTCCTTGACCTGCTCGAACAATGCCATTGGTCGTCTCATCTCCGTTCTGTGCCTGGTCGTCTGTCGGACGCCCATGGCGCCCGTCGATCTCGGTGCATCGGTCCGATGCCGGGCCGACGGCTCGCCGCCACGCCCGACAAAGCCTGTGCGTCACATGATGAGCCCGCCGTCGATGTTGATGACCTGGCCGGTGATGTACGCGGCTCCCGGCCCCGCGAGGAACAGCGTGGCCTGCGCCACGTCCTCGGCGGTGCCCGGTCGCGCCAGCGGGATCCGGTCCAGCCACGCCTGCCGCGTCTCCTCCGCCAGCTCGTGCGTCATCGCTGTCTCAATGAAGCCGGGGGCGAGAGCGTTGCAGGTGACGTTGCGGCCCGCAAGCTCCTGCGCCGTAGTCTTCGTCAGTGAGATAAGCCCACCCTTGGAGGCGGAGTAATTCGCCTGACCGGCGTTTCCGCCCACGCCCGAGACCGATGCCATGTTGATGATCCGCCCCGAACGCGCCTTCATCATCGGCCGCGCCACGGCCTTCGTGCAGAAAAAAGCGCCCTTGAGATTCACGTCGATGACGAGATCCCACTGCTCCTCTGTCATGCGCACGAGCAGCCCGTCGCGAGTGATCCCGGCGTTGTTGACGAGGATGTCGATCCGGCCGAACGTCTCCATGACCTCATCGACCATCGCCTGCACCTGCGCCTCATCGGTGATGTTGGCGGTGTTCACGAGCGACTGCACGCCGCGCTCCTCCACCTCATCGGCGACCTTCCGCGCGGCCTCCTCGACCACGTCATTGACCACCACGTGCGCTCCCGCATCGGCCAGGGCGTGCGCGATCACCGCGCCGATCCCGCCACCTGCTCCCGTCACAATCGCGACCTGGTTCTGAAGCTGCAACTCAGACGCCTCCCGCAACGACCATCAACTTCGCATTGAACACAGCGTCCGGGCGGGGGCGCCCGGCCTCCGGCATCCTCTGCCCACAGATCCCTCGACACCGCCGACACCCGGGCCGGACCCAGGCACCCCGCCTGAAGAGCCGTCTACGCAAGTGCCGCTCTCAGCGCCTCCACTTCCTCGACGCGGTCAATGTTGAGAGCCGTGACCTCGCGGTCGATCCGCCGGATCAGTTTGCTCAGCACCGTCCCCGGCCCGATCTCCACGAATGTATCCACGCCCTCGTCGATCATCCGGCGCACCGACTGCTCCCAGCGCACGCTTGAGGTCATCTGCTCGCCGAGATTCGCGCGGATCTCCTCCGGATCGGTGTGCGGCTGAGCATCAACGTTCGCCACCACCGGGACCTGCGCCGCGGCGAATCCGGTCGCCGCGAGTCGCTCGATCAACGGCGCGGCGGCCGGCCCCATCAGCGGCGAGTGGAACGCGCCCGAGACGTCCAGCGCGATCACGCGCTTTGCGCCGGCCGCATCGCAGGCCGCGCCGGCTGCATTCACGGCATTCACCTCGCCGGAGATAACGACCTGCCCGGGCGAGTTGTAGTTGGCGACGACGACCGTCCCCTCGGTGGCGACGCTCTCGACCGCCTCCTGCACCTCGTCGGCGTCGAGGCCCAGCACTGCCGCCATCGCGCCGGGAGCGTCATCGCCCGCGCGCGCCATCAGTTCGCCGCGGAAGCGCACCAGCGGGAGAACCTGCTCGGGAGCGAGGCTGCCCGCGCAGGTGATCGCGGAGTACTCGCCCAGCGAGTGTCCGGCCACGAAGTCGGGCGTGATGCCGATCTCACGGACCGCCGCCAGCGCCGCCAGCGAGTGCGTGACGATCGCGGGCTGCTGGTTGTCCGTACGCGTGAGCGCCTCCTCGGGGCCCTCGAACATCACCGACAGCAACTCGGCGCCGGACTCGGCCTCGGCGACCTCGAAGATCACTCGCGCGGGGCCGCCCGCGTCGTAGAGGTCGCGGCCCATCCCGACGTAGTGCGAGTTCTGCCCCGGGAAGACGAAGGCGATCACGCGCTGTCACCCCGCCGCTGCTTGATTGCCTCGACCATCGCGGGGACGACCTCGAAGAGGTCGCCGACGATGCCGAAGTGTGCCACGCCGAAGATCGGCGCGTCCGGGTCCTTGTTGATCGCGACGATGCAGTCGGACGAGGACATCCCCGCGAGGTGTTGGACCGCGCCGGAGATGCCGCAGGCGATGTAGAGCTTCGGGTGGACGGTCTTGCCGGTCTGCCCCACCTGATGTGTCGCGGGGATCCAGCCGGCGTCAACGGTCGCTCGTGAAGCGCCGACCGCGCCGCCGACCGTGTGGGCAAGCTCCTCGATCAGCGCGAAGTGCTTCGGGTCACCGAGGCCGCGACCGCCGGAGACGATAATGTCCGCCTCGGTGAGGTTCACGTCCGAGCCGGTCTCGTCCTTGATGACCTCGATGATCTTCGTCGCGATCGACTTCTCGTCGATATCCACCGGGATTCTGACGACCTCAGCGGTGCGGGTCGGGTCGAACTCCATCGGCGCCATGACCTTCGGGCGGACGGTGGCCATCTGCGGGCGGGTGAACTCGCACAGGATCGTCGCCATCACGTTGCCGCCGAAGGCCGGGCGGGTCTGCTCGAGCAGCCTGCTCTCCGGGTTGATCGTCAGCTCCGTGCAGTCGGCCGTCAGACCTGCCTTGATGCGGGCGGCCACGCGGGATGCAAGGTCGCGGCCCATGCTCGACGCGCCGACCAGTACGATGTCGGGCTTGTGCTGGTTGATCAGCCCGGTCAGCACGTTCGTGAAGGGCTGGGTGCGGTAGCGCTTGAGCGTCGGGTGCTCCACCACGAAGACGCGGTCGGCGCCGTAGCCCGCCGCGCGCTCGGCGAGGTGCTCGATCTCGTCGCCGATGAGCACCACCGAGACGTCGGTATCGAGCTTCTCGGCCAGCCTGCGGCCCTCGCCGATCAGTTCGGCGGTGACCATCGCGAGCCTGCCCTCCGAGGTGATCTCGCCGACCACCCAGATACCCTCGTACTCGGAGGTGTCAACCTCGCCCTTTCCGGCCATCTCCAGCACGATCGCGCCGGTCGGGCAGGCGTAGGCACAGGCGCCGCAGCTTGTGCAGTTCTCGTTGAACTGCGCCTTGTCCTCGACCATGTCGATGGCCGCGTAGGGGCAGGCGGGGATGCACAGCTTGCAGCCGATGCACTTCGGCTTGTCGATGTAGATCGCCATCGTCTCGCTCCTGAAAGGTCCGCGAGGCCCCGGTGGCTGTGATCTCCACGGGGCGCGCCGGGCGCATGCCCGGCCCTCGCGTCGGGTGGGCGGACCTTAGATAATCTTCTCTCCAATCAGCCGCTCGACGAGCGTCTGGGCGCACTCCTTCGGCTCTCCCTCGAACTTCTCGCCCTCGATGCCGCGGGTCGGCGCGAACGTCCTGACCACCCGCGTGGGCGATCCATCGAAGCCGCAATGGCACGCCTCTGCGTCGATGCAGGCCGAGTCCCAGACGGTGACTTCCTTCTTCTTCGCCGCCAGCTTCGCCTTGATGCCGGGGCGGCGCGGCTCGTTCATCTGCTTCACGCAGGAGATCAGCACGGGCATCCTTGCCTCGACGACCTCGAACTCGTCCTCGAGGAGCCGGCGGACCCTGACCTTCTTCCCGTCGGTCTCAAGACCGATCGCGAAGGTGACCTGCGGGATCCCGAGCTGTTCGGCGATCCCCGGCGGCACCTGGGCGGTGTCGCCGTCAAAGGCCTGCTTGCCGGTGAAGATCAGGTCGTAGTCACCGACCTGGCGGATCGCCGTCGAGAGCACGTAGGAGGTCGCGAGCGTGTCGGACGCGGCGAAGCAGCGGTCGGAGACGAGGATCGCCTCGTCGCAGCCCATCGCCAGCGCCTCGCGCAGCGCCGCCTCCGCCTGTGGCGGGCCCATCGAGATGACGGTGACCTTCCCACCGTGCTCCTCGACAAGCTGCACCGCCTGCTCGATGGCGTTCTCGTCGAAGGGGTTGATGATCGACGGGACGCCCTCGCGGATGATTGTATTGGTCTCCGGGTCGATGCGGACCTCGGAGGTGTCCGGGACCTGCTTGATGCAAACGATGATGTTCATCGGATCAGCTCCATGCGCGGCCGTATCACGCTTTGCGGCCGCGCGCCGTCGTTGTCGTTGGCAGTCCGCCGCTGTCGTATCTGCCGACCGGCGGCCTTAGATGCGGTTCTCGCGCAGCAGCAGGTTGGAGATGATGCCGCGCTGGATCTCCGAGGTGCCCTCGACGATCTCGAAGAGCTTGGCGTCGCGCATGTAGCGCTCGACCGGGAACTCGCGGGTGTAGCCGACGCCGCCGTGGATCTGGACGGCCTGGGAGGTGACGCGCGAGACGGCCTCGGAGGAGTAGAGCTTCGCCATCGAGGCGACCTTCTCGAACGCCTCGCCCTGGTCCTTGAGCCACGCGGACTTCTGGTAGAGGAGCCGCGAGGCTTCGATGTCGGTCGCCATGTCGGCGAGCTTGAACTGGATCGCCTGGAACTCGGCGATCTTCTGCCCGAACTGCTCGCGCTGCTGGGCGTAGAGGATCGCTGCGTCGAACGCCGCCTGGGCGAGGCCGGTTGCGCCGACGGCCATCCCGATACGGCCGACGCCGAGGGTCGCCATCGCGACTCGGAAGCCGCGGCCGGGCCTGTGGAGCACGTTCTCGACCGGGACCTCGCAGTCCTGGAAGATCAGCTCGCGGTTGGGCAGCGCGTCCCAGCCCATCTTCTTCTCGTCCTTGCCGAACTCAAAGCCGGGCATGCCCTTCTCGATGATGAAGGCGGTCAGTCCGCGGGTGCCCTTGGACGGGTCGAGGTTCGCGATGACCACGTAGGTCTCCGCCACGCCGCCGTTGGAGATGAAGATCTTGGTGCCGTTGAGGATGTACTTGTCGCCGCGAAGCTCCGCGCGGGTCTGGACGGAGCCGGCGTCCGAGCCCGCGTTGGGCTCGGTGAGGCCGAATGCGCCGATGTGCTCGCCGGAGGTCAGCGGGACGAGGTACTTCTCCTTCTGCTCGTCGGTGCCGAACTCCATGATCGGGTACTGCCCGAGGATGTGGGCGCCGAAGACCGATCCGGTGGTCTGGCAGTAGTAGCTGAGCAGCTCACCGACGGTTCCCCACATGAGCCAGCCCATCTCAAGGCCGCCCCACTTCTCCTCCACCGGGACGCCGAAAAGGTCCATCTCCCGGCACAGCTCGATGGCCTCGTGTGGGAATTCGCCACGCTCGGCGACTTCGGATGCGTGCGGCGCAAGCTCCTCTTCACCGAGTTCGCGGACTGCGTCGACGATCATCTGTTCGTCTTCTGTGAACCTGAAATCCAAGGGGATTCCCTCCCAGCACTTTCTGAAGGCTGTGAGCGCCGCAGCGCCCTGCCCTGTCGTTGTTGGGGTGGCCGGGAGCCTCAGCTCCGCCACGCCGTTAGCGCCCTGTCACTTCGCCCAGCGCAGAACGCCTGCGCCGAGGCTGAACCCCGCACCGAAGCCCACAAGCAGCACGTTGTCTCCGGTCTGTATCCGCCCGTCGCGGTAGGCCTCATCGAGCGCGATTGCGATCGACGCTCCCGAGGTGTTCCCAAGTGTGTCGATGTTCACTACCATGCGCTCGTCAGGTATGTCAAGCCTTCTCGCCGCGGCCTCGATGATCCGCATGTTCGCCTGATGCATGATGACCAGGTCGATGTCCGCGTTCGTCAGCCCCGCTTTGCTGATGGCCTTCTCGGCCACGTCGGGCACGCCGCGGACGGCGATCTTGTAAAGCTCCGGGCCGTTCATCCGCAGGCAGTGCTCGTTGTTGGCAAGCCCTTCGGCGTCGAGCGGCTTGCGCGAGCCGCCCGCGGGGATGTCGAGCAGGTAGCCGTACTCGCCGTAGGATTCGAGCACGAAGCTGAGCAGCCCGCTGGTGGCCGGGTCGCCCTCGCCAGGCTGGACGATCGCCGCCCCCGCCCCGTCGCCGAAGAGCACGCAGGTGCTGCGGTCGGTCCAGTTGGTGATCGAGGTGAGTTTCTCGGCGGCGACGACCATCACCGCGTCGATCTCGCCGGTAGCGACGAACTGTCGCGCCACGTAGAGGCCGTAGACGAAGCCGGTACATCCGCTGAGCAGGTCGAATGCGGCGGTGTTCCCGGCGCCGATCGCGGCCTGGATCAGGTTCCCGGTGGACGGGAAGAGGTGATCGGGTGTGACGGTCGGGCAGACGATCAGCCCGATGTCGTCGGGGGTGAGGCCGGCGTCCTCGAGTGCGGCAAGGGCGGCCTCTTTGCCGAGGTCCGAAGTCGCCTGCTCGTCGGATGCGATCCGCCGTTCCCTGATGCCTGTGTGGCTGACGATCCATTCATCGCTGGTCTCCACGATCGCCTCGAGGTCCGCATTGGTCAGGACGTTCTCGGGCACATAGGAGCCAACGCCGGTTATCACAGCGGGTCTGAGGGACATCAGTTGAGGCACCCTCTCGTACGATTGCGCATAGACTCGCCGGCGCATGGTCGCCCCGCGCCGGCGTCGCATCGTGATCTACGAGTCACAATGACCGCCCCGGTGTTGCCGAACCTGACAGCTTCCCTCACCGGGGCAAGCAGATGAACTCAACGATTGTGCAAGTCCCGAAGCTCCCCGTCCACTCAACCGTCCCCTTCGCCAGCCCTTTTGCGGTTTGATCGCCCGGCGCGTCAGGCCGTGGCCTGCGCCCGGGCGGAGAAGACGTCACAAAGATGTGCGATCAGCCGCCCGTCCACGGCCCTCTGGGCGAAGCGGATGGCGTTCTGCACTGCGTGGGCGTCGGAGCAGCCGTGGCCGACGATGCTGACGCCGTTGACGCCGAGCAGCAGCGCGCCACCGTACTCGGAGGCGTCGAACTCGCCGCTGAGCGCCTTGAGCACCTCGGCGAACGCGGGCGCGACCGCCTGCAACTGCGGCGTCTCCATGACGACACGCCGAATGTTGCGCACCAGAAGATCCGCGGCTCCCTCGGTCACCTTCAGCACCACGTTCCCGACGAAGCCATCACAGACGATAACGTCGCACCTGCCGCTGAAGACGTCGCCGCCCTCGACGTTCCCGCAGAAGTTCAGGTCCGCGGTCTCGAGCAGTTCGTGTGCGGCCTTCGTCAGTTCGTTGCCTTTGCCCTTCTCCTCGCCGATGCTCAGCAGCCCGACGCTGGGGTTGTCGATCCCGAGGGCGTGTTCGGCGTAGACCGAGCCCATCAGTCCGAACTCCACGAGGTGTTCGGGCTTGCAGTCGGCGTTGGCTCCGGCGTCGAGCAGAACGCGGTGGCCGTTCTCGTTGGGCAACGTGACGGCGACGGCCGGGCGCCTCACGCCCGGGATCATTCCCATGCGCATGGCGGAGAGGGCCATGAACGCGCCGGAGTTGCCTGCCGAGAAGACGGCCTGCGCCGCGCCGGTGCAAACGAGGTCGACCGCGCGGGCCATCGAGCTGTCGTCGCGACCACGGAGGGCGGCGCGGGGGCTCTCGCCCATCGCGATGACATCGCCCGCGGGCTCGACTTCCAGCCGTTCGTGGTGAGCGCCGTCGGTCATCTGTGCGGCGATCGCCTCGGGATCACCGACGAGGGCGATTCGCGCATCAAGCTCGGCGGCCGCCAGGACCGCTCCGGCGACGATCTGTTCGGGGGCGTAGTCGCCCCCCATGGCATCAACGGCTATCCGCATAATCACGTGGGTGGTGCAACGCCGGTAAGTTGGGAACGAGGTGCGCGGGCCGCCGCTGAGGCGGCGGTGGCGCGGTATGCCCCGGGCTTAGTCCTCCCGCTTCTTCTCCTCGAGACTGACGGTGTGGTCGATCTTGCGGCTCTTGTAGTAGCCGCACCGTCCACAGGCGTTGTGAGCCAGTCTGGGGGCGTCGCACTGCGGGCACTGGGAGATGGAGGGGACTGTGACTCCCTGATGCGTTCGCTTCTTACGCGTACGCGCCTTTGAATGTCGTCGCTTTGGAAGAGCCATCGTGCAGAACACCTTCTCTGAAACGGCGTTGAAGATTCCTGAAGGAAAGCTACTGGAGCAACTCGCGCAGGGGCGCGAGGCGCGGGTCTATCTCTTCGGTCTCGCACTTACACTCGGCAAGGTTGCGGTTGGTGCCACAGTGCGGGCAGATGCCCCTGCAGTCCGGCCGACAGAGTGACCGCGGTGGCGCGTGCAGTACAAGGAGCTGGCGCACCAGTTCGCTCAGATCGACGGTATCGCCATCGAGCAGCGGGATCGAGGCCCGCTCGTCGTCGTCGGCGACCTGTGTGTAGGCGAGCGGCTCTTCGATCTGCTCGAAGCTGCAGCTCTCGGAGAAGTCGAAGCTGACCGGCACCTCGTGCTTCTCGAGACACCGTGCACACTCAAGCAGCGCCGTCGCCTCGAGATGGCCCCATGCCGCGACCTCGCCACCTGTGTTGTGCAGGGTGATCCGGCCGGTCACTTTGCCAACGAACTCGACGTCGGTCCCGAGCGGGACAGGCGTGTCAATCTCAAGCGTGATCTCTTCATCACGCCTGCTGAGTTGATCGCGAATGTCATATCTCATAATTGCAGCACCGCCAGCCGGAGAAGCTGGCGTCGCAGTGAGTTTGAGTATATAGAAGGGGGGCGGTTGTTGTCAAGCCGGGCCGAAGGGCGGGGTGCGACCGGATAATGTAGGTGCGGCAACGACGGCCTCCCCCGCCCTCATACACGACATTCGGGCACCCCCTCCCTGTGAGTTCGCTGCGCGAACTCCGGTGGGAGGGGGAATGAGTCCACGCTTCGACCTGCCACGGCTGTTTCGGATCTCCGCTCACGGTTGTGTTCCCCCCTCTCCCCCAGGACCCGCGCGCAGCGCGGCGTCTCAGGGAGAGGGGCTAACCCCGAGCGCAGCGAGCGGGTCGGGGTGAGGCCGACGTGAGCCGCCAGCGACAGCAACCTACATAATTCGGTCAGACCCCGAAGGGCGGCTCGTGTTACCTGGTGAGAGCGGTCGCGTTGTCTCACCGCGCCGGCAATCACGGAAGCGGCGGCGTCCGGCGCAGACGCGCGTGACGCCCTCCGGGAGCGCGGGCATCCCTGATTCGGCATACTGCCGAGAGGTATCGGAGGCACGCTGAGGGAATCTGGTACGTGGGGCGGGAGTGCATGCAACACCGGGGCCGGTGCGTGGTGTGCGGATCACCGCGGGCTCATCCCCGGGACGGATGCAGCGGACCTCACTGGCGAGCGCACGAGGGGAGGTGAGCGAGATGAAGCGGGTCGCAGCCGTCGCCGGGGTGTCGCTCGCACTGGCGATGACCCTGACCGGCCTGTGTGTTCCGCCCGCGCGGGCGGACAACGATCGCCTGCGCGAGCAGTTGCGCGGCCGCGAGCGGGTGATCGACGCGGACCTGCGCTCACTGAGGCAGCAGGAGCGCGCGGCGGAGTTCGGCAGCCGCCTGTACTGGGAACTGCGCCGAAGCTCCAGCGCGCTTGAGAGGGAGCGCTCCGCACTGCGAAGCCTCGACAGCGCGCTGCGGATGGGTAACGAGCGGCTGGTGGAGCGGCGTCACGCGGACTATCTGCGCGCGCAACAGGAGACCGCGCGCCAGCAGCGGGGCCTCGTGGAGACGCGGGCGCGGGAGCTGCAGTTCGGCTCCCGACAGTGGCATGACCACCGCCGCGTGTCGAGCACCTGGCAACGCCAGCAGCGCGCCTCGGAGCCTTTCGGTCCGGAGTACCGCCGCGCACTTGAGGCGCAGATCCGTATGCTGGAAAGCCGGCGCTCACAGGTGGAGTTCGGCTCACAGCAGTGGTATGCGGTGAACCGGCAGATCACGGCCCTTCGCCAGGCGTTGCGCTCGGCGCGTTGAGCCGCCGCCGGGAAGGCGCGCGCGCCGCCGACAACAACACTGCGCGCCTGCGGGTGACGAAGCGCGCTACGGCAACCGCGGAGGTGCTGCGATGACGCGCCGGGACTTCCTCGCACTGAGCATGATGGCGAGCGGGGCGATGCTGATGTCACGATTCGGTGGCAGCGCGCACGCGCAGGCCGCGCCGGATGGCGCGCCGAACGTTCTCTTCATCCCCGTCGATGACCTCCGGCCGCAACTTCGCTGCTTCGGTCATGAGCGCATGATCTCCCCGAACATCGACCGGCTCGCCGCGGAGGGCACCGCGTTCGTGCGCACGCACTGCCAGCAGGCCGTCTGCGCGCCGTCGCGGGCGAGTCTGCTCAGCGGGCTGCGCCCCGACTCCACGCGCGTGTGGGATCTGCAGACGCCACTGCGCGAAGCATGCCCGGAGGTGACGACACTTCCGCAGCATTTCAGGGGAAGCGGCTACACCGCGATCTCGCTGGGCAAGGTCTACCACCACCGCGTCAATGATGATCCGGACGGCTGGAGCGAGGCCCCGTGGGGCGCGAGATTCAGCACACACGGCTCAGATGAGTTGCGGCAGGAGCGGGTCGAGGCGAACCGCGTGGATCGTGAGGCGGGGCGGCGGCCGGGCTGGCGCGGCCCATCCACGGAGGCGATGGATGCGCCGGACGAGCGCTTCGGGGACGGTGAGATCACGCTCCGGGCGATCGAGGAGATGCGGCGGCTGGCCGAGGCGCCCGCGCCCTTCTTCCTCGCGGTGGGCTATCACCGCCCGCACCTGCCCTTCGCCTGCCCGCAGCGCTACTGGGACATGTACCCCGAAGAGAGTATCGACCTTGCGGACAACCCGTTTGCGCCGGAGGACTGCCCGGAGATCGCGCTGCACAACTGGGGCGAGTTGCGTCAGTACTCCGACATCCCGCGCGAGGGCGACCTCCCGGAGGAGAAGGCGCGCGAGCTGATACGCGGGTACTACGCATGCACGACGTTCATCGACACGCAGGTCGGGATGCTGCTCGATGAGCTGGAGCGGCAGGGGCTTCGCGACAACACCGTCGTCTGCCTCTGGGGCGACCACGGCTGGCAGCTCGGGGAGCACGGGCTGTGGTGCAAGCACTCGAACTTCGAGACCTCGACGCATTCGCCGCTGGTCATCAGCGCGCCGGGACAGGGGACGGTCGGAGAGGGCACCGAGGCGCTGTGCGAGTTCGTGGACATCTACCCGACGCTGTGCGAACTGACCGGCCTCGATCTGCCGGCGCACCTTGAGGGCGTGAGCCTTGCGCCGCTGATGGAGGACCCGTCGCGGGAGTGGAAGCGCGCGGCGTTCAGCCAGTATCCGCGAGCGGGCGACGTGATGGGGTACTCGATGCGCACCGACCGCCACCGCTACACCGAGTGGCAGGCGGCGCGCGGGGCAGGCGAGGTCATCGCGACCGAGCTTTACGACCACGAGGTCGATCCGGGCGAGAACGTCAACATCGCCGCCCGCGAGGAGAACGCCGGGCTGCTGCTGGAGCTGTCGGCGATGCTCGCGGAGGGCTGGCAGGGGGCCCTGCCGCCGCAGTGAGCGGCCGGCCCCCATCTGCGCCGCCGCCTCGCACCGCTACGCCATCTGGTACATGCACTCGTAGAGTCGCGCGTAGAGGCCCAGCACGCGCTCGGCGTCCGAGCTTGGGCTGGCCTCCAGCGAAAGATAGCCGCCGTAGCCGATGCTGCGGAGGATGCGGAAAAGCTCCGCGTAGGGGTAGTCCGACGACTCGATGTCATGCAGATGCACGTGGCGGAGGTACTTCGCGACCGGCTCGATGAATGTGCTGATCGGCCCCCACGCGGTCTCGCGCCTGTCGCAGTTGTAGACGATTCCGATGCGATCGTGATCGGCGATCTCCACCGCGCGCAGGGTGTACTCCCAGCGGTAGAAGTCGCCATGCATCTCGAGGTTGCAGTCCACGCCGCTTCCCTCGGCATGCTCGCCGATCTCCCGCAGCGCATGGCCGACGTTCTCGATGACCTCGTCCCTGTCGGCGCCCTCGGGGAAAGCGTTGCCGAAGACGCGGATGCGCGGCGCGCCGACGTCGGCGGCGAGGTCGATGAACTGCTTCGACAGGTCGATCTGCTCCTGGCGCTCCGCGTGGTCGAGCGACTCGAAGCGGCAGCCGGTGGAGATGCCGGCGAGGTTGACGCGCGCGGCCTCGAACTTCGCCCGGATCTCCGCGCGCTGCTCGGGCGTGGTGTCGAGCTCAATCCCGTGTCCGTGATCGGCCTGCGCGCGGCACTCGACGCCCTCGTAGCCGTAGCGGTCACAGACCGCGAGCAACTCGTCGAGACTGAACTCGCGTCCAAGGTTGAACGTAAGCAGACAGAGCTTCATCAGACGCCCTCCTCTTCGCTTTCGGAACTCTTCCGCCGTCCCAGTTCCCCGCGCCGGGGCCGGTCACCTGTCCGGGGTCATGCGATCTGCGGACGGTGCGCGACCGACGAAGGGGGCACAGCCGGGGCGGGCGGAGGAGCGCCGGGCCTCGATGTCCCGGCGCCGCTCCGCCGGACCGGGGTCGTATCAGTCCGTCCCGCGACAGCTCACCGGCGCGCCGAGGCCGCTGAGGAACCCCGCGACCGCCTCGGTGGTCGGGTCGCCGGGCTCGCCCACGCTGCGGTTGATGGACGCGTGCGTGTGACCGGGCAGATGGACCGCCTCGGCCTCTACGCCGCACATCACGAGGGCGTCGGCGAAGCGTTGCGCATTCTCACGCCGCGTCCGGGTGCCCTGCATCAGCAGCAGGAAGGGCGGGATGCCCGCGTCGGGAGCGACCTGCGCCAGCGGCGAGAGCGGCCGCCAGCCCTCCGGATCGTCGCCGAAGACGTTGACCCACAGGGCGGCCCGCGCGCCGACACTGCGCATGTGCGCCTCAAGGTCGAGCGTGCCGGTGTCGATCACGACGGTGCCCGAGAGTGCGCTGAGGGACAGACCGGCCTCCTCCAGCGGCCGCGGGTCCGTGCTCACGAGCGCCACGAGGTGCGCGCCCGCCGAGTGGCCCATCAGGAAGATCCGCTCCGGGTCGCCGCCGAACTGCGCCGCGTTGTCACGCAGCCACGCGACGGCGCGGGCGATGTCGCGGACCTGCTCGGCGGGCGTGACCTCCGGCACGAAGCGGTAGTTGGCGCTCGCGAAGAGCCAGCCGGATCCGCAGAAGAACTCGGGCTTGCGCCAGACCGCGGAGCGGTCTCCCCTCGACCAGCCGCCGCCGTGGATGAAGAGCATGATCGGCGCGCTCTCGGCACCCTCGGGCCGGTAGAGGTCGAGCATCAGTCGCTGCGGATCCACGCCCTCGATCTCCGCGTAAGCGATGTCGGGGTGCTTCGTGACACCGTCGGGCAGCGGGGCGACGCGCGCCTGCGCCTCCTGCTGCGCAGGGGCGGATGCGACCAGCAGCACCCCGAGCGCGATGAGCGGCCAGTGCGCGGCCGTCACCGGCGCTCTGAGCCAACTGCTCAACGTGATCAGCTCCCCTGCAGGCGATGTGAAACCGAGTGCAAGCATCCATCTTTTCGACGCCCCGGGCATTTGGGAGATTCCCGCCTGTGAAGGTCCGGGCGAGCGCGCTCAGAATACTCTCTCTGACGATGATAGCGCCGAGGCGGACCACGGCGCAAATGATTTCGTGCTTTGCCCAGGGTGATCATCATGTCGGCAGGCAACCGCAGTGTCCTTGTCATACTCGACAGCAGGCTCGGAGAAGAGCGGCGGTCGGCTGAGCAGACCGTCTTCGCCGCGCTCGATCATTTCGGCGTGGCGTGGGAGGTGCTCGACGGCGGCGACTACATGGGCGCGATCCCGGAGTATGTCTCCCCGCGGGCGCTCTACGTCGTGGCGCATGATGGCGCGGCCGAGTGGCTGAAGCCGGAGACGGCCCGCCAGATCGCCGACGCCGTCGCCGATGGTGCGGGGCTGGTGAGCTTCGACCGCCGCGCGCGGGAGTGGCCGGAGGCGCTGCGGGCGCTGCTGCCTGCCGACCTCGGCGACGCGCGGGCGGGGACGCTGCGCTTCGCGGACGGAGCGGACTTCATCACGTCGGGCCACGCCGAGGGCGAGGAGCTTGAGCTGGACGCGGAGATCGCGGTGCTGACGCTGCCGGCGGATGAGCGCTGGCGGCCGCTGGTGACGGACGCGGAGGGGCGCGCGGTGATCGCCGCCGGGGAGGCGGGCGAGGGGCGTGTCGTGGTATTCGGAACCGGGGAGCGGCTCTACGCGGAGGGCGTGTTCGGACATGTCCGCGGGATCGACGGGCTGATGTGGCGCTCGCTGGTGTGGGCGGCGGCGAAGCCCTTCCCGATGCGCTGCGTGCCGCCCTACGTGACCGCGCGGATGGATGACTGCAACGGCACCTACGGCGCGTTCGCCTACGTGGACGTGATGAACCGCTTCGGCATCAGCCCGAACCTCGGGCTCTTCATCGACGAGATGGGGCCGACCGACTGGGCGGCGGTCAAGCGCCTCTACGACAGCGGCGGCGCTGACTTCTCGATGCACGCGTTCCGCGACGACTTCTTCATGGCGCGGCCGAACTTCAAGCCGTGGGCGGTGCTCGATGACAAGCCCGATCTCTCTGAGGGTGGCACGAAGACGGTCTTCGAGGGCCTCTCACTCGATCACGAGACCGGCCTCGATCTGCCGGATGAGACCGTCCGGCGCAACTTCCGGAGGATGGACGAGGCGTTCGAGCGGGCGGGAATCCGGCACAGCCGCGTGATCAACGCGCACTACGGTGAGGTCGGCTGGCGCGCGGTCCCGCACTTCCTCGAGCGCGGCATCGACATGCCCTGCAACAACTCGGCGCTCGGGCAGCTTTACGGCAACCAGCCGGTCTGGCGGCCCCGCCCCTACGGCATCCGTGGCACCACCGGGCGGCACGGGCTGATCATCGACCGCTACCCGGCGCACCCGGGGCTGACGTTCGTCAGCATGAGCGTCTCGCACATGGGCAGTCACATGGGCCTAGACATTCTCAGCGGGCGGGTGCCCTTCCTCGCCGAGTCGGAGACGCCGAAGCTCGCGGAGGCGGCGGAGGCGGGGATCCGCAACATCACGATCGGGCTCGACTCGCTCGCATTCGGTGTGCTCTTCACGCACGAAGAGCGGATCAACGTCATCAGCCCGGAGGACTGGGAGAGCGTCGTGGTCGGGATCGTGGACGGGCTCGACGGATGGGACTACGAGGCCGCGAACCGGGAGCACGTGGGCGTGATCTGCAGGCGCTTGTTCGACTCACGGCTGGTTCGCGTGAATCTGATCGAGGGCGACCTGCGGTGCGAGCTGGTCGGGCGGACGGACGGGCCGTCGCCGCTGACGATCTGGGAGAACGACGCCGATGCCGGCTGCGCGCGGCGCGTCGTCGAGGTGGAGCCGCTCGACGGCTTCACGGTGGTGAGCGCGTAAGACCGAAGCGGCCGGTTGGCCGCGCCTGGAGGTCTGAGGATGATCCGGAGCACACGCTGCACGCTCCTGCTGCTGGCCGCGCTCGCCGCGGCCTCCGCGGCGGGGGCGGTGGATGATCTCACGTTCCTGCACGTCTCGGACATGCACGTGCCGCACGCGATCGCGCAGACGCGAGCGACGATCGCCGAGATTCCCTTCGGCGCGCCGATCGAGCTTGAGCCGTGGGGCGTGACGGCGCCGCCGGTCGAGCTGATCGTCTCCACGGGCGATCTCAACGAGTTCAGCGGCGGGAGGGGTTGGTGGGCGCAGTATCTCGGGCTGTGGGCGGAGGTGCCCGTGCCCGTCTACCATCAGCCCGGGAATCATGACAACACCTGGCGCTGCGCCCGACCGGACCTGCGGGAGTTGCACGGCGGCGTCTTCTACGCGGTCGAGCGCGCCGGGGTCAAGCTCATCGACTGGGACACCGCGACGCCGCAGGATCCGCGGCCGTCGGTGGCCGAGGAGGGGCTGCGCTGGCTGGCGGCCGAGTTCGCGCGCACGCCTCCCGAGCAGCCGGTGATCTTCCTCGGGCATCACAGCCTCGATGGCCGCGAGTTCGCGGGGGCGTACGATCGCGCGCGGCTGCTCGACCTGCTCCGCACCCGCAACGTGGTGCTGATGCTCGTCGGCCACGGGCACAGCGCGCGGGCGTGGCAGATCGAGGGGATCGATGTGGTGATGGGCGGGAGCACCTACGGGCCGCGCCGCCCCGGCTACGGAATCGTCTCCATCCGCGACGGCGTGCTGCGGGTGGCCCACCAGTTCGTTGACGATGAGGCCGAGATGATCGGGCTGCTGGAGAAGCCGCTGCCGCCGCGCTCGCCCTTCCTGCCGATGGAGGTCGAGCCGGTGGACCGGATCGTCTTCGGGCCGGGAGAGCCGCTGCGCTGGACCGTCACGGGCGCTGGCGAGGCCGCGGAGGGGCGCTGGACGCTCGATGGTGACGCGGCCTCCGGGGAGATGGAGCGCGCGGGCGACGCGTGGGTCGCGGACCTCGACACCGCCACGGTCGAGCCGGGCGCGCACACACTGCGCCTCGAACTGACCGGCGCGGACGGGCGCGTGAGCAGCCGCAGCGTGGCCTTCTACGTCAACGGTGGGGCGTTCGATGTGGCGTGGAGGCAGAGACTGGCGGGATCCGCGCAGTCATCACCGACGGTAGCGGGGGACCGGATCTACGTCGGTGACAACGGCGGGGAGCTGAGTATCTTCGCGGTCGGCGATGGCGCCCGGCTCGGGACGGTCCGGACGGCCGCGGAGGTCCGCTCCGATCCGGTGCTCGCAGCCGACGGCGCGTCGCTCCTCTTCGGCTCGGCGGACGGACATCTGCACGCGGTTGACCGTGACGGCGGGCGGCTCTGGCGCTTCGACGCGGGCGGCGCCATCTACGGCTCACCGGTGGTCGCCGGGGAGCGCGCGTATGTCGGCACTGCCGACGGAGAGGTATTCGCGGTGAACACCGCTGACGGCTCGCTTCTGTGGCGGTCGGACGCGCCGGAGTACGCCATCGAGCAGGCGCCCGCGGTGGGCGCGGAGAGCGTCTTCGTCGGCTCGTGGGACAGGCACGCCTACGCGCTGGACGCGGCGACCGGTGAGGTGCGCTGGCGGGCGCCGAGCGCGGGCAGCGATCGCGAGGGCTTCGTCGCGTGGTACTACAGCCCGGCGGACTGCGCGCCGGTGGCCATCGGGGACAGAGTTTTCTTCGCCGACCGCGCCTACCGGCTGACGGTGTTCGATGCCGGGACCGGCGAGCGGCTGCTTGATGAGGAGAGGTGCGTGGCGGTCGGGCCGTCGGAGGATGGGCAGTTCGTCTACGTGCGGCACACCGACCACCGCGTGAGCAAGCGGGCCGCCGACGGCTCGACCGTCTGGGTGGCGGAGGCGCCGACCGGGGCCGTGCCGACCGCGCCGGTGGAGAGCCACGGGCTGGTCTGGGTGCTGTCAGATCGCGGGGTGCTCACGGCGCTGGAGGCCGGGAGCGGGGAGGTCCGCGCACAGCAGCGGGTGACGCCCGATCTCTTCGCCTTCGCCGCGCCCGAATTCGACGGCGAGCGCGTCTACGTGGCGGACATGGGCGGTCGGCTCACGTGCTTCGTGCCAGCCTGGCTGGGGCGGTGAGGGGCACCCGGTGCCCGGTCGTCAGCCGGCGATGGAGATGATGACGTTGCGCAGGAGGTCGGCGCAGTCGCGCACCGACAGCCCCTCCGGGGCCTCGAGCATCCCGCTGAGGTAGCGGTCGATCGACGGCTGGATGACCAGCAGCCGCCCCTCCCCCACCTCGGTCTGCAGGATCGCCGGCCGCCCTGCGTCATCGAGCGCGAGCACTTCCCAGCCCTGATCGGCCTCGACGATCGTGTCGTAGAGGATCGCCCCGGCCAGCGACTCGACCTTCGCGGGCTCGGCGAAGATCGGGTGGTCGGGCCGGACGATCACGCCGGCCGTCGCGCTGTCGTTGCTCAGAGTCAGCGGCAGCGGAAGGTACTCAGGCCGCCAGCCCTCGTCCTGGAGCTGGAAGATCGCGGCATTGCCCCCCGCGCGAACGAACTCGAGCAGGCGCTCGGGAGCGTCCGCGAGTCCGGCGTAGTTCTTCGCATGTGCCTCGCAGCCGACCACGAGCCCGCTGAAGCGGTCGAGGCGCGCGTCGGTGATGGCGGAGACGCGCGGCGGGTCGAAGCCGATCGCGAGGAGCGCCAGCGCCAGCGGGTCGCCCTCGCCACCGATGTATCCGACCCGGTCATCGACTGCGACGCCGCCGCCCGGCTCAAGGATCGCCTCCCCGGTGCCCTCCCAGGCACGCCCGATCTGCCAGCGGATCGTGATCGGCGTCTCAGCCTCGACGGTGCCACGCAGCCGGATGGGCGGGCTCTCGGTGCGACCGCGCTCAACCGTCCACTCGACTGCCGCGGGCTCGGCGGTCACGCCTGCGGGCAGGTCCGCGACCTCGACCGACGCGCCGACCGGGCCCGGGGCCCTGAACTGCACCGTCACCGACACCTCGGCGACCCCGTCGGCTCCCATCGCCGCGCGCGCGGGAAGCACCACCGTCGGGTCGAGCGTGGTGCGCAGGCGCTTGATCTTCTCAAGCAGCTCATCGGACTCAAAGAGGCTCTCCTCAGAGCGGTGCCGCAGGTAGTCGCGAAGCACCGCCTGGAAATGCACCGCCTGGTCGGGTGAGTAGCCGAACTTCACCTGCCCCTCATCGTAGTCGCGCATCGCGGGTCGGTCGGTCGCAAGCTCGTAGCGCTCCTGCCGCTGCTGGGCGTTGATCCCGGCCGCGGCCTCCCACGGGTTGAGCCCCGAGGCGGGCCAGCCGTAGAGTTCGGCGAGCTGCACGGTCGGCCGGAGGTTCCGCGCCACGGCGTCGAGGTAGGCCTCCTTCGCCTCCGCCACCTCATGCGCCAGGATGATCCCGTGGATGTACTCGAGGTTCCAGGTCAGCCCCGCGGCCGACGGATGCGGGTAGCCCCAGCCGCCTCCGGGCTGCTGCACCCGCGCCATGAAGTCATTGAGCGCGACGATCGTGTCGCGCAGGCGTTGATCGTCGGGCGTCCGGCGGAGCAGGTAGGGCAGGGAGTTGGTGGCGTACTGCACGATGTAAGGCTTCACGAACGGGTTGCGGTAGCCCAGTGAGTCATCGCCGATGTAGAGGTCATTGCCGACCGCGGGCCTGCCGCTCTCGGTGAAGAGCAGGTCCTCGCCCTGGATCTCCTGGAATGTTCCCCAGATGCGGATGGCGTTGTCGAGGTGCTTCTGCTCGCCGGTATACTCGTACATCTTCACCGCATCCGTGACCACGCCGATGACGCGGGTGTAACTGAGCCCCGCGTGCTGGTTGGCGATCGACCACTCGGCCGCCGCTTCGGCGGCGTCGCGGTAGCGCGGGTCACCGGTCTCCTCAAACATCAGGTAGAAGTTGCTCCATCCCTTGTGCACGTAGGGCGGGCTGGTGGCGAAGCGCGGGTTGAAGGTCCCCGGACCGTGGCCGGGACGGTCGCGCCAGAGGTTCCCCCGGCGGCAGGCGCCGAAGAGGTCCTCGTTGGGGCCCCAGTACATCCCGAGGTCGTGGTAGTTGCGCAGCCAGTCATGCGCGACCTGCCGGAGCCTCGAGTCACCGCCGCGGAACCAGTCCTCCCAGACGTAGAGGCTGTGATTGAGGCGCACCGACGAGGTGTAGTCGGGGCTGGTCCGCCCCGGGTCCCATCCCCACGGCATCGAGCCGAGGTCGTCGCCCTTCATCTGCATGTCCTGCAGCGCGAAGACGAACCTCTCGACACACTCGCGCAGAACCGGGTGCTCAACCTCCAGCGGCTCCCCGGTGCCGTAGACCGCGTCATAAACCCGCCAGTCGGCGTGCGCGTGGACCGGATCGTCGAGCCGCGCCGCAAGGGCCTCGCGGGCAGCCGGCGCGATCGTCAGTTCGCTGAACCGCCACGCGCCCTCCTGGATCATCAGCCCCTCGGTCTCGAGGTCCTCGACCGGCTCGTTGCGATTCGAGCGCACGGTCACCGAACCGTCGGCGGCGGTCGCCTCGAAGGTCCCGCGATTTTGCCGCAGGGCGAGCGGGTTGGCGACTGAGACGACCGTCCCGTCGCCGAGCGCAAGCTGCGCGATCAACTCAGCGTTGCTCTCGTCGGCGAACCGCGAATTCGGATCGCGCCCGAGCATCCGCGCCGGCCCGTCGGGCAGGTCCGCCGCCGACGCGCCCGGCGCGGTCAGAGTCCAGCCGAAGTCGGGCGTCCAGTGGTCGCCCGCCGGGTGCGCCTGGATGCGGTGCGTGAGCGTGATCTCGCCGAGGCGGCTCACCTGCACATCCACCTGCCGCGACCACTCCTCGCCCGCCTCGTCGTAGCGCAGCCAGGTGAACTGCGGGCCCTCGTCGAGCACGGTGAGGGTCGCGTCGCCTCCGGCCTCCGGGCCGAAGGGCTCCACGACCGCGATCACCCCGCCGGCGGCGTCGAGCAGTTGCACCGCGCCGGCGGACGCCAGCACGGTGAACGCATCGGTCTCGATCCGCGCCGGCTCCTCGCCCGTCAGCATCGACGGCGGCGCGTCAACCTCCGCGGCGGTCAGCGCAAATGCCCGCGCCTCGCCCGCCGCGAGATCGAGCGGGACCGACAGCATCATCCGCCGCACCGAGCCGTCCGGGTGGCGGGTGATTACGCGCGCCTGTGCTCCGACCGGCTCGCCTGCTCCCTCGACCGCCACCACCGAGGGCACGTCGGAGAGAGCGCCCTGAGGCACCGGCACCGAGGCCCGCGCGACGGTGTGCTGCGCGACCTCCACCGGGTTCGTCACTGTGAACTGCATCGCAAACGCGCCTCCCTGCGGCACGAGCGACAGGATCACTGCACCGACGACCGTAGCGACCACATGCGGCCTCATCTTCAGTTCGCCCCCTCGGCGGGTTCCATCATCGCGCTCCACGGCTCGATCTGCTGCAAGCTTTTCGCCTCAAGCTCCCGGTAGACGTCCGGCAGGTCGAACTGCTCCAGCACGTGCGGCAGCATCGCCGAGAGCGGCCACTGCTGCATCTTCGTCTCCGCAAGTTCGGAGTACGAGCGTGGCGCGTTGATCAGCGTCACCCGCTCGACGCGGTCATCGAGCAGCGCCGCCAGCGCCCCGGGGATCGCGCCCCATCCCCTCGCCACAAGGTGGACTTCGTCGTAGCCCAATGACGCCATCCAGTCGAGCGTGCACAGCACGTCATGCACGCGCCACGCCACGTAGCTCTCGCCGAGGATCAGGGCGTAGGAGGCGTAGTGATAGTCGCTGCCGTAGAGATGGAAGAACATGTCGGGGCGGCAGGTGTCGGGCCGCGATTCGCCGATTCCCCGGTAGTCGCAGGCGAAGAACGCCTCGTTCTCCCCCTGCATCGCGCGCAGCCGCTGATCCTCGCGCAGCTCCTGGTCGGAGGAGATGTGCGGGAGATACAGCAGCGCGGGGCCGTCGCCGGGCAGCGGCCGGGCGGTGCGGTACTCGTCCTCAAGCTTCGTCACGACCGCCTGCGCGCCGAACTGCGGCTCGGTCTCCAGCACGAACTGATTCGCGCGCTCACGGGCGTAGCCTCGGCGCGTCCACGGGCGCAGCACGCGGTACTCCGGCGGGCCGTCGCGCTCGGGCAGGTCGAGCAGCGCGCTCACGCGGCGGCGCAACTCGGCCCCGGCGGGCTCACCGCGCTGCTCGGCCAGCGCCAGCGACTTCTCCCGCGTGAAGTCGGAGACCGACTTCGCACCCATGTCGTCCACCTGCCCGGTCTCCGTGCACTGCAGCGTCTCGTCGTCCTCGATGATCATCTCCGGCTCCTCGGACGGCGCATCGACGCCCGCGTGCTCGTTGAAGAACTCGTACATCGCCTCCCGCGCATCCTGCCAGAAGCCGTGCACGTTCGGCCCGACGTGGTAGCCGAAGGCGTCCTCGGCTCCGAGCAGGCGGTAGATATGCCGAAGCCGCTCGGCCGCCTCGAGCGAGCCGCGCTGGTCGAAGAAGTCCTGCTCCTGCGTGATCATCAGCGCCGGCTCGGGCGCCTGCACCACCATCAGGTCGCTCTGCTCAACGCCCAGCCCGAGCGCGTTGAGCGCGCACTGCTCCGCGTCGATCGGCTCCTCATTCACACCGTTGTGCCGCCAGCTTGTGATCCAGCACGAGGGCACGGACATCGTGATGCGGTCATCGAGCGCCACCGCGTAAGCGGTCATGTTCCCGCCGCCGGAGTTGCCGGTCACGCCGATGCGCTCGGGGTCGATGCCCTCCTGCTCGAGCAGCACATCCAGCGCGCGGATCCCGTCCCACGCGAACCACGTGCCGATGAACTCGCCCACGAGCAGTTGCTGGCGCGCCATGAAGTTGTGCTCGCGAACGCCGTTGCCCACCAGCGAGTCGCCCTCACCATCGTGGTACTGCAGGCGCTCGGCCTGGCCGATCGGGTCGAAGATCAGCGTGATGTACCCCATCCGCGCGAGCGCCTGCGCGAAGGGCTGGTACAACTCGTAGGACTTCGCGTTTCCTGCATGCCCACAGAGGCACAGCACGCCCGGGCGCGGGCCCTCGTGGCCGCGGGGGATGTAGAGGTTCGCCGTCACCGGGAAGTCCGGGCGGCTGTCGAAGATGATGTTGCGCACGATGTACGCGCCCCGATCCACCTCGCCCGTGACGCGAACGTTCAGCGGGGTGCGCTCGGGCATCTCGCCGAAGATCAGCGGCATCTTCTCCCGCACCTCCGCGCGATACGCGAGCGCGTCCTCGCGGCTCTGCAACGACATCACGCGCTGCTGGTTCGCCTCATAGACGGCGTCGAGGCGCCTTACAAGGTACTCCTGCATCATTCGCGGGAATCGGTTCAGCGGCTCCATGCGGGGAATCTCCTCATCTGCGGTGTCCGCGAAGGCAGCGCCGGGGAAGGCGACCGCTGCGCGTGACCTCAGCGGCCCCTCGTCGGCGCCGTCGCGGCTGGCGTCGGTTATGTACTGCTGAGATGTCGGAAGCGTGCCACACACTGCCAGGAAGATCACTGTCGCGATGAGTGCTGCTCTGCGCATGGTGATAGCACCTCTCCGGCTATGCGCTCTGCGACGGCCACTTCGCCCGACTACCACGGGAGCCCTCCTTCCGATCGCAATACCGCGGGGCTCGTAGATGGCCCGGCGGCTCTCGGATGAGACCGAATCGTCACGGGGCCGAACGCTACTTCAGTGCCTCGCCGGACACATTCCTCGCGCGGCAGGATTCGTGTTGTGAGGCTTTTGTGAGATTCTTTGAGAGGTTGCGGGGCAATGGGCAGTGAAGTCTCGCGCATGAGGATGGACTGCAATTGTGCCGATCACTTGCAGCATTCATTGACAGAAGCTATAATTGCCGCGGCCGCAGCAACTTCGCAGATTACCTCGCAGCAACGGACGCCCCAGGGAGACCACCGATTGATTCGTGCATTCGTCTTTGTGTCGGACTTGTTCATTCCGCCCGTGTCGCGGGGCTGGAGTCGGGAGTAGTCAAGCCAACCGCCGGCTGACTATCTCAGGATGCTGGGGAGGGTGCAGGAATGTCCATACAGGACACAGGATATCAACTGCTGCTGGTCGAGGATGATCCGAATCTCTCAGACGCTATCTCCAGGAAGCTCGGCAACGCTGGCTTTCGAGTGCTTCGGGTAGGGCGCGGATGCTCCGGGGTTGAGATCGCGACCACGCGGGCGATCGATCTGATCATGCTGGACCTTGATCTGCCGGACATGCGGGGGGAGCAGGTGCTCGAGATTGTGCGCGACCGCAGCAATCTCCCGGTGCTGATCATCTCCTGCAACCAGGAGGAGTGCACCAAGATAGCCGGGCTCGATCTCGGCGCCGACGGCTACCTCACAAAGCCGTTCAGCCTCAAGGAACTGGAGGCGTACGTCCGGGCCATCCTGCGCCGCAGCACCGTCCGCGACCTCTCCCGAGGCTGCGAAGAGGAAGCTGAGCCCCACACGCGATTGAGGTGCAACGGGGTCGAACTGATCCTGGACAGGCGACAGGCCTACGTCGATGGCGAGTTGATCGAACTGACCCTGACCGAGTTCCAGATCCTCCGCTACTTCATCGAGCACGCCGGGGCCGCCGTCAGCGCACAGCAGCTTGTCGTCTCCGTCTGGGGCTACAACGGTTACGATCGCCACATCGTTGAGACGAACGTCTACCGGCTGCGCCAGAAGATCGAGAAGGACCCGCGCGATCCCGAGCGACTGGTGACGGTCCGCGGGTACGGCTACAAGTTCATACTGGGAGCCACCGCAACCGCGGCAGACGAAGCTGCCGAGGAGCACAGCGCCCCGGCCCTGGCGGCCGGATGATCGCGACGCCGTGAGACGCGTCGCGCGGCGCGGGATGTAGCGGCGGCCGCGCCGGCATCTGGTGCATGAGCAGGATATGCCCCGCGACATCTGCTACGCGCAGGTCGCGGGGCATTCGTCTGCCGCGCGAGCGGGCCGACCGCACGGGTCGTCGTTATTCAGTTGAGCACGAGGTTTCTGAGGTATTCCTGGATCGCGGTGCCGACCTCCGGGTCCTCGAGGCTGAAGTGG
>JBMNNW010000178.1:0-5583 GCA_050942735.1 Armatimonadota bacterium
TCGACGAAATGATCGAGCTGTTCGGAAACTCACACGGCGAACTGCTTGATCGGTGCCGCAGGGCCATCGCCGAGGCGGACCCGGAGGCCCTCGCGCGCGCCGGGCATACGCTGAAGGGCATGATCGGCAACTTTGATCCGAACGCCGGTTACGATCTCGCGCTGGAGCTTGAGACCATCGGCCGGGAGGGGGGAGAGATGGTGCGGGCCGCCGAGACGCTTGAGCGGGTTGAGCGGCACGTTGCGCGCCTGCAGGCCGCGCTGCAGGCGTTGAAGGCGGGTCAATCGTGAGGATCCTGATCGCCGAAGATGAGCCCACCAACCGCCTGCTTCTGCAGGTGAGCGTGCGGAAGTGGGGCCACGAGCCGGTGATCGCGGAGGACGGCCGGGAGGCATGGGCGCTGCTGGAGGGCCCGGACGCGCCCCCGGTCGCTCTGCTCGACTGGATGATGCCGGGGATGGACGGGGTGGAGATCTGCAGGCGGCTGCGCGCAAGCCCCGAGCCGCGGATGATATACGTGATCATGGTCACGACCAACGCCCGGCCGCAGGACATCGTGGAGGGGCTGGAGGCGGGCGCCGATGACTACGTCACCAAGCCCTTCGACCCGCCCGAACTGCGCGCCCGGGTTGACGTCGGCGTCCGCATGGTCGAGCTGCACCGGCGGCTGACCGAGCGCGAAAGGAGCCTCGCCGCGGCGCAGGCCCGCCTCGCCGACAGAGCGCGCTTCGAGACGGCGGTGGGAGCGATGTCCGACGGCATCGTCACCGCCGACGACCGCTGGCGCATCACCTACGCGAACCGGGCCGCCGAACTGCTGCTGAACCTCGTCGGTGAGGACTATGAGGGCAGCGCGCTGGAGCAGGTCCTCGAGCGCTTCGAACTGTCGGAGGACGCGGGGGCCCTGCGTGAGAGCGAGGAACGAACAACGGACCTTCAGATCGCGCGTATCGGCACGGAGGTGACGCTGTGGATCGACGGGCGGATCACGCGGTTGTTCGACGATGCGGGCGGGCTGACGGACGTGATCCTCACACTCCGCGACGCCACCGACCGGATGAACGCGCGGAACCGCGAACTGCGGTTCATGAACTCCATCTCCCACAAGCTGCGCACGCCGCTGACGGTGATCGGCGGGACTCTCGACGTGATGGCGCACCTGCCGACCGATCGGCTGTCGGAGGCGTGGGAGCGGCTCCTGCCGATCTGCCTGCGCCAGGTCAGGCGCCTCGATGAGACTATCGGGCGTTTGCTGAAGTTCCGCGAGCTGTCAGAGACAGAGGTGGCCGTGGACGTTGAGCCGGTCGAAGTCGGCCCGGTGATCGAGGGCGTTGAGAGGACGCTGCGCGACCGCTACCCTGACGAGGAGATCGAGTTCGACACAGCGATCGCCCCGGACGCCGAACGCGTGGCGGTCGGGGCAGAGGACCTTCGGCTGATCATCGAAGAGCTGGCCGACAACGCGATCAAGTTCGCTGAGAGCCGGCCGGTGGAGGTCGAGGTGTCGGTGGACCGAGAGGCCGATGGCGCGCCGCGCATCCTCGTCACGGACAACGGGCCGGGCATCCCTCACGAGTACCTCGATCGTGTCTTCGAGGGCTACCTGCAGATCGAGGAGGTCACGACCGGGCAGATCCGCGGCCTCGGACTGGGCCTGCGCATCGTCAGGCAGCTTGCCGAGGCACATGGCGGCGATGTGACCATCCGGTCGGAGATCGGGCACGGAACCACCGTGACGGTCACTCTCGGCTGAGAGCGCGTCGGCGCGATCCGCGAACGCACTCCCACGGGGGCGTTCTTTTCGCGCCTCGGACAAGGGACGTTCGGGGCCCGCAGGGAACCTGCTCTCGGGGAGCGCTCAGTTGAGGGGAAGCGCCCCCGTGGATATCACAGATCCCCTGACCTTCCCGCGAAAAAGGGTGCGAGGGAGAGCCAAATGTTGATGAGCAGACTGGTCATCGGAGGAGCAGTGGCAATGATTCTCGTCGTCATGGGCACCGCCCACCAGGCGATGGCAGAGACGCCGCCGACCCGGGTTGAGGCGGTCCGCACGTTCGCCGACACGCTGATTGAACACGGTCGTGACACCTATCGCGACGAACCGACTCCGCTCTTTGTCGATCGCCTGAACATGGAGACACTTGAGGCCGTGCGCGCGAAGGACGATCAGGGCAATGAAGTACTCCCGTCAAACCTCGCGCGTCATCAGAACCTCTTCCGCACGCTTGTCGGTCTGACGAACCTCACCGGTGACGCGAAGTACCGGCAGGCCGCCGAGGATGCCACGAGGTATCACTTCGAGCACCTGCAGATGGACTGCGGGTTGCTGCAGTGGGGCGGGCATCGCTGGATGGACCTGCTCACCGGGGAGCACACCGGCGACAAGGGAAGGGCGCATGAGCTGAAGTTTCACCTGCCTTTCTACGAGTTGATGTGGGAGGTCGATCCGGACGCCACGGAGCGCTACATCAAGGCGCTGTGGAACGCGCACATCGTCAACTGGGGCACCCTGGACATGAACCGGCACGGCTCGTACGGCCGGGCGATCGGCGACCTCTGGGCGAATGAGTTCGGCGACCCCGAGCCGTTCTTCGAGGGCCGCGGGCTGACGTTCATCAACGCCGGAAGCGACCTGATCTACGCCGGGGCCATGCTCCATCGCCTCAACGGCGAGGAGGGCGCGCTGTTGTGGGCGAAGCGCCTCGCGGAGATGTACGTGAAGGCGCGCCACCCCGAGACCGGCCTCGGCGTCTACCAGTACAGCAAGCCGCAGCGGCGCGAGGAGCCGCCCGCCGAGGGGCCGCTGGAGGGCACGCTGACGTACTCAAGCTACGGCGACCGCGCGGAGAACCAGTTCGGCGCGGTGTTCGGCGAGGTTGCTCGTGAGGGCTGGCTGCTGCGCAGCCCTAACTCGATCTACGGGCAGAACGCGATCGTCCAGCTTCAGCTTGCCGAGCACCTCGGGGATGAGGGCGCGGAGCTGATCGGCTGGTCCATCGACGGCCTCCGCGCGTGGGCTCAGCATGCCTATGACCCGGAGACGAACATGTGGCGACCGATCTGGGCGGATGGGACCGACCTGACGGGCTACGCCATCCCGCGCACCGGCTACTTCGGCCCCGAGGGCCGGGTGTTCGAGCAGGGTGAGACCTCGCCGATGCTGCTGTGGTCCTATGCGCTGGGATACAGGCTCTCAGGCGATCAGGCGCTCTGGGAGACCGCGCGGGCCATCGCACGCGGCCACGGCCTCGGCGACATCGGAAGCGCTCCGGGCCAGGACGTTGACGTGGACCTCGAGACCGACAACGCGCATCCGCACGCGCTCTTCGGGATGCTGGAGATCATCCGCGCCACGGACGACCCGGCCTACCGCGACCTCGCCGTGCGGATCGGAGACAACATCATCGCCTCGCGCTTCCACCCGAACCTGCGGGTGAACGTAAGCTCCATCGAGCCTCTCGCGCTGCTGGCGCTTGAGGCCGTGCTGCAGGACCGCCCGGAGGACGTGCCGGGCTACCGGGGCGGGCACTGAGGACCTTCGCGCGTCTGGAGAGAGACCGTCCGTGAGTGAGTCTCGCGGCTCATGGAGTGCCTCGAGGAGAGGGTAGATATGCCGCGCCCGATGACCGTGATGGCCGCGCTGATGATCGTCGCCGTCCCGCTGCAGGCTCAGACGCTGGTGATCGGGCGTGCCGAGGCGCCGCCGGTGATCGACGGCCGCGCCGATGACGCGGTCTGGCAGGACGCCGCGACCGCCTCGGACTTCAGCGTGCTGGGCAGCGGCGGAACGCAGTTGGCGAACCGTCAGAGCACCGTGCGGGCCGCGTGGGACGATCGAGCGCTCTACCTGCACGCGCTGATGATCGAGACCGACCCGGCCGCCATCACCGCGGAGGTCGCCGTGCGTGACGGGCAGGTCTGGATGGAGGACTGCGTCGAGCTTTTCATCCAGCCCGACACCGATCGGGGCGACTACTACCACTTCATCGTGAATGCGCTCGGCACCGTCTTCGACGAGCGTAACGACAATTCCGGCTGGGATGCCGATGTGTCTGTGGCGGCGGAGATCGGTGAGCGCTCGTGGCAGATCGAGATGGCCATCCCCTGGGCGGACATGATCGGATCGGCTCCGGCGGCGGGCGATGAGATCGGCTTCAACGTCGGCCGGGTGCATCGCCCACGGCAACCCACCGAGTGGACGACCTGGGCGCCGCTGCAGCAGGGCAACACGCGCTTCGCGCAGACCGAGGGCTTCGGCCGACTGCGGCTTGCGCAGCGCGCCCCGGCGGGCGTGGTGCCCGAGCGCGTCAGCGGCCTGGTGCTGCCCGACGGGTTGCTGCGCAATCCGGCGATGCAGCCGCGCGAGACCGGCGAGATCACCGACTGGCTCCCCGGCGAGGGCACAACGTACCGGGAGCTTGTTTCGATGAGCAGGTATCACGTCCTGCGCAATGAGAGCGGCGACGTGGTGGCGTCGCAGCCGCTTGGGATCGACGTGCAGGCCGGTCAGATCATCAGCGTCACCGCGGCGATCCGCGGTGGAGACGGGGCTGCGGCGGGCGTCGCGCTGGTGCAGGAGATGGCCGACGGCACCACGAGGGACCTGCATCCCTTCGCGAGGCTTACTCCCGGCGAGGATTTCGGCGTCTACACCGCGCAGGCGATGGTTGAGACGGGCGCCCGAGGGCTCCGCGAGGTCAGGCTCGAGCGATCGGGTGACGCGGGGTGGGTGGAGTTCGCCTTCGCGCAGTTGATGACCGGCGCGCACGGGGCAGGCGGGATCTTCGACGCGAACCGCTGCACGGGTCCCGACGAGCGCGGCGTCGGCGAGCCGTGGCAGACGCCCGCGCTCGCCTCGCTCAAGCCCCTGGAGGGTGGGCCGATCCGGGCGCTGATCGTGATCGGCGAGTTCCAGCGCGACGCGGCGGAGCTTGCGCAGCGCCTCGACCTCGACTACGACCTCGTCTACTCCCCCACCGGGCGCCGAAGCCAGGTCGAGCAGGTGGTGGCCTTCGACGCGGGCGAGATCCTCGAGCGGCTTGCCGCGCATGAGTATGAGCTGATCGTGCTGGCCGGGAAGCCCTCGGAGATGTCCACGGTCAGCCTGATCATCAACTCGGTGGCGGCGGGCACCGGCGTGGTAGTGCTCGAGCCGATCGACCCGAAGCCGGCGATCCACCAGGAGCAGTACGATCACATGATGGCCTCCCTCGCGGCCGATGATCTGCCCACCGATCGCGTGCATGAGCTGCTCGGCGCACTCGATCCGGGCGCGATCACGGCGACCTCCCGTGGCACGGAGATGCTGCGGTCGGTCGGTGCGGGGGAGCTGGAGCAGGGGCGGATCGCGCGGGTGAGCTGGGCGAACACGGTGCCCGGCCTGGTGCCCTTCGCGTCCGGCAGCGGCGAGTACTGGGAGTACCGCTGGTCGGCGCTGGCTCAGGCGTGCGCGTGGGCGGCCCGGAGGCTGCCGGAGACAGCCATCAGTTCGCTGGACGCCGGCGATCACCTGAGCGTCTCGGTCACCGCGCCGGACAATCGGACTCTGCGGCTGGAGACCGAGTGGGACACGCCCTTCGGGGT
>JBMNNW010000061.1:0-30066 GCA_050942735.1 Armatimonadota bacterium
GGTCATTGAGGGCGAGACGGTCGAGATCGCGCCGACCGGAGGAGCCGCCGAGCACGCGGTGGCGATCCCCGCGGTGCTGGCGCGCACGCGCGGCCCGATCATCGCACGGGCGCTCCTGAGCGATGCGGAGGGGAACGCGCTGGGCATGGCCGCGACGCCGCTGGCGGAGACGCAGCCGCGCATTGAGGTCACCGGGATCTCCGCTCCCGAGGTCGCGCGACCCGGCGAGCAGATAGCCGTGCAGGTGCGCTACCGCGCCGACGCGCCCGCGAGTCTTGCGGTCGAGTTGATCGACGCGTTCGGGAGGGTGGTCTCCCGCGAGGAGATCGCCGGCGCGGCGGGCGATGAGGCCGAGGCGAACGTCTCGCTGATGGTGCGCGACCCGCTCTCGGTCTACCATCGCGTCGCGGTCACCGCGCTGGACGGCGAGGCCGTCGCCGACCGCAGGGAGCGTGATGTGTTCGTGCCGGAGGCTTCGGCCGATCACCTCGACCGCTTCATGCTCGGAGTGGGCTACGCGGTGATGCAGATCCGCTGCCCGGAGTACCTGCAGGATCACCTCGTGGCGTTCATGCGGGCGCACGGGGTGGAGACCGCGACGGTCAATGAGTACATGGTGCGGCGGGGGATGCCGAGCTTCGGCGGGACGCTGCGCGCGCCGATGGCGCACCGGAGCGGCGGGAACGAGCGCGACCCGAGCTTCTCCGATCCCGAGAAGGTCGCCGCGCTTGCAGAGCACACCGTCAACGCGGTCGCCGAGAAGCACAGGTGGGGCTTCTACGGCTTCAATATGACCGACGAAGTGCATCTGCACCAGCGGGCGACGGTGGAGACCGACACCGGCGAGCACGCGCTGCGCAACTGGCGGGCATGGAGCGAGGAGCTCTACGGGACGATCGAGGCCGCGAACGCCTCATGGGGGACGGACTACGCGAGCTTCGATGCGGCAAACATCCCGCTGATCGCGGACATGCGGGGCGAGACGAATCCGGCGCGGTGGGTGGACTTCCGGGTGTTCATGGAGCGCGAGTGGGCGGGCGCCTACGCCGCGGCCTACCGGGCGGTCAAGGAGCAGTACCCCGATGTGAACATGAGCTTCACGAATCCCTACAAGTACAACTCGCTCTCGGGCACCGACTTCTCGCTGTGGATACCGAACGAGGACGTGCTACTGCGCTACATCCCGCGGCACTCGCTGGACCGAAACACCTCCTGGTCGGACGCGCCGATCCTGTCGTGGTTCGGCTACCGGAGCAACCATCGCGCGGTCGGCCACACCGTCTGGAACTTTGCTCTCGCGGGCGGTGTGGTGCCCTTCTGGTGGAATCCGATCGAGCCCTGGGCGTATGCCGGGGAGGAAGGCTTCCGGCCTTGGAACATGTTCGGACCGCTGTGGCGCGAGACCGGGCGCAGCCAGGCGGTGACGCGCTCCACCGAGCAGTTGCAGAGCGGGATCGGGCGGCTGCTGCGGGCGGCGCGACAGGAGCAGCCCGAGGCGGCGATCCTGCACTCGCAGCCGAGCATGCACGTGCTCTACTGGGAGGTCGCGGTCGAGCACGGCGGTCCGACGGACGCGGGGTGGAACAGGTACATCGCCTCCGACGACGCGATGGCCGCGGCCCTCAAGCGGCAGGGGATGGGATACACCTACCTGCTGCCCGATCAGCTCAACGCCGAGACCCTGGCGGGGATCAGGCTGCTGGCGCTGCCCTCGTGTGTGGCGCTGTCGGATGATGCTGCGGCGGCCCTGGCGGAGTACGTGCGCTCCGGCGGCAGGATACTCGCCGACACGCTCCCGGCCACCCATGACGAGCACGGCAGCCCGCGCGAGGCGGGAAGCCCGCTGGCTCCGCTGTTCGGCGCCACCGGCGCCCGGATGCTCGGCGATTACGCCGACGGCGACTCAACGGAGGCGCTCGACTCGGCGATCGCGGATCTGGAGGTCCAGGCGAGCAGGACCTGGCGGAAGGCCGATGGCGGCCTGCCCGAGTACACAAGGGCCTACCGCTACCAGCTCGGCGACGGACACTACCTCGGGATCGTGCGCGACCCGACCGACCGGGCCTACGCCGACGGCGAGGTGACGGTCGAGCTGGGCGGGGATTACTTCGTCTACGACTCGGTCGCTCGAAGATCGCTTGGGCGGATGAGTTCGCTGACCTTCAACCTGCGCGCGGGAGCGGCGCGCTTCTTCTCGCTGCTGCCCTATCAGCCGCGGCAGGTGCGCTTGACCGCGCAGTTCGAGGGCGACGATCTCGTGATCGAGGCCGGGGTGGACGCCGAGGCGATGACCGACCATCTGCTGCACGTCACCGTTGTCCCGCCCGGCGCGGAGCAACCCGCGCAGCATTACACGCGCACGATCCTCGCCGAGGGCGGACGGGTGCAGACGCGGATCCCGATGGCGCTCAACGACCCGGCCGGCCTGTGGATGGTCGGCGTGCGCGATGTGGCGACCGGCCTCGGCGACGCGCGCGCGGTTGGCCGTCGGTAGACCCGGGGCGCCGCGGCCGACACTCAGTCGCCGAGCAGTGCCCAGGTGATGATGTTGCTGAAGAGCCGCTGGCAGGCGGCGAGGAGGTCGGCGTTCAGGGCGGCCTCCTCGCCGGTGCAGTAGCGCTCGACGCTCGGCATCATCGCGAGGATGCGGCCTGCGCCGGGATCGGTCGCGATGATCGCAGGCCCACCACCAGCGTCCGCGAGCAGCACGTCCCACCCCCCGGCCTCAACGATCGAATCATACATGATGACACCGGTGAGCGCGTCGGTCTCCGCGATCCCGGCGAAGATCGGGTGCTCGGGGGCGATGATCGGCCCGCTCTCGGTGCTTGTGTTGCTCAGCAGGACCGTACCGGGGAGAAACTCGGGGCGCCACCCGGCGTCCTGAAGCTGCGACACCACGAGCGTGCCGCCCGCGTGCACCCACTCCAGCAGCTTCGGGTAGTCTCGGTGGAGGCCCGCGGCGTTGACCGAGTGCGCCTGCGTGCCGAGGAAGATCACCGCGAAGCCGGAGAGATCGTCAAGCGCATCGATCCTGCGATACTCGACTCCCGCCTGCTCCAGCGCCGGGCCGAGGAAGTCCAGCTCATCGGCGACCAGGCCGATCGCGTCGCCCGCCAGCCCGTCCGGCGGGTGCGCGAGCACCACCTGCCGGTGCATCGCCTCCCCTCCGCCAACCTGCGCCGTGACGGTCAGGGCGACCGTTTCGCCGGCCTCAAGCGCGGTGGCGGCGGGCAGCTCGAATGATGCCGTCCGCTCGCCGTGAGGCGGCAGCTCGAGCGTGAGAGCCTCCACGCGCGGCCAGCCCTCGGGAACGCCCTCGATCGAGAGGCTCACCGCGATCGGGTGGTCGCGCTGGCTGACGACGGTCAGCGGCACCGACACGGGCCCGCCGGGCGCGACCGCGATGAAGCCGGGGACCTGCAGGCGCGCCTCCGCCTCCCACCGAAGCGTGTCGAGCGAGGTGATGGCCGCCTGCTTGAGCTTGTATATGATGTGCGGGCTGAGGATAAGCTGCGTGCCACCGGCCTTCCCGCCGCCACCGCCGCCCGCGACCACGTATGAGAAGCCGACGTGCGCGATCTCCCGGAACGTCTCCTCGCCGGTCAGCTCAAAGGCGCGCAGCATCGCGGCGGGCGTTCGCCGGCAGTTGCTGCCGGGCCTGGTGGCTTCGTTGAGGCTGTCGCAGGAGGCGCTGCGGAAGCCCTTCCGGTCGGGCTGCCACTCCTCCTCGGCCAGCCACCGCGCCGCCCTGACGAGCGTCCGGTCGATCTCCGGGTCCCGCAGGTGCTCGTTCGCCATCTCAAGCGCCGTCATCAGCAGCCCCGCGCACCACGCGTAGCCGCCGATCGGCGTCGGCTGCACCTGCGAGTACCCCGCCGGGATCTCCCAGTGCCCCCGCTCCGGATTCTGCTCGCGGACGACCTCGCGCGTGATGATCCGCGCGGCGTTGAGGTAGAACTCATCGGCGGTCGCGTGGTAGGCGGCAAGAACGCCGAAGAGCGGCCACGCCGTGTTGCGCTCGGCGCCCTTATTCATCCGAAAGCCCGCCATGTACGTGCCGGCGAGGTAGTCGGCGGTCTGCAGCGCGAGCCACCACGCCCGCTCGTCGCCGGTCATGAGCGCGTAATCCAGATTCCCGCGCGTCCACAGGTGACCGACGTTCCACCCGCCTCTCATACTCCCCGTCGGGCGGTGCCCGTCGGGGTAATACCCGCCGGTGTGGCAGTGGCTGTGCGTGAACGGCACGCCGGTCGGATGGCCCTGCCAGCCGTGCTGGACGATGTCCACCTCGAGGTTGTGCCGCGCCGCCCTCGCTGCGTTGTCAAACCACGCCCGCTCTCCCGTCCGGGCGAACTGCATCATCATCCCGTGCTGCGTGTCGTACTCGATGTTCCCCCAGTTGAAGCCGCGCTCGCCCCACCAGTCGCCGAAGTTGAGCATCCCGAACTCGCGGTTCTGCTCGCGCAGGCGGAGGAACGCGGCAAGCACCTCGTCCACGAACTGCTCGTAGCGGTCGAACTCGCCCTCCGTGCGCGGTGTGATGTGCCAGAACGCCTTCGAGTCCGCATACCACTGCGGCGGCGCGATCGCCACCGGCGTCTCCGCCATCCGCGTGGCGTCCTCCCGGGCATCAACCTCGCCCGCGGCAAAGCGCACGGTGAACTCGTGGGTCATCGAGTGCGCGCGGTGCAGCGTGTACACGCCCTCATGCACCGCGTAGTACACCCTGTCCTCGAGTTCGCGATCGATCTCGTCGTAGATCCCCGGGGGAAGCTCGGGCATGATCCCGAACACCGCGGCCCTGTCATCCACCGAGAGGCTCTTCGGCCAGAGCTGCCAGAAGTCGCGCACCGCGACGACGATCGAGCCCCGGGGGCCTGCGGCCTGCATCGCACCGGGCGCACGCCACCCCTCGGCCTCCACCGCCCCCTCCACCAGGTAGCCGGTGTCGTCGTACTGCAGGAGCCGGCCCTCGGCCGACTCGATCACACCGCCCTCCCCGCCAACGAACGCGCCTCCGCTGGCCCCGCCTGCGAGCGGGATTCGCAGATCAAGGGCGCGGATCGTGGTGAAGACCTCGTCGCTGCGGTCGTTCTCGAAGCTGTGGAAGACGCGCACCGTGGGGCTGCCGGCGTAGAAGTGCAGCCGCTGTTCGTAGCGGAAGAGCGCCTCGCCGTCGGCGCTGCGGTGCGCTCCCTGCGCGGTCACGACCGCGTGCAGCGGGCCCGCGCGCGTCACCACCAGCATCTCCGGAGCGCCGAGCGAGGTGAACTGCGTCCCGTCGAGGTCGGTCAGCACCACCCCTGCGCCCTCAGCCTCGGTGACGCGCTCGTCATCGGAGTACACCCCGTCACCGTCGGCGTCGAGCCACGCCTCCCCGAGAAACGCGAAGCGCGCGCGGTCGAGGCGTACCCGCAGCACGCCCGTGTCCACGACGATTGCGTCCTCCGCCTCGCTGACCGCGATCGACGCCGGTGCGGGCGCCCGCGTGATCTCGCTGCCGAACTCAAGCACGTACTGCGTTTCTCCGCCGTCGGGGATGTCCGCCTGGAAGTCGAGCATGATCCACCTGACGCTCTCGTCCGGCCAGCGCGACGTCACGTCAGCCTGAGCCGGGACTTCCCCACCCGCAGCACTGAGCACCCGCACATGGTCGGCCGAACCCAGCGCCCCCTGCGGGAAGGGCACTCCCTGCGTGACCGGCCGGGCCTCACCGGGGGCTCCGACCACCCGCAGCGGCACCTGCTCGCGCGCGACGCTCCCCCGCGGCTCCGCGACGGTCGTGCTGAAGGCGAACGCATCGCTGGAGATCAGTTCACCGTTGCCGCCCCGCGCGCGAACCCGTGCGTGGTAGGTGCGGCCGGGCTCAAGCCCGTCGATCACCACCCGGTGATTGCGCGCTACGTCAGCGCCCGACGCCAGAGACTCGAGCCTCCCCTCCTCGCCCCACTGCACAACGCTGTCAGTCCGCCAGCTCGTCATCCACGTGACGATCGCGCGCCGTCCACCGCCATCGACCGGGACGCGCACATTCACATGCTCGATGACCTCGGGCGGCCGGTAGAGCGGGTGGCGCTCGGAGACGACGACCGGCGCGGCGGCGGTCGCAGGCACGCGCACCTCAAACCACGGCGTGCGACTCTGGTCGGCGGGGTTCGGTCGATTCTGCACCAGCACGTAGGCGCGGATCGCGATCTCGCCGTCCTCAATGTTGAGCGGCCCGTCCAGCGTGATGTAAAGCGAGTCCCCGTGCGCGGCGATGGCGCGGAGCACCGTCGCGGGGAGGCCGTGATTCTCCAGCCTGTCGGGCCGCAACATGAGGTCGGTGCCCTGGACGCCCCCGCCCTGACGACCGGTCTGCGGGTCATTGTCCGCGTCGATGTACACGATCAGCGCGACATCCCCGCGCTCCTCCCACGGCTCGGTGAACTGCAGCCGCCACAGCGACCGGCCCTGCGCGAGCGAAGCGAAGTGAACCGCCACCAGCTCATGCGCCATCTCGCGCTCCGCGCCGATGATGATCTGATCGCCGGCGTCCTTCGAGTGCACCGGCGTCATCACGATCGGCGCGGTTGGGTCCGCGCCCAACTCAGCTCTGATTGCGGCGGGCAGATCCTCGGGCCGCGCGTCCTGAGCCCATGCCGACAGCGCGGCTCCCACGAACAAGGCGATGATCGGCGCGGCGTGTCTCATGGCTGTCGCTCCTTGCTGGTCCCGGGATGGATCACTGCGCCGCCGGTTTGAGCACCGACTCGCGCGTCCTTCCGTCTCCGCAGCTGAACTCGACGATCGTGCGGTCGCCGTCGATGACGGCGCTCACGCCCGCGCGTCCCTCCGCCTGCCACGCCCCGGCCACTGTCACGCGGACGAGCTTCACCGGGCTGTGCTCAACCTCCTCCGTCCAGCCGAGGTCGGGGTCGCAGACACTGATCACCAGCCCGTCCTCGCGCATCTGCGTCATCACCAGGCTCGGCGTGTCCACGCTGAGGACGTGTTCGCCGGCGGGGACAGCGCCGGCTTCGAAGAGCGCGTAGCCGGTGATCCCCGTCTGCAGGTCGCGGATGATGTGCGCCTGCTCGTTGCGACTGAGCACCTCATAGCCGGGCTCAGACACCAGCGCGGCCATCCGCTCCGGCGTCGCGCGGATCACCGTGAGGTACTCGTAGCCCGCGGCCTCCGGCGCGGGCCCGTGGTCGAACCACGCGACGGCGAAGTCGCCCTCGGTGCTCGGCTCCGGAACGTAGGGAGGTGGCGTCAACTGCCGCTGCCGCGCCACGCGAAGATCCCGAGGGTCGGGCACGAGGTAGCCGTTGCCGACCTGATCGATCAGCCAGACGGGGCCGTCACCCCCGCCCTCCCACGCGAAGGGGAAGGCGGTGACCGGCTCAATGGAGTTGAGGAAGATCGGCTGCGCCTCGTCCGTCAGGCTGAGCTGGAAGACCGTGGTCTCCACCGCGCGCTCGGGCTGGTCGTTGGTGATGTGCGTACCGATGCTGATGACTCGGTCATCGACGTACATGTACGTCTTCAGCGCGCGGAAGCCCGGGTCGTGGTGCGGATCGGAGAGGACCATCGAGAAGAGCCCGTTGCGGCCCTCGTGCTCGACCGCGCCGACGAAGGTCTCGTCGTTGGTCTGCCGACCGTAGGGGTACCTCGCGTACAACTCATCCCACGGGCGGTAGACAGCGGTCGTCCCAGGCCAGCGGTTCCAGTCCCAGCCATCCTGGGTGAGCCCGCTCGCCTCGGGGGAGACCGGGTCGCCCGCGGAGTATGCCTGCGTGGTTCCGTGGCTGGTGTATCTGCCGTGGATGTTCCGGCCCGAGCGGCCCGGCTGATACTGCTGCTGCTCGTAGTTGAAGATGTAGCGGCTCCACCCCTTCGTCGAGACCATCCAGTCGTCGCGGCGATGCACCGCGAGCGCGCCGTAGGGGAAAAAGCGGAATCCGGTCGGGGCCGCCTCGGCCGCGACGTCGCGTGCCGCCGCCTCCGCGACGGCCGCCGCCGCGCCGAGCGTGCCCATGAAGGTGAAGCCCACCTGCCCCTGCCGCAGCGACTTCTCCGCGATCTCCGGCACCGACGGGTCCCAGATGCGCTGGAAGGCGCGCATCATGCGCTGATCGGGCGTGTCATCGGTCAGCGCCATGTACGCGTACGCGGGCATCAGCAGGAAGATGCTCTCAGTCATGAAGGGCCAGCGCAACGCCAGCGTGGTCGGCAGATCGTACTTGTTCGCGTAAAAGCGCGATGCAAGCAGCTTCCCGCGCAGGTTCTCCGTCGCCTCGTCGGTGAGCGCGAAGGTGGTGTCGCTGAGCAGATGGTGAGAGGCCGCGGCCGCCTGCACGGCGTTGATGACGTAGGAGCCCCCGACGATCATGCTGTGATGAAAGCCCGTGAAGTCCGGCTTGATCGTGTCCGCCCATTTCGGCGCAAGGCGCAGCGACCGGCTCATCCACGGCGAAAGATTCCGCATCCAGTACGCCCGCTCATCAACGTCGTCGAGCGAGAGCACCCACGCGAGCGCGAGCAGAAAGCGCCCGCGGATCACGTCCGCGTTCATCCCGACGTTGTCGGTCTCCTCGAAGACCCGGCCGACGCATGAGTACCAGCGGGCGGCGGCCATCTCCCGGTCGCGGATCCCCGCCTCCCGCAGTACGTCCTGCATCAGGAAGACCGCGGCGCTGTAGCCGCCGGTCATCAGCCGGAAGACGCGCGCGTCGCCGAAGAGGCTTCCCTCGGCCCAGCCCTGCTCATGCAGGTGGTTGAACGCGGCCACGATCAGGTCGCGCACCGCCTCATCACCGCGCAACGGATTCCCCGGAGCATCCGCGTGCCACGCCACCGCCAGCAGCCCCATCGGCTCGAAGAACTCGCGGAACTGCGCCTGCGTCACCAGCGGCTGCTCGATCAGCTCGCCGAGCCTCTCGGCGGCCTCCTGGGCTCGCTCAACCAGCGCCGCGGCGCGGTCGGCGATGAGCGGATCGGACCAGTCGATCCCCTCGCCGGTCAGCCACGCCCGGTAGCGCGCCTCGATCAACTCCAGCGCCTCCCGCTCCTCGGCCGTGGCGGGGCGGTCGGGCGTGGCCGCCAGCGCGGCGTCATCGAAGCGCAGGAACCAGTCGTGATCGCGCCGCGGGTTGAGGAAGGGAAGCTGCCGGTCGGCGCCACGAGCCCACAGCGCAGCCGCCGGGAACTCGACGAGGTCGATGTGAAGCTCACCCGCGCCCTGCTCCGGGGCCTCAATGCGCATCACCTCGACCGCCCCCGCGCCGACGTAGCCCTCGACGGGAATGTCGTCCCGGAAGTTGACAACGCAGAAGCGCCACCCTGAGAAATGCAGCGGGTAGTCGAAGGCCAGCGGCACCTCGCCCGTCTCGACCTCGCCCGCAGCGCCGAAGCGCACGCGCAGGCGGCCGTCCATCGCCTCCGCGCTGTGTATCCACGCGGTGAAGCCGCCTGCCTCCGCGAGCGCCTCGGCGTCGCTGAAGACCAGGGCGTCACCCGCCTCCCAGCGCCACAGCAGCGACTGCCCGCCGTCCTTGAAGCGCTCTGAGGACAGCTCGATGGCGCCCTCTCCGGTGACGGCCCAGCCATCGGGGATACGTTGAGCCTCAAAGCTCTCCGCGCCCGCGACATGGCTGAGCGGAGGGCACATCACCGCCAGCAGGGCGGTGAGTATACTCAGGACGTGCAGCGGTCGTCTCATCGATCATCGCTCTCCTCGTACTGCGCACCTCTCCCCCCGTCGCGGTGCGCGCTCGGGTCATCACGCCGGCCCACTGTCACTTTCGCGGCGAACCACCCCCCACCTCCACCACTCCACGCGCGAACCCGCGCCGACAGTCGCAGCGAATTATCTCCGCAAGCGGGGCGATCGAGCAAGGGCAAACGGCCTCGTCGCGGAATATAACCGGTGGGACGCATGAAGCACCGGGGCCAACAAGAACTGACTGATGAGGTGAGAGAGATGATTCTCGACGACTTTCGACTTGATGATCGCGTGGCACTGGTCACGGGCGGCGGCAGGGGGATCGGAAAGTCGCTGGCGACCGGCCTCGCGGAGGCCGGTGCGCAAATCGCGCTGACCGCCCGCAGTGAGGATCAACTGCTGCAGGCGGTCGATGAGATCTCCGCGTCAACCGGACGGCGGGTGGTGGAGTTCCCCGCCGATCTCACGCAGACCGACGAGATCGAGTCCCTCGTGGAGGCGGTTGTGCAGGAGTTCGGACGCATCGACATCCTCATCAACAACGCCGGGACGATCAACCGCGCCCCCGCGCTTGATTACACCCCGCAGATGTGGGACGAGGTCATGAGCATCAACATCCGCGGAGCGTTCTTCGTCGCGCAGGCCGTGGGCAGGCGCATGGTCGATCGCGGCACCGGGAAGATCATCAACATCGCCAGCCTGCTCTCCGCGATCGGCGTCCCGTTCATCCCGGCATACACCGCATCCAAGGGCGGCATCGCGCAGCTCACCAAGTCGCTGGCGGTCGAGTGGGCGCAGCACGGCATCAACGTCAACGCCATCGCGCCGGGCTACTTCCGCACAGACAACACCCGGCCGCTGCAGGAGAACCCCGAGCGCAACCGCATCATCATCGACCGCGTTCCCTTCGGTCGCTGGGGCGATGTGCAGGAGCTGCAGGGCGCCTGCGTGTGGCTGGCTTCGGATGCCGCCAGCTTCGTAACCGGCCAGGTGGTCTTCGTTGACGGCGGGTGGACGGCGACCTGACGGCGCTTCATCCGGCGAAGGTGCCCGCCCGAAGGCGGAGAAGGCTTCACGCAGGCGTCGAAGGCAGTCATCCGGGAGGAAGCCCACCATGAGCGGCGGAGCGGAGATCATCGAGTCAGAAGTCATCTGCAGGCAGCCCGGACGGTACATCGGCTGGCCGACCATCGCGAAGGCCGAGGACGGCGAGTTGTTCGTGGTCTTCTCCGGCGACCGTGACGCCCATGTTGACCCGTTCGGCAAGACCTGCCTTATGCGCTCGTCCGACCACGGTGAGACGTGGTCGGAGGCGGTCGTCATCAATGACACGCCGCTCGACGACCGCGACGCGGGCATCTGCGTGGCCCCGGACGGCGCGCTCGTGGTGAGCTGGTTCACCTCTCACTACGAGGACTACCTCGCGATGAAGCAGTACTCCGAGGGCGAGGAGCAGCGGTGGCGGGAGGCGCTCGCGCGCGTCACCGGCGAGGACGTGGCCCGCTGGACCCACGCCGACAGCGGCGTCACCGCCGGCCGCTCGATGGGCTTCTGGACGAGGCGCTCGACCGACCGCGGGGAAACGTGGGAGGAGCCGGTGCCGTCGATCTGCTGCGCCCCTCACGGGCCGATCTCACTCTCCGACGGCCGAATGCTCTTCGTCGGCACCGCCAACTTCGCGCGCGAGGAGGGCGAGGCGTTCCTCGGCGCAGCGCAATCTGCGGACAGCGGGCGCTCGTGGGAGCTTATCGGCCGCACCGGGGCGCTGCCTGAGTACGAGGGTGCGGTGGAGGGCAGCCACGCGTATCTGTGCGAGCCGCACGCGATCGAGGTCGCGCCCGGCCGGATCCTCGGGATGGCGCGCTATGAGGAGCGCGGTGTGCCGTCCGAGGCGCGGCAGCCCTCAATGCTGTGGCAGTTCGAGTCCGCGGACGGCGGGCGCACGTGGAGCGAGCCGCGGCCGACCGAGATCATCGGCAAGCCGCCGCATCTCACCGGGCTCAGTGACGGGCGCATCCTGCTGACCTACGGCTACCGTCACGCGCCCTACGGCCAGCGCGCGTGTCTTTCGAGCGACGGCGGGAGGACGTGGGACTACGAGGCAGAGATCGTCCTGCGCGACGACGCGCCCAACGGTGATCTCGGCTACCCCGCCTCGGTCGGGTGCGACGACGGCAGCATCATCTCAGTGTACTACCAGAAGGAGACGCTCGATCAGAAGACCGTGCTGATGGCCACGCGCTGGCGCGTCTGAACCGCGCGGCCACGGCGTCCGTCCGTCCGTCCGATCATCGGGCACTGGAGGCATCATGATGACCCGCACACTGACCATCGCGATCATCGCATTGACCGTCGCGACCGGCGCGTTCGCGGAGCCGCGCGTGCTGCTGATGGGAGGCGGGAACACCGCCTCGGCGCTCGAGGCCCTCGGCGTGCCCTTCGAGCGAGCCGAGTGGCGCGACTACACGTCCGGCGATGTGAACATCTTCGACTACACGGTGATCATCAGCACGATGGACACCGATCGCAGGCCGATCGCCGACGCGCCCGAGAAGCTCCTGCGCTTCGTCGAGAGCGGCGGAGTGCTGCTGGGGATGCGCAACAACAGCGGCGACCCGTGGCTGCCATCCCCCGCCAAGAACGATCGCGCCTACCAGTTCGGCGAGATCCTCCAGCCCGAGCACCCGGTCTTTCATGAGCCCCACGAACTGACGCGCGAGGTGCTCGTTGACGTGCACGGCGGGAGCATCTACGCCGGCTGGTACGACCTCGGCGAGGGCTGGGTTCCGCTCGTCAGCACCGGCAGGCAGCAGGGCTGGGACCAGGGCGAGGCCGCCAGCGACGCCCCGCACTACGGCCTGATGGAGCTGCCGTGGGGCGAGGGGCGGATCGTCCTCACCCAGATGATCCCCGTGTATCACTGGTTCGACGACGGCGCAGGCCCCGACGGAGCCGGCGCGCGGATGTTCGAGAACCTCGTGGCCTACGCGCTCTCCAACTCCCCCGACTGGCCCGAAGGAGCCAGCGCCGTGCCCGACAGCTACCGCCAGAGCGTCGCCGACCTGCTGCCCGCGCCGACCGCGGGCGGCGCGTGGCCGCTCAATCAGGATGGATGGTCGTTCGAGTCCGAGGGTCAGTTCACCGGCGAGGCCGACCGGCGCGCGGTCTTCACGATCTCCCACCCGCATGAGCCCTCCGAGGAGGGCGCTTTCGGTCGCGTCAGCCGCACCGTCACGCTCCCCGCCGAGGGCGGCTGCTACCTGCGCTTCTACGTCTCCGACGACTACTGCGGCGGGGTGGACAGGGAGTACGAGGGCGACCGCGCCGTCGCCACCTTCGAGAACCGCAAGGAGGACATGCGCTACTGCGAGGTGCTGGTCGATGGCGAACTCGTCTGGGAGCTTGATGTGCTCGGGCACAACCCGCGGCCGGCCGACCGGCGCTTCTACCTCGTGGACATCTCCGACGCCGTGCGCGGTCGCGATGAGGTCACCGTGTCGCTGCAGGTCCGCGACCGTCGCGCCTCAGAGAGGCCCTTCCTGACCGAGGTCTTCTGGGCGGGCGTGGAGCTTTTCCCCGGCATCCGGCGAATCCCCGCCCGGCAGATGGCCGCCGACGGCTTTGAGCAGGTGGATGGCGCGATGGAGCTCGCCGCCGGCGCGGGCTCGCTGAGTCGCAGGTTCATCGGCGACGGCGGCTCATACTACGCGGCGATCGGCCTGCGCGACGATCACACCGGCCAGTCGCGGCTGCGACTCTCGGTCGGCGGCAGGCAGGTCGGCGACGTGACGATGAGCGCCGACGACTTCGGTGAGTGGAACGCGGTCTTCGGGCCGCTGCAGATTGAGCGGGGGGCCGAGATTCGCCTCGACGCCACGCGTGACGGAAGAGAGAGCGTGCGCATCAGTGAGATCGCGCTGCTGCCCCGCGAGTTGGTGGAGCGCGAGCCGGTCCGCGGGCAGGTCGCCATCGAGCCGCCCTGCTATCAGCCGGTCGAGGAGGCCGAGCGCGACTCATTCACCGTGACCGCGAGCGACCACGCGGGCGTGCCGCGCTCGGGTGAGATCGCCACCCAGGGGCTGCCCTTCGCCTTCGGGGCGCTGCGTGATGCGCGGAACCTCCGCGTCCTCGACCCGCGGGGCAACGAGGTCCCGGTGCAGGCGCGCGCGCTCAACTACTGGCCGGACGGCTCGACCATGTTCGCGCTGGTGAGTTTCCCGGCTTCGGTGGAAGCCGGTGAGAGTGCCCGGTACACCGTGGAATACGGCTCGCAGGTGCGCCCGGCACAGTTCCTCGGACGGCAACTGACCGTAACCGAGCGCGACGGCGCAATCGTGGTCAACACGGGGCCGCTGCAGGCGACGCTGAGCACGGTGCGCGGCACACTGCTCGACAGCGCCGCGATCGACGGCGCAGAGATGATCGGCGATGAGCCGTGGGCGGCGCTGGTGACAGCCGAGGACGGCACGGAGTACTCCTCCGCCCGAGGCACGGTGACAGACGCGCAGGTGATCGAGGCGGGGCCGCTGCGCGCGGTCATCCGCCGCATCGGCCGGCACACCGCCGCGGACGGCTCGACCCTCACTGAGTTCGACATGATCCAGGAGTTCTACGCCGGATCGCCGATGACGCGGCTGAGCTACGTCTTCACGCACAAGGAGGACACGGAGACTGAGAAGATCCGCAGGGTGCGGCTGAACATGCCCTGCCCCTGGGCCGGAGATGGCGCGGAGGCGCTGGTCTGGGGCGAGGATGCGCCCGTCACCGGACAGGCGGCCGCCTGCCGGCAGCTTGAGCTTGACGCCGCGACGGTCGTCGCGGACGACACGGAGGCGGAGGCGACGCGCACGCAGGGTTTCGCGCGGCTGGGCGACGGACCGTCGCTGTCGGTCGCGACGCGCTGGTGGTGGGAGAAGTGGCCGAAGGCCGTCGAGGTCAGTTCCGACGGCATCGCGCTGGACCTGATCCCGATGGACAGCCACGTGCAGTTCAGCGACGGCTCGTTCGTGCTCTACCAGGGCGAGGCGATCACCCACGAAGTCATGCTCGGCTTCGAGCCGGAGGGCGCGGCGGTGGACTCCGCCGGAGGCTTCGAGGCATTCCGCGACCGGCTGATCGCCGCCGCCGACCCGCGATACGCGACGGGAACGCTGGCCCTCGGCGAGATGCCCGCGAAGAACGAGGTGCGTTTCCCGCGCTACGAAGAGGGCGTCGATCGGATGTTTGACGGGTACATCGCCAAGCGCGAGGCGCGCAAAGAGTACGGGATGGAGAACTTCGGCGACGACACCTTCGAGTGGGGCTACGGGCCGAGCTACACGTTCTGGAGCAACCAGGAGTACGACCATCATCACGGCTTCCTCGTGGAGTGGTTCCGCTCCGGCGATCGCCGGTTCTTCGAGATCGGCGAGCAGGCCGCGCGGCATTACGAGGCCGTGGACTGCTACCACTGGGCTCCGGGACGGGAGTACCTCATCGGCGCGCCGCACCATCACAACTCCAGGCATATCGTCGAGGAGGGCTGGTTCCCCGACCACTGCATCATGGGCGCGAGCAATGGGCACTCGTGGGTCGAGGGGCTGCTGAGCTACTGGCTGATGACCGGCGACGTGCGGGCTGAGGAGACCGCCCGCGCGATGGGCGAGTGGTACATCTGGACGGTGGAGAACAACCGCTACGGCGCGGGCGGACAGGAGCGCGGGCCGGGCTGGACGCTGATCGCGCTCTCAAGCCTCTACCAACTGACCGGCGACGAGCGCTTCAGGGACGCCGGCGACACGATCCTCGACTGGATGGAGACGATCCAGGACCCGGTGCGCGGCGTAGTCAGCGTCCCGATCTCCGAGCAGCCCTCCTACGAGGGCGGGACGGCGTTCATGCACGGAATCCTCGGCCGCGGCCTGGGTCGCTTCTACGAGGCCACCGGGGAGGAGCGCGCCATGCGCATGTGCCTCGGCATCGGCGAGTGGCTCACCACCGAGCCGATGGGCCCACCCGCGCGCTTCTGGTATAAGCAGGCCCCGAGCTGCAAGACCGGCTACGGCGCGACGTCCGCGTGCACCGGGGCGCTGAGTTACCCCTACCGCTACACCGGCGACGAGTGGTTCGGCTGGCTCACCGAGGAGCTGCTGGGCATGACCGGCCCGGCCGTCCGCTCCGCGGCGTGGATGTACTCCTCGCTCGCGCACGTTGAGCCACGTATCACGCCGCTGGAGGTCATTCTGCCCGAGGCCGTCCCGGTCTGCTCAACCGATCAACCGTGGGAGGGCGAGGTGCGGCTGCGCAACACCACCGATGAGTCGGTCGAGGTCACGCTGAATGTCGCCGCGGAGGGCCTGCGCATCGCCTGCGATCCGGATACGCTGAGGATCGCCCCCGGCGAGACCGCGACCACGACACTCAGCGCCTGCCCCGAGGACGGGACGCCGGCTTGCGCGGCGGACTCGCTTCTGGAGATCGCCTGTGGCGAGGAAACGCTGACGCGCAGCTTCACGGTGCATGTGATCGAGTCGATGGTCCGCGAGCAACTCGGCGTGGATGACGCGACGCTGACCGCGCCCTTCGCGATCGACGAGGAGGAGGGCGTCCGCTTCATCCACGTCGCCCGAGATGTGCGCTTCAACCCCGACCCCTGGCGGCCGGAGGACGAGGCGGGCTCCGTGAGGTGGACGATCGAGGTCCCGAAGACCGGGCGGTACACGCTGCTCGGGCACTGCTGGTGGCTCGACGACAAGGGCAACTCGTTCTACGCGCAGATCAACGACGGCCCGATCGTGGAGTTCGGCAACGACCCGCGGATGGGCGTGTGGCAGTGGATCCAGGGGCCGACGGTGACGCTGGAGGCGGGAGAGCACACCGTGCGCATCCTCTCCCGCGAGGACGGCTCCCGGATCGCGCAGATCGTGCTCACGAACACCGTCATCGGCGCGGACTGACCACCGCTTCGTCAGGCCCGGTCCCCGCGCGGCTGACAGACACCACGCGGGAACCGGGCCGTGTGCGCAGATCGCGCCGGACTCGAAGGTCCCCCGCCTACCCGGCTTCGCTGAGGTAGTGCACCACGTTGAGCAGCAGGTTCCCGCAGTCGGCGGTCGAGAGGCCCTCGGGCGGGGTGAGGCTGCCGGCGATGTACCGGTCGAGCGAGGACTGGATGATCAGCAGCCGGCCCTGCCCGACCTCGGCCTCCATGATGGCGGGCCTGCCCTCCTCATCCACCGCCAGCACCTCCCACGCCGGGTCGGCCTCGACGATGGTGTCGTAGATCACCGCGCCGGTGAGAGACTCGACGCGGGCGGGCTCGCCGAAGATCCTGTGCTCGGGCCGGGTGATGCGCGCCACCGCGCTGCTGTCATTGCTCAGACTCAGTGCCAGAGGCAGATACTCCGCGCGGTACTCGCTGTCCTGAAGCTGCATCAGGGCGACGCGGCCACCGCCACGCACGAAGTCGGTGAGCCGCCGGGGGTTGGCGGCGAGACCCAGCAGGTTGCGATAGTGCGCCTCGCCCGCGACGATGATCCCGTCGAGACGGTCCAGCGTGGCGGCGTCGAGGTCCTCGAGCCACTCGAGGTCGATGCCCAGCGAGAGCAATGCCGCACCGAGGACATCCGAGACGCCTGCCGCGGCCCCGCGCGCCTCCACGTAGCCGACCGCGCCGGGCAGCCGCGCCTCCTCGCCGGGCGTGACCGTCACCTCCTGCTCGCCCTCCCACGCCCCGATCTGCCAGCGCACGGTCAGGCGCGCCTCCGCCTCCAACTGCCCGGCGAGATGGAACTCGGGGCTGTGGCCCCGGCCACGCTCGGCGGTCCAGCTGACCTCCATCGGCTCAGCGGTCACGCCCTCGGGCAGCGCGGCGATCCGGGCGCTCGCCTCCATCGGCTCGGGGGACTTGAAGTCCACCAGCAGCGCGAAAGTGGCCTCCGGCGCCAGAGCAACCCGCACCGGCCCGGCGACCTGCGGGTCGAGCGTGGTCGGAAGCTGCTTGATCTTCTCGAGGATCTCGTGGCTCTCCAGCAGGCTCTCCTCGGAGGCATGCTGCAGGTAGTCCCGCAGCAGCACCGTGAAATACACCGCGTTGTCGGGCGACTGACCGAAGTTCACCGCGCCCTCGTCGTAATCGCGCATCACGTCGCGGTCGGAGGCCAGTTCGTACAGCTCCGCCCGCTGCTGGGCGTTGATCCCGGCGGCGAACTCCCACGGGTTGAGGCCGCGGGGCAGCTCACCGTAGCGACCGTAGAGCTGCACCACCGGCGCGAGGTTCTCCCGGATCGCGTCGAGGTAGATCTGCTTCGGCTCAATCCCGGCTCCGTGCATGATCCCGCGGCAGTACTCGTTGTTCCAGCTCATCCCCGCGGTGAGGTAGTGCGGGTAGCCCCAGCCGCCGCCGGGCTGGCGATGTGTCGCCATCCAGTCGTTGAGCGCGAGGATCGTGTCGCGCAGGTGCTGATCGTCGGGGGTGTGCTTGAGCAGATAGGGCAGTGAGTTGGTCGCGTACTGCACCATGTAGGGCTTCACGAAGGGGTTGCGGTAGCCGAATGAGTCTTCGTGGATGTAGAGGTCATCGCCGGGCGATTCGGCCCTCCCGTGCTGGGTGAAGAGCAGGTTGTCCATCTGCCCCTGCTGGAACTCCTCCCACAGCCGGATCGCCTGCTGCAGATGGGACTGATCGCCGGTGTACTCGTAGAGCTTCGCGTAGTCGGCGATCGCGCCGACGCTGCGCATCTCGTTCTGCAGACAGGTGATGTTGTCCGCGCCGAAGCGCGCCTGGGCCTCGGCGGCCTCGCGGAAGCGCGGGTCGCCCGTCTCCTCATACGCGAGCCAGAAGCTGGCGAAGCCCTTCGTCAGCCATCCGGGCGTGACGTCCACGAAGCGGACGATGAAGCTGCCCGGGCCAAGGGTCGAGCGGTCGCGCCATGCGCTGCCGCGCCGCCCGCCGCCCCACGACTCCTCCTTGTGCCCCCAGTAGATCGTGAAGTTGCGGTAGTTCTCCGACCAGTCTCGGGCCATGTCGAGCAGCCGCGCGTCCCCGCTGCGGAAGTAGTCCTCCCACATGTAGCGGCAGTGGTTCAGCCGCACCGAGGTCGACATCGTGCCCCAGTCGTCGCCGCTCCGCGACATCTCCTGCAGCTTCTGGATGTACCGCTCGGCCGTGCGCATCACCAGCGGCGTCTCGGCCTCAAGCGGCGGGCCGGTGTGGTAGACCGCGTCGTAGAGGCTCCAGTGCGCGTGTGCGCGCACCGGGCTGTCGCAGCGGCGCGCCATCTCGTCGGCCGGCGCCGGCGCGAGCAGAAGCTGACTCACCCGCCACTGGCCCTCCTGGATCATCAGCCCCTCAGTCTCGAGGTCTTCGACCGGCTCGTTGCGGTTCGAGCGGACGACGACGCCGGCCGCGTTCGCCTCCGCGCTGAGCGTGCCTCGCGTCTGCCGCAGGGCCAGCGGGTTGGACACCGACAGCAGGCCGCCGTCCGCCAGCGTCAGTCCGGCCACAAGCTCGGGGTGGTCGGCGAAGGCCGCCGCTGCGCCGATCGGCAGGAAGTGCGCGACCGACTGCTCGGCGTCCGCCGTCGCACCGGGCGCGGAGAGCTCAAAGCCGAAGTCGGGCGTCCAGATGTCACCCTGGTGGCCGTGCTGGAGGCGGTGGGTCAGGCGGATCTGACCGAGTTGATCGACCTCAACATCGACCTCGCGCGACCACAGCTCGCCCCCGGTGTTGTAGCGCAGCCAGGTGTACCATGGCCCCGCCTCGATGACCGTCAGTTGCGTCTCGCCCTCGGCGCCGAGATCGGGCCCGAAGGGCGCCACGGCCGCAAGCACCGTCCCCTCGCCATCCACAAGCTGCACGCGGCCGTCCGAGGCGAGCACGGTGAACGCGTCGGTCTCAATGCGCTCGACCTGCCCGGCCTCCGGCGCCTCTGCCGCCTCGCCCCCGGGGAGCTCGACCGTGTACTCGACCTGCGAGCCGGCGGCGATCTGCACGGGGAAGCTGAGCATCATCCGCCGCACTGAGCCGTCTGGGTGCCGGGTAATCACCTGTGTCTGAGCATCCATGCGCTCCTGCCCGCGGGTGACGGCCAGTGTTGCGGGCACGTCTGTGATCTCCCCGGCGGGCACCGGGATCGACACCCGTGCGACGGTCGCACGATCGTGATCGGCGGGGTTCGTGACGGTGAATTGCATCGCGTGGGCACTCCCCTGGACAGCGAGCGACAGGATCAGTGCGGTGGTCAGTATCGTCGTCAGGCGTGGCATCATCGTCAGTTCGCCCCCTCGGCGGGTTCCATCATTGCGTTCCACGGGTCGATCATCTCGAGCCCTGTGCTGCGAAGCTCGCGGTAGACGTCGGGAAGGTCGAAGTGTTCCAGCACACCCGGCAACATCGCCGACTGCGGCCACTGCTGCAGCCGCGTCTCGGCAAGCTCCGAGTACGAGCGCGGTGCGTTGATCAGCGTCACGCGCTCGACCCGGTCGTCGAGCAGCGCCGCCAGCGCGCCGGGGATGCTCCCCCAGCCGCGCGCCACAAGGTGGACCTCGTCATAGCCGAACGAGGCCATCCAGTCGAGCGTGGACAGCACGTCATGAACGCGCCACGCCACGTAGCTCTCGCCGAGCATCAGCGCGTATGAGGAGTAGTGGTAGTCGCTGCCGTAGAGGTGGAAGAAGCTGTCCGGCCGACAGGTGTCGGGCCGCGACTCGCCGATGCCGCGGTAGTCGCAGGCGAAGAACGCCTCGTTCTCACCCTGAAGCTCACGGAGGAATCGGTCCTCGCGCAGCTCCCGGTCGGAGGAGAGGTGCGGCACGTAGAGCACCGCCGGACCCTCGCCGGGCAGCGGGCGAGCGTGCCGCGCCCGGTCCTCGAGCTTCGTGACGATCGCCTGTGCGCCGAACTGCGGCTCGGTCTCCAGCACGAACTGACTGGCCCTCGCGCGGGCGTACTCTCGCCGCATCCACGGGCGGAGTATGCGGTAATCCGGCGGCCCGTCGCGCTCGGGGAGGTCGAGCAGCGCGCTGACCCGCCGCCGAAGCTCCCCGCCGGAGGGCTCGCCGCGCAGCCGCGCGAGCATCTGCGACTTCTCACGGGTGAAGTCGAAGATCGACTTCGCGCCCATGTCGTCAACCTGACCCGTCTCGGTGCAGAGCAGGTCGGCGACCTCCTCCTCGATCAGCTCGGGCTCGGTGCCGGGCAGGTTCACCCCGGCGTGGCGGTTGAAGAACTCGTACATCGCCTCCCGGCCGTCCTGCCAGAAGCCGTGCACGCCCGGGCCGACGTGGTAGGCCAAGTTCTCCTCCGCGCCCAGCAGCCCGTAGACGTGCCGCATTCGCTCGAATGCCTCCACCGAGCCACGCTGGTCGAAGAAGTCCTGCTCCTGGGTGATGAGGATCGTCGGGGTTGGAGCGCGCGCCAGCAGCAGGTCCGCCTGCTCGATTCCGAGGGCGAGCGCGTTGAGCGCGCACTGCTCGGCGTCGATCGGCTCCTCGTTCACGCCGTTGCGATGCCAGCTTGTTACCCAGCAGGAGGGCGCGGACATCGTGATGCGTGGGTCGGTCGCCACCGCGTAGACCGTCATGTTGCCGCCGCCAGAGTTGCCGGTGACGCCCACGCGCGTGGGATCGACGTTCTCCTGCGCCAGCAGCACATCCATCGCGCGAATTCCGTCCCACGCGAACCATGTGCCGATGAACTCGCCCACGAGAAGCTGCTGGCGGGCCGCGAAGTTGTGCTCGAGCACCGCGCGGCCGACCAGCGAGCCGCCCTCGCCGTCGTGGTACTGCACCCTCTCGCCCTGGCCGATCGGGTCGAAGATCAGCGTGATGTAGCCCATCCGCGCCAGCGCCTGTGCGAAGGCCTGGTAGGGCTCGTAGGCCTTGGCGTCCATGGAGTGGCCGCAGAGGGCCAGCACGGCCGGCCGCGGCCCCTCGAAGCCCTGGGGGATGTAGAGATTCGCGGTCACGGGGAAGTTCGGGCGGCTGTCGAAGATGAGCTTGCGGATCAGGTATCCGTCGCGCTGCAGCTCACCGGTCACGCGCAGGTTCAACTCGGTGCGCAGCGGCATGTGGCCGAAGATGTGGGGCATCTTCCGGCGAAGGTCCACCGCGTAGCGGCGGGCGTCGCGCTCGGTCTCCAGCGCCATCACGCGGCGAGTGTTCTCCTCGTAGACCGCGCGAAGACGGGCGGTGAGGTACTCCTGCACCATCCGCGGAAAGCGGTTGAGCGGCTCCATCTCGGGGATCTGATCGTCGGCGCCGCAGGGCGCCAGCGCACCGAAGCACGCCAGCGCGATCACTGCCCACACCCCTGCCGAACGCATTCCCATCATGACAAACGCAACTCCCTCGATCGACGCTGCGCCCCTTCCCCGCCGCCGGGCGGACACCTGCGTCACATCATGTTTGCCCCAGACACATGATAACCATTCGCGGCCGGAGACAATCATCCCTCCTGCCACAGATGACCGGAACGTGCCGAGATTCCTGCCGGGTCTCCGGCACCCGCTGGCCTGTTCACGGGCTACCAACCGCGGCGGTGCCCTGCGGGCGGGTGCTGTGCCCCGCCCGCAGGAGAACGCCGGGATACTGCACGGTCGTCGTCATGCGATCCGATCTGCCGTCATGGCGTCGCCGGACCGCCTGTCTGCCTGCGTGCTTCACGCGCCTTAGTAGGGCATGAACGCACGGATGTCCGTGAGCTTCGGTACCGACTTGACATGCCCGTCGGCATAGACCACGTTCATCTGCAGGTTGTGGCGGTACATCATCTGGCCGCAGCGCCCCGTCGTGGTCGCGTGCCAGAGGGCGGGAGTGTCGTCGTTGTTGAAGCCGATGCCCGCCTTGTTCCCCACGTAGTAGCTGACCGCCTCAAAGACCATGATGGTCTCGGCCGGGCGCTCAAACTGGGCCATCTTGCGGCCGCTGGAGGGGAACGGCGTCGGGATGACGTGCTGCGCCGGGTCGCTCTGCTGCCGCACGACGCTGTAGCTGGAGCGGATGCCGGTGGTGAGGACGCCGGGGCCGGTGACGTCGAAGCCGCCGCGTGTCGCCGCTCCACCATGGCCGGTGCTGGACGTGGTGTCATACTCACCGCTCGGGCAGACGTGAACCTCCTCGTTGTTGATGTAGGGGTGCACCAGATCGTATGCGGCGCTGGCCCGCCTGGTGCTCGTGCCGTGGTTGACCTCGTAGGGCGGGAAGCGCTCGTCATAGTCCTGCGCGTACATCATCAGGGCGACGCCGATCTGCTTGAGGTTGCTCGTGCAGCTTGCCTGCCGCGCCTTGTCGCGCGCTCGGGCGAAGACCGGGAACAGTATCGCGGCCAGAATCGCGATGATCGCGATCACCACCAACAACTCGATGAGCGTAAAGCCCTTTCGCTGCCTCTGCATCACACTGCCTCCTTTGTGTTGGCCTGCCATTCACAACTGTGGGCACACCGACGCTCAATTCGAGCGCGGCGGGCCCCTGGAGTGCCCTGTACGTGATCCGTGCGTACTCTGACTTCTGAGGATGTCGAACGTGCCGGTTGTCCGAGCGGCGACCTGATGCCCGCGGCATCTCACAGTCGGCGGGCCACGCGGCGGGGGTGTACCGTCAGCCGCTCCGCGATTAGCGACTACATTTCTTCACACTACGCGAAACACCTTCATGCTGCAGAAATATTTCCCGAAGAGATCGACAGCCCGCCAGGTGGCACCGGCCAGGCAGGCGAACCACCTGCCCTGATGGGCAGCCCGCCGATCACGAGCAGCGCCGCGAGTCAATGGCGGGCGGGGTATCGGTCTCTACCCCGCCCGCCGTGGAGCGTCAGGCTGCTGACTCGATCCTTCGCGAACAGCCCTCTGCAGCCGCAGCTCAGTTCGGCCAGTTGTTGTAGGTGAACGCGCTCAGGCCGGGAGCCTGCCCCATGGACTTGGCATGGCCGTCAGCGAACGCGAAATTCGCCTGCTGGTTGTGGCGCGGGTACAGTCCCCCGTGCCAGGCGGGCGAGTACCAGCCCTCAGCGGGAAGGGGGATCGGTTCATACGTGGTGTCATCGAAACCGACCTGTGAAGGACGCACGACGTAATGGCAGTAGGAGTCGAAGAGCAATATGGTGTCGGCCGGCCTCTCGAAACCGGCGATCTTCAGTCCCGTATCGGTGAAGGGGGCGTAGGGAATGCGGGTGCTGAGGGCGCGCACACCCGTGTAACTCGAGCGGATGTAGCGCAGGTATACGCCCTCTCCTACCGGATTGCCGGTTCGGTGTTCCACCCAGCGAGCCGGGTTGTAGTCATGCTGACTGGGGCAGATGAACAGCTCAGCGTTCTTGATGTAGGGGTAGATGAGGTCGTAGTAGCCGTGACCCCGTATTCCCTCGGGCGTCAGGGTTCCGTAGGGCGGGAGCGTCTCATCGTAATCCTGAACATACATCAGAGCAGCCAGTCCCAATTGCTTGAGGTTCGACAGACAACTCGTCTGGCGTGCCTTCTCTCGTGCTCGGGCGAAGACCGGGAAGAGGATCGCCGCGAGGATCGCGATGATCGCAATCACCACCAGTAGTTCGATGAGCGTGAAGCCTCGTCTTTGCACCTGCATGACAGACTGCCTCCTGTGACACGACCGTGTAACCTGACGTGTTTTATCACCGATGACCTGCATGATCACCGATGCTAGAGCCGGACTTAGCTAAGCTGCCAGATACGCCTGCAGAATCGCATGAACTCGTTGATCGACCCGGTTCTCAGGACTCATGATCTGCATTCCCTCTCTCGGTGCAGATCAAACCGTCGGACGCCGGATCATACAGCGCGTGTCGGACATCTCGTGTTCTATGAATTTCCCCACATTCTCATGATCACCTTCATAAACAGTGGGTTTTCCCGGGATTCTTCAGGCAGGCGCGGTCAGTCCCGGCGCACCGCCACCGCGATCTCCTCGGCGGCGGGAATCGTCAGCGTCACCATCCCACGGGCGTCGGCGGTGACGGAGAGAGCGCGCTCGCCCACCGTCGCCGCCAGCGCCTCACCGGCCTCGAAGCCGCCGAGTTGCAGCGTGCCCTCACCCATCTCCGCGGGGAGAGCCATCGCCAGCGCGATTCGTCCCGGCGCAAGTTCATCGATGCGCGTGACGCCCCAGTGTTCGGCCTGGGCCAGTGGCACGCGCGCAGAGACGACGAACGGGAGGCCCTCCCGGCGGCAGGCGTCGGAGATCCGCGCGCACAGTGAGAAGATGTAGGAGCAGGTGGTGTGCGAGGGGTTGCCGTCAACGTTGTTGCCGGGCGCGTGGCGGACGCGCACGATCTCCGCGTCCGGATCGGCGGTGTTGAAGAGCCAGATCGTCGCACGCTGCGCGGCTTTGAGGTAGCGCTGGTCGCCCGTCAGGTGGAACATGCGCACAAGCTGGGGAGCGACCGTCGCGGTGCCCGCTCCCTGCTTCCACGGGTTCTCCTCGTCCACGATGTAGAGCCACGAGCCGTCGGGAAGCTGCTGCTCGACAAGATAGTCGGAGATGCGCCGGAGGAAGCCGAGCTTCTCCTCGGACGGATCGACCCGGTGAAGCTCGAGGACGCCCTGGCTGATGATCCCCATCATCCACGGCTTGAGGTCGCTGCCCTCGCTGAGGTTCTGAGTTGCGGAGCCGTCCGGACGCTGCCGCTCGAGGGCGAACTGGAAGATCTCGTTGGCCTTCTCGAGGTAGCGATCGTCGCCGAACCGCTCCCACGCCCAGACCATGTTCACCATCGTGTACCCGCCACTGCGCGAGCTCCACCTGCTGGTGCGCATCAGGGCATCGAGTTCGAGCCGCCACGAGTCGAGGAAGTAGTCGTCGCCGGTAGCGAGGTAGGCGGTCTCGCCGGCGAAGCTGCGGCATCCGTAGTCGCCGGAGGACAGCCCGCCCCAGTGCCCGTGGTAGTGGGTCTTGCCGACGAGGTCCGGGTCGCCGACGTGGTACATCCCGTGGTCGATCTCGGCGTAGGCGATCTCAGTCGCGGCCTCCAGCAGCCGGCCGTCGCCTTTGCGCCACGCCTCGATGAACCAGTGGATCGTATCGTTGACCGCGCGGTTGAGGTCCCCGCCGGTGCCGCTCCCGGAGCCCAGGCCCCGGTAGATCTCGCCGCTCATCAGCCCGCCGAGTCTCTGCGCGAAGCGCTCGCGGTCGCGCTTCTCGTACTCGGCGATGGAGACCTGCGCAAGCTCCACCCACCGGCGGATCGGCGCAAGCTGCGTCTCGAAGGCGAGGTCGTCGGCGTCGAAGCCGAAGACACCCGACGCGCGCGCCCATGCCGGGTCGGGCATCACGTGCGGCCCCTCATACGCGGCCACCGCCGCCGCGGCGATGTCGTCGGTGAAGGGGCCCTCGTGCACGAGGATCGAGGTCATGAAGTTCTTCGCCACGCCCTCGTACCAGCGCCATGACCTGCCGTAAAGCTCATCACCGTGCCGCGGCCACATGCCGTGCGCGTTGATGGCGACCTCGCGGCCGTCGGCGGTCTCAGCGACGCACAGGCCCGCGTCGCGGCCCCACTGCCTGACATTCCCGCACAACACGATGCCCCCGTCCTCGCCGAAGGCGTCGATCAGGTAGCCCGTCCGCTCGCCTGTGACGCCCATGATCGGGTCCTCGGACGGATCGGCGACGAAGCGGTGCAGCACCTGCGTCTCACCGCCGTCGGCGATCTCCGCGAGCGCCCAGGTTTCCGGCTGCGGCTCCGTCATCTGCCAGTAGACCGCGCCGCCGGGCTGCTCGAGCCGGTGCGGCTCGCGCGAGAGGATCGCGACGCTGTCAAGCTCGGGCGCGAGCTGCAGGGCGTTGACGGTGACCATCCGCACATCGCGTTCCTCGGCGCTCTCGATGTAGGTCTGCCTGCGGATGACGGGGTGGTCGCGGTAGATCGTGTAGCGGTTGCGGAAGTTGAAGGGGGGAGCGGAGGCGCCGGATATCTCCACCTCGACCGCGACCGCGCCTCGCCTGGTGACCGTGACCCGCGGCTCCCCGGCCCACCCGTCGTAGAGTTCACCGTCCTGGTCGATGACGCGCACGGCGTCGCCCAGCGCGAGGGTCTGCCCGTTGAGCGCCAGCCGCTCGATGCCGCGCGTGCCGATGGTCACCTCGAAGACCCCGTTGGACACGGTGACGGTCTCCCCATCCTCGGTGACCGGCAGCGGGTCTCCGGCCGGGGCTTCGACGTCGTCGCCGAAGCGGACCTGCAGGAAGCGCTGCGGCCCCGGGGCCGCGCCGGCGACAGTGCTCACGACCACCGCGCGCAGCCACTTGATCGAGCCGTCGTCCCAGCGCGCGAGGACGCGCAGGTCGGCCGGTGCCGGCGCGCCGCGGTCGAGCACCTGCACCTGCGAGACGTCGCTCACCGCGCCCTCGGGCAGCGGGAAGGAGAACTCCAGCGGATACGCGCCCGCCGGGATCGGCGTGGTCGGCTCCACCAGCACGTCGAAACTGCCGGCCGCGGGGGCCGTCGGCGCGCACGTCACCGCGAGCGCCGCGCTGAACAGGACTGCGGGCATCAGGCACTTCATTGTGCGTCCCTCCGGTCGCGCATTTCTGAGTTGCGGCTCGCCGGACCGCCGGGCGCTACAGGCTCACCGGCGTCACTCCGAAGACCGTCCAGTGGGCCCGCGGGTCGGTCCAGCGCGAGTGGTTGTCATGGGCCAGGTGCGCGTTGCCCGCCGTGATCGGATAGCAGGCTTCGGCGTTGGTCTCACGCAGGAACTGCTCCAGCCGCTGCAGGTTGCCGAACATCGGCATGACCCACCGCCGGTCGCCCGACCGGGCGAGCAGCTCGGTCTCATAGGTCTCGATGCCGTCCACGCCCGCGAGCAGCAGCCCCCGAGCGCGGTGCAGCCCGACCACGGGATGGCTCATCCACGTGGCCCCGATCCCTCCGACGATCGTCACATCGAACTCCCGCCCGAGTTCCAGCCACGGCGTCACATCGTGGCTCGCGCGCCCGCCCCAGATCTCCAGCGGATCGAGCTGAAGCTCATCCACCAGGCCCTCCTCCAGCCAGCGCCTGACGTCGAGCCCGGCGGCGAGGTTGTAGAGCCGGTCCGCGGAGGGGATGCGCACGATCACGGGGATCGCGCGGTCCTGCTCGCGCTCCAGCACTCTCAGCCGCTCGCGGAGGTCGCGCAGCACCTGGGTGAAGAAGTCGGCGCGCCAGCGGATCCAGTCCTCGTAACGCTCTCCGTCCGTCGCGTCGATCGCCAGCGGGTCCACGCCGGTGAGGCGCGTGTACTCGGCGATCATCTCCGGGTGGTAGAGCAGCATCGGCACCTGCCTGCAGCAGCCGATCAGCAGGCCGTCGGCGCCGCGCGAGGCCGCATCGACGAGGATCTCCACCCGCTCCGCGCGCACCTCCGGAAAGAAGTAGCAGATCGCGTTTGCCTCCCGCCGGGCCTCATCGCCGCGCGGATGGTGCTTGCGCCACCGCCACCACTGCGGGTTGCCGCGGAAGAACTCGGAGGCGAAGATGCCCCCGTAGGAGGTGCCGTAGTGCCGCTGCATCGCAAGCCACGGGAGCAGTCGCACGCCGTGTCGAGCGCGCGCCTCGAGGGCGCTTTGCAGCGGCCGGTGCTCGTTGATCATCACCGTGCGCCCACGGTAGCTGTCGGCGCGATCGAAGACCTCCGCGGCCTCATCCAGCGGCACCGCCGGGAAGCGCGTGGTGTTGGGCAGGTCGGTGTGGTACTCGACCCATGAGCGGCCGATCGACCAGCCGATGGTGCGCAGCCCGATCTCCGCCTGCCCGCCGATGATCGTGGCGAACTGGTCGGACTCGAGCCGGACGGCACCACCGAAATACTCGCACCAGTCATTAACTCCGCGCAGCTCCACCGGCGGGTTCGAGGTCTCGTCGTACATCGCCCGCACGGACTCTGCGGTAACCGGCACGAGGCGGAGGTGGCGCAGCCCGCTGTCGGGTGAGTGAAGCGCGTGGTATGCGAAGATGCGGATGGCCGCGTCGGTGAGGTCGGCCGCGGTGATGAACACCTCGGCGCCGCCCCCGCGCAGCGGCCGGATCAGCGCATCATCGCCCGCCTGGATCAGGCAGCCCGCTCCATGGCCGCGCGCGAACACCGCATAGTGCCCCGACAGCCCCGCGTTCAGGACAACCGGCTCGGTCGCGACGCTGCCCTGCGAGGCGAGCGCGGTCGCGCCCCCGTCGCGCACGGTCTCCCAGCCCTCGGGGAGGCCGTCGCCGAACTGCTCGGCGGCTGCGGGAAGGTCGTCGATCACGACCTCCTCGCGTGCGCGGTCGCGGCGCATCTCCCATGGGGCCAGCGGGCTGATGCGCACCGCGTCGGGGTCGATCGCCCGCCTGCGGTACGCCACCTCCGGGCCCTCCCGCCACACCTCGCCCTCGATGACCGGCCACAACGTCACCGCGTAGTCACCCGGCGGCCAGGCCGTGACGTCGTGCTCGATCCGCCGCCAGCGGCCGGGCTCGTCGAGCGTGAAATCCTCAGAGTGCAGCACCGCCCCGCCCGCGTCGGCGATCTGCAGCCGGCAACTGATGCTCTCGACGAGCGCGCCTTCGTTGAGGCGGCACTGCACCTCGAATGCGTCCTGATCGGACATCACCGCCCCGGCAAGCTTCAGCTCCAGCGGCGCGCTCACGCCCATGCCGCCCCAGTAGACCACACGCCGCGCGTCGCCGGCGGTCAGCCGCTGAGGCCCCGCCGTGGCGGGATCGCGGGCCTCGGCGGTCTGCCAGGCACCGTCGGCGTCATGGCGCGTCTGTTCGGCGATGGCGAGGTCCTGGTGGAAGCTGACCTGCGCGATCGGCTCCGGCTCACCGTCCGCCCGCAGGCTGACCCGCAGCGTATAGCCGCGCTGGTAGACCACACCCGCCTCATACTCGAAGACGACCGGGGCCGTCATCGGGCCGAGTGCGAACTGCCGCACCTGCCCCTCGTCCGCGGTGGCGCGCAGCACCTCCACGCGGTCATCAGGGAGCGTCTTCTCGACGACGATCTCGACTCGCGCCGCATCGAGGGCGTCCCAGGCGGGGCTGACATCAAGCAGGTTCGACACGCCCGGCGCGAGGAAAAGCTCGTCGGCGTCGCCCGCCCACGCCGCGCCGTTGAGATGCAACGTCATCCGCGGGCGAGCCTGTGCGTCGGAGATCGTCGCCGCGGCGACTATGCCCGCGACGGTCAGCATGATGATCGGCAGCGGCAGATCCATCGAACGCAACTCCTCGACGACCCGCGGCGTTCTCTCTGCGCTGAGTGCAGGCGGGTCGGACTCGCTCGAACTTACGGCCGAAGCGCGTGCAGCACACCATCGGTGGTAACTACTCACGTTGCGGCTTGTCTCGTGGGTAGAGTGTACCCCCCCCCGCAAGATTGTCAAGGAAAAGACGGAACTTATCG